>NZ_LXYR01000003.1 GCF_001650195.1 Phormidesmis priestleyi BC1401 | reverse complement strand
GGTCTTGACCTCAACGCGTTGGGATCAATTCTGGAACAAACTGAATCAATACGGCTTTTCCGTTGCCCTCTAATAGTATCAAATAGAGGTCGCACCCGTTGGCATACACCTCTGTGACGACTGTTTTAAACCGTCTCACCAAAAAAGGCTGGCTTGTCTGTGACAAACAAGAGCGCAGCTTTTCATGGAAGCCCCTGCTCTCAAAAGCCGAAGCCAGCGCTCTGCAAGCCTATGAACAACTCAATCAATTTTTAGCCGTCGGCAACCCCGATATCGTCGCTGCCTTTGCCGATAGCCTCGATCAAGCCAGCGTCGAACAGCTAGAAGCGATCGCTCAACGACTACAAGCCATCCGCAAAGCGAGGGAAGCTCAATGATGCACTTAATCCTGCTCTCAGCCGCGTTGGGCGTTGCCTGGGGCATTCGTCAAATCGCCACCATTCCCACAGGTATAGCTACCGCCACATAGGTTAGGACAGGGACATTTTTGGCAGCACGCGAAGCACACTACCAAAAATGTCCTAAGCAAAGTGGCGATGGCTATAGGTGGAGCGATCGCTGGCATCGCACCCTCGGCTTTTTTCTGGTGTCGCCTCTGTTGCTCGTGACCACCGCGATCGCCCTCCTATTTATGGGACCGCGTGGGCAAATGGTGCGCTGGTGGGAAGGGTGGGGCAGTTATTATGCCGCGATCGCGTTTCTCAGCACCGCTCTCTTTCTGGGTTTGAGTTTGACGATCGAGGCACGGCGATCGCTCCAACAAGTTCGGCGCTATCCCAGATCAGAGCAACACGGCAAACCCGCCCGATTGGTTGATATCCCGACTCCTTATGTGGCGCAAATTGGATTCTGGCAGCCAGAGTTGGTCGTCAGTCAAGGGCTGCTAGATTCTCTCGACTCTGCCCACTTAGAAGTTGTCTTTGTGCATGAACAAGGGCATCTGCACTACCGCGATACCTTCTGGTTTTTCTGGCTGGGCTGGCTCCGACAGCTAACGGCTTGGCTGCCTCAAACCGAAGCGCTCTGGCAAGAACTGCTGATTTTAAGAGAACTCAGAGCCGATCGCTGGGCATCTCAACACGTCGATGGTCTGCTGCTCGCTGAAGCGCTGCTCTCAGTCGTTAGCGCTCCTCAGATGCAGCCTGAATTCTGTGCGTCCTTTAGCAGTGTGGCAGTGAGAAACCGACTCGATGAGCGCATCAACGCCCTTTTAGAACCCGAATCAACTGAGCCTGAGAGCAGATCGTGGCTATGGCTGCTGTTCGTCTTGATTCCTTTAATCGTGGTTCCGTTCCATCGTTGACTCTCATTCAAACCAACGCTAAAAGCTCCCTAAATTTGCCACTTCTAGAAGAATTTAGGGAGCTTTCAAGATCGATGGAAGCGGTTCGATCGATTAAGCTGCGCTGCCAGTGACCAGCCCCCACAAAAAGATCGCAATCATCGCGCCCAAAATCGCCACAACCAGCCCCGGAATGCCAGGAAACGTTGCTAGAGCGATCGTTCCGGTTGTCACAAGTGTCACGACACTGCCGCCCAAAAATGCGCCAATAATGCCCAAGATCATCGTGCTGAGGATGCCGCCTCCCTGATTGCCAGGGTAGAGAAGTTTGGCGATCGCGCCTGCCACAATGCCCAAAATAGCCCAAGCGATAAGATTCATCCTGATAATTCTCCTAAAAGTAGCGATCGTTGGTTCAGAATTTGAAGCTAAACCATTCGATCAACGTTTTATCTTTTAGGGTAGTATATCGCTCAACTTTGAATCTCTCAACAGACCAAACTGTTAAAGACATCATTCAGAAAAAGACCGTCTAGTCAAGCGCATTAACCGCCCTCACACCCTCAGTCTGACCGTACTTCGTGCCCTACTGTTGCGACGGTTTTCCTCCCTAGTTGATGATGTTTTGCCCTCGCTACAGTAGGGAAACATAACGAAAGAAAAGTTTACACATTGATAAGTAGGTCTCGATCTCGTTGCGATACATTCTCAAGGATTTGGTCAACAGCCGCCCCAAAAGTGTTTACCGTCATGCGATCTGCCTACTCAAGCTGAAACAGCCTAGTGGAGAAAGTCGAGATGTTTGAAAATTTCACCAATCAGGCGATCGCTGCCATCATGTTTGCTCAAGAAGAAGCGCGTCGGATGCGGCAAAACTCTGTGGGCACCGAGGCGGTTCTGCTGGGCTTACTCAGACAGAAAGACACGATCGCGGTCACTGTGCTGAACGAGTTTGGCATCACGCTAGAAAAAGCACGCCTGGAAGTCGAAAAAATTGTCGGTCGAGGGACGGGATCAACCTTGGCAGATCTTCCCTTCACCCCCAAAACCCGATCCATTTTAGAGAGTGCGTTTGAGCAGGCTCGCCAGCTTGACCATCGCTATATTCACCCAGAGCATCTGCTCCTCAGCCTTGTGCAAGACAGTCAGGGCGTGGGTTCTAAAGTGCTGACCAACTTTGGCGTTGACCTAGCACAGATTCGCACCGAGATTATTCGGGCGCTCGGACAAGTCGCCTCCGTTCCTGCGGGCAACGTCAAAGAGCGTCCGGGGCAAAAAACGGCAGGCGATCACACTCCTGCCCTCGACGAATTTGGCACTAACTGGACGCGTCTCGCCGCAGAAGGCAAACTCGATCCCGTGGTCGGTCGCCAAACTGAAATCGATCGCGTGGTTCAAATTCTGGGTCGTCGCACCAAAAACAATCCCGTCTTAGTGGGCGAACCGGGAGTCGGCAAAACCGCGATCGCCGAAGGGTTAGCCGTGCGAATTCACAACCAAGACATTCCCGAACTGCTGCAAGACAAACAGATCATTAGTTTAGATGTCGGGTCTTTGCTTGCCGGAACCAAGTTTCGGGGCGATTTTGAAGAGCGTCTCAACAACATCATGCAAGAAGTGCGTCAGTCAACCAATATTATTTTAGTGATTGACGAGATTCACACCCTAGTCGGTGCAGGCGGTGCAGAAGGCGGAACCGATGCCGCAAATATGCTCAAGCCAGCCCTGGCAAGAGGTGAATTGCAGTGCATTGGGGCAACTACTCTCGATGAATATCGCAAACACATCGAGCGCGATGCGGCATTAGAGCGACGATTCCAACCTGTCATGGTGGGCGAACCGTCTGTTGACGAAACGATCGAGATTTTGCGCGGCTTGCGCGATCGCTACGAGCAACACCATCAGCTCACGATTAGCAACGCTGCGATCGAAGCGGCGGCGAAATTCTCAGATCGCTATATCACCGATCGGTTCTTGCCTGACAAAGCGATTGACCTGATCGACGAAGCCAGTTCTATGGTGCGGCTGAGACATTCTTATCAGTCTCTTGCCAAAGCGCTTAAGAAAGAATTGCGTCAAGTCACCCAAGCCAAGCAAGCCACCGTCGAAGCGCAAGACTTTGTAGAAGCTGGAAAACTGCGCGATCGTGAGATCGAACTAGAAGCGCAAATTCAGGCGGCACGTAGCTCAAAGGCAGGAGAAGCGGCTCCTACGATCTCCCCGATCGTTACCGAAGAAGACATTGCCCAAGTGGTATCGTCTTGGACGAGCATTCCCGTCAACAAGCTGACCGAATCAGAATCGGCTCTCTTGCTGCATTTAGAAGACACCCTGCATGAGCGGATTGTCGGACAACAAGAAGCAGTCACCGCCGTTTCTCGCGCCATCAAACGCGCCAGAGTCGGATTGCAAAGTCCCGATCGCCCGATCGCCAGCTTCATCTTCTCTGGTCCGACTGGAGTAGGCAAAACTGAACTTGCCAAAGCTCTAGCTGCCAATGTGTTTGGCTCTGAAGATGCGATGATTCGGCTCGATATGTCTGAGTTTATGGAGTCACACACTGTCTCGAAGCTGATCGGGTCACCTCCGGGCTATGTCGGCTACGACGAAGGCGGTCAACTCACCGAAGCCGTGCGCCGCAAACCCTACACCGTGATCTTGTTCGACGAAATCGAGAAAGCTCACCCCGATGTCTACAATATGCTGCTGCAACTGTTAGATGAAGGGCACCTTACCGATGCCAAAGGTCGCACAGTCAGCTTTAAAAATACGCTGCTGATCATGACCTCTAACCTCGGCTCAAAAGCGATCGAGAAAGGCGGCTCAGGTCTGGGCTTTGAAATCTCATCTGAAACCCAAGAATCGGCACAATATAGCCGCATTCGCAATCAGGTCAACGACGAGTTGAAAAACTACTTCCGTCCTGAGTTTCTCAACCGTCTTGATGAGATTATCGTCTTCCGTCAGTTAACTCGCGATGAGGTGACTCAAATCGCCGATCTACTGATTCGTGAAGCTGCTGATCGTTTGAATGAACAAGGCATCGGCTTAGAGGTGAGCGATCGCTTCAAAGCCCGTGTCGTCGTCGAAGGCTATAACCCCAGCTATGGGGCACGTCCTCTGCGTCGAGCGATCTCTCGGCTCTTAGAAGACAGCTTGGCAGAAGCCTTTTTGTCAGGTCGGATTCAGTCAGGTGATGTGGCGATCGTCGATATCGACGAAGACGGTCAGGTGCAAGTCAGTCGAGAACAATCAAAAGTTGTTGAGATGGCTGCTTAGGTAGATTTCAAAAATCGGCGTTGCTGAATCCAGGTATGAATTGCCTAGATTCAGCAATGACCAAAAATCAGACTTTACGAGCCAGAGGGATTGAACTCTCTGGCTCTTGCTTTGATTACAGCTTTAATCAATTGCTCTAGCTCGATCGGTTTCGCTAAATGATCTTGAAAGCCAGCCGCGATCGCTCGTTCTCGATCCTCTATTCTTGCGTAGGCAGTCAACGCGATCGCCGGAATTTGACTCCCGTTTTCGGACGCTCTCACCCGCTTGAGCAGCATATAGCCATCTTCTTCTGGCATCCCGATATCGCTTAAGAGAATGTTTGGCTTAAACTGCTCGATCGCTGCAAACGCCTTTTCTGCCGACAAAGCTGAGTGTACGATCGCCCCCGACTGCTCTAACAAAATCGTCATCCAACCTAGCGTATCTCTCTCATCATCCACGACCAAAATCCGCAGACCCGCGAGGGGAAGCGGTGAAGAATGGAGGTTAAAGGATGAATTTCTATTTTCATCTAGTCCGCCGCCCTCATGCTTTAAAAGCGGTAGCTTCACGGTAAATGTTGACCCTTCCCCGTCGCCGAGACTAATTGCCTCGACTGTGCCGCCGTGAAGCTCGATCAGATGACGCACGATCGCCAGACCCAACCCTAAGCCGCCAAACGTGCGAGTCGTGCTGCCATCTGCCTGTCGAAAGGAGTCGAACACATAGGGCAAAAACTCAGAATCGATGCCTTTACCCGTATCGCGAACCGTAATTTTGGCGTATTGCTCATCTGCAAGAGTATGTGTAGAGTCAATCGTCAGTTCAATCTCAACGTGTCCATGATTGGGAGTAAATTTGATTGCATTTGAGAGTAGATTCCAGATCACCTGCTGCAATCGACCTGCATCACCGAGAGCGACGTAGTTGATGTTATCAGCAGCATTAAATTCTAATTGAATTGATTTTGCGTCTGCCGATAATCGAACCGTTTCTAACGCTGATTCAATCACGGTCACTAAATTGACGGGTTGAGCATTTAAGCTAAATTTGCCCCGCAGAATTCGAGAGACATCTAGCAAATCTTCAATCAACTGAGTTTGAATTTTGGCATTTCGCTCAATGGTCTCTAGCCCCCGCGCCAACGTGATTGGGTCAGGAGGCTTTGCCCGTAACAGCCTTGACCACCCTACGATCGGGTTTAATGGCGTTCTCAATTCGTGAGAAAGAACGGCTAGAAACTCATCTTTAATGCGGTTTGCCTCTTTTGCTTGATGATAGAGCCGTTTAGCATCATCAATATCGGTTGCGGTGCCATACCAATAGAGAAGCTGATCCTGCTCATCTTTAAAGGGCACGACTCGCACCAAATGCCATCGATAAACGCCGTCATGTCGGCGAATTCGGCACTCTATTTCGTAGGGATTGCCCGATCGAATGCCGATCGTTCTCGTCTCAGTCACGGCTTCCATATCGTCAGGATGCGTCGCTCCTACCCAGGTTTGTGCTTTTTGAACTCCAAAAGAGGTGCCCGTGTATTCTTGCCAGCGAGAATTTAAGTAGTCTGCTTCACCGTCAGCGTTATTGATCCAAACAAAATTGGGGACGGCATCTGCCAAAGTGCGAAAGCGCCGTTCGCTGAGATGTAGCGCTGCGATCGCGTGTTGATAGTCACGCCGTTCTTGAGCTTCTCTCAGTGCCCGATTGACCGCCGGAACCAGTCGCTCTAGTCGCTGCTTGAGCACATAGTCAGTGGCACCCCGTTTGAGCGTGTCGATCGCCAACTCTTCGCCCAAGGTGCCCGACACCAAAATAAACGGCACGTTGGGGCAGATGTCACGAGCAAGGTCTAGCGCTGCAATGCCATCAAAACTAGGCAGCGAATAATCAGACAAAATTAAATCAAACGTCATTGAGTTGAGTGTCTCTATAAACGTCGATCGAGTCTGCACCCGCACCAGTTCACACTCAATGTCTCCATTCGTTAGCGTTGCCTGAATCAGTTCGGCATCTAGAGAGCTATCTTCTAACAAGAGAAATTGAAGAAATGGCATAGAGTTAACCTTGATATCGTGTCCGTCGAAGTGTCTGTCAAGCGGGGACATTTTGCCAAACGTGCCAACTCAACAGAGAGTTAGATGAAACCGGATAGGACTATCGAGCGATCGAGGGTAGCGACCCAGGTGGCGGCTGATTGACGACCGCCCAAAATAACCCCACTTGTTTAATCACATCTACAAACTCATGAAAGTCAATCGGCTTAACGACATAGGCGTTGGCACCCAATTCATAGCAGCGCAGCAAATCTGGTTCTTCTCGCGATGAAGTCAACACCACGATCGGAATCAAGCGAAATGCCGGATCAGCTTTAACTTGGGTCATCACCTCCATGCCATTAATCTTGGGAAGCTTGAGATCGAGCAACACCACGACTGGGTTGCCCTCCATTCTCATCTTAAAGATGCCTCGACGATAAAGATAATTTAACGCCTCCTCCCCATCTCGCACCACGACCACTTCGTTTGCTAAGTGATTTTCAGACAGCGAGTTTAAGATCAATTCCACATCATTTGAACTGTCTTCGACTAGCAAAACACGTCTCATATCTGGTTCTGGCATTGATCTAGGTCATACTCCTTTCTTACTCCGTAGTCCGATCCTCCGCAGTCCGCTAAGGGTAGTGCGTCAGTCGGCAGTGCGTCGTTAACTGTGAGGGATCAGTAATCTGAGATTAGTAACCCGGCTGGACTTCCGGTTCGACTTTTGGGTAGTGAAAAATAGAACGTTGCCCCCCGATCGACGACTCCCTCTGCCCACACTCGCCCACCGTGACGGTGAATAATGCGTTGGACATTTGCCAGCCCAATGCCTGTGCCCTCAAACTGAGTGCCCACATGAAGCCGCTGAAAGATGCCGAACAGTTTGTCAACATATCGCATATCAAAACCGATGCCATTATCGCGTACAAAAAATATCATTTCATCTGGGTGGTCAAAACTGCCAATTTCTATTTCGGTTTTTTCACACAAACGAGTATATTTCGCTGCATTTTCGAGCAGATTGCGAAGAACCAGCCTCAACATCGAGGGATCGCCCTGAACCACGGGTAGAGAATGGATCTTCCACTGAATCACCCGATCGCCCACATCCAGATCGATTTCCCGTTTCACTTCTTTGAGCAATTCTGCCAGACTAAATGCGATGGTGTGCATCTCCGATCGCCCCATTCGCGAGAAGGTCAGCAAATCATCAATCAACACTCCAGCTTGTTTGGTCGTGTTGACGATCGTAGTGACATAACGAGCGCTTGTTTCATCCAAATTTTCAGGTTCGAGTCGCGCTTTTAAAAGCTGCACAAACCCAGCAATGTGGCGCAACGGTGCCCGCAAATCGTGAGACACCGAGTAAGAGAACGACTCTAGTTCTTTGTTTGCCGCTTCGAGTTGAGCGGTGCGCTGTTTAACTCTTATCTCCAGCCCTTCGTTGAGTTGCTTGATTTCGAGTTCGGCTTGTTTGCGTTGAGTCACGTCATGGGCAACGGCATAAGCCAAGCCTTCTTCAACGACGGGCACCGACACCCAATCAAGCCAGCGATATGACCCATCTTGACAGCGATAGCGATTCTCAAAATGCAGCGTTGCGACCCCGGTCGCCAGAGTCTCGACTTCTGTCAGAGTGATTGCCCGATCGTCAGGATGCACAAATTCGAGAAAAGGCTTGCCTAGAAGTTCGGCAGCATCATAGCCAAGAATTCTCTCAAAGGCGGGATTGATGCGCTTAAAGTAACCATCTAATCCTACGACACACAGCAGGTCTAACGAGAGCGTAAAGAAGCGATCGCGATCGTCTTTGGCTTGTTTCAGTTCGGCTTCGTGACGTTTGCGGTCACTAATATCTTTAATGATTGCAATAAAATATTTAGGATCACCATCAGGTTCATGAACTAGAGAGACGGTGAGATTAATCCAAACTAGGCTGTCGTCTTTGCAGATACATCGTTTTTCTAGCGAGTAGTTTTGGACTTCACCCGCTAGCAGTTGCTGCATGTGGTCTAGATCGGGTTCAAGATCTTCAGCGTAGGTAATGTCTTGAAACGTTCTCTGGATCAGCTCTTGGTGAGAATACCCTACGATTTCACAGAGTTTTTGATTTACCCTGAGCCACTGCCCTGTAGTGCTAACGTGGGCGATCCCCACTCCTGCTAGGTCAAATGTCGTTTCAAACTCCTGTTCTTGCTCCCACAAAGCAACCTTGATCGCCGATCGATTCTCAGCCGTCACCGTTTCCGCCCCGTTTTGAAACGCCGTTTAGACCCACTGGATCATGTGAACACAGTTCTTTTCATAATCCAATAGATGACGGACGATCGGTGCTCTCTCTAAAGGTAGAGGTTTAGCAGATTACTAAGGAACGTGGATTTATTAAGGTGCACCTTCTCACCCTCACCCTAGCCCTCTCCTCAAGGAGAGGGAACAAGACTCTGACTCCCTTCTCCCTAGGCAGAAGGGTTGGCGAGGGCTTTGCCCCACTTCGTGAGGAGGGCAGAAGACGCTCACAAGTCTTACAGGTTATTTAAGCCACGATCCTAAGCAACTGAGATCATGCTTAACGATAGAGCAAGTAACTTGACTCTAATAAAATCTTTGGAGGCAGCGATCGAGCGACTGAATAATGTAGGTTAGGCATTTCTGACCAGCAGGTGCGGCAGAACCAGTACAGCGATCCGTGGCGAATGTGGCGCAGCATTGGATTAGAACAACAAGGGCATGTAGTGATCATTTTTAAAGCGTCAAAAACGAATGTTATCGCCGACACTTTTTGCGTATCGCTGGCGTTATTCTTGACGATAGAATTTAAATATGAGGAAGCTGTGAGGAAGTTTTCAAATAATAAACTTTCGCAACGTTTAAACACATCTCGCAATGTCCATTAGTCGTGATCACGTTTCTAAACACGACGGAAAACAACCGAAAGATTGTTGGCTGGCATTGCGTAAATTTTGACCAGCGAAAGATCATGTAACTGGGCGATCGCCATCACTTCCTCTAAATCCCGAATGCCCCACTCTGAGTTGCGCGTCCGCAGACTTTCATCAAACGTCACATTGCTCGTTTCCATCGGTCTTCCACCCTGCTTAAAGGGACCGTATAAATACAAAACTCCTTCGGCAGGGAGCAGTCTTTTCGCTCCTCTCATCAACCCGACACAGGCTGACATCGGCGCAATGTGAACCATGTTGATGTTGACGATCGCCGTGAGCGATTTCTGCTGATCGGGCGCGATCGTCCAGATTGAATCACGGGCATCGATCGCGATCGATGCCTCTAAGTTTTCCGCAGGTTGACGCGATCGCCACGCGGCAATACTGGCTCGTGCAGCAGGGTTGGGATCAGACGGCAACCACCTGCGAGGCGCAAGTCGAGGCGCAAAAAAGACCGCGTGTTCTCCGGTGCCGCTAGAAATCTCTAACACAGTGCCCGTCGGCGGCAACACTTGCAGCAGCACCTCAAGAATCGGTTCTCGATTGCGCTCGGTAGCAGAGGCAAACTGACGATCGTCGAGCATAGCACGTTGGGGAATCAGAAATCAAGACTCAGCATACCCTTGATCCCTAATCTCTAATTAGTAACTATCGCCACCTGCAACCAAATTTTTGTCAGACTCGATCGTCAACTGCGCCAGTGACGCATCCCGAATGGCTTGCCACTGGCAATAAAGCTCAGAGCCATCTAAATCGCTCACTTGAAACTTTTTAACCGCTTCATCAAGTTCTTGTAGCGTCGTTGGAACCGGAACCGCACAGGTGAGTTCTGCCATTTGATTTCTCCAATGAAGGGATGAACAAGGCTATCGTACCCGATTGCTTTCAATTCTAGTGGGATCTCAAAATAAGGAGTATTGACCGTTACAAACCTAGATGATTTGTGAGCGATCGTATCAATGCCACGCCTGCGGTTGTCGAAACGTATAGACCTCTTTAATCACATCGACCCAGCCATTTGCAAGTGCTTCGAGGAGGCGATCGCCCTTCTCTTGGGTTGCAGGTAACGGGTCGCCCAACACGCCACTCTTGCTCAAATCCCGCGTTGTCCAAGCAAACGGCAGTGCTCCTTCCATGCTCAATAAGCCCGATCGCGGCTCATCAAGCGGATATTCTGCCACAGCCCGATCCATTTTCACCTGATCAGGCAAGATTGACAGCAGCAAGCTCGTTTCAGCATCTCCGGCGTGAATGCCGAGCGCCAATTCTTTGGGAGTGATTAACTCGATCGGCACCTTCGGCACCTTCCAAGTGAACAGCGGAAACACGATAAAATCTTCATATTTTTGATGGAGATCTCGTGCCGCAATCTCAATGATCTGCGGCTGTCCCCCGTGAGAATTCATAAACACCAGTTTGCGAAATCCGGCTCGATAGACGCTTTCTGCAACGTCCATCAGCACTGCCAGCAGCGTTTGAGCACTGAGCGTAATTGTGCCCGGAAAGTGCCAATGCTCGTTTGATTTACCGTAATCTAAACACGGCAGCGCATAAGCGGGAATGCTGGCATCCAATTGACTCAACGCTTTGCCCAAGACTGCGACACTAATGGCGGCATCAACCGCTAACGGCAAATGCGGTCCGTGTTGCTCGATCGCGCCCATTGGCTGCACAATCACAACATTTTCTTTGTCGGGCATCGCCTGAATATCTGTCCAGGTGAGATAGGGAAAGAAGCGATCGGGCGGGATGAAACCGTGGAGCATAAAGAAGGATAAGGAGGGATGAATGATTAAGATACGCTAGATCAGGAAGTGGAGGATGATGTTGATAGCACATTTCTGATGAGCGAAGTATGGCTGATAATTTATTGACTCTGTTTCAGACGGCATACAGAAATCTCGATCTGCTGCCTTTGTTAGATCAAAAGGATCTCGATCGCTTTGGAGTCAAGTATGGCGAACAGGTGATTGAAGAATTAGTGCAACTGGTAGAAGACAGTGGGGCGGCGGATAGCAAAGTTATTTTTTCGGGACATCGCGGGTGTGGAAAATCGACGTTGTTAGCGGAGTTTAGTCGCAGTCCGTTGATGGGCGATCGCTATTTTGTGGTGCTGTTTTCGATCGCAAAAGTGATTGAAATGTCGGATGTCGATCACATCAATATTTTGTTTGCGATCGCGCTCAATTTAATGGTCGAGGCAGAAAAGCATCGGGTTGACATTCCCAAGTCTACGCAAGATGCAATTTATAAGTGGTTTGCTGAACAAACTCAAACGGATGTTAAAGAATTAAAAGGGGAAGCCAAAGTCGGATTTAATCTATTAGAAGCCTTTAGTTTGCAGCTACAAACCAATGCGGGTGTGCGTAAAGAAATTAAGCAAAAGTTTGAGCGAAACACGTCTGAATTGGTCAGTCAACTCAATATTATTGCTGCGGTCTTGCAAGCTGCAACTAAAAAAACGATTTTAGTGATTATTGATGATTTAGATAAATTAGAACTTTCGGTGGTTAGACCCATTTTTAGAGACAATATTAAAACGCTTTGTCTGCCCGGATTTCACATTATTTATACGATTCCGATGGCGACGCTGCGAGATAAAGAGATCTTGCCGACGATCGAGACAGAAACCAATAATCAATTGGTGAGTATGCCCGTTCTAAAGCTGTTTGCAAAAGACGAATGCCGCAACCCCAATGCAGTTCCCAAACCAGAAGTCATAGATGTCTTGTGTGAGATTCTCCACAAGCGAATTCCAGATCATCTCTTAGACAGACAGACGGCAGAAAAGATGATTCGCTACAGTGGCGGCGTTTTACGAGAGCTAATTCGGATTGCGAACGAGTGCTGTCGAATCTGTCTGCGGTTAATTCGTCGTGATCCGACGCAGACGATCGTCATCGATGATGCAATTTTAGAAGAAGCAGTAAACAAACTGCGGAATGATTTTTCGATTCGACTAGGAAAGGTTGATTACGAGATTTTGCCCAAGGTTTATACCGAATTAATGCCCGATGATCCGACGCAAAAAGAGTTTTTAGACTTACTGCACGGGCTGCATGTTTTAGAATATCGCAATCATAGAACTTGGTATGACGTACACCCGATCGTGGTTGAACTACTAACCGATAGGAATCTAATCTAATGTCTGACGTAGCCGCACTGGATGCAGAAAACCTGGAGGCGTATGAAGATTTGCTCGTCACGATCGAGGCGAGTCAAGGGTTTTTTAGTGTGCTGATTGCGGTCTGTGATAACGGTCAGTTTCGTGACGAATTAATTACCCGACTTGAGGCAGATTTGCAGCCAGATATTCGCTGCCATCGACTTTTGTTGATTCGGGGAGAACCGAGTCTTAAGATGACGATTTTGCAAAGAATGCAGACCGATGATTATCTGCGTGAGGGCGGTCGATCGGTGGTGATGGTGACTGGGGCAGAGCAGCTTTATTTCTTGCAGTTGGGTGAGGAAAAATCGGAGCAGGATGCTTTTTTTGGCTATTTGCAGTGGACGCGGGAGGCGTTGCCAGAGTTTCGGTTCCCGATCGTGCTGTGGGTGACGACGCAATTGCTGACGCAGATGGAGCGGAAAGCGCCAGATTTTTGGGGTTGGCGTAAAGGGGTGTTCCGGTTTGAGTCGCGCCAAACTGCGGCGGTGAAGAGCGCACAGCTTGAATCGTTTCAACCCATCTTGGCGGAAATGGGGCTGGCGATCGAAGATGATATTCTGTTGCCCCTGGCAGATTTGCAAGCGCTGATCGCCCAAACCGAGCAAAAACGCCCTGACGATCCTTTATTGGCAACGCTGTATAACCAAATGGGGCGGCTCTATGCTGGCAGAGCAGAATGGGGAGAAGCGATCGACTATCAGCAAGAACAGGAGACGGCAATTGGCTACTTTCGCAAAGCGATTGACCTGCAAGGAGTGAGCGATCAAGAAGAGGATTTTGCAAATAGCCTATCTTGGTTGGCATATCTGTATCGATCGCAAGGACGCTACGCTGAAGCCGAACCGCTCTATCTCCAGGCACTCGAAATCAGGCAACGCCAGTTAGGAGATGACCATCCCGATGTGGCAACCAGCCTCAATAATTTGGCATCACTGTATAAATCGCAAGGACGCTACCCTGAAGCCGAACCGCTCTACCTCCAGGCACTCGAAATCAGGCAACGCCAGTTAGGAGATGACCATCCCGCTGTGGCAACCAGCCTCAACAATTTGGCAGGACTGTATAAATCGCAAGGACGCTACCCTGTAGCCGAACCGCTCTATCTCCAGGCACTCGAAATCAGGCAACGCCAGTTAGGAGATGACCATCCCGCTGTGGCAACCAGCCTCAATAATTTGGCAGGACTGTATGAATCGCAAGGACGCTACCCTGAAGCCGAACCGCTCTACCTGCAAGCGTTGTCGATCGCCCTCGAAAAGTTAGGAGAAACCCATCCCAACACCCAAACGGTACGAGAAAATCTTGAGCTTCTTCGTCAAGGAATGACACAAACGACCTCTTAGATAGAAACGATCGTGTTTCCAGCAGGAAGATTCTAGGTTTGAAGCGGAACGATCGCCTTCCACACTGCAACATTCTCACTTTGAACACGAACGATCGTGTCCAGAACACGAAACTTCTCGCTTTGAGCACGAACGATCGCCTTCCAAGCCGCAACATTCTCACCTTGAACACGATCGTTCGTGTTCTGAGCACGAAACTTCTCATCTTGAACATGGACGATCGTGTTCTGAACCGTAACCGTCCTCGCTATCATGACTACGCAGCCCTCAAAACTTAAAACTCAAAACTCTTGAAGCAGCGCCTCGACACTTTACTGGTAGACCGTGCCCTCTGTGACTCTCGCCAACAGGCACAGCGCCTGATCCAAGCCGGAGAAGTCAGGGTCGATCGCCAACTCATCGACAAACCCGGCACCGAAGTTAACACCAGCGCCGAGATTCAAATCAAGCAGCGATCGCCCTATGTCTCCCGTGGGGGTGAAAAGCTGATCAAAGCGCTGCAAGTTTTTGAGATTAAGGTCAGCGATCGAACTTGTCTCGATGGCGGCATCTCAACCGGAGGCTTTACAGACTGTCTGCTGCAAGCGGGTGCAAAATTGGTGTACGGCATTGACGTAGGCTACGGGCAAGTCGCCTGGAAGCTCAGACAAGATCCCCGCGTCATCTTACGAGAACGCACAAACCTGCGAAATCTCAGATCAGAAGACTTATATGCCCCCGATCAGACCCATCCCGATTTGGGTGTGGTCGATGTGTCATTTATCTCCCTCACAAAAGTGCTGCCAGCGATGTGGAACCTGCTGCAAGCGCCGCGCGAGATGCTGCTGCTCGTCAAGCCCCAGTTTGAAGTTGGGCGCGATCGAGTCGGCAAAAAAGGTGTCGTTCGCGATCCTAAAGACCAAGCGGGAGCCATCTTCCAAGTCTTGCAATCTGCCCAACAGCTCGGCTGGAGCTATCGCGGACTCACCTGGTCGCCCCTCGTTGGACCTGCCGGAAACATTGAGTATCTGCTGTGGCTAAGTCTAGAAAATGGGCTGACTCCGCCTGACCTAGAGCAGATTAGACAGTTGGCTCGATCGGCGCACACAGCCTTAGTCAAAGAACCAGAGGAATGAGGTTTCAACCTGTTAGCGATGCCTTGATCATCCTCGCGATAAGCTGACCGACTTTTAGTTTGCACAAACTAGCTTTGGAAACCCTTTTCCCACAGGAAAAGGGCTATCAATCTAGATGAGGGTCAGCTTAAAACACGTTGATAGGGTGGTTTTTCATTCTAAAACAGGGTCAATATCCCAGCGTTGGGGTTTTCGTTGAGATATTGAATAGTCTCGAAGTGCAACCGCAGCATCAACTCGATCGCCTGAGTGGAACAATTTCCACGACGAATCCAGACAACTTTAGGCGGAATCCCTGAATTAAGCTGACCTCATTAAAGTCTGCATCTCTCGTAACGATGATGAAGTCATGTTGTTGAGCGTAAGCCCACAAAATTAGATCAGTTGATTGATCAAGCTCAACATCGTAAACGTGTTTTGAATTGGGATATAAGTTAGCGAGACAATTAACTAACCGAGGCGACAGGTTTTGATCAAACAAAAGTTTCATGCTTGAGCAACGAGGGTTTGTCGCTCTCGATCGGCTGCATAGCTCAAACAGGCGAGAATATCTTCCTGCGTTAAGTATGGGAAGTCTTCTAAGATCTCTTGGTAAGTCATGCCCGAAGCGAGGTAAGACAGCACATCATAAACCGTGATTCGCATTCCTCGGATGCAAGGTTTTCCACTGCGTTTGCCAGGTTCGATCGTGATGATGTTTTGGTAGTTCATCGCTTCGCCGACAGCTTGATAGGTTCGATTGTATCTCAACAACTGGAACCATCCTCAATTGCAGCCACTCATTACAATCGAGTCATGCAACCCTGTATACATTTATGAGTCAACTTTGGAGGACGATCGCGGTTGCAAATCGCTCAACCCCTGCTAAATCTCGGTGAATTTGAATCTTGCCATAACTCCCCTGATCGGTCAGCAATCGAGTCACGGCATCCGCTTGACCTGCCATCATTTCGACCATCCAAACGCCACCAATCCGCAGATAGTTAGGAGCCATCGTGACCAGGTGACGAATGCAGTCCAACCCGTCAGAGCCGCCGTCAAGAGCAAGATGCGGCTCGTGATTCGTCACTTCTGGCTGAAGTTCTCGCACCATTTGACTGGGAATATAAGGCGGATTTGAGACCAGTCCGCTTAGTTTGCCTTTGAGAAACTCCAAGGGTTCTAGCCAGTTTCCTTGATAAAACTGAACCCGATCGCCAAACCCAAGATTCTGAGCATTTTGTTGCGCGATCGCCAACGCCTCACTGCTGCAATCTACGGCATGAATGATTGCATTGGGAAACACATCGGCAAGACCCATCGCGATCGCGCCACTTCCCGTTCCCAAATCTGCCCAATCTCCCGTTTTGAGTGCCGGATTCAGAATGGTCGCCGCGATCGCTAAATCAATTAACTCCTCTGTTTCAGGGCGAGGAATTAACACTGCCGGAGAGACGCTCAACGTGAAGGTGCGCCACGGAGTCGATCCCGCTAAATATTGAATCGGAACTCGTTGGTCGATCCGTTGCTGCCAACGTTGTTTTAATTCTAAAAACGGAATCTTTAATTTGATTCGAGATTGATACTTAAATGACTCTAGCCGCAGTGATAAGCGATCGAGTCCTGCTAACTCTTGCAGCAGCCAATCGACCTCAGACGGCAAAATGGCAGCGTCGATCGCAGAAGCTTGAGCCTCTTGTCGCCACTGCCATAGATTTAATCCAGAAATCTCACAGGTCATCGGTTCTTTAATTGAGTACGAATGACCCGCGAAATTTACTTCTTAGGCTGTGCTGCCGGAGCCTGTCCGCCCTGAGCAGGTGCCAGCGATCGCACAAACTCGATCGACTCTCTCGGCGGAATCAACACAACTTTGTCGAGCTGTGGATCATTCTGCTTTTTCATCGCTTCGACCACGCCTTCTAATGGAAAGACTTGAATGTCAATGCTAGAAGCCAGATTGGGCTGCTGTTGTTTGAATCGATCGAGCAGAGTTTGCAGCTCTTCTTTATTAAAGAACATCGGAATCACCGACTTCTCGCCCTGCTGAATCGTCAGAAATCCTTTTTCTTTGCCAGCCCGTGCCACAAACAACGGGGTGCCGTTAAACTGAGTGACTTTACTATCCCCCACCTTCAGCACCGCAACCGCCGAATCTAGCTGCTGCTTGGTCGGCACATAGGCAAAATCGAGTTGATCAGGCTTGCCCTGGTTTGATTGCACAAGTTGATAAACCTCTGCCAGCGACACAGGCACCACTTTCACTTCTTTCGCCAGACTTGGGTTTTTGCTTTTTAGCGTTTCTAAAAACGCTTGAGCATCTCTCTGGCTCACAAAAACGCCAGCAACCGGGCTACCTTTTTGACCATTAGGAGGTGAAGCGACTAAAGGCGCACCTTGAGAATTAGCGATCGTAAACATCGGCACGGGGCGAAGCTTTTGCACAATCTGCTCTGGGGTCAACGCTAGCACCCGCAGACCTGCCCCTACAAGAGACGCGACGATCGTCGTTCCGACTAAACCAACCGTAGCACTCCGACGAACCAATGATTTCATGATTGCTCCTAGCATTAATAACGACATCAAAACCAAATCAAAAATGAGGAAGAAATTAGAGCCGACTGCGACCGATTATTTCCTCATTTGGCTGGTTTCACTCCTCTTAATTCAACGTCTGCAATTGTTGACTGGATTTTGATACGACGCATCAAAATCGTTTAAGCACATCCATAGACTTAGATCTTCAGCAGGCTCAAAATTACAACAGGTTCGCACCTCTAAAGTTGACAAGGTTGAAGTCTCAGCAATGGGTGACAGGTTTGACGAGTGGATAGTTCCAGAATGCACATGAGAGGGTTGAAAGCGGCATTTCTGGGTGAGTTGACATTAGACACTGACTGATTCGAGTCTTGGAGATATTAACACCAATTTAGCGAATTTCAGCATCTCAGCCGTCTACACCTGACGACAGAACGGTTCGAGCCACCTGCAATCTACTCAGATTTTTTGGCGATCGGATGCTAAAAACAACGTATTTTTAACAGAACTACAGCGAGAACTTTCAGAATCAAAAAACTCCCTAAAGCAGTGACACTCAAGGAGTTTAATAAAAATCGGGATGACAGGATTCGAACCTGCGGCATCCTGCTCCCAAAGCAGGCGCGCTACCAAGCTGCGCTACATCCCGTTGTGCACTTAAATTAGTATAGCTTGCTTTTCATCTTCAGACATATTCATCTAAAAAGTCCGCTAGACTGAATGCCTGATCTTCAACTGAGGCATTTTTGTGAAACCCCATTCTCATCGGCTTTCGCAAAGCCCTGAAGGATCTCCTCGCCCCGCAAAACCCAAGGAAATTGCCTCGGCAGATTGGTCGATCGCCCTCCTTCCTGGCTTAAGCACCGACGATCACACCCGTTTAATCGCCTGCGGCGTTCACACCACGCTACAACTATTTAACCAAGGCAAAACGGCTGAAGCTCGCAATCACCTAGCAGGTCAGCTACAAATTCCGATTCGACATATCAACAAATGGGTGGCGCTTGCAGACCTGGCTAGAATTCCCGGAGTGGGCTGTCAGTATTGCGGCTTGCTGCTTCATGCTGGCGTGGCTTCACCGACTCAGCTTGCTCAGACTCCGCTCGATCGCTTGCATCGCCAAATGCTCAAGCTGCAAGTTGCGACTCTGCAACGTCGAGATTTATGCCCTGAAATTGGAGAGGTCGAGCAGTGGAGCCGACAAGCGCGAATGCTGGGCTAACTCAAAGTTCCTCTATCCCACGTCTCCCTCTCACCTAGGTCAGGGAACCCTTAGCTAGTCTGGATACCAGAACATTCCTTTGATGCCTTCTGGATCAGACATGAAGCCCAAATTACGATAAAAATTAACGACCTGAGGATCGGCAAACAGCGTAATGTTGCTAATGTCTTCGCCGCGTAGCTTCTTAATCATGTATTTCATCAATGCTTTGCCCATCCCCTTCCCCTGGAAGTCGGGATGGACGACGACATCCCAAACGGTGGCGTTAAAGGCATGGTCAGAGGTGGCGCGAGAAAACCCAATCAGCCGCCGTTGTGCGCCTCGCTGTTCCCACATTGAGACGACCAAAAAGCTGTGCTGAATGGCTTTTTTAACCTTTCGCAGGGGGCGACGTGACCAGCCCACCGCATCACACAATTCTTCTAGCTCATACAGGTCAAGATCCCGTTCAGTGCTGAAGAAAATGCGATTGGTGGTGGCGCGATCGTCTGCCTCATCGCCGACATATCGCTCCATTGGGGCTGCCTTGGGGGCAGGGGAGGCATCCGTTCCACTAAATAAGCTCTTCCAGAAACCCATGCAAGCGTGTGGTGAAGGTAGTAAATATGAAGCAGTATTAGACAGTATATCGCTCGGACTTCTCTCCCGATAGCTTTCTCAGAGGAAGCAAATGCCTTCAGTTAACCACAGGTCGATCAAAACTAGAATATTCATCCCGATTTGTAACAAATTGACGTTAAAGTTGCTTTTACCAGACGCTGTTCTTTATCTTTTCTTTATTCTTTTAATCTAGCAAGAATTTCTGCACCTTATGGCTCCGGGCTTAAAACCAACGACTGTAGAATTGCTAAAGCGCTTCAATCGGGCGTTTCCTCAGTTTTATGAGCAATTTGTCAGCAGTGAAATTCAACTGCAAAATCTCAGGCTTGCTTACCATCTCTATAAAACGCGCCAAGCGGTCATTGAGCTAAAAGCAGAAGGCAGCAAAAGCGCCCTTCACTTTGCTTACCGCAACCAGTCTTTCTTGTTGAGCGACATTTTTGGCGTGTTAGCTGCCTATGGTTTGACGATTCATAGCTTGAGCTTATATGGGCAGATCTACCCGCCCATGCTGGTGTTTATTAAGCTGATTGTGTCTCGAAGCGGCAAAGCCCTGACCGATAAAACCTCTGAAAACGTCTGTCGAGCCGTTCGAGAAGCCTTGGCGGGACGTTTTGAGGTTGAAGAAATGCTGGCGGTCGAGTTTAATCTAGACGCTGGCTTAGAGCAAGTCGAAGCCGAATTTTATGTCGATCCCGTGTTTCACTTACCTGCGCTGTTGATTGAAGCCGATAACCAGCCAGGGTTGTTTTATAAAGTCATGTATGCGATTTGGCAAGAAGACTTATTAGTGGTCAACGCCAATCTATTAGTGTGGCGAGGGCGAACGCGGTTAATTCTTTATTTGCTAGGTCCCAATGAGAGTTTGATCCCGGAGTATTTAGGGCAAAAAATTGCAGAAGGCGTGAAGCAGCGGTTGTTGGGAAGACGGTTTTAGAGGTTTGGGATCGGCTTCAAGGTAGGATGAAATGATGCCTACCATTCATGTAATGGGTTCGCCGCACGCTTATGAGTTGACGGCTCCCACAAATTCGCCTGAGGTTTTGGTGTTTATTCACGGCTGGCTGTTGAGTCGCCATTATTGGCAGCCGATCGTGGATCAATTAGCGATCGAGTACACTTGCCTGTCTTATGATCTGCGCGGGTTTGGCGACTCGCAGCCCTGCCAGAGCAAATCTGGCTATAGTTTGCAGGCATACGCGCAAGATTTGGGCGATTTGCTTGAGCAACTGGGCATTGAGAATGCCTGGTTGGTCGGTCACTCGCTGGGCGGAAGTGTGGCGCTGTGGGGGGCAGATCTGCTGTCCGATCGCGTTAAAGGCGTGATTTGCGTCAATGCCGGGGGCGGAATTTATCTTAAAGAACAGTTTGAGCGTTTTCGCAATGCTGGGAGGCAAATCGTGAAGCTGCGTCCTCGTTGGCTGCCGCGTGTGCCGTTCCTAGAGAGGTTGTTTCGTCGGGCAAGTGTAGTGCAGACTCTCGATCGAGCCTGGGCACAACAGCGGTTGATCGATTTTGTGGCGGCTGATTCAAAAGCAGCGCTAGGTGCACTGTTAGACTCGACCACCGAAGCTGAGGTGCATTGTCTACCTCAAGTGGTGGCTCGACTTAAGCAGCCTGTTTATTTTATTGCGGGTGCTCAAGATCCGATTATGGAACTCAAATATGTGCAGCATCTCGCCAGTTTTCATCGTTTATTTGGATGCTGTGGCGACAATGTATTTGAGATTCTAGAGTGTGGTCACATGGCGATGATCGAGCAGACCGATGAAGTTGCAGAGAGGATTCGAGCAATCCTGAAGAAGGGTGAAGAGTATGGAGTTTGACCGCTCGATCGCACCCGTCGTTCAATCTAAGCATCCGCACATCGCTCGTTTTTTGCCGATTCTGTGGATTTTACTGCTGAGTTGGCTGGTTTTGTTTCATCGTCTGGGCAGCACCGGGCTACTCGACGAAACAGAGCCTCTGTTTGCAGAAGCGGCTCGTCAAATGAAGGTGACAGGTGACTGGATCACTCCCTACTTTAATGGAGTGACCCGATTTGATAAGCCTCCGTTAATTTATTGGCTGATGGCGATCGCCTATGGCACGATCGGGGTCAACGAGTGGGCAGCACGGTTGCCGTCGGCAATTTCAGGAACGCTGTTGATTGGGTTTTGCTTCTACACGCTGAGGTTTTTTGAGCAGAAACTCAAATCTCGCGCCAAAATCCTGCCCTTTTTGGGATCTGCGATCTTTGCCCTCAACTTGCAAACGCTATTTTTTGGGCGATTGGGCTACTCAGATATGCTGCTGAGTGTGTGTTTTGGGGGATCTTTGTTGAGCTTTTTTTGGGGATATGCTCACCCTGAGAATCCCAAGGTTCAGACTCGGTTTTATCTAGCATTTTATGGATGGTTGGCGCTGGCAGTGTTGACGAAAGGACCTGTGGGCGTGGTGTTGCCGGGGACGATCGTCTTAATCTTCTTAGTCTGCGTTGGCAAAGTCCGGGAGGTCTTGAAAGAGATCAAGCTCGTGCCGGGAATCGTGATTTTCTTGGGTCTGAGTGTGCCGTGGTATGTGCTGGCATATCTGCGAAACGGAGACGGGTTTATCAACTCGTTTTTTGGCTACCACAATTTAGGGCGCTTCACTCATGTGGTGAATCAACATCAAGGGGCGTGGTATTTTCACAGCTTGATTGTGCTGATTGGGTTCTTTCCGTGGTCGATTTATTTGCCCGTTGCGATCGCTCATCGTCTTCGAGATCGGTCATGGCGACAGCAGCCGCGATCGAGCCATTTAGGATTATTTGCGCTGATCTGGTTTGCGATCGTGCTGGGGTTTTTTACGATCGCCGCGACAAAATACATTACTTACACGCTGCCTTTAGTCCCGGCGGCGGCGATTCTCGTCTCGCTTTGGTGGAGTGATCAGAGGGAAAAAACTGCTCCAAACTGGGGTTTAAAGGCGAGTGTATACGTCAGTCTGGCTCTATGCGTGACCTTGGCGGCGGTGACGTTCTACAGTCCTCATTGGCTGAATCGCGATCCGTCGATGCCTCAGTTAGGGCTGCGAATGCAGGAGGCAGGACTGCCGCAAATTGGCGGTTTGATTTGGCTCGGAGGCGCGATCGGTGGCACATTTTTGATTCTCAAGCGTAAACTACATTTGTTTTGGGGCGTGAATCTTGCGACTTATGCAGCGTTCATCTTATTCTTCATCACGCCGTTTATCGGAGTTCTGGACAGAGAGCGACAGCTTCCGCTAAGAGAAGTCGCTCAGATCGTGAACCAGGTCAGACAGGCAAATGAACCGATCGTTATGGCAACTAATTCGTTTGAGAAACCGAGTCTGGTCTTTTACACCCACCAGCCGATCACATTCTTTAATCGCTCTGCAAAAATTAAGCCCTACCTGGAACAAGTGCGCCAACAAAAGACTCAGCGATCAATACTGATGGTGACAACCGACCGCACCTTGAAAGAGGCAGAGATTTTGCCCCAGAGTTATCAGCGGCTTAATCAGGTTGGCATTTATCAGGTCATTCGTTTCTCGGTGTTAAACCAGTCGTGATGCAAACCATTCAGAAAGCGTGGAGTCAACTGCCCCGATCGGTGATCTTAATCCTTGTCGCAGGTTTGGCATTTAGAAGCCTAGTTGCTTTCTGGCTTCCGCCTGGGTTTGACGAAGCGTATTACTATCTCTACACGCTGCATCCTGACTGGAGTTATTTCGACCATCCGCCGCTCGTTGCGTTGACTACCGGGTTTGGAATTTGGCTCACTGGAACTGTGTCACCGTTGACGATTCGACTCGGTGCAATGCTGCTGTTTACGGCAACGTTGTATTTTCTCTATCGAGCGACGACTCAATTATTTTCTCGACGGGCGGGTGTGTTGACACTGGCGATCGCGTCGATCGCGCCCATCTTTCAAATCGGCTTTGGCATTTTGACATTGCCCGATGCGCCACTCATGGTCTTCTGGTCGCTGACGCTTTGGGTGGCTGCGTGTGAATTTTTCGATCGAGATGACGCGCCCTATCGCCCAACTTATCGCGTGGCTGTGATTGGGCTATTGGTCGGTCTCGCCTGTTTGGGCAAATATCACGGCGTTCTGTTGGGCGCTGGACTGATCGGATTTTGCCTCACGAGTCCGGCTCATCGATCGGCACTGCGATCTCCGTGGACTCTTCTCAGCATGGCTCTGTTTACGATCGCGTTCTCCCCCGTGCTGTATTGGAACTGGCAGCATGACTGGGTTTCGTTTTTATTTCAAGGCAATCGCGGCATTCCTGGCAGGCGGTATCGCATCTCGCAGGTGATTGAGACAGCGTTCATTCATAGCGCCTATTTGTTTCCCACCATAGGACTACCGCTCTGGTGGGTCAGCCTCTCAACGGCGAGCCGAGCCGGACGATCCACCGTGAGATCGTGGTTTAACCCTGGAAGCCACACCGAGCTATCTAATCTGCGCGATCGTCAGTGGCTCGTGGTCTGGCTCTCCGTTCCAGCTTTCCTAGTGTTTATTTTGATTGAAGGCTATCAGCAGATTTTGCCCACCTGGACGATGCCCGGATTTTTTGCCGCGACTCCTTTACTCGGTCAACAGGCTGCCCTCTGGCAACAACGGCACCCAAAACTCGTGCAGCGCTGGCTGTGGGGATCAGCGATCGCCACCTTCATGCTGCTGCTGACTGCACTCTCCCACATCACGCTAGGAACACTCCAAAAACCGAGTCATTATGGAATTTTTGGAGGATTTTTGGCACCTGAAAACGATGCCTCGATCGAGCTTGTAGATGTAGTGCAGCTTCGCCACAATTTTGCAAAGTCTCCTGAGCTTTTAGCCGCCCTTAAAAACGCTGATTTTATCTTCAGCAATCGTTTTCACATGGCAGGACATATCGGCATGGCGTTGACTCCTTTAGCGCCCGTTCCGGTCACTTGTTTTGACAAAAAAGATCTGCGTGGCTTTGCGTTTTGGTCAACGGCTGACCAGTGGCTGGGCAAAACTGGGCTATATCTAACCTCCAATGAGTTTCAAACCAACGAAGATTCTGCGGCAGAATATGTGCCTTACTTTCAGCAGTTTGAAAAATTGGGAGAAGTGCTCCTACAGCGCGGAGGCGTGACAGTCAATAAATTTCACATATATCGCGGAACGAATTTAATCAAACCCTATCCGCGTCCTCAAATGTGAGGGTCAAATCATTGACATGACATTACGAAACTGAATTAGGACGCTGCGAGTTACCGTTAAAGCAACAGGGGGCTTAAGCCCCTTGTTCTAAACTATCTACGTAGAACTATATTTGTGCTTTTCAAGGTTTCTCATGATTAGAGATTGAAATCACAAATCGCTGACTGTAAGTAACTTCATCAAAACTATGTGATTAAAATCACAACACAAAAAGCCGTGTCCGTGATATCCATCTACAGAAGATGCTGTATAAAAGCTCCATCATGCTAAGACCTCTTTTGACTAGGGCGACGATCGCAGCCTTGACGATCGTGGGCAGTCTGAGCCTTTCTGCTCATGCTGACAACCGCGCAAGTTTGACAAGTTCGATACCCGCACAGCCTTCTAGAGCCTCTGTTAATTTAGCTGCTCGCACAGATTCAACGACGCAAGCGCTTGAGCAAGCGGTTCATCGGCAGATCAATCAATATCGTGTCAGTAAGGGGCTTTCGGCGCTGACGATCGCAGACAGCCTGACCCAGCAAGCAAGGCTGCATAGCCAAGATATGGCAGCCGGAAAGGTGCCGTTTAGTCATCAGGGCTTTGATCGACGGGTTAAAGAAATTGCGAAGTCGATTCCCTATCGCGGGGCTGCCGAAAACATTGCCTACAATATGGGCTATAGAGACCCTACCACTCAGGCGGTGGAGGGATGGCTTAAAAGCCCTGGACACTTAAAAAATATTCGAGGAGCCTATGGGCTAACGGGTGTCGGAGTCAGTCGCAATGCAAAAGGAGAAATCTACTTTACGCAGATCTTTATTCGCAAGTAGCGGATAGTAATATGAGATCGGTCTCTACTGCCGATTCTCAACTTCTAAATGGAACCTAAAGACTTTCAGATCTGTGACGGTGATCTCTCGATCGCCGTGCTGGAAAATTATTTGCAGACAGACGCGATCGCCGTTGACACCGAAACGATGGGATTGTTGCCCCAGCGCGATCGTCTTTGCCTCGTGCAGTTGTGCGATGGTGACGATCGCGTTACCGTTGTGCGAATTGCTCAAAGACAAACAGAAGCACCCAATCTCAAAACGCTGCTAGAGGCTCCAACGATCACTAAGATCTTTCACTTTGCGCGGTTTGACATCACTACTCTGCGCCACTATTTAGGCATCTACGTTACGCCCCTGTTTTGCACCAAAATTGCCAGCAAGCTAGCGCGGACTTACTCACCTAAACACGGCTTAAAAGATTTGATTCAAGAATTGGTGGGCGTTGAGTTAGACAAAAGCGCTCAAAGTTCAGATTGGGGCAATGCTGCCAATCTGTCAGAGGCACAGCTTAAATATGCTGCCAATGATGTTCGCTATCTGATTAGCGCCCGTCAAACGCTGATCGCGATGTTAGAGCGAGAAGATCGCTTAGAACTCGCTGAACAGTGTTTTCAATGCTTGCCTGTGTTTACGTCGCTAGACTTGATGCACTATCAGGGCATTTTTGAACACTAGAGATGACGTTAGCTGCAGTTCTCTACGACCTCGATGGCACTCTGGCAAACACTGATCTGATTCACTTTCAGGTTTGGCAAGAGTCTTTAAAACCTTTTGGCTTAGACATCTTAGACAGGCTTCGCCTGTAGTTGCTGTCTAAGCTTAGAATTCCCATTCCTTTAGAGCTAGGGAGTATGTCAAGGCTCCAGAGTTATGGGGCTTGTTAGAAGATTTCAACCATAAGAACGGGTAGGAGTTTGAACGGTTGACTGACGATCGCACTGCCCTAACTCATCCTTGATGCTGCGCTTTTGTAGCCACGTTACATACTCACTCTTTTGAAGACTCGCTGCCTTGATCAACGTTTTGATCGACACAACGCCCCAATGACACGACACGTCTTGAATCGGCAACCAAGCAGTAGGGGTAAACAGCAGCAACTCCAGACGACTATCAAGCCGATGACGAGGGTGGGTTTGAGCCAACCAAACTTTCCATAAAGTTTTGGCTTCGGTGCAGTGCATCTGATATCCGATCGGAATCTGCTGCGCCTCATAGCAGCTAAATTCCGATTCGTTGGGCAGTTTGCGGAATAGTTGCGCCCCCTGCATCAACACAAATCCATGTTCAGACAAGATTTGATGCAAGAGCGCCCGATGTTGAATTCCTTGTTTGACCTGCACGATCGCGGGTTGAGTCGAGCGATCGAGTCGTGCCAAAAGCTCACCGTTTTGAGTCAACAGTTGCGTGACATTAGGAGCAGACTCAATACGTAAGTTTGGGCTAGTGGTCAGTGTTGTCTGACGGGCAACAAATTGCTGAATCAGAGTCGCATCATCAAGTGCATTCATAGGGGGCAACGAATAAACAACAGGATGGTAGATTCCTGATGATGTAGGGGCAAAGACAGCCTCGAACACTTAAATATTGTTACATAAATTTACTGAATTCTCAGGATGGTCGTTGAAAAATTATAGTGGGAATACCAGTTTTGAAGACTGTCGCTTTCAATACGAAATTGAGGGACTCCGTTCACCCAAGATGAAATCTGTTTTGTAAACCTTTTTAACGGTCTAACCCTCCACCGTCTGATCGAGAACCGACAATAGAACTAGTAGTCTTCGTCTGACAAGACCTGAAGAACTAGACGTGTTTGATTGGCTTGCTAATACTTTACAAAGCTGAGAATTTATGGTTGCCCAAGTGACTGACCGCATCTATGAACCCCAAACCCAAGCGATCGCGCGGCAACTGCTCGGAGCCACTCGCGAGTCTCGATCGTTCTTTGCTCAAATGCGCGATCAGATGCGCTGGGATGACAAACTCCTGGGCTGGACGATGGAGAATCCGGGTTTAAGGGTGCAGCTATTTCGCTTTATTGACTGTTTGCCATCGCTGCGAAGCAAAGCCGAGATCGCTCGTCACATGCAGGAATATTTGAGCGATGCCAGCGTTGAGCTACCCGCCGCTCTTAAAGGATTGCTTAATTTTGCCAACGCCGACTCCATGCCGGGACAAGTGGCTGCTACTACGGTTTCAACGGCGGTCGAAACTCTGGCACACAAATATATCTCTGGGGAAACGACCAAACAAGTTCTCAAAACGCTAGAACGGCTGCGAAAAGAGAAGATGGGCTTCACGGTCGATTTGCTCGGCGAGGCAGTGATTACCGAGGCAGAAGCACAATCGTATCTCGATCGCTATCTCGACCTGATGACCCAACTCACCGAAGCGGCGAAGAATTGGGCAACGGTTCCGGCGATCGACATAGCAGATGGGCAACCGCTCCCCAAAGTTCAGGTGTCTGTGAAGCTGACGGCGTTTTACTCGCAGTTTGACCCGCTGGATGCTCAAGGCAGTCAAGCCCGCGTCAGCGATCGGATTCGGACATTGCTGCGTCGGGCGAAAGAGTTGGGGGCGGCGGTTCACTTTGACATGGAGCAGTATGCTTACAAAGATTTGACGCTGGCGATTCTCAAGCAGATTTTGTTAGAAGATGAGTTTCGCAATCGCAGTGATATTGGCATGACGCTGCAAGCCTATTTGCGAGACAGCGAACGCGATTTGCAAGATTTGATTACGTGGGCAAAAGAACGCGGCACTCCGTTAACAATCCGGTTAGTCAAAGGTGCCTATTGGGATCAGGAAACCATCAAAGCAGCGCAAAAAGATTGGGAACAGCCCGTTTATAACGAAAAATCTGCAACCGATGCCAATTTTGAAACGCTAACGCGATTGCTGTTAGAAAACCACGACCATCTCTATGCGGCGATCGGAAGTCACAACGTTCGCACTCAGGCACACGCGATCGCGATTGCTAAAGCGCTGAATATTCCGGCTCGTCGGATTGAGTTTCAGACGCTTTATGGCATGGGCGACAAATTAGCCAAAGCGATTGTGGATCAAGGCTATCGAGTTCGCGTTTATTGTCCCTATGGCGACTTGATTCCGGGGATGTCGTATCTGATTCGTCGCTTGTTAGAAAACACGGCAAATAGTTCGTTTTTGCGACAGAATCTTGAAGAACGCCCGATCGAAGAACTATTAGCCGCGCCTAAAATTTCTGAGGCAAAGCCGTCAAATCTCAACGCTCACAGCTTCGTCAACGTTGCAGATACCGATTATGCCGATCGAGAGTCCCGCAATCATCTTCAACAAACCCTACAAACAGTGCGCCAACAGTTAGGCAAAACTTACCTGCCTTTCATTGATGGAGAGTTTGTAGAAACCGCTGAAAAATTAGCTTCGGTGAATCCATCTCAATTTACTGAAGTGGTGGGGCAGATTGGCATGATCAGCGTCGAACAGGCAGATTACGCGATCGCTGCCGCAAAAGTTGCGTTTCCAGCGTGGCAAAAAACGCCTGCGATCCAACGCGCAAATATTCTTCGCAAAGCAGGCGATCTGCTGGTTGAACGACGCGACAACCTGATCGCCTGGATGGTGCTAGAAACTGGGAAGCCCGTGCGAGAAGCCGATGGTGAAGTCTCAGAAGCGATCGACTTTTGCCGCTATTATGCCGACGAAATGGAGCGCTTGGAAGTGGGCGATCGCTACGATCTGCCGGGAGAAACCAACCGCTATCGCTACCACGCCAAAGGCATTGTCCTAGTCATTTCTCCGTGGAATTTCCCGCTTGCCATCCCGCTCGGAATGACGGTTGCCGCGATCGTCACAGGCAACTGCGCGCTGCTCAAACCTGCCGAAACCTCTTCGGTGATTGCCGCCAAAATTGCCGAGATTCTGATCGATGCTGGCGTGCCGCATGGAGTCTTTCAGTTTGTGCCGGGAGACGGTCCGACGGTGGGCGCTCACATGGTCAAGCATCGCGACACGCACATGATTGTGTTCACGGGATCTCAAGCAGTGGGCTGTCAAATCTACGCTGACGCTGCCGTGTTGCAACCGGGGCAAAGACACCTGAAGCGAGTCGTCGCGGAGATGGGCGGCAAAAACGCCATTATCGTCGATGAAAGCGCTGATTTAGATCAGGCAGTCCAGGGCGTAGTGCATTCAGCGTTTGGTTACAGTGGGCAGAAATGCTCGGCGTGTTCGCGAGTCATCGTGCTCGAATCGATTTATGAGATGTTTTTGAACCGATTAGTCGAAGCTGCCCGATCGCTCAACATCGGTGCCGCAGAATTGCCCAGCACCCAGATCGGACCCGTGATCGATGACGAATCTCAACGCCGCATCCAAAGCTACATTGAGCAAGGTCGAACCGAGGCAGAAGTCGCCTTAGAGATGCCAGTCCCCGACGGAGGTTATTTCGTCAGTCCGGTAATTTTTGCTAACGTCTCGCCCGATGCCAAAATCGCTCAAGAAGAGATTTTTGGTCCCGTTTTAGCGGTGATCAAAGCTAAGACGTTTGAGGATGCGATGACGATCGCCAACGGCACCCCTTATGCGCTCACGGGCGGACTATATTCGCGCACCCCGTCTCACATTCAGCAAGCTCAAACCGACTTTGAAGTAGGAAATCTCTATATCAATCGCGGCATCACAGGCGCGATCGTGGCTCGACAACCCTTCGGCGGATTTAAACTCTCAGGAGTCGGCTCAAAAGCAGGCGGACGGGATTATCTGCTGCAATTTTTAGAGCCGCGCGTCGTCACCGAAAACGTTCAGCGTCAGGGATTTGCTCCGATCGAGGGCGTAGATTAATGGGAAATTCCCTGCTGAAACTTTCTGATTGCCTCCCCTGCATCGGTTTCAGCCATCATCATGCAGCGTTTGAGAAAATCGATATCGAGGTCTTGCAACCCCGGTAACTCACTGCGCTCAATGCGTTGATAGCCACTAGGACGGAGATGATGGAGCCTTAGCGCTCCATCTTCCCAGAACCAAACTTCAGGAACCCCTAACGCCTGATACAGAAGTAGTTTGCGTTCACCGCCGCTCGTGAATATGACTTCGATCGAGAGGTCAGGAATAGGTTTTACATTGCCAATGCAGAACGATTTATCCGCTTGGGCGGATGCTTCTCCTTCTGCTGAGTCATTGATCCGGTTGGTTGAAAGAAGATGCCTTTTTGAGCCAGATAGATCAATAACAGCCCACCGATGACGCATCCAAATAGCTCATGTTCACGTCCGGGCATGAGGATCTCTATCTCTCCGTCGTAAAAAGCCAGCCGCACACCGGGAGAATCTTCTGATACTTGCTGCATCAGTTTGAATTTCTCCCACGTCCCCCGCAAGAGAATGCGCTGGTCGGTGGGGTGCGACCTCCATCCGATACATTAGAAAAACCAACCACCTTTTGCTCCACAAGGGTTTTGGGTGCCTGTAAAACTAGTCAATGAATAATCAAAAGAACTGCTATAAAATCGTTTAAGAGCTTTGCCAGTAGGGAGCTTTAGTCGCTTTAGTATCAGGTAGAGGTCGCACCCGGTCGGTGGATTGGTTGAGGAGTTGCATCATGGCGTGTTCTCCATCGATCACTGAATATTGACAGATTATAGGTCATGGCAAAATCGGCAAGACGTTCCATCGAAACGTCTCTACGGCATCGGGTAAACCCAACGATCACACGCAAGAAGTTTCTGTAGCAAACGGTTATAACTCGACGATCGGACTAGCCATCTTCAAATAGTCATCAAAGCGCGATCGCAGTTGCTCCGGGGTCAGCGATTGAGTCCAATATTCCGTCAGCGCGTGACCAAATGCCCAAGCCGTGCGCTCAGGTGAGGCAGAATCTTCGAGCAGCAATCCCCAAATTGCCCGAAAGTCAAAGCTAGGTGGATTGGACTGATCGGCGGTCAGCAGATTGTACAAATCGTAGGCGAGTTGAAGTTTACCGATCACGACGGGAAGCTGCTCGATCGGAATCTTCTCAGCCAGCAACAGCGCCAGTGTCGGCGAACCCGTCGTTAACGTCGAAATAAAGCTAAGAATGGGACTTTTGAGAAACGCAGTTAACCCTTGCGTCGTCGCCATCTGAAAGGTGTAGTGGTCAATGATTTTAGCAGCCCCGATCGTTCGGGCTTCGAGGCTTTTAAAAAACCGTGCGAGACGAAGCTGTTTTGCAGGCTCGATCGAGTCCAAAATCGCTAGTGATAACGCTTCAACACCCCAGGCTTGCCGAGTTTTGTCACCTGTGACGATCGGCAATACCATTAAGCAAGTCGAGCCGAGCAGACTCGCCCGATATTGGGTCGCTTCTCGAATCGAGATTTCTTTCGGACGATCGCCCGTTTGCCACTCGTAAGGAGGCTGCCATTCTCGAATCGGACGCAGCCGATCGACCTGAGTGACAATGGCGATCGTCGGCAGATCTGGGATCTCAGCCTGCAGATCTCTGAGAAAATCTAAATCCATCTGCAACGCTGGATCAAGTGCCGGAGTCGCCAGCAAAACCAGATCAGCATGAGCGGCATGGTCGAGAACCTGATCGCGGAGTTCTGCCCGATCGACTTGCTCATAACCCGGCGAATCCCACAACGTCAAAGCCTCTCCGGTGGAGGTTTGCCAATGATAATCTTGAATCCGATCTGTGCTTGGCAACGCATCAACCTCGGCTTGAGCTTCAACAAATAACGTGTTAATCAGGCTACTTTTTCCCGCCCCTGTCCGCCCGACGAGCAGCAGATTAACAGGCGTTTGCTCAACGGTTTGAGACGGATTCGCTTGAGAAATAATGTCTCGCAGCGTTTGAGTTTGAGCCTTGGGTAAGATGGGCTGAGCGATCGAGGTCTCTTCTAAATTAGGGCTGGCACTGCCGCTATAAAGGGCGATCGCTTGTCTGCCCAGATTTCGTAGGGCAGCTTCTCGCATCAGTTGGCTGAGATTGGACAATAGCTCTTGGGTGGCGCGACTGCTGGTGCGTTGAGTTGCCGTTCTCGCAATCGCCGCCGCAGGATTGAGCAGCCATTGCGCCCAATTCCACACTTGCCAAATCTTGCGGGCAGATGGCTCAAGCTTTTGGTAAACCTCGTATGCCTGATATGCCTGCCCGATCGTGACTTGATTGAGCGCCGGAGACAAACGCTGCATCCACTGGTCGAGGTCATCAACCGTGCTGCGCAGCAGCTTATAGGCTTGGGGAATATAGATGTTGAGTAAAGGCTGCTCGGTTTGGGGATAGTAGACCTGCGCGATCGCGCCAATCAACGTCTGGCAGCGTAGCCAAAAAATGTTCCAGTCTTCCCACGGCGGCGGATCGATGCGCGCAGTCTGCAAGATTTTTTGTAGCTCGGCTTCGGCTTGCTGAAACGAGGTATTGGCAGACGCGGTGGTCGGAGTTTGTGACTGCAAGTCGGCAGAGAGTTCGGTGACGATCGCTTCGACTTGGGCAAGGGCGGGCTGCGTCCATTTCACCAAAAGCCAGCGCCAGCCCACAAATAGTAACCCGACAATCGCCCAGATCCAGCTAATGCCCCATTCGTGAATTTGCAATCCGGCGGCGATTAGGAGAAACCCGACTACAAGCACGATCGGTAATCCTAAAACTGCCCACTGCCAAGGTTTGAGGCGCACCATTAGGTCTCATCATGAAAAATTGCTGGTTTTTTTGATGTCGATCGAGCCATCTCGATTTCAAGCCATCGCCGATGCTTTGGGTCGAGCGAAGATCATGCGTCCTGCTGAGGTTTGCAGAGCACTGGTAACGATCACCTGAAGTTCGCCACCCACAAAAGCTCGACCTTCTTCAACCACAACCATCGTGCCGTCGTCAAGATAGCCAACTCCTTGAGCGGGTTCTTTGCCTTCTCGCAAAATCTTGAGATCGATGCTGTCACCTGGCAGATAGGACGGACGCACTGCCTGAGTCAGATCGTTCACATTCAGAACGGGGACTCGCTGCACTGTGGCAACCTTATTTAAGTTGTAGTCAGTCGTGAGCAGCGTGCCGTTGATGTCTTGCACGAGCTTCACTAATTTCGCGTCTACCGTTGCAATGTCCTCATAGTCAGCAGAGTGAATCACGACCCGCTCTGGATAAGCTTCCCGAATCTGATTCAAGACATCTAGCCCACGCCGTCCGCGCACTCGTTTTTGATCGTTAGAGGCATCTGCTACTTGCTGCAACTCTTGCAAGACAAACTGTGGCACGAGAAGCTGACCTTCTAGAAACCCCGTGTCGAGCAGTGCAGAGATGCGACCGTCAATGATGCAACTTGTATCAAGAACCTTTGCGCTGGAGGGTTTAAGCGTGCCTTCCGCAAATAGCATCGTTTCGACACTGTTGGGGTTGATTAGCCGCAAGAGCGATCGACCGTGAGTATCTGCCAGCGACACGCCAGAAACAGAGAACATAATGCTTCCGACCACGGCAGCAAGCGGCTTGATAAACGAGAATTCTTGCGGAATTGGCAGGAGAAGAATCGGAGCCAGCAGCAGGTTTGCCACCAGCAGACCGAGAACTAAGCCCACCGAGCGACTCAGCAGCACCGGGGCAGGCATCTCGCGAATTTGTTGCGCCACGCGACGATAGCTCGACTGGGCAATTAAGCCGATCGCAAAGCCAATCATGGCACCAAAGCCTGCACAAACCCAACGCAGTGCATCGGGGTTTGTCACCTGCTGCAAAACGCCACCTGGCAGCGCCTCAATGCCACGAAAGCCAATTCCCGCTCCTGCTAGAATGAATGAAATAATAATGACTGCATCAACCATGATCTTTGAAGTAGAGGAGTTTGTCGGTTTTGGATTAGTGATTTTATAGTGTGATGGATGGGTTCAAGTTAAAGTTTAAAGCTTTCTATAAACGGTGGACTAGGAACTTAAAAGCAACTCAAAGTCTAGGATCTAGAATTCAACCTTTCTAGTCAGATCGATCTTCCATTATTATATCTTGCGAGTTTGTAAGATCTTCACGCAAATCCCTCTCCCTAAAGGCGGTTACCCCTACTAATGCCTGTAGTTTAGGATACAAAAATCAATAAAAAGTACGAGGATTAAAGAAGATTCATTGCGATAATTTAAGAAGATAAAGAATTTTAGAAAAGATTCATGGAATTTAACGTTCCGAGTTCTGCTTATGTTCACATTCCATTTTGTCGGCGGCGTTGTTTTTACTGTGACTTTCCCGTCTCTGTAGTTGGAGATCAGCGCAACGGCAACAACTCAGGCACGATCGTGCATTACGTCGAAATTCTTTGCAACGAGATTCGACTGACTGAAAACTTAGGGCAACCGCTCAAAACGATTTTTTTGGGTGGTGGCACCCCTTCACTATTGTCGGTTGGTCAATTAAGCCAAATTCTTGACACCTTAAATCGACAGTTTGGCATTTTGTCCGATGCCGAAATCTCGATGGAAATTGACCCTGGTACATTTGATCTTGCACAAATTCAAGGGTATCGATCGTCAGGTGTCAATCGCGTCAGTTTGGGGGTGCAAGCGTTTCAATCAGAGTTGCTAACTGCTTGTGGTAGAACCCACAGAGTTGAAGATGTTTATCACTCGATCGACCTGATTCATCAAGCAGATGTTTCTAACTTTAGTTTGGATCTAATTTCGGGATTGCCTAAACAGACGATCGCTCAGTGGCAAGACTCGTTAGACAAAGCAATTTCTCTATCTCCAAACCACATTTCTGTTTACGATCTGACGATCGAGCCAATGACCCCATTCGGTAAGCAATATCAACCGGGAGCAACCCCTCTACCCACCGATGAAGCGACAGCAGACATGTATCGCAGGGCGCAGAGCATCCTAACTTCGGCAGGGTATGAGCATTATGAAATCTCAAACTATGCCCGATCGGGGTTTCAGTGTCATCACAATCGAGTCTATTGGAAGAACCGATCGTTTTATGGGTTTGGCATGGGGGCGACGAGTTATATCGGCGGCGATCGGGTTGCCCGTCCTAGAAAGACCCGCGAGTATTACGAATGGGTTGAGGAAAAAATAACGAACGAAGGCAAAAGGATAAGTTATCAGAATCCTGATCCTTCAGATGTTTTTCTCGATACTTTAATGGTGGGGTTGCGATTAGCAGAAGGATTAAGCTTATCCCAGCTTGTTCAACAGTTTGGTCAAGAAAGAATAGCGGAACTTTGGACGTGCTTGCAGCCTTATCAAAAAGTAGGATGGGTTGAGTTTTCGAGTGCAGACTATCCTACTTTGGCTGGCTCTAATCTACCTGAAGGACACATTAGACTCACTGATCCTGAAGGCTTTCTATTCTCTAATGTCATCTTAGTCAAGCTGTTTGAGACGTTTGATCAGTAGGCAGACTCAATTGAAATGTTCATCGGCACATTCATCGAAGCAACCACCTTTACAGGCTCGATCGTGGCATTTGGCGAGTTGCGCGGCGTTCTCAGCAGCAAACCATTGATGTTGCCCACACGTCATTTTCTGAATCTGGCACTGTTAGAGTAGTTACCCTATTTGTTCTACATTCAGTTTTTCTATTAATCTGCTGTGCCAGCATTATTGTGCTGTTGCGATCTCGGTCGCTTAATACACTTCGTCATGGTTGCCAACATCTACAAATACAGTCTTTTCATCTTGGTAGATTGAACTGAAAATTTCGCACGACAGCTTGCAGCCTAAGCCCAGATCGAGCCTAAGCTGCCCACTCGATCGCTATCTAGAAATAAAATGCGCCCAGACTTCCCCATCAGGTCCAGCAACCTCATCGACATAGCTATAGGGATAGAGACGCTTGCGACCCTCAGTGTTTGAATAGCCCGACATCGCATCGCCCCACGGGTCATTAACGATATAGCCCTGAGACGTGAACCCGATCGCTGTAACAATATGTCCACCGTGCGTAAACAGTCCGCATAACACAACCGGACGACCGTTGATCAATTCTTCTTTGACCTCTTGCCAAGTGCGATTGATGTTAAAGCTAGGCTTAAAGCCGTAAGCCTGAACCAGTTGAGAAAGAACATTGTGATTGGTTTGAGCACCTTCTCCGCCCTTGTCGAGACACCACTGCAACAGTTCATCTTCTAGCTGCTGTCCGCTATTTTTAGCACGAATGCCGTAATAGTAGAAAACCATCGCGATCGAGGTCACATTACACGTCGCCCAATAATAGCGGGGGTTATCTCGCTGCGAAAAGTAAGGCACATTGATTTCAACCGTGGGTGGAATCGGATTAAACGGTTTGCCGCCACGTTTCATTTGCACAAAACTGGGAAAGGCAAACCCCGTATTTCCAAATCCCGGCAGTTCTTCGGTGAGCGCAACTTTAATATGTCCGCCTTGAATTGCATAACTAGATACTCCATAAAAGTTTCCAGCGCTGAGATTTGCTCTCTCTGAAGCCTGTAGCTGTGAAGAATCAACGGGGCGCTTTTTGAGAATCGTGCTCGTGAGTGCAGTCACCGTCAGAGCATCTGAGTCGTAGGGAATGGACTTGCCGTTTCGCTTCACCTGAGCGTATTTCCAATAGACAAATGCAGTGTCGCCAAAGCCTGCGATCGCCTCAGCCAGCTTGACCCGAAAATGACCGTTCACACACGCATAGCCTGTGATCGCGTAGGTTTGTCCTGCTGCCGCGTTGATCTTCTGATTTGCTGCGAGGGTCGAAGAATCTCCTAATTTTGCCTTGAGAATTGTTGTTGTGGTGATTACTAACTGAGCGGTTAGCGAGAGATTTGGCACCTCTTCAAGGTTGAAGCGAAAGATTTGGGTGCCTTTGCTGAGTTGAACGTGACTCTCGTAGAAATAGCCAAAGCTGCCGATCGGAGCAATTTCTTCGCCTAACTCTAGCTTGATGTGACCATCGATCGAGCCATAGCGATTGACGCTAAACGTCTGTCCGGCTTTTACCAAAACTTTCTGCTGATCGCTGAGAGTCGATGAGTCAGCAGGAGCGGCTTTAAAGAACGTGTCTTGTAAGACTTTGAGGGTTAGGGATTGCCCGATCGTCAGTGGGTCACTGCTCACGGTAATGTAGAAAACTCGATTCTCAACAACTTGACCCTGGCTGTCAAAGCCCTTCAGCCGCAGCCATCGCGATCCAGCGGTCGAGAACCCAGTTGGCAGGGTCAGTTGCCAGGTTCCAGCATTCGTCGTGACGTTAAGCGGAAACTTATCTTCAGCAGATAGCGTGACTTGGGCGATGCGCGTTGCATCGTAGGTGCCCTTCAGCGTCACAGGTTTGTTGATCAAAACCTCTTTAGGACCTGAATAGGTAGGAGGAGCCGTAACCCCTGGTGATGAGAGGCTGCTGATCGCGGTCGTATCGGTCATAGAAATCACCCCAGATAGAGTATCGTTGCGAGACGGCTTGAGTGTGTAGCTGCACTGAGACGTTGTTCTGCGATCGAGTCAGGAATCTTAATAATTTAGCTCAATTGTCTGAGCCTGACTCATATAAATTCTTCACAAAAAAACGTTCTAACTCCAAAAAGGAATTAGAACGCTTGTCAGGTTTCAGATTTTCTAACTTGCTATCTCAGCCAAAATATCGGTGGCGTGAGTTTCAGTATTGACCGTGGTGTAAACTTGGCTAATTTTGGCAGAGCCGTCAATTACATAAGTCACGCGCTTAGAACGACCGCCACCATCAACATCAAACGCTTTTGTCAACGAGCCATCGGTGTCAACGAGCAATGGAAATGGCAGACCATACTTCTCAGTAAACTTTTGGTGAGACAGCTCATCATCCATGCTGACCCCAAAAACGGCGATTCCCTTACTCAAATATTGAGCGTAGTTGTCTCGGAAGCTACACGCTTCTTTCGTGCATCCAGGGGTGTCATCTTTAGGATAAAAATAGATAACCACAGGTTTGCCCGCATAGCTTGACAAGGACACCGTGTTGCCGTTCGTATCTTTCGCGGTGAAATTGGGGGCACTATCGCCAACAGAAAGAGGCATGAGAATTAGCTCCTTGCGATTCAAACTCTGTTAAAAATTGTAATGTAATTAATGAGAAGTATTTGATCTACTCAAATATTGTTCGCCGTAGTATTTTGAAAAAATGTCATCTGAAGGTCGATCGCCCATGAGAAAGCTCCTCTCCGCCATCGGCAACCGTTGGGTCTTCCCTATCGTTGTCTTGATTTTGACCCTGCAATGTGTGGTTGCCCCTGCCTACGCCACAAGTCTTTATGAGGTTCCTAGCATTCCTGCTGATTCGCAAGTTTTAGACTTAGCAAATGTGCTGAGTCGGTTTAGTGAAGGTAAAATCACTGAGTCATTCACCGATTTGACGGCAGAAACGGGTCAGGAAGTCCGTTTTGTGACGATTCGGGGCTTAGACTATGACGAAACGATCGAGTCGTTTACCGAAAAGCTGTTCAAGCAGTGGTTCCCAACACCTGACGATCAAGCCAATCAAACCCTAATGGTGTTAGACAAATTAACTAACAATAGCGCCATTTATACGGGTGAAAAAGTCAAAGCAATTATGCCGGATGCGATCGCGCAAAGTGTTGCTCAAGAGACGCTGCAAGTTCCTCTAAAAGTGGGTGAACGCTATAATCAGGGGTTTTTAGATGCTAGCGATCGTTTAGTGGCAGTTTTGTCGGGTCAAGAAGATCCGGGTGCGCCTGTAGTACAGGATACTGTTCAGGTTGAAGGGACGTTTGCCACTCCAGAACAGACGCAGGAAAGCAACGCAACCGTTTGGGTAATTGGGCTGTTGATCGCAGCGACTGTGATCCCAATGGCAACTTATTTCTGGTACGTCAAATAAAAAGTGTGGCAGAGAATATTCAGGATTGACAACGGGAGTTTGACGAGTCCGTTGTCAACTCAACATTGAGGCGTGTTTAAAGACTTTCTTGCTACGATTCTGCCTCGCCCTGAAATAAATTTCGGGCTAACAGGGAAAGTCTTCTTCGGAGGACTGAAGAATTTATCTAGGGATCGTGAATTGAATGGGATCGGCAATTGCAAAACGGGGTCGCCCTCCTCACGAAGTGGGGCGAAGCCCTCGCCTAACCCCTTCTCCCTAGAGAGAAGAGGAACTAGACGTTTGCTCCCTCTCCCTAGGGAGAGGGTTGGGGTGAGGGAGAATTCGGTTTTATTTAATCCATGATCCTAAGTTCTCTTTCAACCCGTTTCAACGGTTTTTCCTCTACTAGCCCGAAATTCATTTTAGGGGTGGGACAGCAACGAAGACCTAGAGCGTTAAAGCAACGTTCTAATCTTGAACGTAGTCTGCTCCGGTTAGCATCGCGACTTCTGCACGGACAAATTCTCTGCCTAAATAAGCGGCATGATCGAGACGAGTTACGACGCAATCTTTCGGCTTTTCAAACAGTTCGATGCAGAGTTCTTTAGCCGTCCTGCCCTTAAAGATCGTGGTAGATTGCCGCTGCACAGTTCCGTTACAGGGCAAGGGTTCTCCCGTGGCAGGATCACACGCTAACCCTTTGTCATTAATGACATTTGTGAAATGTTTCGCGCAGATAAGTTGGGGGTCTCGATCGACATAAATAATAAAATATCCATTCGGGTCGAGTTCGATGAAGCGGTTAGAAAGCTTGTCATCTAGCGCAGTCGTGTCGGCAATAGCCTGGTTCATAGTCAACGTTTAACAGCATTCTGAAGAGTCGTATCTTAGTCAATATTAAAGCGAATAGATTCTTGCTTGAAGGGCAAATCTTGATTGATCGCGTCAATTTCTTGCTGCTCTAAGTCATTTACTTGCTCAATGTGTGAACGTAAAATCTGCGATAGGCGACTGTTATAGAATCGATGCAGCGAATAGTTAGCCGTTGCCGGAAACCCTCGTCGCTTTTTGTGTTGCCCACCCGCACCCGGATCGAAGAGTTGAATGCCATTTTGAATCGCCCACTCGATCGGTGAATAATAACAGGCATCAAAGTGCAAACAATCGATTTCTTGCAGCGATCCCCAATAGCGCCCGTATAGTCGATCTCCTTTTGTCAAACAGAACGACATCCCGATCGGGTGTTGCTCATCAAGTTCGCTATAGGCTGCAAAAAACACGACTCGATCAGAAAATCGGGGGTGCAGTTGCTCAAAGAATCGCTTTGTCAAATACCTACTGCCCCACCAGCCAAACTTGTCGCAAGTGTCGCTATAAAAGCTGTACATCGTGGGAAACAGCAACTTCGGAATATCTTCTCCTGTAAAAGGTTTGATATACAGTCCTGCTTGCCCGACAGCCTTTCGTTCTCGCTTGATGTTGCGCCGTTGATTGGAGTTAAATGCCCCTAAATAATCATCAAACGTGCTGTATCCCTGGTTTTGCCAGATATAACTGTGATGCTGCCAGGTGCTAAAGCCGTGTCGCTCCATCGTCGATCGCCAGTCAGGATCGACGTACAAAAAATTGCAGCCAGAAATCTGATTGCGTGTGCAAAACTGGTCGATCGCGCCAATCATCAACTCGGTTAACTCGTCTTCATCTTCTCCAGGGGCAATCAAAAATCGATAGCCTTCAGCAGGCGTGAATGGAGACATCCCCAACAGTTTTGGATAATACTCAATTCCTAGGCGGGTTGCCAGATCTGCCCACTGGTGGTCAAAGACAAACTCACCATAGCTGTGACCTTTGATGTAGAGAGGGGCGATCGCGATTAAAGTCCGATCGCGCCATACCGTCAAATGATTGGGCAACCAGCCCGACTTAGCGGTAGTGCTGCCCGATGTTTCCATATTGTGCAGCCACTCCCACTCAAAAAATGGGGTCTTGAGCGGCATTGCCAACGCATCCCACTCGGCTTGAGGGATCTCAGAAATCTTGTTAATCCAGGCAACAGAATATCGAGGCTTGAGTTGTTTCACCATCGCCATTTAGCACTGCACAGACTCTAATCTAAACGAAAGTTCACTTAATGGGGGACGCCGATTTGGGAGGTCCGAAATAGGCTTTGTAGATTTCGTGGGCGATCGGCACCGCAGATTCTGCCCCAAAGCCGCCGTTCTCGACCACTACCGCGATCGCGATTTGAGGATCATTTAACGGACCATAGCCCACATAGAGCGCATTATCTCGCTGCCCAATCACTTCCGCCGTTCCCGTCTTGCCAGCCGTCGGCGGAATCGAGCCATCGCTCAATCGACGGGCAGTGCCCTCTTTGACGACCGCAGTTAGACCTTGGCGGATCACCTCGATCGTGCCCGGACTTAACCCCGTTGCTTCGCGCACTGTAGCGGGAGTATTGGTTTGATCTGCCATCAGGTGAGGCTTGACGCGATAGCCGCCATTCGCGATCGCTGACACCATCACCGCCAGTTCGAGCGGAGTGACTTGAACCACACCTTGCCCGATCGACATACTCACCGTGTCGCCGCCATACCAGGGTTCGCCATAGAGCTTTTGCTTCTGCTCAGGCGTAGGGATCACGCCATGACTGCCGCCTTCTAGACCCATTGAAGACGTTTCCCCAATGCCCAATCGATGTCCCCATTTAGAAATCTCATCTGGACCGACCGCCATTCCGACCTGATAAAAAAACGTGTTGCTGCTGAACGCTAGGGCATCGCGGAACCCGATCGTGCCATACCCCGCTCCGCCATGCTCATGAAACAAGGTGCCACCAATGTTAATCGCGCTAAACGTGGGCAGCGTCGAGCTAGGCGAAAATTTGCCCGACTGAATGCCTGCTGACGTGGTGACAATCTTAAACGTGCTGCCCGGTGGATAGCCCTGCAAACTGCGGTTGAGAAATGGGTGATCTTGCCCCTGAAGGTCTTTCCATTCTTGAGTGGAGATCTTGCGCGTAAATAGATTGGGGTCAAACGTCGGACCGCTTGCCATCACTAAAACGGCTCCTGTTTTCACATCTAGCGCGACGACTGCCCCTCGCTGATTGTTGAGAGCTTTTTCTGCCGCTTTCTGAAGTTTGAAATCGAGCGTCAGCCGCAAATCAGACCCCGATGTCGGCTTTTGCTCACCCAACATTCTCAACTCTTTTCCGACCGAGTCCACTTCGAGCAGGTGACTACCCCATTTGCCGCGCAAACTAGAATCTGCAATGCGTTCGATCCCCATTTGCCCCAACAACATTCCCATCGGGAAGTCAGGATTAGCTTTGAGGTCATCGGCAGTCGCTTCACCGATATAGCCCAAAATATGAGCCGCAAGATTGCCATTGGGATAGTGACGGCTAGACTCTGCCTGAATCTCTAAGCCAGGAATTTGTCCTCCTTCTGCAAGCGCCACAAACTGATGAGGAGTCAAATTACGGTAGATACGAGCCGGAACCGCCGATCGATACCCCACTTGATTGAGCTTTTTGAGAATCTCTTCAGCGGACACGTCAAGAATTTTGCTGAGTTTCTCGGCGCTGTCTTGCCACTGCTGCATCGACTGCTCACGGGGATAGAGATAAATCGATCGCGAAAGCTGATTAGCCGCGAGAGGAATGCCCCGGCGATCGAGAATATTGCCGCGATCTGCCACGATCGACAAGGGACGAATGCGATTTTGGTCGGCAAGCTGACGATTGCGCTGACCCTGCACGATCTGCAACTGTGCTAATCGAAACATACAGCCGCTGATCAAAGTAGTCGCCACCATAAATAGCAATACGGAGCGATGAGAGCGACGCGATCGAGTCTGATTGATACGAGAGGTAGTAGATACAAATGAAAATCCGCTAGCCATGTTAACCCAGTTTCTTAGATTGAAATCATTGATCGAGTCGCTCGCAAATAGAAGAAAAAACTTAAAGAAACTCTAGTTTTTTGCTCTAATTTGTATCTTTAATTCTGGTTGCCCACCGTGGCTGCGATCCCCGCACTTTGAGACCTATGGGGATTGAGACCTTGAAACTTGCATGGCTATCTTAAACGATCAATCCTGTGAAAATCTATATTGATTTGTTCTAATTAATGTGCGTCGAGGTTAACGGCAAGGGGTGAATCAGACCTAGCGAAAACCTAATTTCAATTTCCTTGAATTTAGCTAGTTTCTCTGTTAATTTCGCTACTTTTAGCCCACAATCCGGAAAATCTTCAGATCACTAGCTTAGTATTTAACGATCGCATCATTCCGTTAGATTACTGAGGTAAACAATAGAGTGTATGCCTCGATCAAATGCTTTTTTGACTATAAATTGGAGTGAAGTCAACGATCGTTCTCACCAACGTCTGTCTGACTAAAATTTTAGGGCTGCTCTAAAAATGCCTGCAGGTCTTGCAGTAGTTCTGCCAACCTAGAAAGCATTTTAGGCGCATCTGTCAACTGCTGTTCGGTCGCATCGGCTTCTAATTGGCTGGCGATCGTTCGCATCTCTTTTAAGCCTACATTGGCACTCGCCCCTTTCACATGATGGGCTGCCCGCAAGACGGCATTATGATCTTCTAGAAGTAAAGCTGCTTGAGCTTCTTCTAAATGCGCGTGGGCATCTTCAGCAAAGATGTGCAGTAGCTCTCGCTCAAAGTCTTCGTTACCGTCTGAAATTTGGTGCAGATGCTCCCAGTCAATTGCCAAATCTACCCGGTTTCGTTTGGTTGGGTCGCTTTCCAATCTCTCACCCCAGTCAGTTAGTTTGTCCTTTAATCTTTCTTTTGAAATAGGCTTGCTGAAATAGTCATCTATGCCAGATGCTAGACATCCTTCTTGATCTTCACACAAGGCATTCGCGATCAGGGCGATTGCGATCGTTCCTCATCCTTAAAGTCGGGCGAAAAACCGACTGAAAAGATTCGTGATTCTCTCAAAATGCTCTCAACGGTTTTGGAGCGTGGCAACACACCGCTTGGAAAATAGGATTCACTGAGAACCCGACAAGATGGCTCTACAGCTTTAGTATTAAGCTGTCTAACGATCGACTCTGCCTCAGTAGAATATGACACAAGTTTCAGAGGTAGTTTTGGCACGGGTAAACGGCATCTAATCGCCCAAAACCCAGGCGAATAGGAGAAAAAATCCCGATGCTGCCACCCACAGGGGAACATTGAAGACAGAAACTAAATCTAGTGGAAATGTAACTAAAACTTGAGTCAAAAACAGCCCTACGATCGTTAGAAGACTCAACCCTACTAATGGCATTATCGCTCCTGTGTTTTGGCAATAGACCTCCTGCGTGAATCTGAACAGCCCTCCTCACAAAGTGGGGCAAGCCCTCGCCAACCCTTCTCACTAGGGAGAAGGGAGCTAGAACCTCTTGTTCCGTCTCCCTGGGGAGAGGGCTAGGGTGAGGGCAGATTTATAGAGCCTAGCGTTCAGCAACGCCGCCTTTTTCAATGCTCTAAGGCAACTGGTGTAGAGACTCAGCAAGCGCGAGATCAAAGTATTGAGCCTCTCCCGTCGTGCCTGAGACAACCTTGAAGGGAGCAGTCGGTTCGCCAAACTGATCAAGCACTAGGTTGGCATGAGCAAAATTATGATCACGGGTGTAGTCGTTCAGCGTGATCACCGTCTTCAACCCTGCCCCTAGTGAGGACTGTAAGCCCTGCTGCGAGTCTTCAAAGGCAAGACATTCTTCAGGAGGTAAATTCAACCTCTTGAGAACGTGGAGGTAAATGTCAGGCGCAGGCTTTTTGTGAGGGACGACATCACCCGCCCCGATCGCCTCAAACCAGTCGCAGCCGTCGGGGGCAAGTGCCGTTTCTAGCAAAGTCGAGACATTTTCGGGCGTGGTTGTGGTGGCGATCGCGAGTCGCATTCCGGCTGCCCGTGCCTCCTCAAGCAGTCGCTTTACCCCTGGACGTAGAGGAATCACTCCTTCGTTCAGTAATTGCTTGTAGTGGCGAGTTTTAGCGGCGTGAAGGCTGGCAATCCACGGTTTTAACTCCGCAGGGGAGTCGAACGGAGGCTGATAGGAGTCGATGTAGAAGAGAATCCGTTCTTTGCCGCCCGTCACTTCTAATAATTTGCCGTAAAGCTCGATCGACCAATCCCAATCTAGCCCTGCCTCTGCAAACGCGCGATTAAATGCCACGCGATGCCCGTCTCGCTCAGTGTCAGCGAGGGTGCCATCGACATCAAAGATTAGCGCACGAAGTTGAGGCATAGGGATGAATGAAGTAATGGGATCGTGAAAAATGGACGATCGTCAGGCTCAATTTCCTGATTTGGGTGGCGGCATCTGTAGAGATGAATAGTGCCTTTCTGCAACTACTGTATAAACGGCGACTCAGCAGGCATCTCGCTACCACTCTATAGTTTACGGACTCAGGGGCATAAGGCAACAATGAACCATGCAAAATGGCTAGACATAACAGAATATGTGCTGTGGGCTGGCTCAGGCGTAGGGTCAGTCGCCTCGATCGCGTCCCAACAGCTTGCATTTACTGCCGCACCGCTCTCCTTTCTATTGTTGCTGAATTTGGTCAATCGTCGTCGTCTCGATCAGCAAGTTCAGGAATCTGCCCAAGTCAGCCTTGAGCAACTTGATCAGCGTCTCTCACAAACCATTCATTCTCTCGATCAGCAGGTGCAGGCGTTGCCCAGCTTCTCAGATCTCAAGAGTCTCAAAAAGACCGTTTTGCAGCACAATGACCTCGCGATCGCGCAAGTTCAGCAAACCCTAGCTCAACGTCTTGCCCCGATCGAGGCTCACGATCTCAGTCAGATGCAGCAAGATCTGGCTCATCTTCGCAGCAAGTCGGTGCAGCTTGGCGAATCAGTCGCGTCAGTCGCCAACCATCTGAATCGAGTCGCCAATGTTCGTCGGGTCGAGAGTGTCGAAGCGACGATCGGACAACTCCAAACTGAGATTGCTCAACTCAAAACAACACTCAATGAGTTGCCCAGAACGTCAGGGCAGACCCTTCCTAGAGCGCTGCAAGACCAGATCAATCATCTCAATCGTCGTCTAAATGCGCTGCCGCAGCCCTTTGACGCGACTGCCTTGAGACAGGATGTAGACGGATTGATCAAAGTCATGAGCGATCTAGTTTCTCGGCGCGAGATGGCGCGTCTAATGGCAGAAGTCGAGAAAATTCGTCAGCAAAATCAGACTCTAGAGCAGACTGTCATCCCCATGAGGGCGATGAACCTAATCACGCGAAAGCAGATGGATACGTTATCCTCCTGGTTGAGCTTAAAGAATGAGCAAGGCGAGTCGCTGCCCAACGCTGCGATTCCTGAAGCCGTTTTAAACGAGATGACCACGATCGCGACCCTAGAAAAACGGCTCGACGGTCTGCCCACTGGCGAAGATTTGACCAAACTACACGCTGAAATTCAGACGATGGTGAATCGCCATTTAGGAAAGCTTCAGCAGCAGTTTTCGACGGTGCAGCAGTTTACACAGAGTCTCGATCGTCAGCAAAAAGACTTAGGCGACTGGCTCAATCGGTTGCCTCAAATTCTAGACACGAGCGCTTTGCAGAGTCAGATAAAATATTTGACCACTCGGTTGGAATGGACAGAAACCACCTTGGCAAGTCTTCAGACTCAGGTTGAGGCAGTGGTAGAGGGTCAACCTGCTCCTCAATTAGGGGCTGAATATGAGCTAGTGTTCAATCTCAAAGCCGCTCATGATTACGATCGAGTCAATACGCAGAGCAGTCGGGCGTTAGACGATGCCCTCAAGACGGCGAGATCGCGGCTGATTGTGGTGTTTCCTTACCCTGATCCTGCTACGTTTAATGATGCTTTGATGGGTCAGTTTAAGGCGTTTCTCGATCGCGGAGGTCGTCTAGACGTTGGGTGGGGACACTTAGGCAACCTGCATGACAGCCACTCGCCGCACTACATTCACAATCGGGCTGCTGCAAAGTCAGTCGAGAAAACCTTTTTGCACACGATTCTCAGTCAGTTGACTCAACTCAAGCGTCAATACCCTAATCAGTTTCGATTTAAAGTGTTGGGCACTGATGAAAATTTTCTCGTGTGCCTCTCTGATGAAACGGTTGATGCCACTCGCGCTTATGGCATTCTCGGCGTTCATTCGGTCGCCACTGCAAGCGCTGCATTTCCTGAAGTGGCAGTTGGGCTTCGCACCACCAATCCAGAAATTATTAAAGGATTGACCGATCGCTTTGACCATCCGGTTTTGGGTGCACACGATGCGGTGTCTTACTACAATCGGGCAGTCACCCGCTATGAGTTGGGTGATAAATCGGGCGCGATCGCCGACTATAGCGAAGTAGTGCGAATCGATCCGACTCATGCCATTGCTTACAACAATCGAGCCTTGGTGCGCGAGGAGTTGGGCAATAAAGAAGGCGCGATTTCTGACTTAGACCGGGCACTTTTGCTCGATCCGCACCGCTGCGTCCCCTACTGCAATCGCGGCGTGATTCGCTTAGAACTGGGGGATAAAGTCGGCGAGATCGAAGACTTCACCGACGCGATTCAGCTTGAAGGGGATTGCGCGATCTCTTATCTGCAAAGAGGGCTGGCTCGACTCAAATTGGGCAACAAAATGGGAGCCGCCGAAGATTTTACTGTCCTCATTCATCGCGATGGGCAAGATGCGATCGCTTACTTTCATCGAGGCACTGTCCGCGCTACTTTGGGTGATAAAACAGGTGCCATCCAAGACTTTAAGAGGGCAGCAGGGTTATTTTCTGCTCAGGGCAGTCAGGATAAATATCAACGGTCGATCGAGGCGATGAACAACCTTCGCAAGCGTTTAGTTTTAGCGGCAGAATCGGCTGAGTCAAACTGAGAGCAGAATTCTAGACACGATCGGGCTTTAACGCAACAAATTTGGCTGAACTGCTGTCAAAACTGTTGAGCTTTCTTTTGTTTAAAATCGACGATCGCATGAAATCAACCCGTTCTCGCGCTGCGCTCACCGTTTTTTTGGCAACCGCCAGCTTTTTCTCACAAATCCCTTCAGGAAGGGCTAAAAGTCCAGTGAAAGTGGCGCAAGCGGTTGGTACCCTGTGTCCCGCTCAGTTAGGAACTCCGATCAATCGGGTGCTCGATCGAGTCTCAGGTGCGCGCTGGAGTGTGTTAGTGCAAACCCAAGGATCGGGCACGTCTCGTCAAACTCTGTTTGCTCGAAACCCAAGCACTCTCCTGATTCCAGCCTCTAATAATAAAGTGTTTACGACCGCCGCCGCTTTGAGAAAGTTGGGCGCTCAATATCGCATTCGCACCGCTGTCTACGGCAGTAGCAGCAGTCCTAATCTTGCCACGTTGAGAATTGTAGGGCATGGCGATCCGAGCTTGACGACGACGCAACTAGGGACGATCGCGCAACAACTCAGTCGGCGCGGCGTTCGACAAATCACCCAACTGATCGGAGACGATACCTATTTTAAAGGTGCGCTGACCAGTCCTTTTTGGGATGCAGAAGATGCCGGACAGGCATACGCTGCGCCGATCAATAGCCTAATGCTCAATCAAAATATTATTGGATTGACAGCCTTTCCTCGGCAAGTTGGGCAATCGCTAGAGGTGCAGTGGGATGACCCAACCGATGCCAGAGACTGGACGCTAAACAACCAGGGAGTGACCGTTTCAGCCAGTGGCGGAGAATTTTTGGAGGTCGATCGCGCTGGCTCCACAGTTCGCGTCACAGGTCAACTTCGCACTGGCTCCGAGTCGGAATCGATCGGAACTGCCATCCCCAATCCTGGCAATTATTTGGTGAAGAAATTCCGCGATGTGCTGACCAGCAACAATATCGGAGTCACCAATTCGACGTTAGTAAAACTCACGCCCATCCGCCCCGATGAGGTTGAGTTAACTGCGGTTGAGTCTCCACCGCTCTCAAGTCTGCTGTTTGAGACCAATCAAGAGAGCAACAACACCTACGCGGAAGCCTTGCTTAAAACGTTAGGACAGCAGCAAAATCCGCTCAGCCAAGACATGACCCAGAGCGGCACGATCGCCGTTCAGTCCATTTTGTCTGAGTTGGGAGTCAGCCCCGATCTCTATCGTATGGTCGATGGATCAGGGCTTGCCGATCGCAATCGCGCTAGTGCTGAGGCGTTGGTGCAAACCCTGCAAGCGATGGCACAGATTCCTGAAGCGGATGTATTTCGACGATCGCTGGCGGTTTCTGGCGTGAGTGGCACTTTAAAGAACCGCTTTCGCAATACCTCCGCCCAGGGCATTGTCTCGGCAAAAACGGGCACCATCACAGGCGTAGTGGCTCTTTCTGGCTATGTGACTCCTCCCAACTCTGCGCCGTTGGTGTTTAGCCTGATTGCCAACTCTAGCGCGTCAGCCGGAACGGTACGATCGGCAGTGGATGACGTGGTAGTGCTGTTAACTCGACTACGGAGTTGTTCATAAACTCATTATGGAGTCCTATCAACCTGGCAATCATTGAGATTGCACCTCAGCTTTGTCCCGTTGGTTCAGTAGACCTCCTGCATGAATCCTGGAACGCCCCCTAAATCCCCCATGAATGGCAGGGCTGATTAGTTGTCACCAGATAAAATCTACAAGCTTGAGTCTTCGTTCAGCATCAGAATGATGCCTTAACGCAAGATAAAGGGTACAGATTTTCTTTCTCGACCTTAAATTAGCCCTGCCAATTTTGGGGGATTTAGGGGGCGAAAGACTTCTGCCACGACCGATCAACCGTTGCCGGGTTGATAATTCGACTCGCATCACCTTAGCTGCGACTGAGAGAGATGTGTCAAAGTAGAAATAATATAGAAATCGTAAAATATCACAATCGTCGCTGCCCCTGCCAAGGTTCCTTATTCACACTACACAGTGAGTCAAGGCTTGGTTGGTGAGCGATTCGAGTTCTCTCTTCGTTGCTAGTTGCTTTATGAACAGTGCTTTTCTCGCTCGTCTTCACAGTCCCGATCGTCCTGTGCTTGTCTTTGATGGCGCAATGGGCACCAATTTGCAAGTGCAAAATCTCACCGCCGATGACTTTGGCGGAGCCGACTATGAAGGCTGTAACGAATATTTGGTCTACACCAAGCCAGAAGCGGTCGAGAAAGTTCATCGAGATTTTCTGGCAGCCGGGGCAGATGTGATCGAAACCGACACCTTCGGCAGCAGCAGCTTTGTGTTAGCTGAATATGACTTAGCAGACCAAGCCTACTCTCTCAGCAAAGCCGCCGCAGAACTGGCAAGACGCGTCGCGGATGAGTTTTCGACTCCAGAGAAACCTCGGTTTGTAGCAGGCTCGATCGGACCGGGCACAAAGCTTCCCACGCTAGGCAACATCGATTATGACACCCTCAAAACCGCCTTTGCAGAACAGGCAGAAGGCTTATATGACGGAGGCGTAGACCTCTTTTTGGTCGAGACGTGTCAAGATGTGCTGCAAATCAAAGCGGCGTTAAACGGCATCGAACAAGTGTTTAGGAAAAAGGGCGATCGTCGTCCGTTGATGGTGTCGGTGACGATGGAAATTCAGGGCACGATGTTGGTCGGTTCTGATATTAGTGCAGTGTTGTCGATTTTAGAGCCGTACCCGATCGACATTCTCGGATTGAATTGTGCAACGGGACCCGATCGCATGGCAGAACACATTAAATATCTGTCGGCTCATTCACCATTCATCGTGTCGTGTATTCCTAACGCTGGCTTACCTGAAAACGTGGGCGGACACGCTCACTACAAACTAACGCCAATGGAACTGAGAATGGCGTTAGGTCACTTTGTTGAAGACCTGGGAGTGCAAGTAATTGGAGGCTGCTGTGGCACTCGCCCCGATCACATTCATCAGTTGGCGGAGGTCGCGTCAACGCTGAAACCCAGAGCGCGTCAGGTTCGCAGCAATGGGCAAGTTGCGGCTCGTCCCGTGTTAAATTACGTGCCTTCGGCGGCTTCGATCTACAGCGCTCAACCTTATGAGCAAGATAATTCGTTCCTGATTATTGGCGAACGGCTGAATGCCAGCGGTTCTAAAAAGTGTCGCGACTTGCTGAATGCAGAAGATTGGGATGGCTTGGTGGCGTTGGCTCGATCGCAGGTCAAAGAAGGCGCGCACATTCTGGATGTCAACGTCGATTATGTCGGTCGCGATGGCGTGAAAGATATGCACGAGTTAGTTTCTCGACTCGTAACAAACGTCAATCTGCCGCTGATGCTCGACTCGACCGAGTGGGAAAAGATGGAAGCCGGACTCAAAGTTGCGGGAGGCAAATGTCTCCTCAACTCAACCAACTATGAGGATGGGGAAGAACGATTCCTAAAAGTGCTAGAACTCGCCAAAGAATATGGGGCGGGTGTGGTGATTGGGACGATCGACGAAGACGGCATGGCGCGAACGGCTGAAAGGAAATTCGCGATCGCCCAGCGTGCCTATCGTCAAGCCGTTGAGTTTGGCATTCCCCCTTACGAGATCTTTTTTGATACATTAGCGCTGCCGATTTCAACCGGGATTGAGGAAGATCGCGAAAATGGAAAGGCGACGATCGACTCGATTCGGATGATTCGCGAGAACCTGCCGGGATGTCACATTACCCTCGGCGTTTCTAACATCTCGTTTGGTCTAAATGCTGCCGCTCGTCAGGTGTTGAACTCGACGTTTTTACACGAAGCCACCCAAGCCGGGATGGATAGCGCGATCATCAGTGCTGCCAAGATTTTGCCGATGGCGAAGATTTCCCCAGAGCATCAAGAAATCTGTCGCAAACTGATTTACGATCAGCGTCAGTTTGACGGCGATATCTGCGTCTACGATCCGCTTGGAGACCTAACGACGGTGTTTGAAGGCGCGACGACAAAGCGCGATCGCAGCGAAGATGCCAAGCTTCCGATCGAAGAACGTCTCAAACGCCACATCATCGACGGTGAACGCATCGGACTCGAAGACGCTCTCAAAGTCGCGTTAGACCAATATCCGCCGCTTGAAATCATCAACGTCTACTTGCTAGATGGCATGAAAACGGTTGGTGAACTATTCGGGTCGGGTCAAATGCAACTGCCCTTCGTGCTGCAATCTGCCGAGACGATGAAGTCTGCGGTCGCCTTCTTAGAGCCGCTAATGGAGAAAAAAGAAGCCGGACAGTCAAAAGGCGTAATGCTAATCGCAACGGTGAAAGGCGACGTTCACGACATCGGTAAGAACCTGGTAGACATCATTCTCACCAACAACGGCTATAAGGTGATTAATCTCGGAATTAAACAGTCCGTAGATAAGATTATCGACGCTTACATGGAACACAACGTTGATTGCATTGCGATGAGCGGCTTACTCGTAAAATCAACAGCTTTCATGAAAGAAAATCTGGCAACCTTCAACGAGAAAGGAATCACAGTTCCGGTGATTTTGGGCGGTGCGGCGCTAACGCCAAAATTTGTCCACGATGATTGTCAAAAGACTTACAACGGTCGAGTCGTTTACGGCAAAGATGCCTTTTCTGACCTACACTTCATGGATAAGTTCATGCCCGCCAAAAATAACGGCGAGTGGGATAATCTCAAGGGTTTCTTAAATGAGGAATTAGCAGCCGATTTAATCGAAGAGGTTACGGACGAACCAACGGCAGAGACTACTGGAACAGAAACCATTTCTGAATCGCTGCCGGAAGATCCGACTCGATCGCAGTCCATCGATCCCAACATTCCCCGTCCTACGCCTCCATTCTGGGGCACCAAAATTCTGCAACCCTCCGACCTGCCGTGGAATGAATTATTCTGGCATCTAGACTTGCAGGCACTGATCGCGGGACAGTGGCAGTTCCGCAAACCACGAGAGCAGTCTCGCGAAGACTACGATCGCTTTCTGGCAGAAAAAGTCTACCCGATTCTAGATACCTGGAAGCACCGCATCGTCGAGGAAAATCTGCTGCATCCTCAAGCGATTTACGGCTATTTTCCCTGTCAGTCAGACGGCAACTCGCTGCATCTGTATGACCCGAATACGCTGGATACATCGACTCCGATCGCGACCTTTAGTTTTCCTCGTCAGCGATCGCTGCGGCGCTACTGCATTGCCGATTTTTTCGCCTCTAAAGAGTCGGGGCAAATCGATGTCTTCCCGATGCAAGCGGTAACGATGGGTGAAGTCGCAACCGACTTTGCAAAAACGCTGTTTGAGGCAAATAACTACACCGATTATCTATACTTCCACGGGATGGCGGTCTCGATGGCAGAAGCCTTGGCTGAATGGGTTCACGCTCGAATTCGTCGCGAGTTGGGCTTTGGCGACGCAGACCCCGACAACATTCGCGACATCTTGGCGCAACGCTATCAGGGTTCTCGCTATAGCTTCGGTTATCCGGCGTGTCCCCACATCTACGACCAATATAAACTGCTGGACTTGTTGGGCAGCGATCGCTTAAATCTGCACATGGATGAGAGTGAGCAACTCTACCCCGAACAGTCAACGACCGCAATTATCGCCTATCACCCTACTGCTAAATACTTCAGCGCGTAGGATTCACAACTCATAAAATTAGCAAGGCGAGATGCGAGCAATTGCATCTCGCTTATTATTTAAGTAGTCGCTCATTGGTGATTTCCATGCAAGCCACAGAAGTCAAAAAACGCTACAGCCCAGAGGAATACTTAGCTTTGGAAGAAAAAGCTGATTTTAAGAGCGAATATCACGGTGGAGAAATTGTCCCAATGACAGGCGGCTCGTTTAGTCACAACGAAATTATTACAAACCTTTGGGTTCTGAAATCCAAGCTCAGAGGCAAAGGCTATCGGTTTTACTCCAGTGATGTTCGCTTATGGATTCCCAAATACAGCAAGTTTACATATCCCGATGTGATGGTTATTGAAGGTGAACCTGCACCTTATAACAATCGGTCGGATACGCTGACAAATCCTCGATTAATCATTGAAGTATTATCTAAATCAACGGAAGATTATGATAAAAGCGATAAGTTTAAATACTATCGATCGATTCCTGAACTTCAAGAATATGTGTTAATCAATCAATACGAGTTAGAGATTCAGCAATACACTAAATCAGATGGTGACTTCTGGATTTATCGTGTGTACGAATCGACTGAGGATATTGTGAGGTTTGGCTCGATCGAGGTTGAGATGACCGTCGCCGAAATCTACGAAGGGATTTCTTTTGAGGAAATCAACCAAGTCGAACAATAGACTTCTCGATTGATTAGAGCGATCGTTTATTTTCTTCAACATTCTCAGAACTGCAAGTGACCGCATCACAAGTTTTTTGCTGTAGAAAATCGATTACTGGAGATTAGGTAACAATTCTGCCAAGTAGCTTACTTCAATAGTCCGGACAATTTTCGAGGCAGAGGCTGAACCCCGCATTCTACCGTCAGCATCTGACCGCGCCGAGGAGGCTCAAACCCGCATTCTGCCGTTGGCGATTCAAAACTGTCCGGACTATTGTTACTTCTAAATAGGTCTTTTCTCGAAAACTTGGGCTATCCTATCGGAGGAAGGCATCCGTTTATACAGGTAGGCAGCAATGAGAGCCGACAGTCTCAAGATCTCCAAAATTTTCAGCGGTGGAGGCGATATTCACTATGTATTGCCTCATTTTCAACGGCAGTATAGTTGGGACAGAATTAATTGGCAGACTCTTTTAAACGATACGTTAGCAATCTATGAAGAATGTCAGGATGAAAAAGAACCTGAACACTTTCTAGGTTCGCTGGTTGTTATCAATGATGGTACTAGGAGCGGGGTAATTCCTGCTTTTACCTTGGTGGACGGTCAACAACGGTTAACAACCATCTCTCTTCTTTTGTGTGCTTTCCGAGATCTAATTTGTGAAACTGATGCCAGAACTGCAAGAGGAGTTCAAAAACTTCTCATGAATGAGGATGCTGACGGTGATGTACGTTTTAAGGTGTTACCTACTAACAAATATGGCGATCGCCAAGCTTATATATCTATCTTGTTAGGGGAAAAACCTGAAGAAACCGAATCTAGAATTCCAATCGCTTATGATTATTTACGGAAAGAATTAACTAAGAATCTCGTTGACGGCAACATCAAACCTCAAAAATTCTTTATCGTGCTGTCTAGCTGCTTTCAGGTAGTGTTTGTTGAACTCAACAAAGATGAAAGTCCCTATAAAATATTTGAAAGCTTAAACGCTAAAGGAAAACCACTCTCACAGGCTGATTTGGTACGCAACTACATCGCGATGAAACTGCCAACAGCAAAGCAAGAGAAAGTATTTACAGAACATTGGGAGAAGATTGAAAATTTATTGCAGGAAAGACGGACGGTCGGTAAATCTAGAATCGGAGAACTTACAGCTTTTATCAGGCATTATCTCGCCACGCAGTCACGGTTCCTGTGCAGTGAAGAGCACATCTATGCTCGATTTCGCGATCGCTACGAGGAATTCCGTGATGATGCAAAGTTCATTGAAGAAATATCTCTACTAAGACGTTTTGCAGAATATTACAACAAGCTGCTACGACCAGAAAACGAGAAAAATCTACAGATTAGAGAAGCGCTAACTCGTCTGAATACTCTAGAGATTCAAACAGCTTATCCATTTCTTCTAATGGCTTACGATGCTTATGTAAACGGCTGGCTTAAGCCAAACGATTTTAAGGAAACTTTGGAAGTTTTAGAAAACTACGTAGTGCGCCGTTACGTTTGTCGTGAGGCGAGCAATTATCTCAACAAAATGTTTCCTACTCTCTGGCGTGACGTAATCGATGAGATGGATGATGGAGGATTGGGCTACGAAATGGGGATTACCAATGCGTTGAGCTTTAAGGAAGCGTTGAAGAGAGCTTTAGTTTCTAAAAGTTACCCACCCGATCGAAAGATTCAGCAAGCGATTCAGACTTCTAGCCTTTACGATAACCGTAACCAAGAGAAAATCTTTCTAATTTTAGAAACAATCAATCGACATCTTTCAAAAGGCTCTGGTGGATATACCGTTCTAAGTGGTAAGCCAACAATCGAACATTTAATGCCACAAACACTCAATGAGACGTGGAAAGTTGAGTTGGGAGAGAACTTTGAGCGGATTTATCAGGACTATAGACATACACTTGGCAACCTGACTCTAGTAACTCAGGAATGGAATTCAGCGCTGTCTAACTCACCTTTTTCTATAAAGAAGCAGATCCTAGCAAAGCATGAGTTGAGACTCAATAAAGATTACTTTTCTCGATCGATTGACGAGTGGGATGAGAACGCCATCTTAAAACGTGCGGATTTTTTGGCAGAAAAGTTTCTTGAAACTTGGTCTGCTTTAGGAGAAGCGACTCCGATAACTCCAATAGTCTACGGGAAGCCGATCTCAATGAGTATCTGCGGCGAAAAGCTCGATATACCAAACCAGACATGGCGACAGGTACGAGTGATCACCTTAGAGTGGATTATTAAAAATCGTCCGCAGGACTTTGGCAAAGTTAGGCAAGCAGTCGGCATCTTCGATGACAGCGTTGAGGGTAAGAACTATCCGAATCATTGGTATCAGCTATCCAACGGCATTTGGGTTTATCACTCCAGTTCAGCAAAACAACATCTCATCTACTGTCGTCGTATACTTGCCGCGATCGGTATTTCTGAATCTGAGTGGAGTATTGGAGAATTAGAGGCATCAGCATAATCCCTATTAGCTTTGCTGTTTCTGTCTATCGAAAGGAAAATTGGGCAGACGATCGTGGGAAACATATTTATGTCAGAATTATGAGGTAGCCCCATTTCTCCCACCATTGCCCAGGCATTCGCAGCCGTCCAAGTCTGCCAATTGCTCTCCAATCTATACCGAGATATCTACTTGTTTCGCTTCAATCCGATCACAGGAATCATTTATATCCTGGCTCAGGAAAACATCGAAATTGTCATTCAACAAAATGGAATCTGGGATTTTCTATGACCAAACCTAACTTTGAGGCAATGACTAGAGAAGAACTAAGATCTTATATTTTGAAACATCGAGAAGATGATGAAGCCCTCGCAGCCCTCCTAAGCCGTCGCGACCCAAATGCACCGGGGTACAGCAATGACTTGAGTTCTGAAGAAATGACCGAAATTCTAAAACGCAAAATTGCAGGTGAGATTTAAACAAAAGAAGGGAGGCAGTTGAGAACAAAAATTCTGCACCCTGCCTCCCGATTTTTATGAAACTTGAGTCAGCGCTTTTGTCGGAACGACGATCGCCCCAGCCAACCCATCTAACTGCCTAGGTGCTAATAGTTCATGGGTGATCGACTGTGCCAAAACGCGTCGATAGAGATCACTCAACTGAGCCGCCACACCCGACCAGCCAAAGTTTCGCCGCACCCGCTCAGATGCCTGGAGCTTTAGCCTGGTTGCCCATATATCATCGCCGAGAATGCGATCGATTGCATCTGCAAACGCACCGATGTCTTGAGGTGGAACCAATAATCCGGTTTCTTCTGGCACAATCGAGAACTTCAATCCGCCCACCGCAGAGGCAACGACCGGAGTTCCGCACGCCATTGACTCGATCGCCACCAATCCGAATGGCTCATAGTGACTCGGAATTACACACACATCGGCTGCCGTGTAATAGAGCGGCAGTTGATCGTGTCCAACCCGCCCTGCAAACGTTGTTCGATTTGACAATCCCAACTCTTGCACGATGCGTTCAATTCGGAGTCGCTCGTCGCCATCTGGTTGAGTTGGATCGCTGCCACCGACAATGACCAAACGGACGTTAGCAGGACTGGCTTTTAATTGAGCGCAGGCACGAACCAGCGTTTCAATTCCCTTGCGCGGATCAAAGCGTCCGACATAGAGAACAATTTTCTCATCGGGTCGGAATTCTAGCTGCGATCGCGCCTCCGATTTTGGAATCACATGAAAGTTTTCGATGTCCGTTCCACACGGAATCACCTCAATGTGTCCCTGACTAGAAACCAGTGTCCGAAGGGCTTCCTGCTCTTGAGGACTGGTGGCAACCGTGCAGTTGGCTTGCTCTAAAATTTGTTGTTCAACCTTTAACCGAGTGTTGGCGATCGCCGGACGGTTTGGAACCGACTGATATTTAATCGCACCGAGTGAGTGATAGGTATTGATAAGCTGAACGTTATGGGTTTTCTGCACTTCTAGACCCACCCACGCAGACATCCAGTAGTTCGTATGGATTAACGGATAGTGATACTCCGCTTGATAAACTCGAAACGCCTCGACGAATGCTGGCATGAATTCAAATAAGCGATCGCGAGGAATGAATTCTTCAGGTCCCGCCGTTAAGCGAATCGTGCGGCAGTGAGGAGAATGTTGGACGATCGTGGCATCATCGGCTTTCGTCTTGCGGGTAAACATATCGACCTGCCAGCCCAATTTTGCCAGCGCTTCACCCACTTGACGCACATACACATTTTGTCCGCCTGCTTCTTCTCGACCAATATCTGCGGCAGGGTCGCCATGATCTGAAATGAGCGCGATCGCCTGCCGATTGGGAGCATTAGAGCGCGCTGAAATAAAGGGATCAGGAATAGTGGAACTTGACGCATTTCGCTTGTCGCTTAAAAGCACCATGATTTTCACCTTATAGACCAGTGGTTAGCCACGATCGACCAGTGACAAATTCACTCATCGAAAACGGACTATTCAAAACAGGCGACTAACCACCACAACAACTGCAAACTCACGATCGCCGACTCATCAACAGGTACAAAAAAAGTGAACCGTTTGATCCACTTAGTTAATGTTGCTATTAGCGGTTAACATAGGCACACGACCGTTTTTACTCGTCACTTTTCCCGTCAAAATCTGGAGATATGCAGCTTCATATCCATCCGTCATTTCCTGGGCGCTAAACTCGTTGATGACGTGCTGGCGACAGGTAGCTCGATCGATTTCATGAATGCGACTCAGCGCCGCAATACACTCATCTACGGTGTCACATAAAAAACCCGTCTTGCCATGAGCAATCACTTCAGGAGCCGAGCCAAGCCGCATTCCAATCACGGGCGTTCCGGCTGCCATTGACTCCACCATCACCAGCCCAAACGGTTCTCGCCAGGTGATCGGGAATAGAGTCGCGACTGCACTGCCCATCAGCGTATTTTTCTGGACGTGGTTCGCCTCGCCCAAATATTGGATTTGCTCACCGTCAATGTGAGGCGCGAGTTTTTGCTCGTAAAATTCACGATCGACACTATCAATTTTTCCCGCCATTTTCAGGTTCCAGCCCGTACGCTTGGCAATCTCGATCGCTAAATGAGGACCTTTTTCGGGCGACAGCCGACCCAAAAATGCCAAATAAGGCGGCTCACTCGGCTGGGCGTAAAACTTGTAGCTATCGACATCAATGCCGTTATAAACCGTAGAGACGCAGTTTAATTCAAGTTTTGGGTCTCTCTGCGCGTTTGAAATGCTTACAAAAGACTGTTGACGCGATCGACGAAACATCTTTTCGTTGTCGGAAGTAAATACGCCATGTAGCGTATGAATCGTCGGCGTTTTGACGAATTTTGCGTAGGGCAACGCCGCACAGCCCATGTGGGAATGTATGATATCAAAGTCTTGAGCCTGATCGTAAACCTGGCTGAGTTGAAGCATTTCATAAATCGAATACTCCTTCACAGTGGGGTCTTGCCTGAGAGCACGACTATGAACCGATTCGAGAGTCGCTAAACTCAGCGAGTCACCAGAGGCAAACAGCGTCACCTCATGCCCGCGTCGCACCAGTTCATCGGTCAACAAGCTGACAACCAGTTCAATGCCGCCATAAGCTGGGGGAGGAACTCTTTCCCACAGAGGGGCTACTTGAGCAATCCGCATATAAACCTCCTACTAAACGTCAAACTAGATTTGGAAGCCTTGATTTCAAATTTGATTGGCGATCGGGTAATTTTAGAAAGACTTGCGCAGACAGGCAGCTAAATCAGGTTTACTAGAAAATTTGCCGTTTGCCAAGGCGGTCATTTCACCTTGACACGTGAGAATGACTACACTTGTTGTATATGTAGTACGAAAATCCGCTGGGATTAGGCAAGTAAAAATACTTAAAAAAGAGAAACGCGATCGCAGTTTTACAACCTGCTTTTAAAGAGCGCGATCAAACACTCTTATATCACTCTACGACGATGAAGCAAGACGGTTAGCTCTCAAACACTGAGGCGATTTGAGGGAGAGCGATCGTGTTCTAGACTACCTAACGAAGAGTCAAAAGCAAGAATCGATCGCAGTTCTGAATAATTGTTCTTTTTTGTACACAAAATATCTTTACTTTGTTTACGAAATATTTAGCTCGAATCATTAGTCTCACAGAAAGTTTACAGATTTTGCAAATTGATTGTAAGGGGGCAGCGAGACTTTTTTCTGAAGATTTCCTGATCTTTCTCAACTATCCCTCCTGCCCCTTTGATCGCCTCAGCATAGACAGCGCCGCACCGTTGAATTTTAGACTCTGCGCCTCAGCACAAACTGAGGATGGTAGAATCAGCGTTCGAGCTAGGGGTGCCCAATAGGGCTGAGAACAAACCCTTAGAACCTGAGACTGGGTAATGCCAGCGAAGGGAAGCTGTTTATCTTGAGGAATCGAATATGCGGACAGATTGGATCGCGAAGCGAAGCGGGCACAAAAACGTGTCTCAGATGCACTACGCCCGTCAAGGTGTCATCACCGAAGAGATGAGCTTTGTGGCTCAACGGGAAAATCTCCCCGTCGAGCTAATTCGAGACGAAGTGGCGCGGGGTCGGATGATCATCCCTGCCAACATCAATCACCCCAACTTAGAGCCGATGGCGATCGGGATTGCATCACGGTGCAAAGTCAACGCTAACATCGGTGCGTCACCTAATTCATCAAATTTAGATGAAGAAGTCGATAAGCTAAGGTTGGCAGTGAAATATGGTGCCGACACCTTGATGGATCTGTCCACCGGAGGCGGCAATCTGGACGAGATGCGGATAGCAATTATTAAAGCTTCGCCAATTCCGATCGGCACCGTCCCCATCTACCAGGCGTTAGAAAGTGTCCACGGCAACATCGAGACGCTGACTCCAGATGACTTTCTCCACATCATTGAGAAGCACGCTCAACAGGGTGTGGACTATCAAACCATTCACGCCGGGATTTTGATTGAGCATCTGCCTCTGGTCAAAAATCGTCTGACAGGAATTGTGTCTCGTGGCGGCGGCATTCTGGCTCGCTGGATGTTGGGGCACCACAAGCAAAATCCGCTTTACACTCACTTCAACGACATCATTGAGATTTTCAAACGCTATGATGTCTCTTTTAGCTTAGGCGATTCACTGCGTCCTGGCTGTCAGCACGATGCCTCTGACGCTGCCCAACTCGCCGAACTTAAGACCCTCGGACAACTTACCCGCAAAGCCTGGGAACACGACATTCAGGTGATGGTCGAAGGTCCGGGGCACGTTCCGATGGATCAGATTGAGTTTAACGTCCGCAAGCAGATGGAAGAGTGTTCGGAAGCGCCTTTCTATGTGTTGGGTCCGTTGGTGACGGATATTGCGCCGGGGTATGACCACATCACGTCAGCGATCGGGGCAGCAATGGCAGGCTGGTATGGCACAGCGATGCTTTGCTATGTCACGCCCAAAGAGCATCTCGGCTTACCCAACGCTGAAGATGTTCGCAATGGTTTGATTGCCTACAAAATTGCGGCTCATGCGGCAGATATTGCGCGTCACCGACCGGGGGCACGCGATCGCGATGACGAACTCTCGAAAGCTCGCTATAACTTTGACTGGAATCGTCAGTTTGAGCTATCGCTTGACCCCGAACGCGCGAAGGAATATCACGACGAGACGCTGCCAGCCGATATCTATAAGACGGCTGAATTTTGCTCAATGTGTGGTCCTAAGTTTTGCCCGATGCAAACTAAGGTCGATGCCGATGCGATCACCGAACTAGAGAAGTTTTTGGCGAAAGAGCCTGTCGCGCAAAGCTAAATCAGAAATAGCCAATTTTTTAGAATCCCGCTCTTAGATAAAGAGCGGGATTTTTTTGCGAACGATCGCTCTGATGATGTTGATCATGCACAAATCAGTCAGAGCGCCTTAATGAAGCTGACCTCGAAGCGCCCCATCCTTGAACATAGGATTATGTAGGTTGACATAATAGCCTGTTGACTTGTCCTGAATGTCCTTGAGTAACGCAGGCTCGATCGTGACACAGCCGCTAGAAGCTCCAGGAGACATTTTAGGAGCCGTGAGCGGAACGACCACAGGTCCGTTCATACCCGCAGTTCCTTTATGAATGTGAGCAGCAGTAGGAGCATCGATATTGTCGACCGTTAGGGCAAAGCAAAGGGTGTTTTTAGTCGGATTCAGAATAATAGTGGCTGAACCGTAAGCATCTGGATCACCTTTAGCCGCCATGCCTTTCATATCTACCTCATTTCCGCCCGAAAGAACCGCGAATAAAGGAGGATGATTTGCACCTGAGGAACTGCTGAAGCTCAGTGCCCCAACTACTCCTAAGATGGATGCAAGTCCGAAGTAAGCAACGCGCATGATTGTTCTCCTAATTTCAGCGATTTATGTCTACGTCAATCTATACGAGTGCAAAAGACTTCTGGATTCATTTCTCAGCACTGCATTGTCAATACAGGCAAAGTTTAAGCAGGTGTAGATTTTAACCACTGACTCGAAGGAGATGTTCGGAGTATTGGTGAATATGACTTTAATTTTGACAAATGATGATGGAATTGATGCTCCGGGTATCCGGGCGCTGCTGAAAGCGGTGAAAGGTGAGGGAACGATCGTGGCACCTCGCGATCATCAGTCTGGCTGTGGGCATCAGGTGACAACAACAAAACCGATTCAGTTAGAGTCACGATCGGGGATTGAGTTCTCGATCGCTGGAACTCCTGCTGATTGTGTCCGCATTGCCCTAAATCATCTCTGCCCTGATGCGAGTTTTGTGCTGTCTGGGATTAATGCAGGCGGCAATATGGGCGCAGATGTCTACATTTCTGGAACGGTTGCTGCGGTCAGAGAAGCTGCGTTTCACAGAATTCCTGGAGTCGCGATCTCTCAATATAAGAAGGGAAAGAACCCGATCGACTGGGATCTATCCGCCTTTTGGACAGCAAAAGTCTTAGCAGAATTGCATCAGCAACCCTACCAACCGGGGACATTCTGGAACGTCAACTTGCCTTATTTAGAAATGGGAATGAGTCCGGCGATCGTCTTTTGCACGCCTTGCACTCAGCCGCTTCCGTGTGATTTTCGGCTTGAGGGCAACGACTTTTACTACTGCGGAGAATATACTAAACGTAGACGCGATCCCGGCTCAGATGTGGACGTTTGTTTATCGGGTGGGATTGCCATCACCCAACTTCAACTTTAGGTTTCGTGAATGTTAAAAAAACTATCTGCGTTCATCATCGTGCTAGCTTTTCCGGCGATCGCTCAGGCGAGCACCACCGTTAACTACACATCACCTTGTAAATATTTTGACAAAAGTGGCACCCTACGCGCTGCCACCACTTGCAAGATCAACTTTGGAACTTTGAGTGCGCGAGGCGGCGCTAGATTCATTGTCACGTTTCCCAACCGAGCCGAAGTAGCCATCTACATTGGCACAGATGGAAAGGTTGAGGCAAATCGCGTCCCTTCTCAGGCGGCGATCTCAGGCGGTAACGTCGTTATTGCTACAAACGAGGGAGAAATTTTTATTTTCAAACAAAACAAATACTAAGTGAGGAGACTTTTTCTAGAAAAATCTCCTCACTTAAAGAATCTTCCCCTAGAAAAGGTTAGTAGCCTTCTTCCTCATACTCAGGCTGCTTGACCTTCTCAGGAATCTTGAGTTCTTGAGGTGTGTAAGGCTCCGCGTCTTCGTCTTTCCAGGGATCTTCTCCCGGGTCGTCGAATTTAACTTCGGGTTCTCTCACCTCTTCAAACTCAGCCTCGGTCACATAATCATCTTCGTCGTCATAGTCTTCGTCATATTCTTCCTCGTCGTAGCTATCGCGTGAGGTCGCCGCACTCCAGTTGTCTTCCTCTTCCTCTGCATAATACATTTCGGCTTTGCGACGAGGAACCTCTTGGCGCAACGGCAAGGGTTCTGGCTCATCCCAATTGTCTTCATTCCAGGTTTCTTCGACGGGCTGACGCACTTGGGTTTGAATCGGAGTCCGAACGCCAGAGGGCAATTGGTTTTCGGTGCGAATCGGGGCGAGATATTGTTCTGACTCGTCGCGCTCCCACGGTGGTTTGCCGATGCCAAGACGCTCTAGAATGCCGACGCTGACTTGGCTCATTCGCTCTTCAGCCCCTTCATAGACGATCAGACGATCGGGTCCACTGCTGACAATCTCGTCGATCGGAAGCTCATAAGTGCTGACAATTTGATCGGGGATCAGGGGTAGCCCGATCGAGGCAATGGTCAGCGTATCGACTTTGCCGCTATCGATGTTGAGACGAAACCCGCGAACTTTGCCGAGCAATTCGCCTGTTTCGGTGATCACTTCGCTGTTAATCAAGCTGCTGTAGCGGTCGAGATCGACATCTTCGAGTGCGTTTTCGTCATCGACTAAGATCACATCGCCGACTTGCCGAATGCTCGACAGCATCATCGGTTGAGGAGTGCCGTAAAAGAGATTCGGGCGGATGCTCAGAGCTACGACTTCTTGACGATCGACATCGACCCACAGTTGACTGATCACTCCAAGCCGTTTGCCTGTAGTGCGAGTGATGACCTGTGTTCCAAGGAGATCGGAGCGTTGGCGAAATTCTTCTGTCATTGGGTCCCGAATCCTATTCGTGCAAATGCTGTAAATATCAAATCATACAGAGGCACTTTGGGGCAGCTTTATCCCCAGAACTTGGGTATATGCGCCTCGCGCTTGAGTCACGCCAATCGTTCTTTCAGCAGATTCAATCATCGGACGACGCAAGCTGACGACAATAAATTGCGCCTCTTGTGCCTGTTGCTTGATCATTCTAGCTAATCGCTCTACGTTTGCCCCATCCAGAAACATATCAACCTCGTCAAAAGCGTAAAACGGCGACGGGCGATAGCGCTGAAGGGCAAAGATGAAGCTGAGTGCGGTTAAGGATTTTTCGCCTCCTGACATGGATGCCAAGCGCTGGACAGGCTTGCCTTTGGGGTGAGCCACCAAGTTTAAGCCGCCGTTGAATGGATCTTGGGGGTCTTCAAGCTGGAGGTGTCCGTCTCCATCCGAGAGCGTGGCAAAAATCGACTGGAAGTTAACGTCCACGACATCGTATGCCTCTTTGAATGCCCGTTGCCGCAGCGTCGTAAAGTTTTCGATCCGCAGAAGTAATTCGGTGCGTTCTTCTTGCAGGGTTTCTAGCTTCTCGGTCAGTTCTTCGAGTCGGGCTTGGGTGCGATCGTATTCTTCTAACGCCAGCATATTTACAGGCTCCATTGCCTGAAGGCGTTTTTGCAGCGATCGCAGTTCGTGCTGAAGTTGAGACAAATCCTGAGTAGCCGTGTCAGGAATCTCTGGCAGTGGGTCGGGAAGTTCGGCTCGTTGGGCGGTGAGTTGTTCTTGCAGGACGGCAACCTCGGTGCGACGAGTGAGTTGGGTTTCTTGAACTTTGCCGCGCTGCCAGTCAAGCTGCTGTTGACGGCTTTGCAAGTCTCGCAGTTGTCGATCGACGCGATCGCGCTGTTGTCGCTCTGATCCCAGAGTTTTTTCGAGTTCGGCGAGGGCAGATTGCAGTTGGGCGATTTGGTTGCTGACCTCCAACTGTTGAGCGCTGAGGGCGGATTGCTCCTGAAGCTGTCCGGTTTGCTGAGTGCGATAGTCCTGAATTCGCGCCTGACCTTGCTGAATTTTTTCCTCAAGGCGTTGACGCTGGTTGGCTAATTCTAGAAGTCGTTGCTCGATCGTTCGCAGTGCTAATTCTTTTTGACTGAGATCGGATTCCAGCGATCGGATTCTGACTTGAATCTGCTGCCACTCACTGTGAGTCTGAGACTGCTCCAAATCCGCTAACGTTTGACGCAGTTGCTCTAGTTGCGCGTCTTGAGCCGGAATCTCAGTCTCTAGAATGTGTAGGCGAGTTTGAGCCGTGGTCAGTTCTTGAGAGCTTTTTTGAAGCTGTTGACCAACTTGAGACTGTTGATTCTCTAATCGCTGAATTTCGGTTTGAATCTGCTCCGATTTGAGTTGCAGTTCTCGATGCTGCTGACGCGCTTCGGTGAGTTGCTGCATGGCTTTTTGGTGGGCGATCGTCGCCTTCGTCAACGCATCTTCACACCGAAATAGAATCGTGTCGATGACTCGCAGCCGTTCTCTTAAAGCCGTAATTTCAGCAGATTCGCCTGCGTCCACCGTGCCGAACCGAATCGGCGATCGACCGCCAGAACTGCCGCCCGTCATGGCTCCGCTCTGCTCAAGCAGTTCTCCGTCAAGCGTCACGATGCGATATTGCCCGATATAGCGTCGCGCGTCACTCATCGCCTGAAAGACCACGGTGCTACCAAACACATAGGAAAAGACTTCCCAATAGCGATCGTCGCACTCGATTAAATTAATGGCAAAGTCAACACAGCCACCCATCGATCGCAAGGTGCTAGCTGAGGGAGGTCTTCCGGCTCTGATTTTGTTGAGCGGCAGAAACGTGGCTCGTCCAGCGCGCTTTTGTTTGAGAATCTCGATCGCGGCGGCGGCGATCGCGTCATCGTCTACAACCAGTTGCCCTAATCGACCTCCAGCAGCCGTTTCTAAGGCGGTTTGATAGCGAGGTTCCACGCGTCCGAGTTGGGCGACGAGTCCATGCACGCCTGACAGTCCCATTTTGAGAATGACTTGCGTTGCATGAGTGCCCTGCGCTTCTTGAATCGCCTGAGATTGTGCCTCTAGCTTGTCTAAGGTGCGCTGTTTGTTTCGCTGCTCACTCAATAGGCGGGTTTGCGTCTCTTTCTGAATCTGGGCTTCTTGCTCGGCAGCAGACACCGCTTGCGCGAGAGACTGAATTCGAGTCGTGGTCTGCTCTAGAGCCGTGGCGAATTGAGTCTGTTCGGCTTGCTTTTCGGCGAGTTGGTGGTGGAAGGTTTGCTGCGATCGCGTCTGTTCTTGAATCTGGCGATCGAGTTGGCTGGCACGTTCTCGCAGTTGGGCTTGCTCGGTGCGTTTTGGCTCCAGATTGGTCAATAACGTATCGAGGCGACGACGCAAATCGGTTTGTTCTTGCACCCAAGCTTCAGCGCTGGCAGCAGACGCATTGGCGGCTTCGCGACTGGCTTCTAAAGTTTGTTTGGCTTCGCCACGCTGATGTCGCATTGACGCAAGATCGCGAGTCTCTACCGTTTGCTGTTCTTGGGTTAAGGCGGTCAGCGTTTGGGTTTGTTCGTGAATGTCTTGCTGCGATCGTGCCAAGTTCTCCACCAAACTTTGGCTGGCAGCTTGCAGATCTTTTTCCTGTCGCTGGAGTTGACGAAGTTCTGCCTCGCGAGTCGCAAGTGTGGATTGAATCGCAATCTGTTCTTCTTCGCCTAAAGACCGAACGTGAGCGTTGAGTTTTTCTAATTCGACGGAAGTGGTCTCGATTTCGGTGGCGATCGCGGCAATTTGCGTGGTCAACTCGACGATCTCGGTTTCACCCGTCCGAATCTGCGCCTGCAATTGCTCGGCGCTTCGAGCCGCTTGCCGATAGCGAATCACGACTTCCCACTGTTCTTTGGCTTGCAGTTCGGCGCGAAGCTTTTGATATTTCTCGGCTTTAATGCGATCTTGGGCGAGACGATCGCGCTGATCGATTAATTCTTTTTCGACGATGTGATATTTGTCTTCTCGCTCTTTTACCGCGTCGAGCTTGTCTTTGGCTTGGTTGATCTTGCGATCGAACGATGCCACCCCAGCCAACTCATCAATGATTTCTCGCCGTTCGCGTCCGTTCATCGAAATGATCCGCGTCACGTCTCCTTGCAGCACGACGTTATAGCCTTCTGGATACACCCGAAGTCGGTTTAACTGCTCGTGTAGCTCAGTCAGAGTGCAGGATTCGCCATTAATAAAATAATTGGATGTGTAAGTGCCTTGCTGTGTCACCCGCAGCTTTCGAGTCACGCTCCATTCGGTGTTAGGAGTTTTACCTGCACCGTTGCTATTCCCATTCGCGTGTCCGTTCTGATTAGATTCTAATTCGACTTCTTTGCCTTCAGGTTTGCCCAGTGTATTCAGCAAATCGAGTTCGTCAGAGAGATCAAACGTGGTGGTGACAGAGGCTTCAACGGTCGATCGTCCGCGTGTGCTTTGAGTGTGATTGACCAAATCGGGAAGGCGTTCTGCCCGCATTCCTTTAGACCCTGCCAAGCCCAAGCAAAACAGCAATGCGTCCAGCAAATTAGATTTACCAGAGCCGTTAGGACCCGAAATCACAGTAAACCCCGGCAACAACGGAATCGGAGTCGTGCCACCAAAAGATTTGAAGTTAGTCAGTTCGACGCGCTTGACGTACACAGGCTGTTCTGACCGAAAAGTGAGTGTTTAGCGTATCTCGAAAAAAGCGTTGTGAATGGAAATGAGCCAATTCCTACAGTGATACCACAGTCAGAACAAATGTTCTAGATATTTATCTAATGATTTTGAGCAATTGTACAAGCAAAACCCAGTTTGGAAGGTTTCTCTGCTTGCATGAACCACAACTTTAAAAACGAAAAGACGGTAGGAACAAATCCAGCCCGTCTAAAAAACTCAACTGATATGGGGAACGGCAAGACGAAATGACAGAACGATAAACCCCACGATCGCCATTCCTACCGAAAATCCCAACAGCTTTAATCGATTTCGCCAGTCTTCAGATCGATCAGGAACCAGCCAGAGAAGTAGACATCCGATCGTCATCAAACTTCCCAAAATTGCCGCCGTTCCACCAATCCAAGCCGCCGCTAACCAGAGAAATAAATCCACCATGTCAGTCAGCGATCGCCAGTCTAGATGAATCGAAGTTCTGGCGATCGCTGACTCATTATCGGTTATCTACACGTCGAAAATTCGACACTCAGCCGCATCAGGGCTATCGGCACAATAGCGATCGAGGCTCGATCGTTTATCAGTTTGAGGGCTAGAACTCTCTAATTGAGCCGCTTCAACCGCCGTCCAAGCATCAATACATTCACTAGATGCCGCCCCGGTTGTCGCACATGCAGTCTGTGCTTGTTCCGTCAATTCTTGAATCTGATTCGCACGATCGACGCTGGTTTCTGAAGTCATCTGCTTATTTTCCTGATTTATATCGACTTAAATCGGACTCTGGAATCCTTGATCTCAACCTAGCCCTCATCACCCCGATCGGGCTTCCTCTTCAGACAGATCTCCTCTTAATGAATTCATCGCAAAACTTAATACGGTTGCAAACAAGAAGGCATAACCCCCTTTTGGTAGACTTGTAAACTGAGAGCGCTTTTGAAGTAGCGCAAAATCAGCAGTTGGAGGACTTACTTCGTGGAAAACACGCTGGGCTTAGAGATTATTGAAGTAGTAGAGCAGGCTGCGATCGCCTCCGCTCGCTGGATGGGAAAAGGCGATAAAAACATGGCTGACCATGTGGCAGTTGAAGCCATGCGGGAGCGAATGAACAAAATCCATATGCGGGGTCGGATCGTGATTGGAGAAGGAGAGCGCGACGACGCTCCGATGCTCTACATCGGCGAAGAAGTTGGGGTTTGCACCCAGCCCGATGCCAAAAACTTCTGCAACCCTGACGAGCTAGTCGAGATTGACATCGCCGTTGACCCCTGCGAAGGCACTAACCTTTGCGCCTATGGTCAACCTGGCTCAATGGCAGTGCTGGCAATCTCCGAGAAAGGCGGTCTGTTTGCAGCCCCCGACTTCTATATGAAGAAAATCGCGGCTCCTCCGGCTGCTAAAGGCAAAGTTGACATCAACAAGTCTGCCACTGAGAACTTAAAGATTTTGTCTGAGTGCTTAGATCGCGCGATCGAAGAACTCGTCATCGTCGTCATGAAGCGCGAACGCCACAATGGGCTAATTGCCGAAATCCGGGAAGCAGGTGCCAGAGTCCAACTGATCAGCGATGGTGACGTAGGCGCTGCCATCTCCTGCGGCTTTGCAGGCACCAACATTCACGCGCTAATGGGCATCGGCGCGGCTCCTGAAGGCGTGATCTCAGCCGCTGCAATGCGGGCAATGGGCGGGCACTTCCAAGGGCAACTGATCTATGATCCAGAAGTGGTAAAGACAGGTCTGATCGGCGAAAGCAAAGAAGCTAATATCGATCGCCTCAAGAGCATGGGCATCACTGACCCCGATAAGGTCTATGACGCGTCTGAACTCGCATCGGGTGACACGGTGCTATTTGCAGGCTGCGGCATCACCCCAGGCAACTTGATGGAGGGAGTGCGCTTCTTTAAAGGCGGCGCAAGAACTCAGTCTCTGGTCATCTCCAACAAGTCTCAGACGGCTCGCTTTGTCGATACCATTCACATGACTGGACAACCCAAATTGGTGCAACTGCACTAGGCTTTAAGAACGTAGTGAATAGTAGAACCCGCTGCTATTCACTACCTATCGGTTATTTTTCACCCATTAAATTTTCAAACTCATTGCGTTTAGCCTCGTCATTTAGAGTGGATTTAAGATGAATATTGCCGTCGTGGGGCTGAGTCATAAAACCGCCCCCGTTGAAGTTCGCGAAAAATTAAGCATTCCCGAACCTGTTTATGACAAAGCGATCGCCGAGTTATGCAGCTATCCTCATCTCGAAGAGGTCGCCGTTCTCAGCACCTGCAATCGGTTAGAGATCTATATCGTCACCCCTGACACTGAGCAGGGCATTCGCGAAGTGATTCAGTTTCTCTCAGAGCACAGCAAACTGCCCACAATCTATTTGCGTCAATATCTCTTCACGCTGCTGCACCAAGATGCCGTTATGCACTTGATGCGCGTCTCAGCCGGGTTAGACAGCTTAGTTCTAGGGGAAGGACAAATCCTCGCTCAGGTGAAACAGTGTCACAAGCTTGGTCAACAGCACAACGGCGTAGGACGGATTCTCAATCAACTCTTCAAGCAGGGAATCACCGCCGGAAAGCGCGTTCGCACTGAGACCAGCATTGGCACCGGAGCCGTTTCCATTAGCTCGGCAGCCGTCGAATTAGCGCAGATCAAAGCCCAAAATTTAGCTGCCTGTCGTGTCTTGATTTTAGGCGCAGGCAAGATGTCTCGACTGTTGGTTCAGCATTTGCTCTCGAAAGGTGCCACTCACATTACGATTTTGAACCGCACGATCGAGCGCGCCCACGAGTTAGCCAAACTATTCCCCGACGCAACGCTGCATCTCGGTCTGATGTCGGAGATGATGCCCACGATCGCTGATTCCGATATTATTTTCACCAGCACGTCTGCCACCGAGCCGATTCTGGACGGTGCAAAACTAGAGATGGTGTTGCAGCCAAATCAGCATTTGATGTTGATTGACATCGCCGTTCCGCGCAACGTAGATGCGAATGTGAACGAGCTGCCCCACGTCCAAGTCTTTAATGTGGATGATCTCAAAGCCGTCGTTGCCCAAAACCAAGAAAGTCGCCGCCAAATGGCAATGGAAGCTGAACTGCTGCTCGATGAAGAGATCGACTCCTTTGAACTGTGGCTACGATCGCTCGAAACCGTCTCAACCATCAGCAGTCTGCGAGATAAAGTCGAAACCATTCGCGCCCAAGAATTAGAGAAAGCGCTGTCACGATTGGGCAATGAATTTGGCGATCGCCACAAAGATGTGATCGAAGCGCTGACTCGCGGAATCGTCAACAAGATTTTGCACGATCCGATGGTGCAATTGAGGGCACAGCAGGATATCGAGGTGCGTCGTCAAGCCATGCAGACGCTGACCGTCTTGTTTAACCTAGAGCCGCCGTCTAATCAGCAGGCAAGAGTCTGAGCGGTTAACCCTCCCCAGCTTTTTAAAGGAATCTACCGTATGCACCCAAATCGTTGCCAGACTTGCCTGTGCCGAAGACATCGATTCGGTTCAGTCGGCTGGTGCCCCCCAAATCCCCCAAAATTGGGGGACTTTGAACTGGAGCCATAGCACACTTTTGAACCTCTGTTTACCTCATAGTCCCCCAGATTGGGGGATTTGGGGAGCGAAAGATTTTGGCAATGACAGGTCAATCCACTGGTGTGTGCACGCTAGGCTCCTTAAAGAATCTGGGGATCTGTTTGAAATCTATGGAACCACCTCGAAATCTATGGAACCACCAGCACCGGACAGGGCGATAAGCTAATCACCCGATTCGTGACGCTTTCGTCCGTGCCCTCGTGGGTGAGTCCCAATCCTCGACAGCCCATGATAATCAAATCCGCAGCAATATCATCAGCCACATCGCAGATCGTAAATGCAGGTTTGCCTTCGCGCTCTAAAATCTCAGCCTCAATACCCTGTTGAGAAAACATCTTTTTGGCATTTTGCAGCAACTCAGCGACTGCCTCTGGTGATGCCATCGCATCTGCAGCAGGGGCATCAGCTTCACGAGGCTCGACGACCGACAGAATAATCAAACGGCTCTGATGAGTTTTAACCAGAGTGGCAACGGTTTCAGCCGCCTGCCGCGACTCTTGACTTCGATCGACTGGAAATAGAACAGTTTTAAACATAAGATCTCCATGCTGTAAAAAAGATTATGAATGAGGATGAAGCCTTTATCCGTTCCCGATTTGCCCCATGATTTTGAACTTAACGCATTAGATTGAATTCGCGATCGACATCAGGACACTTTCATGGAAAATAAGAATGAGTAGAAAGACTTATTAGGAGCCTGGTTCTGTGTCCAAGAAGACTGTAAACGATTTATCATCCTCTGATTTGAAAGGAAAGCGCGTTTTAGTTCGGGCTGATTTTAATGTGCCTGTCGATGATCAGGGCAACATCACTGACGATACGCGAATTAGAGCCGCGCTGCCAACGATTCAAAATTTGACCTCGAAAGGGGCAAAAGTGATTTTGTGCAGTCACTTTGGTCGCCCTAAAGGAGTTGACGAAAAGCTGCGTCTAACTCCAGTGGCAAAACGCCTGTCTGAAGTGTTGGGTCAGTCTGTCGTCAAGTGCGATGATTGCATTGGCGATGAAGTCGCTGCCAAAGTCAGCGCGATGACTAACGGAGACGTGATCCTGCTAGAAAACGTCCGATTTCACCCAGAAGAAGAAAAGAACGACTCAGAATTTGCGAAAAAGTTAGCCTCGATCGCCGATCTTTACGTCAACGATGCGTTTGGTACCGCTCACCGCGCCCACGCTTCAACCGAAGGGGTAACTCACTACCTGAAGCCTTCAGTCGCAGGATTGCTCGTTGAAAAAGAATTGCAGTATTTGCAAAACGCGATCGAGAATCCTCAGCGTCCCTTAGCGGCGATCGTCGGTGGCTCAAAAGTTTCCAGCAAAATTGGCGTAATCGATACTCTGTTAGATAAAGTCGATTATCTGCTCTTGGGCGGCGGCATGATCTTCACCTTTTATAAAGCTCGTGGTCTCAACGTAGGCAAATCGCTCGTCGAAGAAGACAAACTAGAACTAGCAAAAACCCTAGAAGCGAAAGCAAAAGAGCGAGGCGTTTCGTTGCTGCTGCCCACCGATGTCGTTGTCGCTGACAGCTTCTCCCCCGATGCCAACGCTCAAACCGTCAGCATCGAGAATATCCCCGATGGCTGGATGGGCTTAGACATCGGACCCGACTCAATCAAAGTCTTCCAAGATGCGCTCAATCAGTGCAAGAGCGTGATTTGGAATGGTCCGATGGGGGTGTTTGAATTTGATAAGTTTGCGGCAGGAACCGAAGCGATCGCGCACACCCTAGCAGAGCTAACTCCCAAAGGCACGACGACGATCATCGGTGGCGGTGACTCGGTAGCAGCCGTTGAGAAAGTCGGTCTTGCAAGTCAGATGAGCCACATTTCGACCGGAGGTGGCGCAAGTCTAGAGCTGTTAGAAGGTAAAGAACTTCCCGGAATCGCAGCACTAGATGAAGTGTAAATCCAACTAGGGATCGTGGATTAAATAACCTGTAAGACTTGTGAGCGTCTTCTGCCCTCCTCACGAAGTGGGGCAAGCCCTCCCCAACCCTTCTCCCCCAGGAGACGGGAGTTAGAGTCTTGTTCCCTCTCCTGGGGGAGAGGGCTAGGGTGAGGGTGAGAAGTTGCACCTTAATAAATCCACGTTCCTAAGAGAAGCCTTAGGAAATTGCGGTTAGAGTTCTAACGGATTGTGCTTCGACTTCGTTTAGCCCTCGACTCTCGTTGAGTGGGTTGAGCGAAGTTGAAATCCACGGATTGCTCCCAGGGTTTCGCTAGTAGGGACATTCGATGAAACGTCCCTACAGTAGTTCTATAGCTGACCTGAAATGGGCTGACAGGTGTTTCCATCTTGAGCGTCAGATTTTCGAGGCGATATCAATTCATCTCGCTGCAAAATCTGATTGTCATAGCCAAATGCCCGAATATCACAGATGCCCGTCGCACCCGAAGCCACCAGAGCAAACAGCCCATCAGGGCTTTCATCCCGCAGACTCTTGCCGTTATTAAACGTTACTTCTATCGCTGAAACTTGAGGCGAGAGCACCTGACCATAGAGGATTGTTTGACGATCGTTACCCTTACCGCGTGTGTGACCGACCCCATAATCAATTAAAGAACCCGGCTTAGACTTCTCTATAGTCATCGGATAACTGCCACTGCCGCTGAGTTGCCATTCCATGCCGTTTTGCTTCATCACGCGATAGCTCAGCAGGGGCTGATCAACTCCCGGTTTGTTTAAAGCAGCACAGTTTCCTCGATAGAGTGCGACGATGCCCTTTGACCATTTGCGGGTCGTTAACACTTGAAAGCTTTTTGCCTCAGTGTCAGATTGACTTGGGCATGAAAACGGACGACGGAGCGCTTCTTCTGGAGTTGCGGCTACTAGAGACACTGCCCACCCTGCGATCGTCAAACCCAAACACCCTATCAGACAGATTACCAATCGTCGGTTCATGGTCGATCGCACATTCTGTTCTTGTGATGAATAATTTAGCAGCCTACTGTTCTGAGTCTGCCTACCCAAAGACATCTTTAACTCCATCACAAGGTAGTTCTCGACTCATTCCCACCAATTTTGTGAGTCCTCCAAAAGAAGTGTTCCAACCCGTTCTCATGGATTCGAGAATGTGTTAATCTCTCCACCTCCTAGCACCCGACCCGGAATCGGACGCGGAGCCGTGAACGGGGCATCATTGATTGGAATTTGCGACTGTTGCGGCATTAGAGAAGAAGGAGCCGCGTTTAAACTAGGTGAATTGAGAGGTTGAGGCGACAGATACGACTGCCCTAACGGGGGTGAAATAGGCGCGATCGATGGTGCCACCACGCTAGGAGCCGTAGTCGCAGAGAGAGGCTGCGTGCCTTCAACAAGGCTTGTGTAGGAATTAGCGTAGGGATTTGTGGTCGAAGCGGCATTCACGCCAAACCCGCCCAAACTGGTAGCGCCCTCGATCGGGGCAGGCGCATTTGACGTAAAGCCATAGGGCGCTTGAGGCGAACGATTGTTTGTAGAGGTCACTAGCGCTTCAGGTGAGGAGCCAGTTTTTGGGGCAGTCTGACCCAGATCTGTTTGAGTCGAAGTCACTGCGGACTGTCGGCTCAGAGTCGAGTCACCCGTCAAGCCACCAGCAGGTAGCCCAAATTGCTGCATTGTTCCAGAAAAAGCATTGCCCAAACTGCCTGCCCCACTCAAATCAAAAGGCTGAGATTGAGCGCTCGTCAAAGAACCCGGTATAGGAATTTTGGGCAGATTTCCTAAGTCAGAAGGAGTGGCTGAAGCAGATTTGGCGAGATCAGACTGTTTAGAAGTCGGGCTAGAGGAGAATTTGAAGTCGTTAAACAATAGCGGTAGCGTGTCAATGTCTGCCCCGATCGCGCGATCTTCTGACGACAGCCCATTGTTTGCATCAAGACTAGAGTCGCCCTCAAAATAGCTCACCCATTCAGGGCGCATCCAATATTGCCAGGTGAACAAAACCACCAACATTAGCGCGATCGAAGGTCCCCAAAAAACAGGTCGGGTTAGAGGACGCAGCCTAGCCAACAAATATCGAGCAGCGACGGGAGGCGATTGACGACGCATAGTTCAGATAGGGCAGGGGGACGAGGCGGATTTAGCAAAACAGCCCTGATGAGTTGAATTGTAGTCGATCGAACGACTGAGAAGCATCAGCGATCGGGCAGAGCCAGTTCCTTAACGCGCCGCCCGAACCAGCAAAAAGCCGCCTGTGATCAGTCCCAACACGGTCGGGAGCCAAGCCGCGACATAGGGAGCCAATATTTCTAGCAGCCCCAAAGAGTCACAGACAAATGACAGCAAATAATAGCTGAAGATAATCACGACGCTAATGGCAAAGCTGGTGCCTCTCCCTCCTCGCTGAGGACGAGTGCCCAACGTTGCCCCCGTCAAGCCAAACACTAAACACACAAACGGAAAGGCAAGTTTTTGCTGAATTCGCAGCCGCACGTTGCGCGCTTCTTTTTCATTGCCGCTTTGAGTGACAATATTGAGCGACTCTCGCAGTTCTGCGATATTCATCTCGGCAGAGTCTTGCTTACGGTTTGCTAAATCTAGCGGTGTGCGAGGTAACTCAAGCTTTTGCTTGGCAAACTTGACGATGTTGCGATAAGACCCATCGGGAGCGACGATATAAATTGTGCCATTAAAGAAATCCCAAGTAGTATCTTTGGGGTTCCAAACGGCTGACTCTGACGCGATGATTTGATTGAGTCCGCCTTGGGAAAAATCAAGAACGGTCAAGCCTTTCATCTGCCGCCCATCAAATTGACGGGCATAAAAAATTCGCTCTAGGGTCTGATCGCTTGACCCATTTGTCTGTTTGCCATTGCTGAATTGCGTCACCAGAATATTTTTTTCTCGAAAGGTCGGCTTGCCTTCTTTAAGCGCCGAGTCGAGCGTGCGAGCAGCTTGATAAGTGGCAGCAGGCACGATCGTTTCATTCAGCCCAAAGGTTATGCCCGTCACAATCAAACTGAGCACGATCGCGGGCAAAATCAGCCGATAGACGCTAATCCCGGCACTGCGAAGCGCAATCAGTTCGCTGTCGGTCGAAAGACGGCTGTAGACCATCAATGCCGACAAGAGCATCGACATCGGCAGCGCCAGACTCACAAAATAAGGCAGTTGTAGGAAAAAAACCTGAAAGGCGATCGAGAACGGCAACCCCGACTGAGTGACTTTGCGAATCAAGTCAAACAGCGTTCCGACTGATGACACCACCGATGAAAAAGCAGCCACCCCAAATAGCAGCGGCGGAATCAGTTGCGTGATGATGTAGCGATCCATCACCGACAAAAACGCAAGTCGGCTAATGGGTCGAAAGGGTGGCTGAGATGGTTGAGAAAACCCAGAGGACATGAGAGAAAAGAGCCAAAGGCTTAGAAACTACCGATCAACGCTGAAAATTATCTCCCAGATAATATTGCCGCACTAAAGGATTTGCGTAAAGTTCTTCAGCATTGCCAGAAGCAAGAATTTGACCGTCGCGCATGATGTAAGCACGATCGGTGATCGCGAGTGTCTCACGCACATTGTGATCGGTGATCAGAATGCCGATTCCACGCTCGCGCAGTTGAGCCACAATCTCTTGAATTTCAGCAACGGCGATCGGGTCAACTCCGGCAAATGGCTCATCTAACAGCAGAAACTTTGGTCCTTCGACTCCAGAAGCCAGCGCTCGCGCTAATTCTGTGCGCCGACGTTCTCCTCCAGACACCTGCACTCCCAGCGTAGAGGCGACTTTCTCTAACCGAAATTCTTTGAGCAACCCACTTAACCGCTCGTTCCACTGCCAGCGCGGAACTTTGGTTTGCTCTAAGACCAGCAGAATATTGTCTTGAACGGTGAGATATCGGAAAATGCTGGGTTCTTGTGCCAGATAGCCGATTCCTAGCGCCGCTCGTTTGTTGATAGGGAGGGCAGTGACTTCCTGATCGTCTAGCCAAACTTTGCCGCTGTCAGGCTTTTCTAACCCAGTTGCAATATAGAACGTCGTCGTTTTTCCTGCCCCATTTGGACCCAACAGCCCAACCACTTCGCCCTGACCCACAGAAAGACTGACCCGATTCACCACCGATCGAGCGCCATAAGACTTATGAATGTTGTCTAATACAATCCTCAACAGCCTACTCCTCAGACTAACCAACAGAGGGAATCGAGTCAGAAAGTCATCGCTTACCCGGTGGATTTGACTGAAACTGTGGGCTGGTGCCAAATGGAGTCGGGCTAGCAGCACCCGAAACAGGCGCAGGCGTATCGGTAATCAAATAAATCGCTTCAACCTGCTTGCTGGCTTGAGGCAAAGCCACAAATCGCCCTTCATCGACGAGGTAAGTGATATTTTCGCCTCGCAAACTATTGCCCTGCTGCAAAACATAGACATCACCCGTCAAAACGATGCGCCGCTCTTTGCTGAAATAGATAGCCTGAGCCGATGTTGCTTGAATCTGACGAGACGGGTAGCTGATTTGGACATTTCCTCGTGCAACCACAACCCCCGTTTTAGCGTTGGCTTCGGTGCTGTTGGCTCTCAGGGTCAACGGTTGAGCAGGTGCCGCAGAAGTGGCTTGAGCCGTGCGAGTTGGCACTGCATCAGCAGAGAGATTTGGCGCAGTCAAGCTTAACGTTAGGCTTACTGGGAGAAGCAATGCCAGCCCTAAACGATCGAGGGAAACGCATTTTAAAAATGTCATTGTGACGATGGCAAGAGATTTGAGAGAGCAATTCTGCAAAGTAACTCTAGATGACCTCGAATATATCATTTTAGATAGTTTAATAACGCTTACTTTGGCTTGCTGATCGTCGAGAGCCAGAGACTAGCGCGGCTTCTCAATTTGACGACTCCTGCTTAGAGAAGTTTCGCGATGATCCAGTCTTCCCTAAGATTACAAATAATAGTCTTGACGTGGATCACTTAATCTGATTATTCCACTGATGTGCTCACTTCCCGGATGATTGGAATCTGTAGAATAACCTTGCCGTCGCGGTTAGGTTCTTTTTGAGGGGACTGGACTAACACAACCTCCCTGACTCGATCGGCTCCTATTTTCTGCAACGAAGTCAGCAAGTCGGTGCCTTCAAGAACGAAGCGATCGAGGTCGATATCTCTATAGTCTGGCTGATAGCGGTGCAGTCGGTTTAGCCCTTCTCCTAAGAGAATGACGGCTCCGCGCCAGTTGTGATTGCCCAAGTGATAGAGCGCAACCGCAACTTGCAGGATTCCCTGATAGAAGTTCTTTTCAAAGGTAGGGGCTTCGCTCCAGATGGCTTCTAGAGTGTCGTGACACGTATAGAAATCGCCTTGATTAAACTGCTCGATCGCCTGCAAAAATTCTTTTGGTTGCTCGTCTGTCATAGATTTTAAGTCAGAAAATCTTGAAGCTGTGATTGCAGCGATCGTTCTTGACCGATCACCAATCCTAGAGACGCGGACGATCGTTTCTCAGTGAATTGTGGAGACCACAACACATAGCGACTTCCTGAAGGTAAAGTTTTGAGACTGTCAGAGTTTTGAGTCAGCCAGATTAAAGGCAGGTTCGGCAGGGCGATGGCGCGATCGTCTTCTCCAGCATAGGTCGCCGCCAGGGTTTCTAACACGCTCTGTTCTCCTTGCAGAAGCCCGGTGCTGGCTGTCCAGAGTCGGATATTGAGCGACTGGTGCGCGGCGTAAAAATAGAGAGATGCAGCAGCGATCACGGCTGCCTCAAACAATTCTGACTCCCAAACAGCGGCACTATCCAGACAGACCACGAGTTCTTGACCTCCGGTAAATAATTCTAATTCTCGAACTCGCAGTTCTCCATAGCGGGCACTCGTACGCCAGTGAATCAGACGAGTGGGATCGCCCCACCGATAGGGACGCAGCGATCGAGTCAATCCTTCAGTCGCGGTTTTAGCACGTCGATCGCTGTTGAACTGCAAGCTTGATTCTCGTCCCATTTCGTCAATCAACGGGCAACGAGTTAGAGGGAGAACCGTCGGATAGACGATCGCCGTTGCCCCAATCTCATAACCCTGTCGTCGCCAAAATAAGCCTAGAGGAGCCGCCGATCTAATCCGCACTGTTTGCCAGCGATAAACGCCCCGTCGCTGAGTCGGATGCTGATAAACCCAATATTGAGTCGCATTAGAACTCAAGCTCTCCATCACTTTGACGACAGGTTCGCCCAACCGATGAGGAATGAAGTCAGAGACTTGCAGCAGGTTTTTAGATTGGGGCATCGTGTTTTGAATCAGCAATTCCACCGTGATATCGTCGCCAGCGCTGACTGGGTAGATAGGGCGGCGAGCGACTTCAATTCCTTTGAGGCTGCGGGCTGATAAAGTAGCAGCGATCGCCAACAGAGCAAAAATCACGCCGCTCATCACATAGAGCCAGCCTGATAGCGTGTTGGTCGCCGCAATGAAGAAGAACAAGGCAAGTGCGCCCAATATCCAGCCGATATAAGCAGGATTCACCCAATGAGTTTCTAGCCAGCGGGTCGATTGAGATCTGACGCTCATAACAGCCCATAATTCCGTAAAGGATGGATGCGTTTTCTATGACTCAGCTTAAGCTTTTAAAAGTTTGACAAAAATCGTAAAAAACCTGAGCCATACTATTCATGATCGATAGAATTCTAGATACATTCATCAAAACAAGAAACGATTTTGATGTGCTCAACCTAGTTTGAGCAGGGAGCTTATCAAACTGGACTCAGCCTGATTAATTATGACTAACTCCAACCCATCAGACGAGAAAGCTAAACAGGAATTAAACATGCAGGGCACTCCTTCCTTCCGCTCCCAGGCTGATCCTTCCACTCCACCGCCGCCCCCCCCTGCTCAACTCGCCGCCCCCCGTGCAAAACTCAGCGGAACGATGCTGACGATCGAGCAAATGGTCAAAGATGCCCATGCGCGTCAAGCGTCAGACATTCACATCCGAGTGGGTGAGCCGCCCCGTTTGAGAATTCGAGGTCAAATCGTCCGGTTGTCGGATCACATTGCTGTATCACCCGATCTGTTTGAGAACTATTTGACTGAAATGCTCACTGAGCAGCAGAAAAAACTGTTTATCGAGAAAAAAGAGCTAGATACCGCTATTTACTATCCAGGATTTCTGCGCTGTCGGGTCAACTGCTTTGAGACGCTGACGGGCGGCGCGATCGTGCTGCGTCTGATTCCTCTTGATGTTCCCTCGATCGATGGGTTGGGGCTGCCTCCTGTTCTCAAGCATTTGGTGACGTATCCGCAGGGCTTGATTTTGGTGACCGGTCCGACGGGATCAGGGAAGTCAACGTCGATCGCTGCGATGATTCGCGAATTGAATCATTCAGATAGTCGTCATATTGTGACGATCGAAGACCCGATTGAATATGTCCACGCGTCTGCTAAGTGTCTGATCAGCCAGCGAGAAGTGGGATTGCACACCCACGAATTTCATGAAGCGCTGCGGGCAGTGCTGCGCGAAGACCCCGATGTGATTTTGATCGGAGAAATGCGCGATCGCGTCACGGTCGATACGGCTCTAAAAGCGGCTCAGACGGGTCACTTGGTTTTGGGGACTCTGCACACCAAAAGCGCGATCGGCACCGTCAATCGATTGCTTAACATATATAACCCTGATGAACAGCAGGCAATGCGGACTCAAATTCTAGAGTCTCTGGTTTCGATCGTCTCGCAGCAGTTGTTGCCAACCACCGACGGCAGACGCACCGCCGTTCACGAGGTTTTGCTCAACACCGCCGCGATGCAAGACTATTTGCTCAAAGGTCAAGAAACCGATGCCTTTCAGTTAATGGAGACTGACACCAGTGAAGGAATGCAGGTGATGAACCAGGCGCTTTGCGAACTGATTCTGCTGGGGAGAATTAGCCCAGACGATGCGGTGAAAGCCTCTCCTGATGTGGGAGATTTGCGTCGCCGAGTTCGCAACGAAGGCTATGATCCCGGACGGTCTTCTAACCGCGAGTTTGATCCAACCGCACGGGAGTATAACCCAGTTTAGATCCGCGAAACATTCAGTAGACCTCTTGCAAAAGTCTCTGCTTCACCCTAAATCCCTCTCCCACATCTGGGAGAGGGATTTTGAAGTCTGGCTCCCTTCTCCCCACGGAGAAGGGTTGGGGATGAGGGCATCTTCGGACTTCTGCAAGAAGTTTAGTCAATCAAAAGGGGCGTATCGAGTACGCCCCTTTTGAATAGGGATTTATGTAATCCCTATTCTTATTTCTTCGCGAGTTTCTTCGCCTTCGCCACCTTCCGTAACCGGATCGACTTGGGTGTGACTTCGAGAAGTTCGTCCGAGCCGATATACTCCAGCGCTCTTTCGAGGCTCATGTCGATCGGTTCTTTTAACTGCACCAGTTCTTCACCGCCAGAAGCCCGGTGGTTGGTCAACTGTTTCGCTTTGCAGACGTTTAACTCTAAGTCTTGTTGACGGTTATGCTCACCGAGAACCATGCCCCGATAGACTTTAACGCCAGGTCTGATGAAGAAGACTCCGCGATCCTCTGCGTTTTGCATCGCGTAGAATGTGGCAACGCCTTCCTCAAAGGAAATCAGCACACCGTTGCGTCGCGTCTCGATTTCGCCGCTAATTGGACGGTAATCGAGGAAGCTGTGGTTCATGATCCCCGCACCGCGAGTCATTCGCATAAACTCGCCTCGGAAGCCAATCAAACCCCGCGCTGGAATCACAAATTCTAGCTGAGTGCGTGAGGTGGTGCCGACCTGCATATCCTGCATCTCGCCCTTGCGCTGACCCAACCGCTCAATACAGCCGCCGACCGCTTCTTCAGGCACGTCTAGCACGAGCGTTTCAAACGGTTCGCAGGGCTGACCGCTGACTTCGCGATAGATGACTTGAGGCTGGGAAACTTGAAACTCATAGCCTTCTCGACGCATAGTTTCGATCAAGATGCCAAGGTGCAGTTCACCCCGACCCGAAACCGCCAGTTTGTCGGGAGACTCGGTTTCTTCGATGCGGAGAGCAACGTTGGTTTCTAGCTCACGGAACAAACGATCGCGCAACTGTCTCGATGTGACAAAATCACCTTCTTGACCCGCAAACGGCGAATCGTTGACTGAGAAGGTCATCTGCAACGTGGGTTCGTCTACTTTGATCAACGGCAACGCTTGGGGATCGTTGGGATCGGTGATCGTTTCGCCAATGTTGGCGTTCGCAAATCCGGCAACCGCGACCAGGTTTCCAGCCGTAGCTTCTTCGATGTCGATGCGCTTTAGACCTTCAAAGCCCATCAGCTTCGAGATTTTAGATTTGACGATCGCGCCTGTGTCGGTGACGATCGCCGCTTGTTGACCGACGCGAATCGTGCCGTTATGAATTTTGCCGATGACGATGCGACCCAGATAATCAGAGTAATCTATCGTCGTGACTTGTAGCTGTAGCGGCTTGGTTGCGTCACCAATGGGAGGCGGAACGTGGCGCAGAATCGCATTAAAGAGCGCCTGCATATCAGAGGTCTCTTCTTCCAGGGTTTCTTTGGCATATCCTGCCATACCCGACCCAAACAAATAAGGGAACTCGCACTGAGCATCGTCAGCACCGAGTTCTAAAAAGAGATCTAATACTTTGTCAACAGCAACGTGAGGGTTGGCGCGAACACGATCGATCTTGTTGATGAAGACGATCGGGCGCAGTCCTTTCTCTAGTGCTTTCTTCAGCACAAAGCGCGTTTGAGGCATCGGACCTTCGTTGGCATCGACAATCAGCAGACAGCCATCGACCATGCCCAACACGCGCTCGACTTCACCGCCAAAGTCTGCGTGCCCCGGCGTATCGACAATATTGATCAGCGTCTCTTTGTAGTGAACTGCCGTATTTTTAGACAGAATTGTGATGCCACGTTCGCGTTCAAGTTCGTTCGAGTCCATGACGCAATCTGGAACCGTTTCCCCTTCTCGGAACGTCCCAGATTGTTTGAGCAGCGCATCCACGAGCGTCGTTTTGCCGTGGTCAACGTGAGCAATGATAGCAACGTTGCGAATCGGGATAGTCATAGAAAAGGTTCCAGTGAAAAGGATTAGGACTGTGGGGTTAGGAGGCTTCGATCGCTATCACGGTTTAGCACCTGCGTCGGAAATAGTAAAGAAGCTTTAATGATTCTATCTTAGCGGTTCCTTAAATAGGGGATGGGTCAGAGATGTGACTTTAACTGAGATCTTGCACCCACTCAATCAGCCCCGTTCGATCGGGTCGTTTTTGGCTCAGACCCGCCCGTGATTGAAAATCACGGTCTAACGGTGCGAAGTCCACTGAAGGGACTGCAAGAGGGTTTGAGGTATTCAGTCCGTTTCAACGGACTTCGCAAGGCTAGCCCGGAATTCCATTCACGGGCGGGACAGAACCGCAGCGAATAGACTGGTGCAAGATCTAAGTTAATGCATCATCTGGCTAAGACTAGAATTTTTTGCGCCACTTCGGGGTTAATTGGCATCACCGAAAGGCGATTGCCCGGTCTAACGACGAGCAGGTCATCGGGCGAGAACTGCGATCGTAACGTATCCAGGGAAACTAAAGTGGACAGTTCTTCGACAAATTCAACACAGACTGTCTGCCATCGGGGCGACTCTTTTGTAGACTTAACATCGTAATAGCGGCTAGCGAAATCAAATTGGGTTGGGTCAGCAATGTTTGATTCGACCACTTTCATCAAACCCGCAATGCCGGGAGGAACGACATTTGAGTGATAAAAAAAGACGAGATCCCCTGGCTGCATTGAGCGCAAGAAATTTCGCGCCTGATAATTTCGCACTCCATCCCAAATCGTCTGTCGATCGCGCTTCAGATCCCTGATTCCATAAACATCTGGTTCAGATTTCATCAGCCAATAATTCATGATAAAAACTCTCGGCAAGGCGATTTAGAAGCTTACTGGATGATGTGCCTAGAAAACACGCTTTGTCAGAGGAAATCGCCTTTTTAAATCACAACCTGGTATAAAGGTTTCGGAGAGGAGTGAACACAAGCATGAACCTACGTAAAGACGCATTAGAGATTCTTAAAGAAACGAGTCGAACCTTCTATATTCCCATTAGTCGGCTGCCATCGGGTTTGCAGGAAGCGGTTTCGTCTGCTTATCTGTGCATGAGAGCGATCGACGAAATCGAAGATGATCCCCAGCTAGAAAACGCCGTTAAAGCCAAGATTTTAAGGGAAATCAGCTTGATTCTACAGTCCGGTGTGACTGGGTTTAAAGACGGCGATTTTGCTCCAGCGTTTGGCGAATATGCCGAGCAACTCCCCGAAGTCTCGCTGAGAATTGGCGAATGGGCAACCCTGGCTCCGACTGATATCGCGCCTCGCATTTGGGAATCGACGGCTGCAATGTCAGATCGCATGGCACACTGGGCGGACTGCAATTGGACGATTCAGACCGAGACAGATCTCGATCGCTATACCTTCAGCGTTGCCGGATCGGTGGGTCTGCTGCTCTCAGATCTGTGGGGTTGGTATGACGGCACTCAGACTGATCGGACGGAAGCGATCGGCTTTGGTCGGGGGCTGCAAGCGGTCAACATTCTCCGCAATCACGGCGAGGACTTGACTCGTGGGGTCACGTTTTATCCCCACGGTTGGACGAATGATGATGTGCAAACCTACGCTCGTCGCAACATTCAGTTAGCGGATGCTTACACTGCGTCGCTGCCAGTGGGCAGTCCTGCGTCTGATTTTTGTCAGATTATTTTAATGTTGGGTCATGCCACGCTAGATGCGATGCTGCACGGCTCTGAAAAGCTCAGTCGTAGTCAAGTGATGGATTTGGTTCAGCAGGTAACGAGCGCGAGTTAAATCTCTCGATTTCTGCCAGCCTGCTGTGCTTACGCTCCTTCGTCTGCTTTCTGCTTCAGTAAGTTAAAAACTTCTTCCGAAAGCCATAATCCTGAATCTCGAAGGAGTTGTAAGCGATTGCCCACCGATTCGATTAAGCCGCGTTGTTTTGCGAGTACGATCGCGCCCCCGGTGCCCAATGTTGAGATCCCCAAAGTCTGGGCACAGCGTCTTGCGGCGGTGTCATCCACCATTGCACGATAGCTTGGATTTTTCAGGGCAAAGCTCAAAGCGGTGGATTCACCTGCACCTAAATCCCAGGTCGCGATCGACAACAGTCCGGACAATTTTAAATCGCCAATGGTGGAATGCGGGTTTCAGCATCATCACTGAGGCAAATACCAACGGTGGAATGCGGGTTTCAGCCTCTGCCTCAAAAAATGTCCGGAGTATTGGATCGAGGGATGAATAGCAACCTCCATCTGCCTTGCCCAAGGAGCGTTGGGTAATTGTTGAGAGGCAATATCGCTTTGGGAAAGGGTCACTTCTTCCCAAACGGATTGAGGAACCAAGATTTCGTTAAATAGTTGCGGCAATAGGTCAGCTTGACTACTTTTGAACAACACAATTAATGGAGAAGCGTTAATGACAACTCGATCAATCGGCATTCAATAACTCCTGAGCGAGTTCTTCATCGGTGTATTGCAGGACAGAGACTTTGTAGCGAGTGAGGGCGGAGATAAAGTCTGAGCGAGATAAGCCAGCGACCTCGGCAGCTTTGCCCTGAGAGACTTCACCTAATTCGTACCATTTGACAGCCGCCGCGATTCGCATTTCCTGAACAAATTCATCGGGAGCCTTGCGAAGCGCAGAGAAAACCGTGTCAGGAAGCTGGATTTGAACCGTCTGCATAGTTTTGCCTTTTAGGATAGAAAAGGTTTGTCAGGTGGGAAATCTGACCTTAGATTAGCTCTTTTCTTAGAATTTACCCTTCCTCCAAGCGCTAGAACCGCAGAATTCTATAGCGAAGTGATCTCGAAGGAGTTGTGAGCGATCGGGCACAGATTCGATATCCGTTTACGATTAAAGGTGTGTAGAGCCAAAACAAATGTATGACAGTTGTTTCAGCTAAATCTTATGTAGAGCATCGCAACGAGGCTTATTGGGTTGAAGGAACTCGGATTTCTCTTGACTCTATTGTGTATGCGTTTCGAGATGGATCATCCCCTGAAACTATCGTTCAGTCTTTTCCGTTGCTGACCCTAGAACAAGTTTATGGAGCGATCGCGTTCTATCTAGCCAATCGTGCCGAAATCGATGCTTACCTGGAAGCTGAGGAAGCCGAATTTAATGCTACGCCTCAGCCGTTGCAATCAACTGATCCTGCTTTATACAACAAACTCATCGCTGCTAAAGCTAGGAAACAGCAGGTGAAGTCGTGAATGTTCGCTATCAAGCTGATGCTGATTTGAATCAAGCGATCGTCACAGGGGTTTTACGACGAGAACCTAAAATAGAATTTCAAACTGCCTTTGCTGCTGGGTTAGATGGTGTTAAAGATGCAGAAGTTTTGGCGATCGCAGCACAACAAGCGCGCATTCTTGTGAGTCACGATCAGAAAACAATGCCATTAGAGTTTGCTGACTTCATCACCAGCAATCAAAGCTCAGGCGTGATCATTGTCTCTAGGAAGGTAACGATCGAAGTGATTATCGACGAACTATTGCTGATTTGGGCGGCTTCTAGTGCAGAAGAGTGGGTCGATCGCATTGCAAAGCTCCCCCTTTGAGGCACTGCCTGACAACACAATTAAAGGTTATGGATTACTTTTATTGTTTGTATTAGTTTCTAGCTCTTGCTTGGAAGCAGGAAGGGCTTTCGGCTCTCTATTACCTGTGATGATCTTCTGTGGTTGCCTATCAAATATCTTGGAAGACTTTTCAAAAGCTTCTTGAATATTTGGTGATTCACAAAGGATCTTCTCGACCTTTTCATGACCTGCAACTAACTCCTCAAACTTAGGTCTCCAATAACCATCAATATCAGGAATAGCTCCAATGATAGGAGCGGTATACATAATCGAGCTGAGCACAAATGCTTTAACTCTCCTGTAGATGGGAGCATCCTTGTCCTTCTCCTGAAGACTATGCTCTGTCATGGCTAAATCACTCACGAATGATTTAGTAGCCTTTTCCAATCCTTCAGTTCCGTCTATGGGGTATCTACGTATTGCTCTCAGAATATCTTCAATTCGCTCTCTCAAAAATATCTTTAAGTCTCTAGACAAATCAGATTCGAGGATTTTAGTCAAAAGATCACTAAATTCATCTTTGAGTTTCTCTAGAAATTCTTGGTCTAGAAATATTGCAGGATTTTGCTTATCAAAAAGATCCGCTAGGGAATCCAATGTATTAAGAATATTGTTGTTAATTTGACCAGCAAAAATAGCCCATTGTGTGCTCCATATATGGCTAACAACAAAAACTTTATGCAGTTCTTCTAGTGTCTGAATGTACCTATCGATCTTTGTTTTATTTCTTATACTTTTTGCTTCTTCCTCAGCCTTACTCAAAAGCTCGTAAAAGTCCACAATATTTTGTGGCTGCTCACTAAGCTTCATTGCTCTCAACAAAATAAGTCCCGATAGTTCATTCCCATCTCCATTAGTAACTGCTTCGGTAAGCAGTTCTTCCAGTCTCCGAAGTGCGTTAGATCCGTGCGTCAGTACATTAGATTCGTGCATTATTCAATTTAAATGAATATATCGAAAGTCTGTTTGTGTTGCGTTCAAGGCTATCTGCCGCTTGATTTTACTAAACGAAGTACCCCGCTGTTTTAGATGGGGTACTTCATTGCGTCAACTTAGCCTTTTTTCTCAGGCATCATGCACTTGTCGCTGTCGCACCCTGCGGGACCTTCAGCCGCCACCTCACCCGAATCGTAGCGAGTCAGCGCCGCATAAAAGTCTGAGGTCTTTTGACGGACTTTGACTTCCTGCTGAAGCCGCTCATAGGTTTCGCGATCGATCTTCTCAAACGGCAACCGTGGAAAAGGTGCATCAAATCGAGCCAGCAACGCCGCACTGATATAGCCTTCGTTGTGCTCGATCGCGCTATAAATCCGCGCTGCCAACCCATCGATCTCGTCTTCACGAAGCTCGATCGTCGCACTCGTATTATGCGTCGTGTAGAACCGCTGCACCTGCATATAGAAATCCATCTGAGCCACCGCAGAGAACTTCTCGATCTCCACCCGATCGGCTCCTGGCAACACTGCCCAAGGCACCTCAACCGGAATCTCAACCAGCCATTCAGTACAGCGAGGATCAAACGGATCGTTGAGCAAGTTTCCCGTGTCGTCTTTGTCAGACTGCGACGGCACAATGCTATACCCGTAGTCTAAACACGCCATCGCAACGGGATCGTTCTTGCGGAACGTAATCCGCCGAATGAAGCGTTGGGCTTTGGGCGGATGCCACCCAGGACTCGCACCCGTCAGCAGCGACTTGGTGCCCGCAGGTTGAACGGTCGTGCAGCGGTTTGGACGCTTGATGTTGTGGCGATCGCAATACTCCCACACCACTTGATGCACGGTGCTGCGCCAGCGAGTCAGATAATCTTGCTCTTTTTGTCTAAACTCCAAGCCATTGACCGTATCGGGTCTGCCTGCTTCCCACCAGCGCAGCCACTCTACGCCAAACGCATTTACGAAAAAGTCGAATAACCCGGTGAAGGAGACTCCGACGATCGGGTCAAGCTCACGAGAATATTGATAGCGCGGCTCTTGAAACTGATGGTTCAGCAGTGCCGCTACCGATAACGCTCCGGCTGTAAACGCCTCTTCCTGTTCTTTGTGATCAAACGGATCAAGCTGATTGAGGTGAACTTCAGCCAAGTTGCAGTGGAAATCTTCACCCAAAATTTCACCACAAGGATTGAGACCATAGCGTCCTAACCGATGCTCTAATTCTCGCTCGGTCATCTGTGGACAGTTTGCTTGAATCCACTGACTGCCATGACCCGACTGATAAGCCTGCAAAAATTCGGTTTTTAACTCAGCCGTGGTGAGAATGTCGGCGTTCGATCGGGCGATCGCCTCTGGCGCATATTGAATCGCACCCTCACCTGAATAAAACTGCTTGCGAACCGCATCGTTACATTCCTGGGCGGTGGGCTGATGGTGATAGACGCGAGTGTGGTTTGCCATTCTCAGCGCATCGCGATCGGGGTCAATTCTCCAATTGCCTTCAGCGTCTTGCTGCCACAGATTTTCTTTGGCTCCCGCAAACTCAGTGTCTTCGCTGCCGCCTTGACGCATCCCCGCTGATCTTCGGATGTTTCCGGCAACTACGCAAGCGGCGGCTTCATCAATCAGCAAGCAACACTCGATCGAGGTCAATTGACGACCAATCGCGCGATTCAGAATTTTGGCGCACCGCTCATATAACCCCGGTAGACGGACAGGATTTGCCATGCCGCCAAATCCTTTGAGGCGCTCTCCGGCGGGACGAACGTGGCTGAGGTCGATCATGACTTCTACATCACTGGTGAAGCGATCGTCGGTGCAGAGTTCTAGTAACCCTTGGTAAGACGCGACCCAACCCTGACGACTATCCCCTACGCAGATGGTGACTTGATTTCCGTCAACGGTGGTCTGCGTTTTCTCTTGGCGCTTTTCTACAGAAGCGGTGCCAATGTCGCTGACGTGCTTTACGACTAAGTGATTGCGGACAGCAGGAAGCTGATTTGTGTATTTAGATTCCAGAACGGCTCCGGTGCCGCAGCCCATCATCGCCAAGTCCATCATCAGCCCAAAGGCTTTCCAGTCAATGACGTTGGTGCTTGTGCAGTTATAGGCACCAGAGAAGTTTTCGGGTTTCTCGATCCAACCCGTGCCGCCGACCCAAAGCCAACGCCCTGATGGTAAACAGCGCATGGTTTGCTGCATTTTTTCGACGAGTGCCCGCTCTTCTGGCGTAAACTGTCCCAAATCCGTCATGCCTTGAATGGTGCGTTGACTGACTTGTTGCCATGACTCGCGGCGATCGTCACTCAGCTTGCGGCTATAAGTGCGATAAAAAACTGGGTTTGCAGCCGGGGCAGAAGCGGGAAATTGCCCTTCAAACTGATGAACAGGCTGACCGCTTGAGTCAGAAATATCTTTGGGTCTGATAATGTCTCGAACCATGAGTGACTCCGTGTGTTAGGGGTAATCGCTGAAATGAATTAACGCTATATAGGGCGCGATCATATAAAAATAAGTTTATACACTCTACATCTAGTATTTGATTTTGACAACCAGTATTTTTATAGTTCAGGCGAACTATCCACAGGTCGATCGAGCATAGACGCAATTTGGGAGTTCGATCGAGACCCATAAAATCATCTCTCATGCTAAACAGAGCGCGCAACTTCTTCTATCCATCAGGCACAATAAAAGTAACCTTGCCACGATCGATATCTATGCCCCCGATCGCACGTTTCTTTCCCGATCCGCCTCTGTCTCCGAGGGTAACGCTGCCCACAATGTATGATCTGCCCAGCGAAGACCCAGAGGAACCTGGTTTGCCTGACGAATATCACGCCCTACAGCCTCAACTTCTGACTCGCGCCTTCCGCAGTCCGCGATTTCCAGGCGACAAGATTTTCACAGGCTCAGACCTCAATCTCTACTACGATTCTCGCCACCCTCAATGGTATAAACGCCCCGACTGGTTTGGCGTAGTCGGCGTGTCGCGTCTCTATGAAGGCAAAGACCTACGCTCTAGCTATGTGATCTGGCAAGAAGGGGTGAATCCGTTTGTCGTCGTCGAGCTTTTGTCTCCTGGCACCGAGAAAGAAGACCTCGGAATCTATGCTGAGTCAGAGTTGCAGTCTGAAGTCAGTTCTGAGTTAGAAGGTGCGACACCTGCATTGAGTAACGGTCAAAGTGAGCCGCCTAAAGAGATTCCGCCTCGCAAATGGGAGGTTTATGAGCAGATCTTGCGCGTTCCTTACTATGTCGTGTTTAGTCGCTACACCCATCGGCTGCACTTCTTTCAACTGGTGGGAGGACACTATCAAGAGCAGCCCCTCGACTCAGAAAATCCTCGCATTTGGATCTCTGAATTAGAGCTAGGGCTAGGAATCTGGGAGGGCACCTTTGAGGGAGTCGATCGCCCGTGGCTGAGATGGGTTGACACCCAGGGCAACTGGGTGCTGACAGACACCGAGCAGGCGCGACAGGAGACAGAACTGGCATTAGAACAAGTCGGTCAAGAACGTCAACGCGCAGAACAAGAACGTCAACTGCGAGAAGAGTTGATTGCTAAGTTAAGAGCTAGAGGAATCGACCCCGACGCGCTCTAATTTGTCCTCCTACATCTGGTTTAAATGGTTCTTGCTCCCTGGAGATCTCCGATCGCCCGTGCCCTTCACCGCAATCGCTCTCTCGTTTATGCCCGCTATCTTCAACTCGCAACAGTTCGCCCAGACGGCAGACCCGCCAACCGCACGGTGGTGTTTCGAGGGTTTCGAGACGACACCAATCAATTGATGTTTATCGCCGACGATCGCAGTGAGAAAATTGAGCAGGTCGAGCATTCCGCCTGGGCAGAAGTCTGCTGGTATTTCCCCAACACCCGCGAACAGTTTCGCTTATTAGGGACGTTGACGATCGTGAAGCAGGATTATCTTGAAGAGGACTTACAGCAGGCTCGGCGATCGATGTGGCAAAATCTCTCTGACAGTGCGCGAGTTCAATTTGATTGGGCGCATCCTGGCAAACCAAAAACTGAGGGTTCTTCGCCTCCGCCGCCTAGCCCGACCGAACCGTTGCCGCACTTTTGTCTGCTGCTATTAGAACCTAGTCAGGTTGACCATTTAGAACTGAGAGGAGAGCCGCAAAATCGTTATCTCTATCATCAAGAAGCTGACCAAAGCTGGAACAAGCAGGAAGTCAATCCCTAAGTGATTTGCCTTTAAAAAGAATAGACCTCTTGCAAAAGTCCCTGCCCTCACCCTAAATCCCTGTCCCAAACCTGGGAGAGGGACTTTGAGATCTGGCTCCCTTTCTCCCAAACTTGGGAGAAGGGGTTGGGGGATGAGGGCATCTTCAGACTTTTGCAAGAAGTCTAATGAGCAGATCGCTGGTTAGTAGAAACTAGCCATCTGCCCACTCTTATCACTAAATCTGTTGCGGCTAGATTCCGGCACCGTCTAGAAATTCGTCGATCGCTCGATCGCTCAATCGACACTTGGGGGAAGGGGCATCCGTTCCCTCAGTTGGCGGCTCTGAAGGGATGAAATTTTGAGCGCCTTCTTGAGGAATCACCGCAGCCATTGCATAGCAAGCTGCCAGCGATTGGCGAGTTTGTACAAGCTGAAGTGACTGCTCTAGCGACTCAATGCGATCGACCAGTGCTCGAATCACTTGCGCCTCAGAATCGGGGAGTCGCCCGTGTTCTAGCGGCTCAACGCGTTCACCCGATCGAAAGACAATCCGACCCGGAACGCCCACTACTGTGCAATCAGACGGCACATCCCGCAGCACCACCGAGCCTGCGCCGATCCGCACGTTGTTGCCGATTTGGAGGTTGCCCAGCACTTTAGCGCCCGCACCCACGACCACGTTTTCGCCCAAGGTTGGGTGCCGTTTGCCGCTTTGCTTCCCCGTTCCACCGAGGGTCACGCCTTGATAAATCAAGGCATAGTCACCGACGATCGCCGTTTCGCCGACCACAACGCCCATGCCGTGATCGATGAAAACTCCTTTTCCGATCGTGGCTCCGGGGTGAATCTCAATTCCAGTCAAAAATCTAGCGAGATGAGAAATAAACCGAGGCAAGAAGGGCAACCCCAGCGAGTAGAGCCAATGAGCGAAGCGGTGAAGAACCAACGCTTGCAGACCCGGATAGCAAAACACGACTTCTAGCCAGTTTCGGGCAGCAGGGTCGCGATCGAAAATGATTTTAAAGTCAGCAATCAGCGCTTTCAGCACAGGTGACACCCCTTGTGGCACGATAGACCAGCTTCTATCTTATCTCGCTTGGTTTATTCGCCCAGTGCTTTCATGGAATGTTTGATCAGACAGCCACTTGATTTATCGTCTACTCACAGTGCAGACGCGCTACCATCCAAAAAGAATCTTAAGTTCAACAAAATAAGGAATCGACTCATGTTCTTTGATGAACTCTCGCCCATCGTGAAAGAAATTGCTCAACAGCCTGTTGCCTTTTTTGGTGGGCTGGTCTCTGGGCTACTGCGCTTGAGTCTCTCTGATGATCCGGTCAAAACCTGGTTAGACCAGCAGACGGGCACGACTTCCTACTCATCTAGCAGTGGCGGTCACAGCGGAAATGGCAACGGTCCTCAGTCGATTTCAATCGATTAGGAAACTCTTGAAAGTGGCACAAAATCTCTAACTATTCCAGTTTTCCTGATCATGATCGAGACGACGACCGTTGGGAGAATTAGGTTGAGATGTATTCTAGCTACCTTGGCTTGAGTTTTGGACTTGTAACCCTATTGCTGCTGCTGTTTGGGGGGCTGCACTGGTTGCAGATTCCGACAGGCAGCTTTGTGGATTGGGCGATCGCGGTGGCGTGTTTTGGCTGGCTGCTGGCGATCGTCACCATCCCGTGGAATATTTACTTTGACGCAAAAGAAGCGCTTGCAGAAGCCGCCCTTTCGGATGAGAAGGGCATTCCTGTTGATCAAAATCAAGTTGACTACATCCGAGTGGTTGCCCAGCGATCGAAATGGGTCGTAATCGCTCTGCACATTTTTTCAGCGATCGGCTTATATGGACTAGCAGCTAAGGGGATCAGTCAAGTGGGCTATCTCAGTTCTGGAGCGGCGTCGCTGTTGACGGGGTTGCGTCCGGCAGTGCGAACCTATCGATATTTTGCGACTCGAATCGCCACGCTGCGAGAGCAGTTTCGATATCCTCGTGAAGATGTGATTGAGCTGCGGAGCCGATTTCAGCAATTAGAAGCAACGGTCGAGCGGTTAGCCTCCCAGCTTGATCCCGACGAGCCGAGTTCTTGGGTGTCGATACAGCAGCGTCAATCGGAGGCGATTCGTCACGACTTAACTAATGTGGCGGCGAGTCAAGAAGACTTACGATCGACCAATCAAGCCGAACACACTCAGCTTTCTCGTGAGGCAAAGCAGGCGATCGCTCAACTCACGACCGACGGACAGTTTCTCGACCATGTGCGTGAGATGATTCGGTTCTTCAAAACGGCTTGATCAAGGGAAACTCAGCCGCGATCGTCCAGCGTTGACCGTTGTGAACCAGTAATGTCAACTCATTCGCCATAAACTCAAAGTGAAGTGACCTGTCTCGAAATTCTTGCCATGCCGCGCTGAAATTTTGCTCTGTCAAATCGCGAAAGGCAACCGTCATGTGGGGCGCAAACGGACGGTTTTTTGAGGCACGATCGACGATCCCAAACCTGGCTTCTGAATAGTCCATCAACTGCTTTTGCAGGGTCAGCAGTTCGGGAGTTTTCACAACATCAATGTAAATGACTCGTGGAGGAAAGGCAGAAAAGCCTTCTAGGGTAACTGGCACCGGGGCAACCTGTGCAAACTCTCGCAAGCCTTGCTCTAGATGAGGTTGATCAGATGCCCACTCAAACGGCGGCTGTAAAGTGATGTGGGGCGGCGATTTTTGAGCCTGATAACTCCCGTAGTGAACCGCAAAATGGTGTTTGATGTCATCCACATAGTCTCGAATCGCTTGGGGCGGCAGCAGAGCGATGAAGAAGCGTTGCGCGTGGCTCATGGCTCACTCTCACAAATGTACATATTTCTAAACTGGAGTTAAAAATTACTCCGTTAACAAACCAGGGCGGTAAGCTACTTACTGGATGGAAACCATTGTGCCAAAGACCGATCGAAGGAAGAAAACTACGATGCCCTGGTTTGTCAAGATCGAAGAAGGAACTGTCGATAAAGTCAGCTTTGATCGCCATGTGTCTGCTCACAAAGCGTTTGTTAAAGAGCTAATCGCCAAAGGTCACGAAGCCCGCACTGGCTACTGGTCTCACTATGGGGGCGGAATGCTTCTGTTCAAAGCGACTTCAATGGATCAGGCAAAAGCGATCGTGGCTCAAGATCCCCTCGTCCAAAATGGCTGTGTCCATTACCAGCTTTACGAGTGGTGCATCGTCGTTGAGTAGATTGGAATTCCAAGTCAGAAAATTGAGTTCAGAATTCAAGATTTAACACCTGCCTCTCTTCTGGTGCTATTCTAGTAAATGACTCGGATCTATGCGATCGCGACACCCAAATCTTGTCAGGACCGGAAGGTAGCAGCAATACGGGATGCTCACGGTAGGCGTAGTCTCCGGGTCACTTTTTTTGGGGACGGTAAACCCCCGTGTCAGCTCTCTCGTTTTCTTCGTATCCTGGAAGAAACTGATCATACAGGAGCTTGAAGCATATGGGTTTGGGAGATCTCGTTCAGAAAGCCGTTTATTTAGGCATCGGCGTTGCCTCTTACGCAGGTGAGAAAGCGGGTGAAAAGCTTGGCGAACTGCGAGTGCAGGTGCAAAAGCTGGCAGATGAGATGGTCGATCGAGGTGAGATGACGGCTGAAGAAGGTCGTCGCTTTGTCGATGAGATGGTGAGCCGCGCTCAACAAATGCCTACGGTTGAATCGACCGACAAAAAACCTGCCGAGCCTCGCAAAATTGAAATTCTAGATGATGACGAAGATCCAAAGTCACCCTCTACGCCTCCTAGCGGTGTTGACGCGATGCGCCAGCAAGTGATGGATCTGCAAGAAGAACTGCGACGACTAAAGCGCGATTAATTAGACTGTAGGGACGGGCGTTGTTGAACCGATCAAGCGCAAATTTTACCCTCACCCTAGCCCTCTCCCAAAAGGAGAGGGGACAAGAGTTCTGACTCCTTTCTCCTTGGGGAGAAGGGCTGGGGGATGAGGGTATCTTTGGACAATCGCAAAAAGTTTAATCAATCTCGATTGCTAGTTGTCGAGAAATTCTCAAACCAGCCTTTGCGCTTAAAGAAGACGACTAAGATAGCCGCGATCGTCACCATCACCGTCCAGCACAACGGATATCCCCAATACCAATTGAGTTCGGGTAGATTAAACGGAGACTTTTCAGTGTTGAAATTCATGCCGTAAACTCCGGCGATGAAGGTGAGAGGAATGAAGATGGTGGAGACGATCGTCAAAAACTTCATCACTTCATTCATGCGGTTGCTGACGGACGACAGATAGACATCCATTAAGCTAGAGGCGAGTTCTCGGTAGGTCTCCACCATATCTAGCACCTGAACGGCGTGATCATAGCAATCGCGTAAATAGACCCGAACTTCATCACTAATTAAGTCGCTGCCATCGCGAATTAGAGAATTGATGGCATCGCGCTGAGGCCAAATCGATCGCCGCAGCGTCAGCAAATCTCGCTTGATCTTGTGAATCTTCTCCAACGTTTGGCGCGTCGGGTCGGCGACGACTTCGCTTTCTAAGTCTTCGATTTCCTCTCCATATCGCTCAAGAATGGGAAAAAAGCCATCGATGATCGAGTCTAAAAGCGTGTAAGCGAGATAGTCAGCATTGTGCTTGCGAATCGTGCCCTTGTTGAGGCGAATTCGTTCTCGTACAGACGCAAAACAATCGTGTTCTGGCTCCTCTTGCACCGTGAGTAGGTAGTGTTTTCCTAAGATCAGGCTAACTTGCTCGGTGAGAAAACTTTTGCCCGATCGCCGCAACATCACCATCTGAGCAATAATCAAGAGCTGCCCTTCATACTCCTCAACTTTGGGACGTTGAGGCACGTTCACAATGTCTTCTAGCACTAGAGGATGCAGCGTAAAGACTGCTCCCAATCGCTTTAAGATATCTTCACTGCCCAAGCCTTTAACATCCACCCAAGACACCGATTCAGTGTCGAGATGAGGCGCGCACTCTTCGGGCGTTTCGACTTGCAGACGAGTGGCGGTGTGCTCGTTGTAGTCAATCAGCACAATGACGGGGTGGGGCGCGTCTGGCTCAATGCTCAACGTCCCTGGCATACTACCGGGGACATCATAGAAGTAATCGATCGTAGAGTCGTCATCGTCAGGTGGCGCAACGAATCTTGAAGCCTGAAGCCGCTTTCCCACCATGCCAAGTTACCTCGCGTTCTGATGTCAATACTGTAATCTGCAATCCCACTATTTGACTTACCTGATATCCTGCTAACGTAGGCTCTGAGAGATCATTCCGTTGACTGAAACGCCCTCCCCTTCTTCATCTTTAGAACTTTGGAGCCATCGCCTCCTTTCTGCGGTGCTGCTCGGTGGACAGGTCTTAGTGCATCTGCTTAAGGGCAAGATCAATCGACGCAACACGATCGACCAGATGGCAGCGGTCGGTCCTGAGTCGCTGCTGATTACTTTAATTACAGCAGGGTTTGTTGGGGCAGTGTTTACCATTCAGGTGGCACGAGAGTTTATCAATCTAGGGGCAGGCACCGCAGTAGGGGGAGTGCTGACGATTTCCCTGTCGCGAGAGTTGGCTCCGGTGCTGACTGCTGTGGTGTTGGCGGGTCGAGTTGGGTCGGCGTTTGCAGCAGAAATCGGCACGATGAAAGTGACTGAGCAGATTGACGCGCTCTATATGCTGAGAACTGACCCGATCGATTATCTCGTGATCCCCCGTGTGATCGCGTGTTGTTTGATGCTGCCGATTCTCACGGTTTTGGCTCTAATCGTCGGCATTGCTGGAGGAATGTTGGTCGCAGAGTCTCTCTATAGCATTCCCAATACGGTGTTTCTCAACTCGGCTCGCAACTTCCTGAGCGTTTGGGATCTGTGCAGTGCGCCGATCAAAGGCTTTTTCTTTGGGGCGCTGATCTCGATCATTGGCTCTAGTTGGGGTTTGACCACGACCGGGGGCGCAAAGGGAGTCGGGCAATCCACCACAACTGCCGTGGTGACTTCGCTGCTGGCAATCTTTATTTCTAATTTCTTCCTTTCGTGGCTGATGTTTCAAGGCACCGGAAGCGCGGTGAACCGAGGACTTTGAGGCATTCCTTTTCAAGAACGTCTGTACTTCTCTCGATTTTTTTTGTATTCTATTTTCTAAGGGTGAATGCCAACCGATCGTCAAGCACGATTAAAGAAACAATCTTTTGAATTCTGCGAATCGTCGATTTAGAGACGATCGCGAACATTCCAGCTTGACGTTTTCATGTATGTAGTGTTTCATAGGGAAACGATTTTTTGAAGTACGCTATATCTATAGTCATTCCCGATCACCCTTCATCGCTTAGATAGCCCCTTATGGTTTCACAAGTAGAAACTCCGGTTTTTGACTCCGATCGTGTCCTCAATCTCAGTGTTGAGGGCTTGGTGCAGGTGTTTACGTCTTTTCACCGCAACTTTTTTACGAGCGTGATGGCGCAAGCGCTGCGAATCGCGGGGCAGGGCACTTCGGTTCTGGTAGTGCAGTTTCTCAAGGGGGGGATTGGACAGGGGCACGATCGTCCGGTGCAGCTTAGCCAAAACCTGGATTGGATTCGGTGTGACATTCCTCGTTGCATTGACACGCCAGAGCTAGATGATGCCGAACTCGCGTCTCTGCTTGAGCTGTGGCAATATACTCAAGCGGTGGTGCATCAAGGCAAATACGATCTAGTCGTGTTGGATGAGTTGAGTCTGGCGATCAACTTTGGGTTGATTCCTCAAGCGGAGGTGTTGGCATTTTTAAAGCAGCGTCCCCGTCAAGTAGATGTGATTTTGACAGGTCCTGAGATGCCTCAAGCGATTCTAGATGTAGCGGATCAAATTACTGAACTTCGTCGCAGCCACCAACCCTAGAAAATCACCATGATTAAAAACGATAATTGGATTTCGCAAATGGCGCAGAAGGGTATGATCAGTCCTTTTGTGCCGCAACTGATCAGACGGGTCGAGAGTGCGCCTGTGATCTCCTATGGGTTGAGCAGCTTTGGCTATGACTTGCGGCTGTCACCCTCTGAGTTTCGGATTTTTCGTCACATTCCTGGCACAGTCGTTGACCCGAAGCACTTCAACCCTGCCAATTTAGAACCTGCGGCACTGCACGAAGATGAGAACGGCAGCTATTTCATCTTGCCTGCTCACACCTATGGGCTGGGGGTCGCCCTAGAGCGGCTAGAAGTGCCCGACAATGTGACGGTGATTTGCATCGGTAAATCAACTTATGCACGGATCGGGCTGATTGCAAACCTGACTCCTGCTGAAGCGGGATGGCGGGGACATTTGACGCTGGAATTTTCTAATTCTTCGAGTGCTGACTGTCGGATCTATGCCAACGAAGGAATCGTGCAGTTGCTCTTTTTAGAAGGGGCACCCTGTTCAGTGAGCTATGAAACTCGACGTGGCAAGTATCAGGATCAGTCGGAGCGGGTGACTTTGGCGCGAGTGTAGATAGTGAAATCCCTAGCTTTCTCGCAGAAGGTCAGGGATTTAAGTGTTTTAAAGCTTTCTCGCTGCGATTCTGCCTCGCCCCGAACTTCAGTTCAGGGCGGGATAGCAACGAAGACCAGAGTTTTTAAACACTGCCTAATCCCCAAGTCTGAGAGTTCAAAGTCCTCCAAAATTGGGGGGCTTCCCAGACTTAGGCAGGAGGACTAGCGCGTGGTCGCTTTGAGCATGTGGTAGACCACCAATAGCTGCGTCAGCGCAAGCGGGTAGCTTTGAATGATTTCTCCCGTTGTGCCTGCCACTCTGCCGATCTCTGGATTCATTTCTCGATTGCAGACGTTTAATAAGTGCGGAGCCTCACTACAGATAAACTTTTCTAATTCATGCACTTGGTCACTCGTAGCGTTTCCATCAATTTCTAGCACATCGACGGGTTTACCCATGTCTCGATCGAGTCCTATCCGAATCGCAGGTTTTGCATTTCCATCAGAAGACGTGATGACCTGACTCAGATCAGGCTGAGGCACCGTCGGACGCAACACGAGGCGCACATTCAAACGTCCGTTCATTTCTTGTAGCTGATCAGCGGGTGGATAAAAGCTAACCACCATGTCAGCCCACGATCGCTGAGGTCGAATATATTGATCTGAGTCTGATTCGCGCTTTTGCAACTCTGCGAGAACCTGCTCTGGGGTATAGCCTCGCTTTTGCGTGTCGCGTTTCACCTTCCACTGAGTTCGCAATGTCTCAGGAGGTGCCAGGTAGACCTTGATATCATAGCAATCGAGCACTCCGCGAGTCGAATAGCCCAACAGCCCCTCAACGATCAAAAACTTACTCGGCTTGATATATTCGGGTGCTTCAAGGGTGCCTGTTTTGTGATTATAGACAGGTTTGAGAATCGGCTGTCCATCTCTCAGCAGAGACAAATGCTGCTGCATGATATCGAGATAATTGCAGTCTGGATGCAGGGCAGTGATGCCCAATTTAGCGCGCTGGGTGCGATCGTAGCGGTGATAGTCATCGGTGCAGATCGTCGTGACGTTTTCTTCTCCCAAAACCTGGGCAATTCCTTTTGTTAGCGTGGTCTTGCCTGCTGCGCTATCGCCAACAATGCCAAGGATGATGGGGCGTTGCATCATGAAGTCCTCCTGTACAGATGTCTAAATCGTTTCAGCGACAACTTACTTTAGGTCTAATCTTAGGGAGGAATGCGGAGTGAGGCAATGCTAATTAGCTCAAGAATCATTGCGAAGCGCGACGATCGGCGTTTTACATCGCTCGAACTCTATGGTGATCCTTAAAAAAATTATGATCTTCTCAGCCTGAGCATCCGCTATTCTAGTGTCTTAGCGATTCTCCAACGGCGGACTTGCACCCTACGCATCCCGGCTCAGAATTGCCTCCCGCTATGAACTCAGTCGCTCGCGAGTTACTCTCTCCCCCTATGAAAATTTTCTTCTATCACACGCCTGAGCTAACGCCTGTTCAAAATGTCGCAGACTGCGCGATCGCGATTGATGTGCTGAGGGCAACGAGCACGATTGTCACGGCGCTATCGGTGGGTGCAGAAGCGGTTCAGGTATTTAGTGATCTCGATAAGCTGATGCAGGAGAGTGAATCGTGGGCACCCGAAAAGCGGCTCAGAGCCGGAGAGCGAGGCGGCGCGAAGGTTGCAGGGTGTGATTTGGGCAACTCGCCTTTAGACTGCACGTCAGAATTGATGCACGATCGTCGCTTGTTTATGACGACGACCAACGGCACCCGCGCCTTAGAAATCATTCAGGCATCTCCAAGTGTGTTGGCGGCAGCGCTGATTAATCGCCGCGCTGTGGTGGATTATGTGGTGAGCCATCGCCCCGAAACGGTTTGGATTGTCGGCGCAGGCTGGGAAGGATCGTTTGCGCTTGAAGATACGGTCTGTGCGGGCGCGATCGCTCACAGTCTGATCGCAGACTTAAACTGCACGTTGGAAGACATCGCCGGAAATGATGAATTGACAGGAGCCGTCGCCCTCTATGACCAATGGAAGGATGACCTGTTAGGACTCCTGCATCATGCGAGCCACGGGAAGCGATTACTGCGTCTCGATTGCCAAGACGACCTCAAATATTGCGCTCAAACCGATGTGCTAGATGTCTTGCCGATTCAGCGAGAAATTGGCGTGTTGGTCAAGAACGGCTGAGGTTCATCTCTTTGAGAAGACAGGTTGCAATGCGGTGAGCGGCTCCGGGATCTCCCATGCGACGGTGACCATTTTCGGCGATCGTCTGGAGTCGATCGGGATCATTTAGCAATGACTGCATTGCCTTGGCAACTTGAGTCGGCTGCTCAACGAGCGTCACAGAAGCTCCCAATAAGCGAGTTTGAGCTTCTGCAAAGGCAGGAGTGAATTGAGGACCGTTTCCTGGAATGATGATGGCAGGTTTGCCGAGTCCGATAAATTGTTCGGTGGCGGTGCCTGCCATTGCGATCGCGACCTGCGATCGATGCAAGCATTCTGCAAATCTAGGCGATAACTCTAGCGTTACTTGTTTTTCACTAAACCCAATCGTATAGGTATTCTCTCCAGACTTCTGCCAGCGATAAGAGACGAGTAGCTGATGTAATCTTTCTGAATCTAATCCGGCTGCAATCGATGCTAAGAATTGTAATGGTTTTTCTAGTTGTTCTCGTAATCGATCGAGTGATTGCAACATGATTTCCCAGTTGTGATAGGCTTCGGGCGGACGAGAACCGGGAATGAGCGCGATCGTCAGCGAGGATTGATTGATTTCGCCTTCAGGATGCCACTCAAGCCCGTCCATCATTGGGTTGCCCAGATCAAACGCTGGAACGTCGAAGCGTTTGAGAATATCGGCGGTGATGCGATCGCGAGGAAAGACTGCTCTACATTGAGGGCGACGCATCAGCCAGCGTTCCCACGGTTGAAAGATGCAGTTTGTCGAACGTTCTAAGCGATCGTCCCACCATGATTTGCGCGGCAGCCACCCTGTCTCATCGCGCAGATAATATTCTGATTTTGCAGTTGCGACGAAGGCGAAGGGTGCGCCACTCAGCCACGCAAACAGCAGCGGCACGATATCTCCGACTGCAAGAATAAACCCGTCTCCTTGTCTCGCCCAAGCCTGGACTGCTTTGATTTGTGCCCACGTTAGCTGCACCAAACCGCCCTGAATATCTCGCGCCAACTGCCGACTATCCATGTAGATAAAGCCACCAGATGGCATGGCTTTGACCGCTCCAATCACGGGGATATTAAGCTTAGTGTAGGCGTGTCCTTCTCCGACGATCGGGAGAGCATCAATCTGCGAAAAGCCTTCTTGCTGAAGGGCGTGCAAAACGCGAACGGCGATCGTGTCTTCTCCATGACCGTTGCTGAGGCAGAGTAATCGCATAACGTCTGAGAATGGGGGACTTAGCTAGGATAATCTACGGTTTGACTGAACGCAGCAATTGAGGTGACACGTGAAAAAAGGCTGCAAGTTCGTCGGCTTGGCGATCGCTGATGTCGCATTGATGCTTCAAGATTTCGAGGGCGATCGTTTCATTGAACGTTATTCTCGCAGGCTCAAGACAGTTGCCAATGCTTGAGAAACTAGCGGTATGTCTGAGTCTGGTAGGTGTCCTAACTTTCTGATCAATCGAGTCTCTGAGACTGAGCGAATTTGGAATGTATCAACCGCAGAAAGTTTAGTCAAGCCATTTTTAGAAGTGATGTCAAGGCTTACCATCCAAGATCTTGCAGCGTACCGACCTTTCCAGTCAGTAATCGGAACGATGACTTTTAGTGGCAAAATCCCGATCGCGTTATCGTTAACAATCACACAGGGGCGAGTTTTGCTGATTTCTGTGCCGACGGTTAGGTTGACGAGCCAGACTTTGCTAAGCATGTGCTTCGTTGGGTTCCTCGTAAAAGTCTTCTCCGTCGAGGTCGGCAAAAGCAAGAAGTTCGCTACCAGGCGTGTAGTCTGAGATTGCAGACGCAGCAGCTATCGCGGGTAGGTGTCTGCGTTGAGTTTGGGTGAGCGATCGTGCTTCTTCGTGACTTAGTTGCAACGCTTTTTCAGCGATCGCGAGTCGATCGTTAACTGACAGGTTTGGTAATGCCTTGAGAATATCCGCAGTTTCCATAGAAGGCTTTTAAACTAATTTCATTATCCACAATTGCGATCGCGCTTCGTTTGCTAACTCCGCAACGCATCGCGAAAGGCAGTCACCGCATCGTGTTGATCGGGAATCGCGGCACATCGGATCAGCAACGCTAAATCTAATTCGGGTAAAAATTCACTGCGAGGAATCTGCTCATATTGGTCTTCTCGCAAGCGATAAATTAGAAGCTGTCCGTCTTGCCACACCCAGACTTCACCCACGCCCAACCCGCGATAGATTTCTAGTTTGTCAAGCAAACCGCTGGTGATGATCACCTCGATCGCGATGTCAGGAATTTCTCTCTTGGTGCCTACGTAATAACATTCGTTTGGCTCTAACCCACGCTGTTTAGCCTTTTTCCGATATGTGGTCGAACCATAGCCATACAGTCGAATATTTGCCTCCAACGCATATAGCTCTAAGATTCGACCGATGAGTGTAGACAGTCCCTCGTGTTCTTCAGATGGCATAAATAGTTCAAGCGTCCCTTCTAGATAAAACATCCGTAAGCCACGATGACTTTCATCCAGAGTCGATCGCAGCGTTTCATACTGTTCCCACGTCACTCCAGACAGAAGAAAGCGCTGCTCTTTGACCTCTTGAACCGTTTGTAGTAGATTCATGCTGCCTCCACTGTACAAACCTTTATTTTAGTGTCTGCGATCGCGGCAAAAAATCCATTAAACCAGATCAAAAGTATTACGATGTCAGATAGAGAATCGTAGAACCTGATACGATGCAAATTGCTTCAATATCTGCCCCGTTTGAGAGAATTGGGTAACTTTGACGGGAACCATGACGGTAGCGCATCACCAGTGAGTTTAATGTCAGCCAGCCCTCCGACCGCCACCACCGATTTTATTTCACTAGAGCAAGCGCTCAAGCACTACTTTGGCTATGACAGCTTTCGTCCCGGTCAACGTCAGATTATTGAGCAGACGATCGAGAATCGCGATCAGCTTGTCGTCATGCCGACGGGGGGCGGTAAGTCGCTGTGCTTTCAGCTTCCGGCACTGCTGAAACCGGGGTTGATGATTGTCGTGTCGCCGCTGATTGCCCTGATGCAAGATCAGGTGACGCTGCTGCAAGACAATGGCATCTCGGCAACGTTTATGAACAGTAGTCTAGGGGCTGACGAGCTACGATCGCGGGGCAGAGCCGTGATGGAAGGTCGGATTAAGCTGCTGTATGTCGCTCCTGAACGGCTGTTGAGCGAAGATTATTTGAATTCTGTATTGCCGCACATTCGCGATCGCGTGGGCATTTCGGCGTTTGCGATCGACGAAGCTCACTGTGTCTCTGAGTGGGGACATGATTTTCGTCCCGAATATCGGCAGTTAAATTATTTACGTGAGCACTATCCAGATGTGCCTGTGATTGCGTTAACCGCGACCGCAACAGAGCGTGTTCGTCACGATATCATTCAGCAATTGCAATTGCGTGTTCCTAGCGTTCACGTTGCGAGTTTTAATCGTCCTAATCTATATTATGAAGTTCGTCAAAAGACGAGTAACTCTTATCGAGAGTTAGTGCAGCAGATTCGCCAAAGTCAAGGGTCAGGCATTGTCTATTGTCTCAGTCGCAAACGAGTCGAAGAAATCGCAGGAAAACTCAAACAAGATGGCATCGCTGCACTGCCTTATCACGCGGGATTAGACAACAAAACACGCAGCGAAAATCAAACTCGGTTCATTCGAGATGATGTGCGGGTGATGGTGGCAACGGTCGCGTTTGGAATGGGAATTAACAAACCAGATGTACGGTTTGTAGTTCACTATGATTTGCCTCGCAACATCGAAGGCTACTACCAAGAATCAGGTCGAGCCGGACGGGATAGTGAACCGTCGCACTGCACGCTTTACTTTGGTGTGGGTGACATTAAGACAATTGAGTTTCTGATTGGTCAAAAAGTCGATCCGATATCGGGTGAGCCATTAGTGGATGAACAGCGAATTGCAACGCAGCAGTTACGCCGTGTGATCAACTACGCCGAAGCGACCGAATGTCGTCGGACGATCCAGCTTGCTTACTTTGGTGAAGACTTTCCGGGCAACTGTGGCAACTGTGATAACTGTCGCTATCCCAAACCGATCGAAGATTGGACGATCGACGCGCAGAAATTTCTCTCCTGCATCGCCCGCTTTTCCCAGCGTGGGCAGAGTTTTGGAATGGGACACACGATCGACGTGCTGCGCGGCTCAAAAGCAGAGCGGATTGTCAAAAATGGACACGACAAACTGTCAACCTATGGCATCGGCAAAGACCGCAGTGTTGAAGAATGGCGAATGCTGGGACGATCGCTGCTTCATCAACGATTAGTCGAAGAAGCGACCGATGGTTATTCGGTTCTAAAGCTGAACGATCTGAGTTGGGAAGTCTTGCGAAAACAGCGAACCGTCAACATTGCTGTCGTGCAACTCAAGCAAAAACTTAGCGTTACCAAAACGCCAGATCTCAACACGCCGGAGACGGAAGAACTCTACGATCTGCTGCAAAAATTGCGGAAGCAGTTGGCAGACAAACAAGCGGTGCCGCCTTACGTGATTTTCTCAAATTCGAGTTTGCGATTAATGGCGCAACAGCAGCCTCAGACTCGCGCTCAGTTTCGAGAAATTTCGGGGGTGGGCGATCGCAAACTTTCTCAATACGGGGACGCATTTTTAGATGAGATTCGCGACTTTCGAGAAGAAAAGGGATTGCCTGTTGAAATCGATTCGTTTCTCGCGCCCGTTACGCCTATTGCGCCCCCGACCAAGCCAGAATTGAGCGAGGCAACCTACACGCAGCTTCACACCCTAGAGCTATTGAAACAAGGCTTAAAACCTGCGGATATTGCCGAGCAGCGAAACATCCGCTTGAGCACTGTCACCAGTCATTTAGCTGAGTTGTTAGAGATGGGCTATGACGTAGAACTCGATCAGTTAGTGATGGGCGATCGCAAAGCCAAAATCATCGAAGCGATGGAAGCAGTAGGAGACAATTCTCTAACTCAAATCCGTGATTTTCTCGGAGATGTGTATGGCTATGACGAGATTCGACTGGTTCGAGCCTGGTGGCGACGACAAGAAACTGTTTGAGAAAGGTTAAGACTCGGCGTTCTTTCTAAAAAGGGTGGCACTCTGATCATAGTCTCCGCACAGGTTGCATTTGATGCTTATCGATACGGAGACTCTTTCACGGTTCCCATTCATTTCTATAGTCATGCTGCACCGTCGATTTTTGCTGCCTGCTCTGCCTGCTCTGTCTGCTCTGCTCATTGCTCCTGCTGCGATCGCTCAAACGGCTCCAACATCCTCGTCTGTCGCAGATTTGCTGCCCACTGACACCGCTGGAGTGATCCTGATCAATACCGACGAGAAAACTTGGCAAGGACTCAGCCGCTTTGGGTTATTTCCTGAAGACTTTTCCTTTCCTGGCAGTTTCTACCCGATTCAGGCAGGGATTAACTTTCACACCGACATTCAGCCCTGGCTTGGAAATGAGGTCGCGATCGCGTTTCTCCCTCTCAAATCGAGTCCCGATCGGGCGCTCACCATTGCATCTGTTAAAGACACGACACTGATCCCAAAGTTCTTAGAGCGACTGAAAGCAGCCCGTAAAGATGGGGCGATCGAGCATCAATATAAAGGCATCACGATTTTGGAATGGTTGCCCCCAAAGCCCAAAGCCAAACCCTGCGGTGAAGGTGCTGAGGAAAAACCTTGTCCTGAAGCACGAGTTCGATTGCCGGATGTCAGCAACTCTTTCTCAACGCCTGCAAGCCCTGATCTATTGGCAATTCCCCTTCCTAACTTGCCTTCTCCAGACGAGAAAAGCTCACCATTTGCGCCCAAAGGCTTGGCGATCGCGATTCTTCCGGGCTATGTCGTCACAGCCTTTACAATTCAGCCGATCCAACAATTGATTGATGCTCAAGCAGAGGGCAAACTCGCCGCGAATCCCTTGTTTCAGCGCACGATTCGGCAATCGTCTGAAGGAACTGCAAAGCAAATCTTGATCACCGGATATGGAGATTACGTTCAAATTCTGACCGCCGCGACTGCGTTTAATCAAGCTCAAATCAATGCGCTGCCTCCTGGGTTTCCCGCTCCTCCCAAATTTGACCCTAAAAAGCTAGATGTTTTGAGTCGCTATTATGACGTGGTGGATGGCTCTGTCTGGGCGCAGCCTGACGGACTTCATATCCAAAGCGGAGTTCACTTTAAAAAACCGTTGCCTCCAGCATTGCTGACTTCAATGGTGACTCGAAATCAGCTTTTAGAACGGCTTCCAGAAGTGAGTTATGTTGCGTCTAATGGTCAAAACTTAGCCATGTTTTGGCAAGCCTTAACCACTGGATTAGCCGCCGACCCCGCGACTAAAAAAGGATTAGATCAGTTTCGTCAATTTAGCCAAACGCTGGTGGGCATCGACGATCGAGACCTCTTCCCCTGGATGAACGGTGAGATTGCAACGTTTATGTATCCGACTCGTCAAGGCTTCCTTCCAGCCGCGCTTCCTAATCTCGATTTAGGGTTTGGCTTGATGATTCAAACGCGCGATCGTCCTGCTGCCGAAGCTGCTCTCAGCAAACTCGATCAATTCGCTCGTACTCGCATTGGCAAAGATGTGGTCAACACTCGCAAAATCCAGGGGCAAACCGTGACGACCTGGGATGCCACTGCTAACCGTAAACCTCTGAGCTTTCTATCTCATGGCTGGATTGATGACGATACGGTTTTGATCTTGGGTGGTGGCGGAGCGATTACAGAATTCAGTCCTAAACCGTCTCGATCGCTGCCTCAATCTGCCAACTTTAAAGCCGCGATCGCGCCTTTCTCAAATGCCAACTTGGGCTATTCGTATGTAAATGGCGGAGCGATGATGTCGTTGATTAACACCTCGATCGTCCCCTTCTTTGCACGTACAAGACTCCCCGATTCCATCAGCACGCCTTTGAGCAGCATTCGCAGCATTAGCGGAGCCAGTTCAGTGACTCCTGAAAAAATCCAGTCTGAAGGCTTTATGGCATTGGCGACGACTCGCACCGCTCCTCTAACAGCAAGCGAACTGATTGAATTAGGGCAACAGAAACTAGATGAGGAAAAAGTGGATGGAGCGATCGCTAACTTTACTCGCGCAATTAGACTAGACCCCAATAACGCTGACGCTTACTCTAAAAGAGCAGACGCGCGCCTCGATGATGCTGCTGCGGGCGCATTTGACGACTACACGCAAGCACTGCGAATTGATTCTAAGAACATCAATGCTTATTCGGGGCGATCGATCATTAAAGAACAACGCTTTGATTATGACGGAGCGCGTCAAGACCTTGATCAAGCCATCCAATTAGAGTCAGACAACTCCGATTTTTATGTGAGACGCTCAAAGATTCGCACAGTGCAGGAAGACTATAAAGGCGCGATCGCCGATGCCACGCAATCAATTCGAATTGAGCCTGAGAGCGCCAAAGGTTACGCTGCCCGGTGTTATTCTCACGTTCGTATCAGTGACTTTAAAGCAGCACTCGCCGATTGTGATAAAGCGATTCAAATCTCCACTAAGTTGACGGCTGCGGTTGACACTGTGATCAACAATGTCTGTCATAGTCGAGCGAATGTGGATGATAAAAAAGCGATCGAAGACTGCGATCGAGCCTTAGAACTTGACCCCGAATCCTCAGATGTTTACGAAAATCGAGGACTTGCCCACGCTGCATTAGACAACAAAAAAGCGGCGTTAGCAGACTTACAAAAGGCGGCTGAGATCTTTGAGCAGATAGGAGACACAGTGAGTCAGCAGCGCGTTGAGAAGGAGATTGCGAAGTTGGGCTAACGCATGTTTTAGGAGTCCGATCGTTTCATCATTAAACACCTCTGCATCACGCAGAGAAGAATCTTGCGATCGCTAACGGTTCGGGTCAGCAGTTTCTAGGGTATTTGAATTCAACCCAAGCGGCTTGACCAAAGCCGCTTGGGTTGAATTGTTAGGAGGTGGCATGTACTCAAGACTACTTTGTATACAGACTACTTTGTAGATTTGCGAAACACTTTACGAAAAACTGCAATACGCTTCAATCCTCTATACAAAGTAACAATATCAAAATCCCCTGTCGCTGGCGTTTGTCTAGGAGCAGGGATATTACTTGAGATTGGACTTCGGAACTGAACATTACTTATATACTTTGCAGCCTCACCATCAAGCCATGCAGTAGACGTATCAAAAATAGCTGTTGATGTATATAACCTTTCAGTAATTTTGCAGAAGTTTAGTAATTGTTTTGACTTAATAGTAGTCGGTGGCTTGAATGTGTCTCTCTTCAAAGTAAAAAGATCATGAATTCCCAGAAAAACTTTAATTGAGTTTATAACGAGAGCCTGAATTATTTTACCGTTTAACTGAGAAATATTAACAGGGATTAGAACAATTTCCTTATTTCGGCATTCATTTATCTTAAATAAATCTTTTTCTTGAGTCTTTAGATCAGTATAGTGATGTTCTCCTTGAAATTCAAAGCCTAGTTTGAAATTTTCAAAAAATACGTCTATCTCTAGAACCGCTGAAGTCTTAGGATTAATGAGGAATGGAGGATTTGCTTGCAGTTCTCTATCTATCTCATTGATAGTTGCAGTAATGAAGAGATCTAGATACAAAACAAATAAAGTTTCTCCATAGGACGCACATCCTCCATCATAATTACTCTTTCGTTTTGCCTCTAAATAATTGATTAGATACTCATTAAGTACAGCCTTGTATTCAAGGAAGTCAAAGACAGGTGCCTTTTTCTGTCTCATATCTTCTATAAATCCTGCTATGAGCCTACCTAGTCGTGAGGCTTCTGCGATGGAGTTTTCAGAACCATACTCTTTGCGTGTTAGTGAACGAGTTTTACGGGTTAAATTAGTAAACTTCTGCTGAAATTTTGAGTAGTAGTCTGCGCTTGCTACAGAATCCAAATAGTGCTGATTTCGATTTTTGATGATCGCAGTTATTCGATTGCGCTGCGGTTTATCCATGCCAATTAACTCGTATACCCGTTCAGGGAGCGCTCTAGAAATTATCTTAACGCCAACACAGTTTATGTTGAGCTATCGTATAGTCGAAAGCTGAGCCGTCTAACTTGTTTTTAGAGAGAAAGTTTATGCATATCATCCCAAATCAGGTAGATAGACGGAATCTTTCTGCATATTTTCAGATTTAGTATGGCTGTCGGCGATCGCCCCGTCATTCCCCATGCTTTGATGACTGCACTCAATTGACGTGAGCCTAATTCCTGGCTTCGCTGGTCGATCGCCTCATTTGTAGCAACAATGTAATTACATTTGTTTTTGCGATGATCTCACCATGAGCGCAAGCATTAGAACTCGAATCGTTAGAATTGGCAACTCTCAAGGAATTTGTATTCCCAAAACCCTCCTAGAGCAAAGCGGGATTTTTTCAGACGTTGAGATCGAAGTGCAAGGCGATCAGCTTATTATTCGTGCCGCAGCCCTACAGTTACGAAATGGCTGGGACATTGCATTTTCCTCAATGGCAACCCAACGCGACGACATCCTTCTTGATGAAGCAAGTACAACCGATTGGGATCAGGCAGAGTGGGAGTGGTAGCAAGCGATTTGATGTTTTTCTGATTAACACTACGCAGAAATTTCGCGTTGTTGTTGGCGTTCGCGAATCCGATCGAGCGTCCCAACCGGAATAGCAGAAATTAATTGACGCGTGTAGGCTTGCTGCGGATGGCGATAAATATTCTCAGCCGTGCCGACTTCCTCGATTTTGCCGCGATTCATCACAACGATGCGATCGCTCATAAACTTCACCACACTCAAATCGTGAGAAATGAAGATATAGGTCAGTCCAAACTCAGATTGCAGTTCTTTGAGCAGATTGAGAACTTGTGCCTGAACCGAAACATCCAGGGCAGAAACCGACTCGTCGCAGATGATAAATTTGGGGTTGAGAGCCAGCGATCGGGCAATGCAAACTCGCTGTCTCTGACCGCCCGAAAACTCGTGAGGATAGCGCTTCATCAAATCAGGATCGAGTCCCACTCGCTGCAACAGATACACCGCTCGTTCTTGATGTTGTTTGCCCTTACTGCGACCGAAAATTTGCAGCGGCTCCATTACCGCTTCGCCAATGTTGAGGCGCGGATCAAGAGAGCTATAGGGATTTTGAAAGATGATTTGTGCTTCTCGTCGCAACTGTCGAATCTGCTTTGACGGCAGCGATAGAATGTCTTTTCCTTCAAATAAAACTCTTCCTTGCTTCGCTTCAATCAGCCGCAGCAGAGTTCGTGCCAGCGTTGTTTTTCCACAGCCCGACTCACCCACCAATCCCAACGTCTCACCGGGATACACGTCAAACGAGACATCGTTGACCGCCATCACATAGCGCTTGGTTTGCCCAAAGATTCCCCGCACCGGAAAGGCAACCTGAAGATTTTGAACCGAGACGATCGGCGGCTTTTTTTGAAGCTCCTGCAAGCGAAAATTAAATTCGACCTCGCTGATTTCCTCGGCACTTCGCAGCGCTGCATTCACGTCCTGCTGTTTGGCTTCGATCAAGGTTTCGCCCGTTGGCAGTCTAAACACTTCCATGAAGTCTGAGACGGTGGGCAGATAGCGAAGGCGACGATCGGGCTGAGGGCGACAGGTCAACAATCCTTTTGTGTAAGGATGTTGGGGATTAGAGAAGATGTCTAAAACCGAGCCACATTCGACGATTTTGCCTTCATACATTACGGCAACCTGATCCGCAATCTCCGCAATCAAGCTCAAATCGTGCGTGATAAACATCATGCCCATGCCGCGTCGATCGCGCAGTTCTCGCAGCAAATCCAAGATGGTAGCCTGCACGGTGACATCGAGCGCGGTGGTCGGCTCATCCGCAATCAGCAGTGTGGGGTTGCAGGAAATCGCCATCGCGATCATCACACGCTGAATCTGTCCGCCCGAAAGCTCGTGAGGATAGCGATCGAGCATCGCCAATTTCTGTCGATTAATCTGACGATCGATCACGACTCCGCTAGGCTGCGTTCCGTTTGGATAAAACTCTTCTAGAAAACGGCGTTTAAGCTCCTCGTCTGATGGCAGCAGTTGCACTTCTTGTAAGAGTGAAACGGCTCTGCGCTGTGCCTCAGATTCAGAAATCTTTTGGTGTAGACGAATTGCCTCCGTCAGTTGAAACCCGCACGTATAGACCGGGTTGAGCGAACTCATCGGCTCCTGAAAGATCATCGACAGCCGATCGCCGCGATAGTTTTGCAACTGCTTGGTCGGAACCCGCAGCAGATCAACAGGTTCTCCGATCGTCTCAGCATCTCTAAACCAGATTTCGCCCCCTGTCACTCGACCTGGGGGATTGGGCACTAACCCCATCACTGCTAGCGACGTGACCGATTTTCCTGAACCCGATTCTCCGACAATTCCCAGCGTTTGCCCCCGCTTCACCTGAAAAGAGATGCCGTCAACCGCCTTCACCGTTCGGGTATCGGTTTTAAACTGCACATGAAGGTCACGAACGTCTAGGATAATCTCACTCATAGGTGGCAAGAGCGCAGTTAGCGGGTTGTAATCTGAATTACGTGGATCTTAACAAGGGTTGCGAGATCACGATCGCGCCTAAGTCACCTGTCATCACTTGTTTGTCATTTGTTCCTGACCAATGACGCTCTAAAGCATCGACAGTTCGCCTACGACATCCAGACGTTTGTAGCGCCCGATCGTGAGGTATGTTTCTGACAGCGCTTCGGCAACCGAGGGCGTAATCCAGCCCATTTGTTTGAGAACGTGAATGGCGATCGCATATTTCGCCCGCTTCGCTCCATCTGCTACCTTGATCGCTAACCCCAAACCTTCGCCCACTCGTCCCACACATTGGATTCCTTCAGCACCCGATTTGCTGACAATCTCGCCTTCCGTCAAGCGCATCAGTTCCGTGTCAAATTCGCCATCGCCTGACACCATGATCGGGTGGTGCGTCATTGCTCGTGAAATGCGCTCCATGTCTAGGCTGTTGCCCGATGCAAGTTGGGCATAGAGCCAAGCCATCTGCCGTAGCTGCATAAAATAGGTCGGCGCGCCGCAGTCGTCTTTTGCCACAATAAATTCTGCGCCCGGAATCTTCAATAGCTCGGCAATCTTCGCCAAAATCAACTGCTGAATCGGGTGATTGGCTTGAAGATATGTGTTGAGCGGCAGCCCACGCTGCTGACAGACGGCTAACATTCCGGCGTGTTTGCCAGAGCAGTTATCTTGCAGCGGACTCTGTTTACCGATTGGAGTAGGACACTGCACCGCACCCGGGTCGATGTCTGCTCTCCAAAGAATGTTAAACACTTGTCTGACTTGATGAATCGATCCTTTGTGAGAACTACAGATAATCGCCAGATCTCGATCGGTCAACCCATAGCGCTCCAAGGTTCCAGTCGTCGTAACTGCCAATGCCTGAAATGGTTTCAGCGCAGAACGGGCAAACGTTGCCGTTTCCGCATCCCCCGCCATTAATAGAATGCGACCGCGATCGTCACAAATCGCCGCCTGAGCATGATGCACAGACTCTACAATTCCTTCGCGCAAGAGCCTGACTTCAAGCTCTGCTGATGCGTGAGTTCTTCTTCCCCTTGTCATGTGTAGAACTTTATCATTAGAGGGAGACCAGGTAGAAAAAATTTATAAAGACCACCAAGCTACACTGCCGACGCAGAACGCCAGACCTACCATTTGAAACGTGCGGCTAAGGCGTTGCAAAATAGGTTCGACTTGATAGCTCACAATCAGTCTATCTTGAGTCAAGACCTCTGCGGGCTTTTCCCACGTTTGCCCGTCATACCAGCCCGATTCTTCATAAAAAACGGTGGTGTTGAGCAGACGAGTCTTGACATAGCGCCACCCTAAATAGAGGCGCAGCAGCGCTAGCGCAGGAATGACGCTGGCTCCGGCTGCTGCTAATAACGCAAATTGAGTCAGGTGTTTAGCGGGCGAAAAACTCACCGCCGCAACCGGACCTGCAATCAACCAGCTCAAACCCCAGAGCACGACGATCGGTTTGACATAAGCAAACAGACTAAGGGTCGCCCACCGGAAAAACCAGGACTCTTTGAGGTCTTGATATTCGTTAATCGGTCTCTGTTCTAAAGGGACTGGGCAAACGACGGATGAGTTCATAGCCAAGCCGAGAAGTTGAATCTATCCGTCAGTATAAAAGAGTTTTGAGCTTTGAGGGTTACGTTTTGGGTCACTTGAGACGGGGTGTGACGACGGTTTGCTTAAAACTCAACGCTTCTCTAACGGGCTATCTCTGCATAAGTCATGCGGGGTGCGTGTCCCCAAAAGGCTTCCAGGTCATAGCGCTCTCGCTCTTGGGGCATCAAAACATGGATGATGACATCGCCATAGTCTTCGAGCACCCACGTTCCTTCTGACACGCCTTCTGAACGCAAGGGTCTGCGATTCATTTTCTCAAGAATTTTGTCTTCGATCGAAGTCGCGATCGCCCGAACCTGCACTTTAGAAAAGCCCGTGATCACCACAAAATAATCTGCCAAAACCGTCACTTCGCCGACTTTCATCAGAGTGATTTCTTCTCCTTTACGATCGTCGGCAGCTTCAGCAGCCAGCATTGCTAGCTGGTAGCTACGATCGTCGGATGCAGTTTGAGTAGTGTTAGAAAAGGCAGAAAGCATTTGCTCTTGGGTGAAATCTGTCATGAATCGTTAAGTTCCTGATGGGTGATTGTGGTTGAGAAAGAGCTGCGAGCGCGTAAACTCATCGCTATAGGGGCGGCGGCATTGGCGTAAAGTCCAAACCGTTAATATTTTCTAGGACTGCGTTTGAGAACTCTTTGTAAAAACCAGTTGCGCGTCAAAACAGTGCGCGGATGAATGGGATGACGAGACTCTAATAAATGTCTCAATGAGCAATCAGCCGATCGCCAAACGGCTTGATCTAAATCTCGCCGACTGAGCTGCCGTAATTCTTCTAACTCAGGGCTATTGCCACGTCCGGGTTCTAACCCGTCTGCCAGATAAACGACACAGCTTAAAGGACTCATCCCCGGACTGCCCAACGTGTGATCTCGAATTGCCTGCAAGACTTCTGGGTCGTGAACGCCAAACTCATCTCTTGCCATGATCGCGCCCACTTGGGCGTGCAGCAAATGCGGGTTTGTGATGTCTACCGAGTCAAGCGTTAACCCTTCCTTTTCTGCCATCTGCAGCAGTCTCAGCGGCTTAAAAAATTTTGCTAAATCGTGCATCAATCCAGCTTGGGCAGCTTTTTCTGTATCTAACTCATGGCAGTTTGCCAGGTCGATCGCCATCTCTTCCACGCGCAAAATATGTCGCACCCTAGCTTCGGGGACATTTGCTTTTAGCCACCTCAGAATGACCTCGCGTCGATCGCGATGTTTGGGTGGCGTTAATGGGTTTAAAGATTGAGACACAGTAGAAGTCAGAAAACTCCTGGATTTGCTGTTCTCATTTTAGCGTACTAGACTCGATCGCTTCAGTGAGCATTACATCTCTAATTATTCTGCTCGATAGAAACCTCAGCCACCGTTCTTTGCTTTGACTTCTTGTATTGCCTGATCCACAGCATTTCTTTAGTCTTGAACTTAGGCAACTGACGCTTGCTCACCGCTCTCGGCTGCCAGCGCTTCCAGTCGCTCCTGCTGGTCTTGAGAAATGCAGCTTTGAATCAGCGTCTCTACATCGCCTTCTAAAAGCGATGCTAATGGGAAGTTCTGACCTAAACGATGGTCGGTGATGCGATTGTCTTTGTAGTTGTAGGTGCGAATCTTTTCCGATCGTGACCCCGTTCCAACCTGCGATCGCCGCATTGATGTGACGGCTTCATGCTGTTCTCGCAGTTTGATTTCGTAGAGTTTTGCCCGCAGAATTTGCATCGCTCGTTCGCGGTTTTGAAGCTGTGATCGCTCTTCGGTGCAAAAAATCCGAATCCCGGTTGGCTTGTGCATTAAGTCAACGGCAGTCTCGACTTTGTTGACGTTCTGACCGCCTGCACCGCCCGATCGAGCCGTGGTCAATTCAATATCTTTAGGGTCAATGTGGACTTCTACTTCATCGACTTCGGGCATGATTGCCACGGTCGCTGTCGAGGTGTGAACCCGCCCCGATGCTTCAGTCAGAGGAACCCGTTGAACTCGATGCACCCCCGCCTCGAATTTGAGTTTGCTGTAGACCCGATCGCCCTGAATTTCTAGCACAACTTCTTTAAAGCCGCCCATGTCCGCTAGAGATTCGCTGACCAGCTTGACTCGCCAGCCTTGACGCTCGGCATATCGAGAATAAAGCCGCAGCAGATCTCCTGCCCAGATGCTGGCTTCATCACCACCTGTGCCCGCCCGAATCTCCAACATGATGTTTCGTTCATCGTTGGGATCGCTCGGAAGCAGCAGAACTTTGAGTCGTGATTCTAACGTATTCGACTTGTCCTGAAGTTCGCTAGCCTCAAGCGATGCCATTTCTTGTAGTTCAGGATCGTTGCCCGCCTCTCTTAGAATTTGGCGGGCACCTGCTAGATCCTGTTGAGTTTTCCGCCAGTTTGCATAGGTGTCAACGACTTCTTCCAGTGAAGAACGCATTTTTGCCACCCGTTGAAACTCAGGCGGATCTCTGGCGATGTCTGGATCGCCAAGTCGTCGCGTTAACTCGTTAAAGGTTTGTTCGACCGAATTTAACTTTGCTAACAGATATGCTTCAGCCATAAGACAACACAAAAAATAGGGTTTGCAGCTAGGTTCCAATCCGTTGCACGAGCGCCAAGATTGGAAGACATTAATTTTGGAACTGAATCCAAAATCACCTAGCTGCCCTATTTCTTGTCGTCGGTTGTCTGGGTTTCGTCTACCATGCCATACTTCCGCATAAAGCGTTCCACACGACCTTCGGTGTCAATGATCTTCTGGGTACCCGTAAAAAATGGGTGATTTCCAGACCACACATCCACGGTGAGTTGAGGCTTTGTAGACCCGATCGTCATGACAACTTCACCGTTGCAGTAGACTTTGGCTTCGGGATACCACTTGGGATGAATATCAGGTTTAGGCATTGAGAGTCTCCGTTGCTATATTAATTTTAACACTTTGGTCAGGGAGTCATCAGCGATCAACTCCCAGTGGATAACACCACTAGCGCTTCGAGAACTGAGGAGCTTTACGAGCTTTCCGCAGACCGTATTTCTTCCGCTCTTTAGCACGAGGGTCACGAGTCAGATAGCCTTCGGTTTTGAGAGGCTTACGATTTTCAGGGTCGAGTTGGCAAAGCGCACGCGCCACACCCAGACGAATGGCATCCGCTTGTCCGGTCAAACCGCCTCCGTGAGCGTTGACGAGAATGTCATACTCGCCTTCCAGTCCCAACGTTTCGAGAGGAGCTTTGGCTGCCGACAAATATTCTGGATTGAATTGGAGATACAGATCCCCAGGCTTGCCGTTGACAGTGATTTGACCTTCACCGGGAACGAGGCGAACCCGTGCTACCGCAGATTTACGGCGACCTGTGCCTAGATAGACGACGCGACCTTCAGTGGCTTGCATTAGTTAGCTCCTTTCGGGATGGTGTTGATTTCGAGAACTTGAGGCTTTTGAGCCGCGTGAGGATGATTGGGACCTGCATAGACGTTCATCTTAGTGAACAGTTGGCGACCCAACGAATTCTTCGGCAACATTCCTTTGACGGCTTGTTCGATAATGCGCTCAGGGATGCGCGCTTGCAGTTTCTCAAAAGTCTCGGTCTTCATACCACCGGGGCGACCAGAGTTACGACGGTAGAGTTTCTGACTGCGCTTTTTGCCCGTCACTTCAATCTTTTCGGCATTGATGATGATCACAAAATCGCCCGTATCCATTGAAGGAGTGTAGGTCGGCTTTCGCTTGCCGCGCAGAATCATCGCAACTTCAGTCGCGAGCCGTCCGAGTCGCTGATCGGTCGCATCTACAACGTACCAATTACGCTCTAGAGTCGCTTGAGGGGGGAGATAGGTTTTTTCCATGACAGTGTTTCGGTAAAGGGTTAGGCGGTTCTAGAAGAACCTGACTGGGCGATCGCTTAACTAACTCAAGCAATATTCAGGAGCCGTCTCAGAGGAATGTTTCTCTGGGGTTATCGCAGTGGGTAAGACAAACTTGGGTTGAGTGTCATACCAAAGTTCGGGCGGAAAGGGCGATTCAGGATAGCCCACGCGCAGCAGACACAAGCCTTGAGGAGGTGCTGCATATTTCACTTCGTCTCGTCGCTGTGCCGTCCAGAGTTGAGTGAAGTCATCGGGCGATCGCTCTCCTCGTCCAACCTGCACCAGCAAGCCAACTAAGAGCCGCATCATTCCATAGAGAAACCCGCTGGACTGCACTTCGATCGTCAGGAGTGATCCTTGACGCTGACACTCTGCCGCCTGAATGTCTACCCAAGAGTGCGGACGAGTCGAACCTGCCCGGTGAAACGCTGCCATGTGATGCCGCCCCATCATTGGGTCGAGTGCCGCCTGAATCAGCGTTTCGTCCAAGGGTGCGTGATAGTAATGCCACGCAAAGGGGCAGACAAACAAGTTGGGACGCGCTTCCGTAAATAAGGTGTAACGGTAACGTCGCCATGCGGCAGAAAATCGAGCGTGCCAGGTTGAATCGACCAACGCAGAAGCCCGAATTAAGATATCGTTTGGCAACCGCGAGTTCAAAACGTCTGCCCAGCGATGTGCCGGAATCAAGGTTTCTGCATCAAAATGAGCCACTTGAGCGGCTGCGTGAACTCCAGCATCGGTTCTTCCTGCCGCGTGGATTACCACAGGGCGGTTAAGCACCGATCGCAGCGCTGTCTCGATCTCTTCCTGCACCGTGCGTTGATTTGGCTGCCGTTGCCACCCATGAAAATGAGTGCCCAGGTATTGAATAACCAGGGCAACCCGTTGAGTGGATTGTGATTCAGCAGCCAGCATGGTAGAAGAAATCAGGTTAACTCAATGATTGCCATCGCAGCGTTATCGCCGCGACGAGGAACAGTGCGAAGAATACGAGTATAGCCACCTTGACGATCGGCGTATCGCTGAGGCGCTTGCTCAAACAACGCATGAACGAGTTGCTTGTCGAAAATGTATCCCATCGCTTGACGACGAGCAGACAGAGAGCCATCTTTGGCGAGAGTAATCATTTTCTCAGCTTCCGATCGGAGAGCCTGAGCGCGAACCTTGGTCGTTTTAATCCGACCGTTGCGAATCAGCTCAGTGGTCAAGGCTCTCAAGAGCGCTCGACGCTGATCCGCAGGTTTGCCTAGCATTGGAACTTTACAACGGTGCCGCATAGCTTTAAGGGAGGGGGTCAGTTACAAGAGTTGGGACATCAGTGTCCGCGAGGAAAGTCGCCATCGTGTAGATAGGGATGCTCACATTGAACGTCCCTACTCACAAATCGTGAACTAACTGGGCTTAGAAGACTTCTCCATCGGTAGGGTAATTCCTAAGCGTTGCTGAAGGGCTTCAACCACTTCTTCGGCAGATTTCTGACCGAAATTCTTTATTTCGAGCAGGTCTTCCTGAGTATAGTCGAGCAGGTCAGCGACAGAATTGATTTGCGCCCGCTTGAGACAGTTATAGGCACGAACCGAGAGTTGAAGTTCCTCGATCGGAATCTGGCTCTCAGGACCCTCGTCACCCGTAAAGTCATCATCCACTGGCTCAGAGGGGATGTCTTTGAGTGGGTTAAACATGTCTACAAGCATCGTTGCCGCTTGACTCAACGCCTCCTGAGGAGTCAAACTGCCGTTCGTCGAAATCTCCATAATCAGACGGTCTTTCTCTAAAAAACCACCTGCTCTGGATTCAACACTGTAGTTCACCTTGCGGACAGGCATGAAAACAGAGTCAATTTGGAGAAAATCGAGCGCCGCCGCGTCTTCACGAGCTTTGTCAACCGTCCGATAGCCTTTGCCTTTCTCGATTCTGAACTCCATCTCCAACGTTGAGTTAGGAGCTAACGTCGCGATGTATTGATCGGGATCAACTAGCTCGACATCAGTGGGCAAATCGAACTGCTCTGCGGTCACGGTCGCTGGACCTTGCACGAGCAACCGTCCAATCTGAGGCTGAGAAGAATGGCTCCTAAAAACCAGCTTCTTCATGTTCAGCATGATGTCGAGTACGTCTTCTCTCACCCCTGGAATCGTAGCGAACTCATGGCTGACACCCGCAATCCGCACTGCTGTCACGGCTGCTCCTTCTAGATTAGAGAGCAACACGCGCCGCAGAGCATTCCCGACAGTGGTTCCTTGACCACGCACGAGGGGTTCCAGAACAAATTTACTGTATTGGCTCTGGTCTTTGTCCGTAGTGGACTCTACACATTCAACCTGAAACTGTGCCACGGAGTGACCTCCTTCTCCTTCTCGCTGAGGGCGACTTACCCTCATTTGACTCTGAAATCACATCTTGCTGCTTGATGCTAAAAGACATCTTGCAGCGCTCATCACTCACTACAGAAATTCGCGCAGCTATACCCGACGGCGCTTGGGTGGGCGACAACCATTGTGAGGAATAGGAGTCACGTCACGAATCAGGGTGATTTCCAATCCAGAGCCTTGCAGCGCCCGAATTGCCGTTTCACGTCCTGCTCCGGGTCCGCTGACCATGACCTCACATTGGCGCATCCCTTGATCCATCGCACGACGGGCTGCACTCTCAGCCGCCGTTTGAGCTGCGAAAGGAGTTCCTTTTTTTGCGCCCTTGAATCCACTGGAGCCAGCCGATGCCCAAGACACAACCTCACCACCTGTGTCAGAGATGGTGACGATCGTGTTGTTAAACGTAGATGAAATGTATGCTACCCCGCTCGGTATATTTTTCTTTTGCTTACGGGGTCCGGTCTTTCTGGTTGGTTGTCTCGCCATGTCTAAACTCTAGATCTAAGGTTCTAAATCAATGTGTGACTAAGCTGGCAACCTGCCTGAACACGAGTCTCAAGCGCAACTACACAGTTGCCAGGGATTAACTACTTCTTACCGGGTGCCTTCTTCTTACCTGCAACGGTACGACGACCTCCGCGACGAGTCCGAGCGTTGGTGCGAGTTCGCTGTCCGCGCACGGGCAAGCCTAAACGATGACGACGACCTCGATAGGTGCCAATGTCCATCAATCGCTTGATGTTCATGTTTTCTACACGTCTCAAGTCGCCTTCAACCTGATAGCCACTCTCAACGGCTTCTCTGAGAGTCGAAACATCTGCCTCGCTCAAATCTTTGACGCGGGTATCAGGGTTTACGCCCGTTTTGGCGATCACCTCTTTTGCCCGGGTCAATCCAATTCCGTAAATGTAAGTTAGACCAATCTCGACGCGCTTATCGCGGGGAAGGTCTACTCCGGCAATCCGTGCCACGCTTCTCTCTCCCTAACTTGAACTGCTTGAGGATGTTTATAATTACACAGAATCTCAGCCAAAGAAGCCCTCTTCCTCTCTGACCAACTACTTGATCTAGCCCTGGCGCTGTTTATGCTTAGGGTTTTCACAAATCACCATGACGCGACCCCGACGGCGGATGACGCGGCACTTTTCACAAATCTTCTTAACGGATGCTCGAACTTTCATGCCCTAACCTGGCAACACTACAACAAACACAGTATCCTAACAATTTTTTATAGGAGTTGTCAAAGATATCATTCTATGACTGGGTTTAAACGGCTTTTGTGAACCCTACTTCTTATTTCTCAGACGATAGGTAATTCTACCCTTTGTCAGGTCATAAGGAGTGAGTTCAACTTTGACTCGATCGCCTGGAAGAATCTTGATGTAGTTCCGACGAATCTTCCCTGAAATGTGTGCCAAAACGTTGAATCCGTTATCAAGGTCAACGCGAAACATCGCATTCGGCAAGGAATCAATGACGGTTCCTTCCATTTCGATCAGATCTTGCTTAGACAAACTTGAGCGCCTCCAATACTGTGAATAATTTCAGAAGTCAACAGAACCTAAGCGGGTTTTTGTCCGCTTCTTTGAGTTTAGATCATTAAATTTGTTTTTAACCTCCTAAACACAGTTTGCTAATCTCAATCTGTGGTAAGGGTGTATCACAAATAATTGTCTGCTCAAAGAGTCTGACAGAATCATTGGCTAAATGACCTGACTGAGGTATGTGGCTACATCTTCCATTGATTGGTTGCCGTCGATCGAGGTCAGCTTCTCACGCGTCTGATAGTAATCAATCAGGGGTACGGTTTGCTCCCGATAAACTTCTAGGCGGCGACGAATTACATCTTCGTGGTCATCTTTGCGACCTCGACTAAACATTCGCTCAACCAGTGCCTCGTCGGGAACATCGAAATTGACGACTCGATCACAACTCTGATTGAGTTCTGTGAGCAGTCCATCAAGCGAGTCTGCTTGAACAACGGTGCGCGGATATCCATCTAGAATCCAACCAGGTTTGGCATCAGGTTGTCCTAATCGCTCTCGAATCAAATCGATCACGAGTTGATCTGGAACCAGTTCACCCCGATCCATATAGCCTTTGGCTTTGATGCCCAGAGCCGTCTGCTCGGAAACGGCTGCCCGCAGAATGTCCCCCGTTGAAATGTGAGGAATATGATGCGAGTCAGCTAACACTTTCGCTTGAGTTCCTTTGCCTGCCCCTGGTGGTCCTAGAAAGATTAATCGCGTCACTATTGTTTCACCATTCCTTCATAGCGTTGCGAGATCACGTAGGTCTGAATCTGTTTTGCGGTGTCGATCGCAACACCCACCAAAATCAGCAGCGACGTAGCTCCAAAGCCTTGAAAGGTCGGAACTCGCGTTGCAGTTTCGACAAATGTCGGCACGATCGCCACAATGCCCAAGAAAATCGCACCCAAAAACGTCAACCGATTCAAGACGCGTTCAATGTACTCAGTCGTTGCCTTTCCGGGACGGATGCCTGGAATACTCGCTCCCATCTTCTTCAGGTTCTTTGACATCTCATCGGGTTGAACCACCAAAGACGCATAAAAGTAGCTGAAGAAAAGAATCAGGACAAGATAAAAAACACTGTGCTGCCAGGAGGTAGGACCCAGATAGGTGCTGATGAACTGACTGATCGAGGCATTCTGGAATGCTTGAGCGACTAGAGCAGGAAGCGTCAGAACAGTGGAGGCGAAAATAATTGGCATCACACCGCCTTGATTAAGACGCAGCGGCAGATAGCTGCTTTTTTCCAAATAAGTCCGACGACCCACTTGACGACGAGCAGAAATAATCGGAATTCGGCGACTCCCTTCTTGTACGAAGACAATACCAACGACCATTGCTAGAAAGACAATTAGCAGAATTACGACTCCACCGACCACGTTGCGATCGCCGCTCTGCGCCAGCTCAAAGGTCTTACCCAATGACTTAGGCAGCGTCGAGACGATGTTGAGAAAAATCAGCAGAGAAGCTCCGTTGCCGATCCCTCGCTCGGTGATTAGCTCGCCCACCCACATCACAAACATTGAGCCTGCGGTTAAGGCAAGCACCGTTTCAGTAATGAAAAGCGGACCTGGATCTGAAGCAAACGGACGGAGTAACCCGATCGTTAGCATCAAACTCTGAACCACTGCCCATCCCCCTGCCACGTATCTTGTGATTTGGGAAATTTTGCGCCGTCCAGCTTCGCCCTCATTCTTCTGCAAATCTTCTAGCGCTGGAATCGCGGCGGTTAGCAGTTGCAAAATAATCGAGGCGTTAATAAAGGGAAGAATGCCTAACGCAAAAATCCCCAACGTTCCTAAACCGCCCCCAGCGAATAAGTCAACAAAACTCAAGGCTGAGTTGCCTTGAATATTGGCGGCAAACGCGGCGCGATCGATGCCTGGAAGTGGAATATAGATGCCCAGACGAACCAGAACCAGTAAGCCGATGGTCAACAGCAAACGCCCTCGCAGTCCGGCGGCTTGAGCCATCTGAACAAAGGTTTCCTGCGCGGTTGGAGCTTTATCTCGACTAACGACCATAAAGGGATACCTCTTACATACACTTGAAGTGGTTTTTCACAATCACCCATCGACAGGTGCCACAGACTGCAAATCACCTTCTCTCACAGCGAAGGACGACGTTCACATATCCGTTCAGATGGCTCATCACAGACCCTAAATCTACGCTTTAGCGCGATGCCAAGTCGGTTTTCCAGCCAGCACTTCACACGTTCCACCTGCCGCCTCAATTTTAGCGCGGGCACCTTTTGTAAACACGGTTGCTTGAACGGTCAATTTCACCGACAGATCGCCATCGCCCAAAATCTTGAGCGGACCATCATCAGTTGTGACAATTCCAGCGTCCATCAGTGAAGACAAATTCGCTTCAGTATTGGCGGGAAGAGATGCCAAATCACCGACGTTCAAAATCGTGAAATGCTTCCGATTGATGACGGTGAAATAGCTTAATTTAGGCAATCGGCGATAGAGAGGCGTTTGACCCCCCTCAAAACCGGGGCGAGTCGGACGACCCGATCGAGACTTCTGACCCCGCATCCCGAAGCCGCCGCTTGCGCCTTGTCCTGCCGCAATACCTCGACCAATTCGGCGCTTGCGCTTGGTTGAGCCTTCTTGAGGCACAGCATCTTCTAATCTCATAATTCGTTGCTCTTAGTAAGGACTACTCAAGAAGTAGGTGAACCGTAAAGACTCGCGATTCACCCATTGCTCAAGTTGCGTAGAGATTTTCGATCGGAACGCCCCGCTCTTCTGCCACATCAGCAAAGGTGCGGAGGTTATCTAACGCGCTGACCGCAGCCCGCGCATTGTTGAGCGGGTTGCCAGAACCGAGCTGCTTCGCCAAGATATTCTTGACACCCGCCAGTTCGAGAACGGTGCGAACCGCTCCCCCAGCGATGACTCCGGTACCCGGAGCGGCGGGGCGCATCATTACTTTTGCACCACCGCCTGCACCTTGAGCCGGGTGAGGAATGGAATTCGATTTGGTTAGAGGCACTTCAACGAGGTGCTTTTTGCCATCTGCCACGCCTTTCTTGACCGCGCCGATCACATCACTGGCTTTGCCGACACCCACGCCGACTTGACCCTTTTCGTTCCCGACGACGACGATCGCGCGGAAGCTGAGTTTTTTACCGCCCTTAACCACCTTGGTCACCCGACGGATTTGCACGACCCGCTCTTGCCAGTCTGATTTCTCTTCGCGAGGCTTGTTACTCTTACGACCTTTTGCCATGTTGTTTCTCCTAGAAGTCTAGACCAGCTTCGCGGGCAGCTTCGGCTAGCGATTTTACCCGTCCGTGATAGAGGTTGCCCCCGCGATCGAAGACCACTTTTTGAATGCCCTTAGCGATCGCCCGTTGAGCCACCAACTTGCCGACTTCGGTCGAAGCCTCGCAGTTAGAACCTGACTCAACCCGCCCTTTGATTTCTGGCTCAGTGGTCGAAGCAGAAACTAAGGTGTGTTGACTGGTATCGTCAATCACCTGGACATAAATGTGTTGGTTAGAGCGAAACACCGCGAGACGAGGACGCTCTGAGGTTCCGGTAACGGTGCGACGAACCCGTGCGTGACGACGACGGGTTGATTCTCGACGAGTCATTTTCATGATCTATTTCTTCCCTTTACCACCAGTCTTGCCAACCTTGCGTCTGACGACTTCGCCAGCATATCGAATGCCCTTACCTTTGTAGGGTTCAGGAGGACGTACCGCCCGAATTTTGGCGGCAGTGTTTCCAACAATTTCTTTATCGATGCCGCTGACAGTCACGTTAGTGTTGCCTTCAACCGCGACCTGAATTCCTTCGGGTGGGGCAATATCTACAGGTTTGCTGTAGCCCACATTGAGAATTAGGTTTCGCCCTTGAACTTGGGCACGATAACCGACACCCTGAATTTCGAGCTTTCGCTGGAATCCGGTAGAGACCCCTTCAACCATGTTGGCAACGAGGGTGCGGCATAAACCATGACGTTGACGAGCTGCGCGAGAATCATCTCGCTGCTTGACCTCGATCGTCGTTCCATCTTGCTCGACGATCACTTCGGGCGGCAAAACTCTAGAGAGTTCGCCCTTAGGACCTTTGACTGAAACGTGTTGCCCATCAAGGGTGACCGTCACCGTTGCGGGAACATCAATAATGCGCTTACCAATCCGAGACATAACTGATCACCTTTTTTGAATAGAAGCTGTTCGCTGTGAGCCAGTCAACAGCAACGACTAATATCCAGACTCACCAGACATAACAAAGGACTTCGCCGCCGACTCCGGTGCGCCGAGCTTCGCGATCGGTCATGATGCCGCTGGATGTCGAGACGATCGCAATGCCGATGCCGCCTAATACACGAGGCAGTTCTTTGCGGTTTGCGTAAACTCGCAGTCCAGGTTTGCTGACTCGCTTGAGGGCAGTGATAATCGGCTTGCGACTTTTGCCCCGATATTTGAGACTCAGCACGAGATGACGCTCAACGCCTTCTCCCGCTTCTTCATGGTCAGCAATAAAGCCTTCTGCTTTAAGAACATTGGCAATGCTGCGCGTCATCTTGGTCGATGGCACTTTGGTCGTTTGGTGTCTTGCTAGGCTTGCATTTCGGATGCGAGTCAGCATATCTGAAATTGTGTCGTTAACCGCCATAGTTCCCTCTTAATGAAACTGCATCAGTTGTCCCGGAATGGCATGCCCAGTTCTTTAAGCAGGGCGCGACCTTCTTCGTCGGAGTTTGCAGTGGTAATGATTGAAATGTCCATCCCGCGAATCTGATCGATGCTGTCATATTCGATCTCCGGGAAGATCAACTGCTCTCTCAGACCTAGCGTGTAGTTGCCTCGTCCGTCGAAGCTCTTGGGGCTGATGCCTCTAAAGTCACGAATGCGAGGCAGCGAAAGATTGATCAACCGATCGAGAAAGGTAAACATGCGATCGCCGCGCAGAGTTACCATCACGCCAACGGGCATTCCTTCGCGGATTTTGAAGCCCGCGATCGCCTTCTTGGCGCGGGTCACAACAGGTTTCTGCCCGGTGATCGTCGCAATCTCGTTGATCGAAGCTTCCAGCGCTTTCGCATTTTGTGAGGCTTCACCGAGTCCTCGGTTGATCGTGATTTTTGCCACTTTCGGAACCTGATGAAGGTTCGTGTAACTGAACTGCTCCGTCAGCTTCGGAACGATCGTTTCTTGATAGATGCCTTTTAATCGTTGAGCCATAGTTTGGGTTCCTCTTCCCTGGGCTTGGTCAGGGGCTAGTGGATTGTTGAAACGCAGAGTAGTGCGTCTCTTAGTCAATGATCTCGCCCGTCTTTTTTAGCATCCGAACTTTCTTACCGTCGGTGTTAACGGTGTAGCAGATGCGGCTTGCCACTTTCTGCTTTTCGGAGTAAACCATGACGTTTGAGCTATGAATCGGGGCTTCTTGGGTGACAATTTGACCCGATTCGCCTTCTTGCTGAGGTTTGACGTGTTTGGTGCGAACATTTACGCCCTTGACCACGACTTTGCTCAACTTAGGAAGGGTTTGCAGGATTTCGCCAATCTTGCCTTTGTCACTGCCCGCGATAATCTTCACGGTGTCGCCTTTCTTGACGTGCATCTTGTGACGCACGACTTCTTTTTGAACCCTTGCCATTACAGAACCTCCGGAGCGAGGGAAACGATTTTGGTAAAGTTTTTGTCGCGCAATTCACGAGCAACGGGACCAAATACCCGCGTACCTCTGGGGTTGCCGTCCTGGTTTATGAGCACGGCTGCGTTGTCGTCAAACCGAATGCTCATGCCACTATCACGCCGCATGGTGTGTCGAGTTCGCACAATTACCGCACGCACTACATCGGATTTTTTGACCGCCATGTTGGGAAGGGCATCCTTCACCACGGCAATGATCACGTCACCGACTCCGCCATAGCGACGATTGCCGCCGCCGATGACTCGGATACACATCAGCTTTCGAGCGCCGCTGTTATCCGCCACATTCAAATAACTTTCTTGTTGAATCACGTCTAAGTCCCTCGCATTTAACCTTTAGAGGCAGTACCCAGGATTTCGGACACGACCCAACGCTTGGTGCGGCTGAGAGGTCGGGTTTCCTGAATACGGACACGATCGCCCGTTTTGCACTTGTTTTCTTCATCGTGCGCTTTATAGCGCTGGGTGTTGACGACAATTTTGCCGTATTTAGGGTGGGCGGATCGGTTCTCGATCGCCACGACAATGGTTTTGTCCATCTTGTCGCTGACCACTACACCAACTCTTTCTTTGACTGCCATTGCGATTTACTCCGGTAAAAAAGGATGAAACAAAAAGGTGAATTTAGAACCAGATCTTGAGTTCAGCCCTTTAGTCTTCAGTCTTTTTCAACTGCCGCTCTCGCTCAACAGTCAGCAGTTGAGACAACTGATGGCGTGTGTGCTTGAACAGGTGAGGCTTTTCTAATTGGCGAGTGCCTTTTTGCATTCTCAGTGTAAAAAGCTGCTTTTTGACGGCAACAATTTGATCTGCCAATTCTTGGTCGCCTAGATTTCTGGCTTCTTCGATCTTAGGAAGAGGCATAGGTTAAGACTCCTCCGTGGTTTGGGCTTGACGGGCAATAAACTTCGTCTTGATAGGCAGTTTGAATGCCGCGAGACGCATGGCTTCACGAGCAATTTCTTCGGTCACGCCTGCAATCTCAAACATGATGCGACCTGGCTTGACGACTGCGACCCAAAACTCAGGCGCACCTTTACCTGAACCCATTCGGGTTTCGGCGGGGCGCATTGTGACAGGCTTGTCAGGAAAGACGCGAATCCAGATTTTGCCACCCCGACGAATGTAGCGAGTCATTGCACGACGACTGGCTTCGATTTGACGAGAGGTAATCCAGGACGGCTCTAGAGCCTGTAGACCGAAATCTCCAAAGTTGAGATCGCTGCCGCGAGAAGCCATTCCTCTCATGCGACCGCGCTGCTGTTTGCGGAATTTAGTTCTTCTTGGGCTTAACATGACTCGATACCAATTAAATTCAGGAGTCAGGAGTCAGGAGTCAGGAGGATTAATCCTGCATCCTTTATCCTTCGTTCGATCGGTCTTCAAATTGTTGACGACGACGCTGTTGACGACGACGCGGTTGGTTAGAAGGTGGAGCGGCATCAATGAGTTCTTGACCGGGAATAATTTCACCCTTGAAGACCCAAATTTTGATACCCAAAATCCCGTAGATCGTTTGAGCGGTGACATAAGCGTAATCAATGTCGGCTCTCAGCGTGTGCAGAGGAACTCGACCTTCACGAGTCCATTCAGGACGCGCGATTTCAGCCCCGTTTAGACGACCGCTGACCTGAATTTTGATGCCTTCAACGCCCGCCCGTTGAGCGCGTTGAATCGCTTGACGAACGACGCGGCGGAATGAAACCCGACGCTCTAGCTGTTCGGCAATATATTCACCGATCAGTGCAGCATCGGCATCGACGCGAGCTACTTCGACGACATTGACGCGAATCTGACGATCGCTACTTCCCAATGCCTCTTGAAGTCCCAAACGCAGAGTCTCGATCCCGGCACCGCCGCGACCGACAATCACACCAGGGCGAGACGTGCGAATTTCGAGATCAATCTGATCAGCTTTACGCTCAATCCGAATCTCAGAAATTCCGGGCTTTTTGAGGTTGTCAAGATTTTTGGGATTCTTAGCGAAAAACTCGCGAATCTTGAAATCTTCTTTCAACAGTTCAGGGTAGCGGCTGGTGTCGGCATACCACCGAGAGCGGTGATCTTTGATGATCCCTAGCCGAAACCCAGTTGGATTAATTTTCTGTCCCACGAATGCGTTCCTCTGAGATAAAGCAGTTTAAGTAGGAATAACTGAACTAGGATTCGACTCCGGGAGCCACTGCCACCGTGATGTGACACGTCGGCTTGCGAATTTGGTAAGCGCGACCCTGTGCTCGTGGTCTAAACCGCTTTAGCGAAGGACCTTGATCGGCAAACGCTTGGCTGACCACCAAACCTGACCGATCCATGCCCCCGTTGTGTTCAGCATTTGCCGCCGCCGATCGCAGCACTTTGAGTACAGGCTCACAGGCGCGATAGGGCATGAATTCTAGAATAATCAGTGCCTCCCGGTAAGACAGCCCTCGAATTTGGTCGAGAACTCGGCGCACCTTGTGAGGAGACATGCGGATGTAACGTGCGATCGCTTTAACTTCAGTCGTATCAGTAGCCATAGTTTTCTCCTTGACGGGCGAGGGGCGAGGGACTGAGCATCAGACTTTCATCCGTCATCCCTCGCGCTGCCCTTTCTCCTATCGACGTGCTTTCTTATCGCTACCTGCGTGTCCCCGGAACGTCCGAGTCGGGGCAAATTCGCCGAGTTTGTGACCGACCATTTGCTCAGAGACATAGACGGGAACGTGCTGACGACCGTTGTGAACGGCGATCGTGTGTCCAATCATCTGGGGCAAAATCGTCGAAGCCCGTGACCAGGTTTTGATGACTTGCTTGTCACCTCTGGCGTTGAGCGCTTCGACTTTGCTCATGAGATGGTCAGCAACAAAGGGACCTTTTTTGAGTGAACGTGCCATGTTAGGTTTCTCCCTAAGTCAAATTACGATTCCCGTCCGCCGCGTCCACGTTTCGAGGACTTACGACGACGACGCACAATAAACGCGCCGCTCAGTTTCTTCTTGTTGCGGGTTTTGCGCCCCAAGGTTGGCTTACCCCAAGGGGTGACCGGACCAGAGCGCCCGATCGGTGCTCGTCCCTCTCCACCACCGTGCGGGTGATCCACTGGGTTCATGACGCTACCGCGCACTTGAGGACGACGACCTTTGTGACGGGTGCGCCCTGCTTTACCCAAATTGATGTTTCTCGCTTCGAGGTTGCCGACTTGCCCGATCGTGGCGTAACAGTCTTTACGAATCAGCCGCACTTCCGTCGAAGGCAGTTTCAGCGTGACGTAATCGCCTTCTTTTGCGGCAACTTGAGCTGCTGCACCTGCTGCCCGGACGATCTGACCGCCTTTGCCAGGAACGAGTTCAACGTTGTGCACGATCGTACCGAGGGGAATCTTTTCGAGGGGCAATGCGTTGCCAATCTCGATCGGAGCATCGGGACCTGAGCGAATCACGGTGCCGACTTTCAGGGTGTTGGGGTGAAGAATATAACGCTTCTCGCCATCCGCGTAGAACAGTAGTGCTAAACGCGCATTGCGGTTGGGGTCGTACTCGATCGCCGCCACCCGTGCAGGAATGTTTAGCTTGTCGCGACGAAAATCGATGATGCGGTAGAGACGTTTGTGACCGCCGCCCCGGTGACGACAGGTAATTACGCCTCGGTTGTTGCGTCCTTTATCCCGGTGCTTGGTCGTGGTTAAAGACTTTTCTGGCTCGGTCTTGGTGATCTCGCTAAAGTCAGAAACGCTACGCTGACGGCTGCCAGGGGTCAAGGGTCGATAAATTCGGATGCCCATAATTTGCTACTCTCAGGGGTTTCTAAACTTCAGGGAACAAGGTGATTGAATCCCCATCAGCGAGGGTGACGATCGCTTTCTTGTAGTGAGGTCTGTGACCTGCAAACTTGCCGACGCGACGAGCTTTACGAGGCGGATGCTGAGTCGTCACGCCCGTCACCTTGACTTCAAACATCAGTTCGACAGCTGCCTTAATCTCAGGCTTGGTCGCCTTGGGCTGAACCTCAAAGGTGTATTGGTTGAGTTCCAATCGCTGAGTCGCCTTCTCAGTAATGATCGGACGACGAATCAAATCCGCTAAGCTGCGGGGGCTAAAATCACTCACCGTATACCTCCTGGATCTTTTCAAGAGCAGCAGGGGTTGCCACAATGTAGTCGGCTGCCAGCAAATCAAACACGTTGAGATTGTTTGCCGAGATCAGTCTGAGCTTCTCAATGTTGCGAGCCGAGAGATAAACCATCTCGTTGCGCTCTGCCATAATAATCAGCACTTTCTTATCTGGCTCAATGCCCCAACGACTGAGCGCCTGCACCATTTCTCTGGTTTTAGGACGAGGCAACTGAGCTGCAAAATCCTCAACCACAATCAAATCAGCGACCCGACTTTGGAATGCAGTCCGCAGTGCCAATCGCCGCTCTTTGCGATTCATTTTGATGGTGTAATCTCTGGGTTTAGGTCCAAAAATTACGCCGCCGCCCCGCCAAAGCGGAGACCGAATCGACCCAGCACGGGCGCGTCCCGTTCCTTTTTGTCTCCAGGGTTTACGTCCACCCCCGCGCACTTCTGCACGAGTTTTGGTCGAGGCGTTGCCCTGACGCTGGTTCGCCAATTGACGAACCAGCGCGCGGTGAACCACATGAGCCGCACTTTCTTCTCTGGCGACTTTAAGCTCGATCGAGGCTTGCCCCGCGTCGGCTCCCTGCCAGTCTTTTACTACACAATCAACCATTTCTGCCTCCTTCTGCCCTAGCGCCCAACTTTCTTAGCGGGCATGATTTGCACCAGAGCACCGGGCTTGCCGGGAACTGCTCCTTTAATCAAAATCAAGTTCCGCTCTACATCCACTCGCACCACGATCAGCTTTTTGATCGTGACTTGCGTTCCGCCCAAACGACCCGCCATGCGCTTACCGGGGTAGACGCGCCCAGGGGTGGTGCCTGCGCCCGTCGAACCGGGAGCGCGGTGGTTTTTAGAACCGTGAGACATAGGTCCTCGTGCGAAGTTGTGACGCTTCTGATACCCCGCAAAGCCCTTACCAATGCTGGTGCCCGTCACATCGACAACTTGACCTGCTTCAAAGATATCTGCTTTGATTTCTTGACCTAGCTCATAAACACTGTAGTCTTCTGAAGGAAGATATTGGCGCATCTCAGTGAGATGGCGCAGAGGAACAGAACTGGATTTGGCGAGGTGCCCCAATTCAGGTTTGCTTAATGACTTGACTCGTGTTTCACCAAACCCGATTTGAACAGCGGTATAGCCGTCTGTTGAGCGGGTTTTAATTTGGGTGATTGGGCAGGGTCCTGCCTGAATGACGGTGACGGGAACGGCGAGTCCTGTTTCGTCAAATACTTGAGTCATGCCGAGCTTTGTGCCGAGAATGCCGACAGCCACGGTAACTGGTCTCCTTTTCTACACACTTGGATATAGCGAAGCCGCGATTTTTAGACGCAGATTCGTTATCGGAACGGATTCCACGGTCTGAGACCAGATGAATCTTACCTCTCTAATTTAGGAGGCAGCGGATTCCGCATTTCTTTAGACACTTTGGTCGATTGTGCAAAGCGGCTTGAGAGGAACCGAATCGGCTCTGCTCTTTTGTGCTTCTCCCGCCTGGACTTGAACAGGGGACTGCTCAGTATCCGTGAATGGCTGGGGTTAGACGCGCAAGCTGGGTTTTGCAAACCCTGAAGAAGTCTTTCGCTTCTTCGCCCGAAGTCTCGAAACAATTTCATTCACACGAGATGAAGAAGCTTTCTGAGATGCGCTACAGCATATCACTATAGCTCAAATCCGATAACTTGCTCACGGAAACTGCACGATTAGAAATTTAGCGACAATTAAACATACTAAGGCAGGAGTGTCTCGATCGTCTAGTTATTTTCTAATTAGTTTTGCGCCGCCGACTGGAGACGGGTTTCTTTTCTTGAGGGCTAGGTTGCACGATCGGAATCGTAAAGTGAAACTGACTGCCGCGATCTTTGCCGTCTGACTCTGCCCAGATGCGCCCACCCCAACCCGCAATGATTTGCCGACAGATGGCGAGTCCGAGTCCGGTGCCGCCCGTAGTGCGTCGCAAGGCTCCTTCCTCTTGATAGAAGCGATCGAACACCGTTTCGAGTCGGTTAAATTCGATGCCTCGTCCGGTGTCGGCGATCGTGACTTCTAGCATTCTGCTGTCGTTGTGGTGCGCTTCAATAGTGATTTGCCCATCAGAGTCTGTGAATTTGCACGCGTTGTTGAGCAGTTTAGAAATGACTTCTACGAGCCATTCGCCATCGACCTGTACGAGGGGCAACTCAGTTGGGAGGCGAGTCGTGATTTTAGGCAGAGGAGCGTTGTATTTGTGCGACTGAAGACTGCTGAGCGCCAGATCGACACACTCCTCAAGGGGCAACGGTTCGAGTCGCCACTCAATGCGACCGCTTTCGAGGCGAGAGAGGGTGAGGAAGTCTTGAATTAGCTTTCGCATCCGATCGGCATCTGTCAGCGCTGAGTTGAGCATCACCTGACGCAAGTTAGCCGACATATCGGGTTCGGTGGCGAGGCTTTCGAGACAGACCTGGATGGTAGAAAGAGGAGTTCGTAGCTCGTGCCCGGTAATGGCGATCAGGTTGCTGCGAGTCCGATCGAGGGCTTCTAGCTGCTGGTTGAGGTCTTCTAAGTTGGCGTAGGCTTCGGCTTGAATGAGGGCAACCCCAATTTGAGTGACGATCGCTTCGACCATCTCTAATTCGCTGCGCTCTAGCTTGTGGGGAATAGCGTTGCAGTAGTGCAGTTCGACGATGCCCAATAGCTGGTTTTGGTTGAGAACGGGCACCATGAGCCACGATCGGATCTGTCCATTTTGAGTGAGACCGCGCTGATCCCTTGACCGCTCATCAACGTGCGTGTCTTCAAGGTAAACAGGCTCTTGCTTTTGAATAACTTCCTGAAAGATCGGATTTGCCTGTAGCGACCAGGTTTGACCCACGAGCGAGTGTGTCTCAGAGACTGACGGCTGGTTCCTAGCGTTGCCTGACCCTGAATACCCGCAGCTTCCTAAAAACTCATGCTCTAACGTTGCTGTCTCATCGGTTGATTTGCACCGATAAATCAGACAGCGACCTGCTCCTAGCACCGTGCCCAACTCTTGCACCGCGACTTGCAGAATTTCGTGGGGATTCAGCGACCGCCGCACTGCCGCCGTGATGGAATTGATCAACCGCTCTTTGCGTTCTTTCTCAGCGATCGAGCGATAGGCTTTTGCTAACTTATATTGTCCGGCTTGCAGGTAGGTCACGAGTCGCTCGGCAAACGGACCTGGATCGACTTGGTTAAAACCCTCATTGGCATCGGTTTTGAGCTTTGCCAACATCAGCTCAGTTTTAGCCGCCAGATCAGGACGATAGCGCTGAATGCGAGTTAGTAATAACTCTGCTGACTCACACACAATTTGGCGATCGAACGTCCAAATTCCTTCAAAGCGGCGAGACTGATCGACGTGCAAATCTTGAATGTTGGCAGGCGGATCGGGCTGTCGCCGCTCACGGCAAATTAGACACGAGGCGTAGTGTTCTCCCAGCACGACCAAATGCCATTCTTGGCTCAACGCATCGGCTGGCTCAAACGCGATCATTTCATAATCTTGAGAGCGCTCGGAGAAATCAGTTTCAGGAGCCGCCAAGACATAAACTTGATCGGTGCGTTCTGCGATTCGTAAATATCGATGAGCTTCTTGCCGATAAAACCGCTCTCTCTGAAAGCTGGCGATCACCAGTGGGCGATCGACCCCCGCTAAAACTTGGTCTTCCATCGCGTGTGAGAGGGCGGTGAGTGAAGACTTGAAATAGAGTTGAGGGCGAATCTGAGGAAGGGCTTTTAGGAGTTCTTCGAGGATGGATTCGGAGATGATCATCGATGGTGCTGTACCAGCCAGACTGGATAACATCCGGCAATTAGAACTAAGGATGCCCTAACTGACGAATCAAATAGGTGGGAGGTTTTCAATGGAACCGTAGCAGCAACCGTATGAGCCACGACTCTGCCTAAAATTGTAAAGGCTTAACGTCATTCTGCTGCTATCTCCTAGTCTTTCTTAACCACTAGAGATATTCCTTTAGATCCCAACCCTTTATGTCGAGTTATGTAAGGGCACAGTTTTTTGGATCTTGTCTTTAGTTTAGTCGTTTTTAATGGTTTCGTTAACGGCGATCGGTGTCACGCTATTGCTCTAACAACACCACGGCATGAGCGACGATCGCTTCTTCGCGTCCTACTGCGTCGAGTTTTTCGTTGGTGGTGGCTTTGATCCCGACTCGATCGGGCGGCAAGTCGAGAACGGTGGCGAGGCGCGATCGCATCGCTTCAATATGGGGCTTGAGTTTTGGTCGTTCAGCCACCACTACTGAGTCGATATTGCCGATCTGCCAGCCTTTGTCTTGAATCAACTGATGCACTTGGGCAAGCAACACTAGGCTATCGGCTCCTGCCCACTGGGGATCGGTCGGCGGAAAATAGTGCCCGATGTCTCCCAAACTCAAGGCTCCCAGCATGGCATCCATAATGGCGTGGGTGAGAACATCGGCATCGCTGTGCCCTAGCAGCCCGGTTTCGTGATCGATTTTGATGCCGCCTAAGATGAGGTCGCGTCCCCTGACGAGGCGGTGAATGTCATATCCGTTGCCGATTCTGATGGTCATGGGATGTTAATCAATCAGGTTCCTGAGCATTCAGACTTTAGCTTATTTTGCGTTGGGATCACCTTGAGGCGTTGGGCTTCGTCGCTTTTCTGCCAGGTTGCGCGGTGCTGTGGTCTGCCCTTGAGAAAATCGCTTTTCAAGCCGATCGAGCGCGATCCAAATCAGTCCAGACACCGCGATCGTGACACTTGAAATCACTGCCGCCAATGGAGTGTTTATCCAAAAGGGCAAAATTGGAATAGTCGCGAGTCCGATCGCGCCAGCGCCGACGCAAACGGTTTTGATCTGCTGAATTTTGGCGAGGGCGGTGCGACAACTGGCGCAGCTTTTGGTGTGGGAGTGATAGCGATCGAGCAATTGCTCTTCTGACAAAGCCGGAGTCAACTTTTTGCCCCAAAAGGGATCGGCTTGGTATTGATTGACCCACTGCCGTAACTCAGCCACAAAGCGATCGGCTTTAGTAGGCAGATAAAACGCCTTCGCAAAATTGGGACTGCCGCCCTGATTTTCTAAATAGCGCTCTTGACGGTGGAGGAAAATTTGATCGTCTTCGAGAATGGCGTTTTGGCTGGTGTGAGAATACCAGCGAGGCGTGAGTTTGATGAAAAATGCCGGAATTTTTGAGGAAAACTTAAACGGGAAAATCGCAAACAGCCGACATTCTCCTTTACGGATTGGGGTCGCATAAACGACGGTGAGCGTTCTGCCAAACTGTTTTGAGGTGAGATCGTGCCACATTAAGCCCGGAGCGATAAAAGTGGTGTCTTGCCGCCCCAAAGTGCCTCGCCGCGGACCTTCTTCCCACACGCCCCGAAAACCCTGACGATCGGACTCGACCACTTCTAAATCAACGGGGGCAGCGTTGGCGCGATTGCCGACTGATTTGTGGTGCGTGAAGGGCAGATGACTAGAATCGAGCACGTTTTCTAGCAGCGTTAGAGCATCGTAGGGCAGATCGCGAAAGGTGCTGAGACAGACCCACTCGTTCGGAGATTCGTCTAGCGCATCGACGATCGGCACGGTGACTTTTTGAGCATTTTCGGGTTGACCTGCGTAGACAAACAACATTCCCTGACGCGTGGCAGTCGGCAGCGAGTCAACACAAGCTCTTTTAGATTGATGAGCCATTGCATCTGCGCTTTGTTGAGGAATGCGATCGCACTGTCCGTCTCCTGCAAATGCCCAGCCGTGATAGGGACATTCTAGTAATCCATCTTCGGCGATTCTGCCCTGAGACAGGGGCGCGAGGCGATGAGGACATCGATCGTCAAACACTCGCCAGGATTGGGCTTGCCGATCCCACCAGATGACGAGATCGCGCTCCATCAGCGTGAAAGATGTCAGGGTTGCCGGGTCTAAATCTGCTAGATAGGCGATCGGATACCAGGCTTCTTTCCAGTCAAATCGAGTTGGGTCACTGCCCCCCGCCGGAAGGGAACTGTCTTCAATGTGGAGTTGAGGAGGCGCGATTTCGGAGACTCTACTGTCTATATTCATACAGGGCGCACGAGGCAAGGCTGACCGTTTGATTTTATCGCGTCTACGCTGAGTGTGAAGATTTGTCTACTCAGGAATGGCGTGCTGCTTCGATGCAGGTTTGCAGCGTGGCGGTGGTTTTGATCGCCTGGATATTGACGTGAGAGGCACAAGCTCGATAGCCCATCGTCTGAAGGGTTTTGATTAAGTGCGATCGCTTAGGAATATCCAGCTTGCCGCGTTTGCCGATCTCGCCGAGCGTGTAGAAATAAGGCGGCAAATCCGATTCTTCTGCCATTGTGTTGAGCAATGTCGATTGTTTTGACCACTGCCACTGGTCTGCAAGGCTGGCGAGTTTGTGCAACTGCTTAGAATTGTGCAGCGCTCCGAGCCACATTGCGCCGCCGATCGTCAGCCAGTGACCATCGTGAGCGCAATTAGTTCGTCCCAACTCTCGCCACGAAACGGTTTGATAATCGCCGCAGCGATGACAATAGCCCAGCAGTCCGTAGGTTTGACTGTCGAGCTGAGGACGGGCAACCAGGCGTAGCATCACCCGATAAGTTTCGCCCAAAAACAGCGAGAACACTGGCTCAACTCCTAATCCTTGAGCCGCTGCGATTTGCTGAATGCTGCCGATCAAGATTCTCAACCCTTGTTCATGCGCTGCCGGGTGAGAACGGGCATAACTTCCATAGAGCGCTAAACAGGCATCGGGTGCGTGTCCGGTAGTGCTGCGTCCGTCGGTGCTGGTGACGTAGAGCAAACCTCCGATCGCAACTGCCCCCAAACAAAAACTCAAATAAGGGGCAGGAGAACCAAAGCAATCGACATCGACTAAATCATAAAAATCGTGACGATCGCAGCACTCTAAAAATACGCGTTTGGCATCTTGATGAGTGACTTTAAAGGAGTTTGGAAGCGATCGTTCTAAATTTCCCCGCAGCACGGCACTGATTTCAGGATTGCTGTCATTTGCCCACACCCAATCTGCCTGACTTTCTAGGCAATATCGCAGCGATCGCACTCCCGATCCCGACATAGAATCTAAGACGCGCAACTGTCCAACGTCGGCGCGATGAACGGCAGCCGCTAACACTCCCAAGTCTCTTGCCATCTGACCAGCGGGACGGTAGAACGCGTTACCGACTCGAAAGGTCGCTTTTCCTTCAGTTTGCCAGTCTGAGTCGTTCATTTGCCCGACTTTAGAAAATGTGTGCAAGACTTCCAATATCTCACGTTTTCTCAGTGCGCTTTTATGGATTTAAAGATCACCCAAGCGGCTTTACCCGGACGTTTTGGCTATTGGGACATTGGCATTGTGGGCGATCGGATCGTCGAGATTGCCCCCACGATCGCGGCTCCCGCCACCACCGTCCTGAATGCGAATCAAAAGCTGGTGATTCCGGGTTTAGTCGATGCCCATTTTCATCTCGATAAAGCGCACTTGCTCGATCGCTGTCATGGCGTTGAAGGCACTTTTGTAGAAGCGATGCGAGAGACGTTGAAAGCGAAAAACGAGTTTACGATCGCCGATATTCAAACCAGAGCCAAACGGACGATCGAACGGGCGATCGGATTTGGGGTGACGGCAATGCGAAGTCATGTTGAAGTCGATTCAGTGACAAAGCTAACAGGAATGCAGGCGTTGATGCCGCTTCGTCAAGCCTATCAATGGGGCATGACGCTTCAGCTTGCTGTCTTTGCTCAAGAAGGAATCACCAACCAACCAGGAACCCTAGATCTACTACGGCAAGCGATGCACTTGGGCGGTGATGTGATTGGGTCTGCTCCTTATGTTGATCCCGATCCAGAACGTAATATTCGGATTGTGTTTGACATTGCTCAAGAATTTGATTGCGATATCGATTTCCATTTAGATTTCTTAGAGGATGAATTACCGCTCTCGTTACCGTTTGTGATTCAAGAGACGTGTCGTCGAGGTTGGCAAGGTCGAGTCTGTTTGGGGCACATGACTAAATTGGCGGCATTCTCTCCAGCAGAGCTATCAGCGATCGCTCCTGCGATTCTAGAAGCGGGAATTTCAATTCTGGCGCTTCCGGCTTCTGATATTTATATGATGTCTCGCAATGATACCCACAACGTTCGTCGGGGTGTTGCACCGATCCATCATCTCGCTGAGATGGGCGTGAATGTCGGATTAGCTGTTAACAATGTGCAGAATTTGTTTACACCGTTTGGCGATGGCGATGTGCTAAAGATCTGTACGCTGTTAGCGCAAGTGCTTCAGCTTGGCACTACAGCGAGTCATGAACTGTGTTTGGAGATGGCGACTAATCGGGCGGCTCAAGCGATCGGACTTCCCAACCACGGTTTGGCTCCTGGACGGTCGGCAGATTTAGTCATCCTGACAGTGGAAACGGTAACGGACGCGATCGGGGCGGCACCTAGCGATCGCACGGTGATTAAAAATGGAAGGATTGTTGCACAGAGTAAATTACAGCAGGAATTGTTTCAGTGATTGTGGAGACGTTTTAAGGAACTATCACTGACTTCTAAAGTGTTCTCTTTCAACCGATCTAAGGCTAGAAACCATTAATTTTGCCTGTTAGCTCAAAGGCGGCTTTTTGCTACTTTCAAATAACAATAGCTCTTTAAAAATAGGCGCTTGTCCACCCCAAATTAAATAGATAAATTAACGAGTTCCGTATACAGCAACACTGTAATAAATCGAAGATTAACTGACAATATCATCTCACAAGACAAAACTTCTATCTCAAGGTGGAATTAGGTTTACCTTCCTTTAGATGGAAGATAAAAGAGAATAATTACCTCTATGTTATTATCAGTCGGCTTTGCAGCAAAAACGAGTTCTGTAATTGAGACGTTAGCCCACTGTGACTAACCGCTTAACATCCCTATCAACCATTCAATATTTAATCTATTGAGACACTTCTATGTCCCAATCTAATTCTTCAATCACTTACGATCTCGTTCAAAGTTCATCAATACAGGGCGAAAAACACTTAAAGCTGCGTTGGTCAAATCAAGATAGTTCTCTTTTAAAAGATGCGTTTCCAGGGGTGCCTGATCTCGTCTGCTTATCTCACTTGCGCTGGGATTTTGTCTATCAGCGTCCTCAACATCTGTTAACTCGGTGCGTTCAAGAACGTCGAGTTTTCTTGATTGAGGAGCCTTTTTTTGACAGCGAAGATCAGGCATGGTTATCCCTAAGTCAGCGCGAGTGTGGAGTTTGGGTGGTGGTGCCTCATCTCCCGCAAGGGCTAAGTCAAAGAACGACGATCGCCCTTCAAAAACAGCTATTAGACGAGTTGTTTAAAACCTGTGGCATTCGCGATTACATTTTTTGGTACTACACGCCGATGGCGTTAGCCTTCACCGATCATCTTCAGCCGTTGGCGATCGTCTATGACTGCATGGATGAACTGTCTGTGTTTCAAGGGGCACCGCCTGAGCTACGACAGCGAGAAGCCGACCTGTTTCAGCAAGCAGATTTGGTCTTTACGGGTGGACAAAGCCTCTATGAAGTCAAGCGACATCAGCATCCCAACGTTTATGCGTTTCCGAGCAGCATTGATGTCACTCACTTTGTTCAGGCGCGTCAGGCGATCGACGATCCCGTTGACCAAGCCAACATTCCTCACCCGCGTCTTGGTTTTTATGGCGTGATTGATGAGCGCATGGATATTGATCTGCTGAAAGGAGTCGCGATCGCTCGTCCTGACCGGCAGTTGGTGTTGATTGGACCGATCGTCAAAATCGATCCCGCATCTCTGCCGCAGCTTCCGAATATCCACTATCTCGGTGGCAAATCTTATGCGGAGTTGCCTCACTATCTAGCAGGCTGGGATGTCGCGCTGCTGCCGTTTGCCCGCAACGAATCGACTCGATTTATCAGCCCGACCAAAACCCCCGAATATCTCGCTGCCGGAAAACCCGTCGTTTCTACCTCGATTCGTGATGTTGTACGCCCCTATAGAGACTTAGGACTGGTGCAGATTGCCGACAGCGTGCCTGAATTTGTGGCAGCCGTTGAAGTCGCACTGCAAACAGCCCAGAAAGATTCTGAATGGCTCGATCGAGTCGATGCGTTTCTCGCTCAAAACTCATGGGACAAAACTTGGGCAAGCATGAGCCACTTGATCGAGTCGGCAGTTTCGACGGTTAAACCCTCAGCGATCGCGTCAAAAGACGGCTGAAACGATTCAAATAATAAGTAGGAAGTATCGCTATGTTTGATTATCTAATTGTTGGTGCAGGATTTGCTGGCAGCATTTTGGCAGAGCGACTTGCAAATCAGTCGGGCAAAAAAGTGCTGATTGTTGATATTCGCAACCATATTGGCGGCAATGCTTACGATCACTATAACGAAGCCGGAATCTTGGTGCATAAATATGGTCCGCATATCTTTCACACCAATTCTCGCGATGTGTTTGAATATCTGTCGCACTTCACAGAATGGCGGCGCTATGAGCATCGAGTGCTTGCGAGTGTTGATGGTCAACTGGTTCCAATTCCAATCAATCTCGACACCATTAACAAACTTTATGGGCTGAAACTCAACTCCTTTGAGCTTGAGAAATTCTTTGAGTCAGTTGCAGAACCCAAAGACTCGATTCGCACCTCTGAAGATGTGGTAGTCAGCAAAGTTGGGCGAGAACTGTATGAAAAGTTCTTTCGCAACTACACCCGCAAACAGTGGGGCATTGACCCTTCTGAGCTAGATAAATCGGTTACGGCTCGCGTGCCTACTCGCACCAATCGCGACGATCGCTACTTCACTGACACTTATCAAGCGATGCCGCTCCACGGGTTTACTCGTATGTTTGAAAATTTGTTGAACCATCCCAATATCAAGGTGATGCTCAACACCGACTATCGAGAAATTCGAGACATCATTCCCTTTAAGCAAATGATCTACACCGGACCTGTAGACCAATTTTTTGATTATCGGTTTGGCAAATTGCCTTATCGATCGCTCGACTTCAAACACGAAACGTTAAATGAGTCTGTTCATCAATCTGCGCCTGTTGTGAACTATCCCAACGAGCATCTCTATACGCGAATCACTGAGTTTAAGTATCTCACTGGACAAGAGCATTCTAAAACCAGCATCGTCTACGAGTTCCCGAAAGCAGAAGGCGATCCTTACTATCCGGTGCCGCGCCCTGAGAATGCAGAACTCTACAAAAAATATAAAGCCTTAGCCGACGCAGCGCCTAACGTAGAATTTGTTGGACGACTTGCCACCTACAAGTATTACAACATGGATCAGGTTGTGGCTCAGGCACTCTCGGTTTATGCAAAACTTAGCGATCGGACTCGCTGGCAGCCTGAAGAGAAAAATGGTCACGCGCTTGCAGGAACGGTGCGTTGATTGGAATTCATGAAGGGAGACGTTCTACCGGAACGTCTCTACAGCGTCGGGTGGCTCTAGGGATCAAGGCAGCACATCCGATCGCTCGGCAAATTTGGATTGGAGTTTGGGGATGAGAATATCGACAATCAGCCAGCCGTTAGAACGCTGGCAACCACACGATCGCGCACAGATTTTAGCTACTCACACTCAAAAATCTGAAGTTGAACTGTGGGCAGGTGTAGAATGCACTGTGAATCGTGTGGGTAATGACTATTTTGATCAGTTAGAACGCAATGGACACGCTAACCGTATCACAGATTTAGACTTATTTGCGTCGCTAGGAGTCACCGCAATTCGATATCCTTTACTATGGGAACGGATTGCTCCAGCATCGCTCGATCGCGCCGATTGGCTATGGGCAGATCAGCGATTGCAACGACTGCGAGACTTAGATATCGATCCGATCGTCGGCTTAGTTCACCACGGGAGCGGACCTGATCACACGAGTCTTATAGAACCCGATTTTCCTGAAAAACTGGCTGAGTTTGCCAACGCAGTGGCGACTCGCTACCCTTGGGTAAACCACTACACCCCGATTAACGAACCTCTGACCACCGCCCGGTTTAGCGGCTTATATGGTCACTGGTATCCTCATGGACACGATCCCTCGACTTTCGCGCGTGCCTTACTGAATCAATGCCGCGCGATCGTGCTGTCGATGCAGGCGATTCGTCAGATCAATCCTCAAGCGAAACTCATTCAGACCGAAGATTTAGGGAAAGTGTTTAGCACTCCCTCGCTGACTTATCAGGCAGATTTTGAAAACGAGCGGCGCTGGTTAAGCTTTGATCTGCTGTGTGGCAGGCTCGATCGCGCCCATCCTCTTTGGGGTTATTTGGGCGAACTTGGAATTTCAGACTCCGATTTAAGTTGGTTTCTAGACAATTCTTGTCCGCCCGATGTATTGGGCATCAACCACTATTTGACCAGCGATCGCTTTTTAGATGAACGGCTCGATCGCTATCCTGCTCAACTTCACGGCGGCAACGGCAGACACGCCTATGCTGATGTCGAAGCCGTTCGCGTTCGTGCTGATGGCATTTTTGGACATCACAATCTTCTGCAAGAAGTCTGGAATCGCTATGGTCGATCGATGGCGTTAACTGAGGTGCATTTAGGCTGCACTCGTGAGGAACAACTGCGATGGCTTAACGAAGCCTGGACTGCGGCAAACCGACTGCGCAAATCGGGAGCCGACGTTCGAGCCGTCACTGCCTGGTCGCTGCTCGGTGCCTATGATTGGAACACGCTTTTAACGCGAAGTGAGGGATTTTATGAACCGGGCGTGTTTGACTTGCGATCGCCCACTCCCCGCCCAACTGCCCTCGCCCATATGCTGCGCCACCTGGCTAACGGACAAGACTATGCTCATCCAATCTTGCAAGAGCCGGGATGGTGGCGACGATCGCAGCGCTTAGTTTATCCATCTGTGATGGCAATGGATGCGCCATCAGGGTCTTCTCAACACGAATCACCTCCTCAAAAAGTCTCAGCCCCGATCGTGATCACCGGGGCTACAGGAACTTTGGGACGCGCCTTTGCCCGTCTGTGTGAGATGCGGGGCATTCCCTATCGGCTGCTGACGCGGCAAGATATGGACATCACTGACTCACGATCGGTGACTCAAGTGTTAGCAGATCTCAAGCCTTGGGCAGTCATCAACACTGCTGCATATGTTCGCGTTGATGATGCCGAGCAGCACCCGCATTTGTGTCGGCAAATCAACGCCGACGGAGCCGCTATTCTCGCTGAAGCCTGCGCCGAGCAAGACATCTCCTTTGTCACGTTTTCATCAGATTTGGTGTTTGATGGCAACCAGACAGAACCCTATGTCGAAAGCCACGAAGTCGCGCCGTTAAATGTCTATGGACACAGTAAAGCGATCGCTGAACAATGGGTTTTAGCCACCAATCCGCGTGCCCTTGTGATTCGCACCAGCGCCTTTTTTGGACCTTGGGATGACCATAATTTCTTGACGATCGCCCTTCGCACTCTGGCATCGGGTCAGCCATTTTTTGCCGCAGACGACACGGTGATTTCTCCAACCTACGTCCCTGATTTGGTAAATGCCACCCTCGATTTGCTGATCGATCAAGAATGTGGACTGTGGCACCTGGCAAATTTGGGAGCCGTTAGCTGGGCAGAATTTGCTCAAGAAACTGCCCGTCTCGCTGGGTTCAATCCGTCTCACGTCGAAGCGTGTTCGACTCGATCGCTAAAGTTAGCCGCGCCTCGTCCGACTTACACCGCCCTCACCAGCGAACGAGGTATTTTGCTCCCTTCATTGGATCGGGCGATCGGGCACTATCTCCAAGCGTGTGGCTGATTAAAGCATCTGCAAAGGTTGCGGTTGACGTGGACGTGGAAACGCTTTATCTAACGCTGAGAGATCCGTCTCAGTTAATGAAATTTCTAACGCTGCATAGTTTTCTTGAATGCGATCGCGCCGACTTGATTTTGGAATCACGATCACATTTTCTTGATGCAATAACCACGCGATCGCCACTTGTGCCGGAGTCACCTTCAGTTGGCTGGAGATCGTCACGAGAGCGCGATTTTTTAGGATTCGACCTTGCTCGATCGGAGAATATGCCATCACGGGAATCTGATGCTGACGACACCACGGCAAAACATTCCACTCGATTCCTCGGCGGCTGAGATTGTAGAGCACTTGATCGGTTGCGGTGAGATGACGATCGAGACGATGCGCCTCTTCTAAGTCGTCTTGGTCAAAATTGCTCACGCCAAAATCCCGAATTTTTCCCGCTTGCTGTAATTCTAGAAACGCTTCAAACGTCTCCGCAAGGGGAACTGAGCCACGCCAGTGCAGCAGATAAAGATCTAGATAATCGGTTTTCAAGCGCTTTAAACTCCGTTCGCAGGCTTGAATCGTTCCCTGTCGAGTGGCATTGTGAGGATAGACTTTGCTGACTAAGAAAATGCGTGATCGTTGCCCTGCGATCACATCCGCGACGATTTCTTCTGCACCCCCTTCGCCGTACATTTCTGCGGTGTCGATCAGCGTCATCCCTAACTCAACGCCAAACTTTAGAGCATCGGTTTCTGACGATCGCTGTTTCGGTGTTTCTCCCATTCGCCAAGTTCCTTGACCCAAAACTGGAATCGCCGCCCCTGACGGAAGTTGAATCGTTCGCATAATGAATCTCCGATGTGGATGCTTAATGACTTTGCCGATCGTAGAGAAATATCTTAGACGGCTCCTCTGGCGAATGATAGGGAAACTTGTGTTTGTCAATATCAATTTTATTTTTGACTAATAGATTGTGGGTCATGGCGAATTCGGAGAGACGTTCCACCGAAACGTCTCTACGGGGTCGGGTAAATTCGTTATCCAATGTTGCGATCGTGTCGAATTCTCGATATCGTGGCTGAGATGGAACGCCGCGATTATTCAAACACGCTATGAATTACAGGCTGCTCAGACAAGAAGCAAATCTGCTCTACAAATCTCTATCGCCGCTCTTGACGGTGAATGCAACGTTTGCAGAAGTCATTCTGGTTGATTTAGCCAAGATGATTCAACTGTGTGGGCGCAGCAGTGGCAATGTTCGTGAGGCTGAACTGCTGGCATATCTCGTGATTTATGCGCTGGTTAAACGCGATGCTGAAAAGCTAGACGTGGCAATCAATCGGTGGGACACGTCTGCAGATGAACGCATTAACTATCAGAAGTTAACGCTGCAAATTATCTTAGACTTCACCCAAAATCAGCCTTCTGACGCATTTCAGTTGCCCTCAATCCTAAATCGCTTGGACGAAGAAAAAGGAACTAATTATCTGGGGACAGCGATTAATGCGATTTATAAATTTGCTCAAGCGATCGTCAAAGCCGATGGCACGGTCAGTTTGCAAGACCTGGATGCACTCTCCTTAATCTGGCAACAACTCCACTCTTATCGCAAGTTAGCCACCTATCAAGACGGTCTGCCTGCGACTTCAAATCAAGCGTCTGATTCAGCCGATCTCGATCGAGTCTTAGAAGAGGCACTCGCCGAACTCAACGACCTGACCGGAATGAGCAACATCAAAGAAGAAGTGAAGACGCTCGCCAACTTTCTTAAAGTGCAAAAGATTCGATCGGAGCGAGGGTTAGCCAAAACAACCGTCTCCCTACACGCAGTGTTTTGCGGTCCGCCTGGAACGGGGAAAACTACCGTTGCGAGATTAATGGGACGCATCTATAAAGGATTGGGATTCCTCACTCAAGGGCATTTGGTCGAAACCGATCGCTCTGGAATGGTCGCGGGATACGTCGGTCAAACTGCAACACAAGTTGATAATCTCGTCAAATCAGCGCTGAACGGAGTGTTATTTATTGATGAAGCTTATGCGCTAGTGCCCGGAGAATCGGGGCGTGATTTTGGGCAAGAAGCGATCGATGTTTTGCTCAAACGCATGGAAGATCACCGCGATCGCTTGGTTGTGATTGTGGCAGGCTACACCGATGAAATGACGACGTTTATCGAGTCAAATCCGGGGTTAGAATCGCGCTTTAATCGCTATTTTTATTTCAATCATTACAAGCCCGAAGAGCTGCTCGCGATCTTTGGAAAAATGGGCAACAAAAGCCATTTCAAGCTGGCTCCGGGCACAGGTGAAAAACTGCAAAATTTGTTTGAAGACTTGTACGAGAATCGAGATAAAACCTTTGGCAACGCGAGACTGGTTCGCAACTTATTTGAGAAAAGTCTTGAGCGGCAAGCCAACCGATTAGCGGTGCTTTCGTCTCTCAGCGACGAGTTGCTGACCACGCTATTGCCTGAAGACATTCCCGATCGGGTGTCTGGCGTTCAGACCGGAAGAGAAACCTAATTTTATTGTTTGAATGCAATCGCCCATCGGTCACACCAAACTCCCGTAGAGACGTTTCGGTGGAACGTCTCCCCGCCATCGGGTAAAGGCAAAATTTTTGAATACGATCGTGATTCATCGGTCATCGCATAATCAATAAGACGTTTCACCGAAACGTCTCTACGATGTTGGGTGAATCCATTATCGATCTCATTCATGGGTCTGACGAATCATTTCTGTTTATATTCGCTCCCATCTGGCATTCTGGCACCTCCCATCTTCGCTCCTTCTAGCGTTGCTCCTGCCATTTTTGCTTTGACAAAATTAGCTTTTTGAAGATTGGCTTGATTGAGGTTTGCGCCTCTGAGATCGGCTCCTTCTAAAATGGCTTCTTGCAAGTTTGCACCCGACAGATCGGCGTTTCTCAAATCTGCCCCAAATAGATTAGCTTTGGTTAAATTTGCGCCCTGCAAGTTGGCATCTTTGAATTGAACCAAGGCTAAATTGGCACGATCGCCGTTAATCTTTGTCAACGTCGCAGAGTTGAGTTTAGAGCCTTGCAGTGCCGCCCCACTGAGATTAGCACCTGTCAGATTAACGCCATCTAAGACATAGCTATAGAGACTTGCCTCTGATAAATCACAGTTTACACATTCGCCAGAATTGAGTAACTTTTGCACCTGAGTCGGATTAGCAGCCATCACAGCCGCCCCTAGCGTTAAGCTCAAAGAGAACGCGATCGCAAGAGAACGTTTCATAATAATCGGTTGCACATGAATTGAGTTAAGCATATCGGAGGAGACCCCGTGGATAACTATTACAAGCCAGAACACTTGCCTCATTTTGGTCAAATCGCGGAGGGCAACCCTGAATTGGCAGAGAAGTTTTTTGCTTATTATGGAGCCGTCTTTGCAGAAGGAGCGCTGTCAAAGCGAGAAAAAGCGTTGATTGCGCTGGCGGTTGCTCATACCGTTCAGTGTCCTTATTGCATTGATGCTTATACTAAAGAATCGTTACAGCAAGGCTCAGACCTAGAGCAAATGACTGAAGCCGTACACGTTGCGACTGCTATTCGAGGCGGCTCGTCTCTGATTCACGGGTTGCAGATGTTAGATCACGTCAACAAACTGACAATGTGATGCAGATATGAGTCGAATCAATTGATAAAGCACAAAATGAAACTTTCTGACTCGATCGCCCCCTCTGATTCGAGCCGTCAAACGGCACCCAGACCTGCATCTCTGCTCAAACGACACTCGCCCTTGTCGTCTTCTGACTATCAGCACGAGGTTTTAGCGGCGGTTGACCTCGCGCAAACATCCCATAAAGGAGACTTTGCTCAAACGCTCGCAGCAAATCGTTGGCAGCCACTCACGCCCGCAAAATTAGAGATCTTTCAAATCAACATTGGTAAACTCTGCAACATGAGTTGTCGTCACTGCCACGTCGATGCCGGACCCGATCGCACGCGAGAAAACATGAATCGCGAGACGATCGACCTGTGTTTACGCGCGCTTGATCTCACCGACGCTCACATGGTGGATATCACGGGGGGCGCACCTGAGCTAAATCCACATTTTCGTTATTTGGTCGATCACTGCGTGGCGCGAGGAAAACACGTCATCGATCGCTGCAATCTCACCGTGCTGCTGCTGCCCCGCATGGAGGACTTGCCGCAGTGGTTCGCCGATCGAGGAGTCGAAATTGTCTGTTCTCTCCCTCACTATCGCCAACGCAACACCGATGCTCAACGCGGCGACGGGACATTTGAGAAGTCGATCGAGGCACTGCATCGACTCAACGCCGCAGGCTATGGACAGGGAAATCCTCATCGTCAGTTAACCTTGATGAGCAATCCAGTCGGGGCATTTTTGGCGAGTGGTCAAGCGAAATTAGAAGACGAGTGGAAAGCTGGACTGCAAAAAAATTATGGAATTGGCTTCGATCGCTTAATCACCCTCAACAATATGCCGATTTCTCGCTATCTCGAATGGTTAGAGCAATCGGGCAATTTGCAGCAATATATGGAACTGTTGGTAAATTCATTTAATCCAGCGACGGTGGCGGGTTTGATGTGTCGCAACACGATCTCAATCTCTTGGGATGGGCGATTGTATGACTGCGACTTTAATCAAATGCTGGAGTTGGAGTGTCAAGATCAGGGTGAACGAATGCACCTACGAGACTTTGACCCGATTCGATTGGCGGCGCGGCAGATTGTTACCGATCGTCACTGTTTTGGCTGCACGGCAGGGGCAGGAAGCTCTTGCGGAGGCGCATTAGATTAGCGGTTATCGTCATAGATTTGTGTAGAACGATCGCCCTGATTTCCTGAGTCGTGTGCAGGTCGTAAACTGGTACCTTTTACTGGGTTGTGCTTTCTAGCTGGTGTAGAAGGTCAGCGATCGACAAAATTGGGATGAGGTCGGTTTGAAAGTCTTTTGGGTTGCGGGTGACGATAGCATCTAAGTTTTGGTCTACCGCACAAGCGATTTGAACGGCATCTTCAAAGTCAGGGAGTCCAGAATCAAATGCTGCCTCAAGAATGGATTGGGTCACTGGACAGGCTGAGAGAAGAGCAAGCGTCATTTCAAGGATTCGTCTGGCAGTATCCAGACTTTGAGTTTGCCGCCTACAAATATAGAAGAGGTCTGTAGCACTTGAGCCTGAGAAAAACCCTTCAATGCTATTTTCTGCGATCGCTTCAAAGAGTTGGCTACTTTCTGAATAAAACGGGTGACGTTCAAGGAAGAAATCAAGGATGATGTTGGTGTCCAGCAGGATTCTCATGTCAAGTATTTCTCAACTAAACGCTGTTCGCGCATAGCGTCAATTTCTGCATCGGTGGGTGCGGGTTTGCCAGGTTGTTTGAGGCAGCCTCGGAGTTGTTCAACCAGGGCGCGTTTGGTTTGTTGAGTGTGGTCTTGGGGTTGAGCGAGATCGTGTTGCAGCGATCGGGCGATGGTGTTGAGCAGAGACAATCGCTCGGCGACGGAGAGTTGGTGAACGTGTTGTTCTAGTTCTTGAAGGGTCATGGCAAAGCTTTCTGTGATCTGCTTCTAAATTAGCACTGCGATCAGTAGTACAGAGATGACCTCATTTATTTCCGTAGCCAAGCGATGAGAAGAACGATCGTGATTCCAACGTAGAACTAGAGAAACTAAGGGGTCTTGCGGCGGCGTATTCGGGTCGCGTCGTCGCAGCCTGCAACACTGCTTAGGGCAGATTCAACCGTTTCTTGGCTTCTGCCAAGGAGACGGCGGGTTCATCTTTGTCGGTCAGCTTTGCCTGCCTCAAGTCTTGTAAATCTTCCAAGTCTGCAAGAAGTTCTTGCAGCAGCAGAAACTCTTCGTAGGGCAACACCACAAACTCTGGTTTACCGTTTTTCTTTAGAAATTCGGGGTTAAGCTGAATCACGATAGTTTCTCCTCTAGGAATAGGCTTTACTGCGATGTCTGATGCGGTAAATGACAAGTTCTGCTTCTTCTATTTCAAATAGAATCCGATAGTCGCCGACTCTCAGACGATATTCTGGGGTGAAGTCTGTTAGATGTTTCACATCGCCCTGTAGGTCGTCTTGCAGGAGTTCTACTTTTTCAAGGATTCGCCTTTGAATGTTGAAGGGTAGTTATGCTAGGTCTTTGATTGCTCTTGGTTTTAAGGTAGCTTCGTATTTCAAGGTAGAAAACTATCCATTTCGCGTTTCATCAACGAGGGATATTGAGGGTTATTTTAGTCTACTGCGCTCGGCGTGAAGCGATGGGATTGGAGACAGCGATCGCAGCTTGCACAGACGATCGCGTTCATTTCCGTAGCCACGCGATGAAGGACGATCGCGGTTTGCATTGAGTGGTGTGAATGGCGTAATCACCGAGAATGCAGCTTCATTAGACTATGACAGATAAATCTCACTGCGATGTCCAATTAGATGCACAGTGATGGTTTTGGTGGCTTCGCTGAAGGTATGAAGGACTCGGTAATCTCCAACTCGTAACTTAAATAGACCGCTTAAGTTTCCTGTGAGAGCGGTTGGGCTGAGACTGTCAAAGTTATCAATGAGCCAGTGAGTTTTGCGAAGAATGCGCTCTTGGTTTTTTGGCTGAGTTGTTCTAGCCCAAGGAGTGCTTCAGGAGTGAACTCGATCAAATAAGCCATTACCAGGTTAGTCCAAGTTTTTTGGCGACTTCTGTGGCTGGAATACCGCGTTCTCCGGTTTGAGTGCGTCTCATGGATTCGATCAGTTGCTGCTTGACTTCGGGACGCATTTCTTTGCCTTCATCAGGATCGTCAAGAAGTTCTTCAAGAGTCTCTAGGACAGTTTCTCGAATTAAGGCTTTGAGTTCTTCGATGGTTAGATCTTTGATATGCATTGTGGATGATGAGATCGAGAGGATATCTCTATATCTTGCGCTGATTGAGCCTTGATAGTATCAACGATCGCTGATTTGGCTGATGATTGTTCATTTTCGTAGCCATGCGATGAGAAGAACGATCGCAAGCCCAACGCAGAACCAGAGGTATTTCAGCTACTTTTGGGGCGCAGTCGTCTCTGTATCCATCGAATTGGGGAAAAGAGCCAGCGAATCAAGAAGACAATCAGACTGATCGTATCTATGAACCAGGCTAAGTTTTGCTCGTTCTCGATCTGTTGTTTAATCCAATCATCACCGAGATGCCGAAGCAGTCGTTTCTGAAACCCAGGGTACGGAAGTGCTTCGAGCGGGAGGTCTAACTCTTGCCAGATCAGATATGTCAGATGTCGATAACTACGGGAGCGCTTAAATTGCCCTCGCCGTTGATAGATATTACTCAGATTCCAAAGAGAATTTGCTTCGCCGTTGCGATCGCCGATGTCGCGCATCATGTCTAAGGACTGTTGATAAAACTCGATCGCCTGTGGGTACTGTCCTAACGAACGGTAGGCAGTGCCCAAATTGCCGAGGACTTTCGCCTCGCCATTGTAAGCGCCGATGTCACGCATCGTCTCTAAAGACTGTTGATAAAACTCGATCGCCTGTGAGTACTGTTCTAACGAACCGTAGGCGTTGCCCAAACCCATGAGGGAAGACGCTTCGCCGTTGCGATCGCCGATGTCACGCATCGTCTCTAAAGACTCTTGATAAAACTCGATCGCTCTTTGGTACTGCCCTAACGAATAGTAGACATTGCCCAAATTCATGAGGGAAGACGCTTCGCCGTTGCGATCGCCGATATCACGCTTCATCTCTAAGGACTGTTGATGAAACTCGATCGCCTGTGCGTACTGTCCTAATGAATAGTAGGCAAGTCCCAAATTACCAAGGGAAGCCGCTTCGCCGCTACGGTCGTCAATGTCACGTGCAATCTCCAAGGACTGTTGATAAAACTCGATCGCCTGTGAGTACTGTTCTAACGAACCGTAGGCGTTGCCCAAACCCATGAGGGAAGACGCTTCGCCGTTGCGATCGCCAATGTCGCGCTTGATCTCTAAAGACTGTTGATAAAGTTCGATCGCTCTTTGGTACTGTCCTAGTGAATAGTAGGCATTGCCCAAACCCATGAGGGAACCCGCTTCGCCGTTGCGATCGCCGATATCACGCTTCATCTCTAAGGACTGTTGATGAAACTCGATCGCCTGTGCGTACTGTCCTAATGAATAGTAGGCAAGTCCCAAATTACCAAGGGAAGACGCTTCACCGCTACGGTCGTCAATGTCACGTGCAATCTCCAAGGACTGTTGATAAAACTCGATCGCCTGTGCGGACTGTCCTAATAAATAGTAGGCAAGTCCCAAATTACCAAGGGAAGCCGCTTCGTCGCTACGGTTGCCAATGTCACGCGCAATCTCTAAGGACTGTTGATGAAACTTAATCGCCCGTGCATACTGTTCTGATGAATAGTAGGCATTACCTAAGCCCAGGAGGGAACTCGCTTCGCCTCTGCGATCGCCAATCTCACGCTGAATTTCTAAGGACTGTTGATGGAACTCGATCGCCCGTGCATACTGTCTTAACGAAGAGTAGGCATTGCCCAAATTGTTGAGGGAGTTCGCCTCGCCTCTGCGATCGCCAATCTCACGCTGAATTTCTAAGGACTTTTGATGAAGCTCGATCGCCCGTGCGTACTGTCCTAACAAACGGTAGGCATTGCCCAAATTGTTGAGGGAAGTCGCTTCGCCACTACGATCGCCAATCTCACGATCAATCTCTAAGGACTGTTGATAAAACTCGATCGCCCGTGCGTACTGTCCTAATGCCTTGTAGACGATGCCCAAATTGTTGAGGGAAGCCGCTTCGCCGTTACGAATCTCCCGTGCAATCTCTAGGGACTGTTGATAAGCTACAATCGCATCCTCATAACGAGATTGACTCTCTAGAAAGTTACCAAACCTTAGCAACACACCTACAAGATCAGATTGATTGTTTAGTTGCTGATGTCGATCGATTGCATTCTGAAAAGCATCGATCGCTTGTTGTCTTTCTTGTTCTAAATTTACTGTTTTGCCACTTTTAATCCGGTTTGCATAGACTTGTCCTAGTTGATCGTAGAGCGTTGCTAGATTCGGCGACTCTGGTGAGCTTGACTCTAATGATTCAATCTCTGAGAGCAACTCTTCTAGCGGCGGCAGAAACTCATCATCTGGCTGAGATTGCGGTCGCTGCAATCGTTCCTCATTCCAAACCGGAATCGGCTCTGCTTCCTGCGAGGCAAACCGCAGCACCGCTTTTCGCCAACTCCAAAAGTCCGGCGCTTGTCGGCTGATCTCTCGCAAGATCCGATGCGTCACCCACAGCACGATCGGCACCCGAAACTCTCGCAACCCTTCCCGCGTCCACTGCAAATACCCAAAAAACTTATCGAGGTCGCTCTGCTCTTCTCCCTCCCGCATCTTCACTCGCAGCAACCACTCTGCCCCTGTCACTGTCACTACCGCCGCATCCCCCTGCCGCAGTGCTAACTTCGCTAACTCCGATCGCAAACTCGGTTCTTTCCCCAACACAATCCGATACGATCGAATTTTCGTCTGTCGCGCCTCTGCCTCATATCGATCGACCACCCGCTGCCGCAGCCGCAAATCATCACACGCCACAATGATCAATGCCAATCGATCTTGATTGTTCTCAATCAGCGAAATCAGACTCTCATAGGTTGCTTCATTCTCTGACGTGAGCGGCTCAAGAGCTTGCGACATCTAATATCCCCTCCTGCACTAGCAAATCTCGCACCAGTGGATTTAAGTCATACCAAAGCAGCGCATTGCGATACTCCAACACATACAGCCCGTGCAGCAAAACCAAAAATCGTTGGTTCTCAGTATCCTTGGGCTTAAACTCCGTGTAGATTAACTTTAACGCCTCAAAATCCACCTGTCCCAATGGTTCCGCATACTCAAGCTGTAGCTCCGTTACGACTTCATTCAGAATCGACTGATCCACAATGACATCAGGCTGATCCAATCGCTGCCGCCGAATCTGTCCGCGAAGGCTCTGCATCGCCTTGTCGCAACATCGATCACTGATCCGAATCAACTCTCGCAACACGCCACCACTCAGCAGAATGATCTGTCGCTTCACATCAGATTGCATCAACTCAGAAGGCAACCGTCGATCGAGAATCTTCGCAAACACCTCGACACAAGACTCATCTGGCATCCGATCTGTCTTTCTAACCGTTGCCTTGCTAAAAAACTTTGCCACTCGCATTGTGTGGATCTTATTCACATAAGTTTGAATGCTGGTTCTGATTGAAACCTCGCGCAGGGTTGCGATCGGAACCGTGTAAATGATTCGTAAGTTTGGGTCAAGCAGTGATTGAATGTTCTTGTTAAAAATCGTCTCCGTCACGCTCAAGTCCAGCTTGTCTAAGTCATCAATGATCACCAAGACTTGCTGACCTGTTGCATTCTCGATATAGACTTGCAGTTGATTGATCTGAGCCACAAGGTCTGAAGTGCGACGCGCAAACTCGATCGAGATCTCTTGCCGAATCACCGAATTGATTTTTAGCTTTGACCTGACCTTTGCTAGAAACTCCAGAATCACCGGAATCCCCGCCTTTACCGTCGTTTCCGTACTTGCCTCAATCTCTGCTTCAACCGCCTTCGATTCGGTCTGGGTATGTTTGCCCAACCAGCGATAAAACTCTTTTTTAATCCCTGGCTTTAGCCAAATTCCCCGCTCTTCTGACGCTTCTAGCAATTGCAACGCGATCGAGAACAGAATGTTGACGTGATCCACCGCCGACCGCTCGATCGTATCCGCGATCGAAAACATCACTACAAAATACCGATTCGTTTCCTTGAGACGAAATCCCAACTCTGCCAGCAGTGTCGATTTGCCACAGCCCCGATGCCCTGTGAAGATCAGCTTATTATCACGCGAGACACAATCCTCGATCGCTTGCTCAAGCTCATCTACCAACTCAGTTTGATACTCCACCCCCAACCGCTCCAACGCTTCGCGAGTCACTAAGGGATCAAGTCCAAGATTGCGCCCTGCTTCTCGGAAGAGGTCTAAACGGTGATGCAGCGCTTCTAAGCTGGGCATACGATAACGGTTTCACTCAATTGCCCCCCTATTGTATTCGGTCGCAAAGCTCACGTTGCTTTCTTAATCAGCAAGATTCGCTTCGGTGTCGCGAGCAATTAGCCCGATCGTAGTCTCCGCTTACTCTGTAACCACAAATGGGTTCCCTGTCATCACAAATGGGTTCTCTGTCGTCGCGAATGGGTTCCCATTCCTCGTGAATCCCGCAGTGTTGACCCTGACAAGAGACCCATTTGCCACAAACGGGTTCCCTATGACCACAAACGGGTTAATTTTTTCAGTAAAAACCCCGATCGACCTCATTCAGGTTGAGGAAATCACCAGTCCCACTCCAAAAATCTCTTAAAAGCAACACCCTATTCTGCGCGATTTACTCATCCAGTTTGGATAGTTGCAGAGACACACTAGCAGTATCAACTTGTTTACAGGGACACCTATCTTATGCCACGTTTACAGCGCACCTCACGCATTCTCGACAAGGGACAACTGCGAATCTTCAAGCTTAGAGCGGTCGATTCTAAAATGGACTTTGGTAGCGATCGCAGTCTTGAAACCTTGTCGCAGCAGATCGAGCAGTTGCAAACCAAATTAAACAACTACAACACCACGATCGCCAAGCTTGATGCCACAAAACTAGAAATCGACGCAATGGAAAGACGCATGGGCGATTTGCTCGATCAGTTGATGAACGGCGTTTCTGCACAGTATGGCAACGACAGCCGCGAATATGAGATGGCAGGCGGCACCCGCAAGAGCGATCGCGTTCGCAGAAGCGCTGAGACGCGAGTAAAAAACAATGGAGTGAAACCGCCGATCAAGGCTGCTGTCATCCAATAGGTATTTTTGACGAATTTCAGATCACGCCTGAGAAACGGGTTGTCAGTTTGCGGCAGTCAATTTTGCTTGCAGGTCTGACCAGTGAACGTCTTTAAGATCGAGCAGAACTACATCGGCGGCTCCGACTCGATCGACCGGACCTAACCCGATCGACCGCATTCCTGCTGCGATCGCCGCTTCGATTCCTGCCGTTGCATCTTCGACGACCACACATTCAGCAGGCTGTAATCCTAGCTCTTGGGCTGCAAATAGGAAGAGATCGGGGGCGGGTTTCGGCTGAGCGACACTGTAGCCATCGGCGATCGCGTCCATCAATTCTGCAATGCCTAATTTTTCGACCACCGGACGGGCGTTTTTGCTGGCTGAACCCAAGGCGATTTTGATTCCGGCTTGTCGCAGTTCTGTGAGCAGATCGAGCGCTCCGGGTAACAAATCGCCTGGGGCAATGTCTTGGATCGACTCAACATAATAGTGATTTTTGCGATCCATCATTTCTTGCAGTTTCGCGTCAGAATAGGGTCGATCGCCCACGATTTTGAGCAACGACTCTCGACGAGACACGCCTCGCAGCGCTTCGTTGGCTTGACGATCGAACGGTAATCCTTCCTCATCGGCGAGTCGCTGCCACGCTCGATAGTGAAACTCTGCCGTGTCGGTGAGAACGCCATCTAAATCAAAAATAAACCCTCGAATATCAGAAGAACTTTGATTCACAGACGTTGAAGAATCGGTTGGATTTGTCATTATAGTTTCCGTTGTGTCTGCGCTGTGAGTTTCATTCTTCAAGTCGAATTCATGCCATTGATCATGCCAACGCAGCTTAAACTTTAGGCGCGTCCAGCTAGGAGGCAGATGAGGATGGGCGACCGGTCCAGTTTCGGTGATCTGTACGCCGCCAAATCCCCAGACGACGGCTTGCCAAATGCCTCCCGCCGATGCGCCATGAATGCCTTCCGACGCGTTTCCTCTCGTGTCTTCGAGGTCTACTAAAACAGCTTGCCAGAAGCGATCGGATGCCTCCTGCACGTCTCCCAAATCAGATGCCAAAATCGCGTGAATTGCAGGTCCGAGCGACGACCCGTAGGTAATATCGGTGCGCGGCGCATAATAATCCCAGTTGGTTTTAAGGATTTTGAGATCGTAAGGAAACTCTTGAGATTGACGCATCAAATAAATCAGCATCAACACATCTGGCTGTTTGAGCACTTGCCGCTTATTGGCTCCCTCAATCCCCAAAATGGACTGCATGGATTTGGTGCGCGGTTCATAGTCTGCTAATTTGATGTCTTCAATTTTGAAGAAGTTCTCAAATTCCTCAATCAATCCCGTCGTCGAGTCGTAGGAAATCCAGAGATTGTTAATGATATCTTGCCACCGCGATCGCCGCTCAGATGTGAGTTGCAGCGTTTTCTGTAGCTCGATCGCTTTGTCGGGATAGTGATGAAATAACCAATCAAACACAATCATTGCCTTTTCGAGATGCCACTGCGCCATCCGATTCGTAAAAGCGCTGTTGTGCACATCATGTTCGTGATATTCATCCGCGCCGATTACCTCGCGAATCTCATAGCGCTCCTGTTTCGTATTCCATTCCACACGACTGCGCCAAAACACTGCCGTGTCGAGAATTAATTCTGCCCCGCAGTCTCGCATCCACGCATCGTCGCCCGTTGCCTTCCAGTAATACCAGGCACCATAAGCGATGTCGGCGCTGATGTGAATCTCGCGATCGCGGCACCAAATCCGAATATCTTCTGCATACGGGTCATTCGGCGATGCCCAGCGCGGCGTAACTTCATCGCCCGTATCGGCACTTTCCCAGGCAAACATTGCGCCCTTATAGCCGTAGTATGCTGCCTTGCGTCGCGCTCCTGGCAGAGTGTGATAGCGATAATTTAAAAGATTGCGGGCGATCGCAGGCTGCGTGTAGGTGAAAAACGGCAGAATAAAGATTTCGGTGTCCCAAAAAACGTGCCCACGATATCCAAACCCCGCCAGTGTTTTAGCCGGAATGCTTACCCGATCGTCATGGCGAGGAGCCGCAATCAAAAGCTGAAACAGGTTATAGCGAACGGCAAGCTGCGCTCTCACGTCGCCTTCAATCACAATATCGCTAGCTTCCCAGTTTTGATTCCAGGCTTGCTCGTGAGCGCTCAACACCGTGGAGTAGTCGGGCAGAGCGGCAAGTTTTTCCTGTGCCGCAGTCACAGGCGACTCGACTTCTCGCGAAGTAAACACGATGAGCAGATTCTCGATCGTCACCGTCTGCCCCATCGTCGCCATAAAGGTTGTCGTTAAGGTGGGATAGCCCGGAACACTCGACACCTGCTGCGATGCCTCGATTCCTGAGATCGTGATTCCCGATGCCATTGCCAACTCAATGCGAGAGCTACGAGTCCGAACTTGCAGCCAAACGCCGCGATCGGTTTTGCCTTGGTTGAGCCATTCCCAATGGTTAAATCCCTGGTTTTCAGGATAGCCATTGATGCTCGCCTGCACTTCGATAAAGCCATCAAAATCGACGGGTGTAATCTGACAGCGCAACGCCACTACTTGCTGATCTGCCAGACTTGCAAATCGCTCAAACTTCAGATCGACCGTTTTATTTGTGGGACTGCGCCACCGCACCGATCGAGTCAACACCCCCCGCCGCAGATCCAGCGATCGCTCATAGCTCAACACGTCGCCCTGATCCATGCGAAAGCGATCGCCGTTGACGATCACCACGAGCGGCAGCCAGTCGGGGCAATTGACCAACTCGGTATACATCACCGGGACGCTATCATACACGCCGTTGATCAAGGTAGACGGAGATGCACGAGGATAGCCTTCCTCAAAGGTGCCGCGCGTTCCTAGATAGCCGTTGCCGATCGTAAACACGGTTTCTCGGTGATGCAGTTGAGCAGGATCAAAGTCAGGCTCGATCAAAAGCCAGTCTTTGTAGATAAACGGTGAAGCAGAAACTGGGTTAGCCATCGTCACGACAGTGGGTTGGGGAGGTTTATAGAGAGATGGTCGGTCTGCGGCTCAGTCTTTGCCCTCATCCCCTAACCCCTTCTCCCCAGGGAGAAGGGGAACTAGACTCTTGCTCCCCCTCCCTGGGGAGACGGAAAACTAGACTCTTGCGCCCTCTCCCTAGGGAGAGGGCTGGGGTGAGGGTATTTCGACTCCTAGCGCCGCATATGCGCTTCTAAAATCAAGTCGGCTCTTGGCTTATACAGGAGGTAGAATAGCGCGTCTAGATATTGCAATAGGGCTTCCCGATCGTCGCGTGATACATAGCTCCAAAAGCCATAAGTTTTCGCTAGCAAGAGAAGTTGTTGGGTATGTAACTTCCAGTTATATTGCTCTTGCACCCGTTTGATGGCTCGATCGGAAATGGTCTGCCAGTGTTGCGGCTCGGTTTCACATTGAGTTACAAAACCCAGGATCTCCTCAGCCATTTCTTCGTGATTCATGGGATTAATATGGAATCCGTTGTCTTTATCGTGAATAATTTCCAACGCGCCGCCAAACTGAGTCGCAAAGGTCGGCAACCCCGAAATCATCGCCTCTAAAATAGTGCGTCCAAATGCTTCAAAGTGGGCAGGCTGCACATATACGCCTTGACGATCGGCGATCGCCCGATAGATTTCGCCCAACTCTATGCTGGTGAAGTTCATCCCAATCACCCGGACGCGATCGTGCAGGTGATACTGACCTAAAATGGCGTACAGCTTTTTAATTTCCTCCGCTACTGCAAAACTCGTCGTCTGCCCCAGGTCGAGATTATTGGTGACTAGAATTAAGTTGCAGTGGTTTTGGAGTTCCTGACTTTTGCCAAAACATTCTGCCAGTCCAGCTAGATTCTTGATCGGGGTCATCGGCGCGAGTGCCAAAATCGGTCGCTTATTGAGATCAGCGAGTGACCCGATCGTCGTCTGATCTTGACGCGTAAACAGCAAATCATAGATGCGGCTCTGCAACCCAGAATTGCGATCGTCCGCCTGACTGTAGGGAAAGAAAGATTTCTCATTCACCCCTGGCGGAACTCGATTAAATTTGGGGCTAAACAAGTCAATGCCATCAACTGTGTGATAAAGCTGCGGCATTGTAAAGCATTTGTATGACTCGTATTGACCCATCGCTTCGGGAGTCCCTACAATCTCTTGATAAGACGACGTGACAATAAAATCCGCCGCATTCATGCTAATCAAATCTGCCGTAAATTGCGCGGAAAAATGATACTGATCTTCAAGGTCTTGCCAATAGAGATTGCTGAATAGCCGCTTTGGTTTTTCGAGAGAATGAGCAATGGTGCAGTAAATCGATTTGAGACGACGCGATAATAGAAATGCAACTAAATTGCCATCGCTATAGTTGCCGATAATTAAATTTGGGCTGGTGCCGAGTTGTTTGAGAATGGCAGCTTCGGCATCGATCGCAAACGTCTCTAAATAGCCCCAAATCTCATATTTAGAAATCCAGTTTTGGGTGACTTTGGGGTTGAACTCTCGAAACGGCACCCGCAAAATCCAGGCGTTTTCGGTGTCGTCTACTTTTTCGAGCCGCACCCCGCACTGAGTGCCCTCACAGTTAGGAATCAAGCGCGTCAAAATCAACACCTGCGGCTGAATATTCAGCAAGTCTAACCCCGCAAGCTGAATGTCTTCTCGCAGTTTATTTTCTAAGCTTCGAGCTTGATCTAGCACATAGGCAACCTGTCCCGTAGTTTCGGGTCGCCCTAGCACGCTTTCTTGCCCAATCCATCCATGAATCGAGACCAGCACAACTCGAAACGTGGCTGGGATGCGGCTCACAAAGGCTTCTAGAATGGCAGGTTCGGGGCTGGTGATCAGCCGATCGAGCAATTCCAATGTCTCAGAGGCGCGTCCGGCTGTGTTGCCCCATCCCGGCTCAAACCCTAATTCTTGTAGTTGCTCATGCACCTCGCTATAAAGTTCATCGTTCGATCGCACTTTCAAAAAGCGCAATGCCTGTTTGACCTGTTCAGCCATCTCTTGACCAGAGTGAATCTGATCGTTGATCAATAGCTCGATCGATTCATAGTGGCTCTGATGCAGCACGTTGAACAGCGCCTCTAGCCAATAAGCCGAATCATTGAGTAATTCGTCGCACAAATAATGATTGAGAAACGCTAACCCTTGTCCGATACTCCTCGGATCGCGAATGGTTGGTGAATCTTTATAGAATGGGCGCAGATCAAGTTCTAGAATGCGAGACTGAGCACGATCGACAAAGCGATCGCGCACGTCTAACAACGCTTCGGGGGTCATTTGATCAAATCTGCTTAAATCAGCGCTCAATCGCCAAATCTGTTGGCTGCCAATCCACGGACGCAGCAAAAACCAGGTTTCTCCTTCTTGAAAAATCATCTCATGGGTATGATGCATGAGTTCTCCGATCGAGGAGGCGTGAAAGAAGTAGGCGGGCTTTTGAGCATTGTGACAATAATTTGCAAATGTCTGTAGAATCTCGGTTCTCAGGAAGTAGCGCTTTTCTGAAGTGGTAAGCGCATTGATCACCTGATGGAGAGCCGTTTTTTCGTCGCTGTCTAAAACAGCTTGAACCAGTTCATGCATACAAACAAAATGTAAAGTGCCGAGTGTAGAAATTCGACTGGAAATCTACCTTTAAGATAAGTGGGTACTCCTGTTTAACCCTCTACCGATAGATGCAACTTTTAGACTGAAGTATAGGACAGTCTATGAGACGATCGTGTTGGGCAAACGAAGCCGCGATCGTCGTTGATTAATAAGTGATTGTGGGGCGATTGTTGGAGAGACGTTCCACCGAAACGTCCCTACGGTGGGTGGTTGACTAGGCTGGCGACGATCGCCCCTAATTCGTCGGGGTTAAATGACTTGGCTAAATGCTGCTGAAATCCAGCCGCGATCGCCGGAATCGTTCACCTCGATCGCGGATTTGCCGAATCAGCGCATAGCGATTTTCATCAGGGAGTCCGATATCGCTTATTAAGCGTTTGGCTACAAATCAATCGACACCGTTAAGCAGGTTTCAGCTCAAAGCCTCCCTAACCTACCGCTCTTGATCCACGGCTGGGTGACCCTGCGTATTCACCTCCAATTCTTCACGTCGCAGCGTTTCTTCAGCCATCACCGTATCTTGATCGACGACTTTCGTGACCCGAACTTCCTCGCGCACAAATGCCTCCTTATGAATGTCAGGGGTCTCCTCATAAACCTCCATCCGAGCCACTTCCCCCTCCTGAAAAGCCGTCCCAGGAGCGATCGCCGCCCCACCCATCGGAGTCACTCTCTCAATCACCACCCGCTCTTTCTCAACCGGAACCGACACCCGCGCCGTCTTTGTCTCAACGTGCTTCTCGATCGCGACTTCTCCCGTCTTTTGCCGTTGCTTACTAGCAATCAATCGTTCCTCATACAGCTTCAAAGACTGGTGCTGAGTGTCATTCACAGCATATAGATTGGGGTCTTGCTCATAGTGAGAAACTCCTTTCGTCGTGCCCTGAGCCACACTTGCTGGGGTCGTCGGGCGATAAACATCTCGCACCTGTTCTTCATAGTGATAGTCAACCCGCTCTAGGTCATGAAGATCAGGTAAGCGTTCGATTTGCCCTTTGCTCAAGCCCTCCACATAGACTCGATGATCGGTGTAGTTAATGTGGGCTAGCCCGATCGGAAGTAGCGCTTTCTTGCCGAAGCCCGACAAACCCATATCAACCACTAAATACCGAAACCGTCCCTGTTGCTCGTCCACTAAAATATCAGTTACCGAGCCGACCTTTTTGCCCCCTTGAGTGCAAACTTCAAAACTCTTGATCTCAGATTTACTGTCAGAATGTCCTTCGCGATAGGCAGGATAAAAATCTTCTAATTTAATCAGCGACATTGGCTGGCTCTCCACATTTTCTGAGTAGACCGCTTTCATCCTAGAGGTGGTTCATTATTCTGCCATTCTTCAAAGGGCTGAGACGAGGGTTAAATTTGACCAACATTGTCAAAAATCTTTCTAACGATTAGGTGAAGTTCAAGAGTTTGTGTCCAGAATATTTAACTGGAGCGATCGACCGCAGCCGCCAGCGAGGAGAATTTCACCAAAAAAAGAAGAAGGGCAAGACCGATAAAGTCTTGCCCTTCTTACATTTTGCTACATACCCCCAGAGGAACTCGAAGTCAATTCAAAGGGCGTTGTTGCATCGATACCCCAACTTCTCGTGTAGTAGGAATTGTCTCTGAGACACTCTTGCTCAGAAAATCAGCTACGTGAGGCTCTCAGGTGAAAATCGAAAATATGGCTTTTTTATCATCTTCAAGAACGTCCAAAAAATCGTCTAATTTATCAAAAGCGACAATGTCAATTAAAAAGTATTCCGTCTTGTGGCTCTTGTCCTGGTCTATGTATGCGTAGTTTACTTCAAGTTGAAAATTAGTATCGATAGGCTTTGGAGCACCTAAGTCTTCCATGTCAACGCGATGAAAATCAGCAAAGCTGTTACAAACAATGACGGGCATCTCAATAGTAGGTGGGAGTATCCCGAACCTATGTTCAGTTTGCCAGATGGATTCTCGACTAACTTCCTGCCCTCTAAGATAAACCATAGCGTTTAGGCTCTGATTCAAGGCTTTATAGATTACCTCATTTTCAGTATTTTGCCTGCTCTCACCGGAAAACAGCTTAGCCACCTTCCTAGATTCTGAGGCGAGATAATGGTGGTGGTTAGTAAAGATGTTGTCTGCGGGTAAAGGCGTATTGTCAATGACCCACTTTTTTGCTGAAACATGATCTTTCTCGCTGAACCAAAATACATTTGGCTGAGGAATATATTTGCACTCAATGAATAGCTTGACGACCACAGCCCTAGGGAAGCCTTGTTCACCTTCATTGGTAAACACTTTTTCTGCAATTAAGTCGATTTCACGAGGCTTGTTAGTTGCACCATCCATGTAGTAGGGGCTTACGAGAATTTGCCACCCCTTTTTTTTCAGATAATTAATGACTTTGCAATGAAAATTATTTCCACTCTTATTGATGATGTCCTCGACCTTCGAATTGACCATTCCAAATCCTCTAATGTAGAACTAGCGTAGCTCTGGGTTGTCAAAGAGAAGAAATTGCCAAAAACAAAGAGGGCAAGACCGATAAAAGTCTTGCCCTTCTTACATTTTGCTACATACCCCCAGGGGAATTCGAATCCCCGTCGCCTCCGTGAAAGGGAGGTGTCCTAGGCCTCTAGACGATGGGGGCGTATTTCACAACCTTGACTAATCTAGCGTATGAGTCTGCGTCTGTCAATACTCGGCTCTTGCTTCAAGTGAGAGAGATGAATTTGAAACGCATGATAGGAATAGGTTCTCGAAAAATATCCCATACAACAAAGTCCTAAAAGTGTGCTCAGTCGCTTTCAGGATTTGCGAGGGACTTGACTTAAATAAGCGGGTAGCGAGAATCGAACTCGCAACTAATGCTTGGGAAGCATTCATTTTGCCACTAAACTATACCCGCGACTAGCTATCTAGCCATTATACATCTACTTGTGAGCGGAAAAACTGCTCGGTTGACCATTGGCGACGATCGAGTCTTCTGACCGTCGCTTCATTGAGCCTTTGAGCAGCTTTCCAAAAATGACGGCTTGCCAACGATCGATATACGTAAAGATTACTGGAACAACGACCAGCGTCAGCAGCGTTGAGGTGAGCAGACCTCCAATCACAGCAATCGCCATCGGGCTTCTCGACTCAGATCCTGCCCCAATGCCCATCGCGATCGGAATCATGCCCGCAATCATGGCGATCGTGGTCATCAAAATCGGACGCAATCTCGCAACTCCAGAATCAATGACTGCGTGATAAGTCGGCTTACCTTCTCTCTGGTTAATCAACGCATAATCGACTAGCAGAATCGAGTTTTTGGTCACCAGACCCAAGAGCAAGACGACTCCAATGAGAGCGATCAGTCCCAGTTCTTTGTGGGTGATCAGCAGCCCAAGCATGGCACCGCCGATCGAGAATGGCAACGCCACCATAATCGTGAGCGGATGCAGAAAATCGTTAAACAGCAACACCAACACTGCGTAGATGAAGACAACCGCCGCTAGCAGTGCGCCGCCAAAGTTGCCAAAGACTTGACCGAGAATTTTCGCGTTGCCGAAGTTTTCTCTCGTCACCCCGGCTGGCAGAGATTTCAAAATCGGTAACTGGTTGATTTTGGCTAATGCGTCGCCGAGCGCTAACCCTTTGAGGTTGGCTTCGACCGAGATATTCCGCGATCGGTTGTAGCGATCGATCTGAGACGGACCGCTGCCGAAGCTGATGTCTGCAACGGTTTGCAAGGGCACTAACACCCCACTTTTGTTTTGAACTTGCAGACTTCTAATGGTCTCAATGTTGTTACGTGACTTGGGATCTAGCTGAACGCGAATCGGAATCTGACGATCGGGCAAGTCAAATTTTGCCAGGTTTGCATCAAAGTCTCCCAGCGTTGCCAGGTTCGCAGTTCGGGCAATCTGCTGAACGGTGATGCCTTGGTCGGCGGCTCGTGCTGGGTCAGGCGTGATCAGGATTTCTGGCTTGACTAAGCTGGCGCTAGACGTGACTTCCACCAATCCTGAAATTTGGCGCATTTGCTTTTCTAGCTCGTTTGCAGCTTGAGTCAACGCTGCCGGAATTTCGCTTTTAAGCACGATCGCGACTTCTTTCGATCCGCCGCCCGGTCCGCCTTTGACAAAGCTGATGCGTGACCCTGGCACTTGAGCAAACATGGGACGAATCTGATCTTCAAACTCTTTGCGAGTCATCTTACGTTCTGACTTGGGCTTGAGTTTGGCATAGAGCGTCGATTTTGCGATCGATTCACTGGTTTGCACACCCTCAACGGCAGGATGTTGCAGCAGCAGAGTCGTCAACTGTTGAGTCGCTCGATCGGTGTCTTCAATGGTCGAACCGGGCGGCAGTTGCATCGAGATCGTCGATAAGCTGACATCAGGGTTTGAGAACAGCCCAACCGGGATTTTAGGCACCAGACTTAGGCTGCTGATCAGAAACACGATCGCCACCGATAATGTCACCAGTCGATGCTTGATTGACCAGGTGAGCAGGCGACGATATTGAGCCGAGAGGCGATCTTCTTTGGGGGCTTTTGCATGATCCTTCATCAAGTAAGCCGCCATCAATGGTGTGACCATTCGGGCAACCAACAGCGAGAAGAGAACCGATGCTGCCACAGTGATGCCAAACGGACGGAAGAACTGTCCGGTGATGCCTGTCATGAAGGCGACGGGTCCAAACACGGCGACGATCGTAAACGTGGTGGCGACGACCGCTAAACCAATCTCATCGGAGGCATCGATCGCGGCTCGATAGGCTGATTTGCCCATCTGCATGTGACGTTCAATATTTTCAATTTCGACGATCGCGTCATCCACAAGAATGCCAACTACAAGGGCTAGTCCCAAGAGAGTCAGATCGTTTAGCGTGTAGTCCAACGCTTTCATCACGGCGAAGGTTGGAATCAGTGAGAGCGGCAGCGCAACAGCAGTAATCAGCGTTGCTCGCCAGTCTCGTAGAAATAGCCAAATCGTGACGACTGCCAACGCTGCCCCGAATATCACGGCATCGATCGAGGCGGTAAACGACTCTCGAATATAGTCTGCCTGAACGTTATTGATTAGCCTCAGCTTGATGTCTTGGGGCAGCGTCGTTTGCAGTTTCTCAAGAGCAGCCCGCACCGCTTCTTCGACCGAAACCAGCGTCGTGCCCGAACTCCGCAGGACTGAGAAGACGACCGCAGGCTGGTTATTCAGCCGTGCTATTTGGCGAGGGTCTGCCGTCCCGTCGGTGACGGTTCCCAGACTAGAAAGAGGGGCATAGCCTCCTTTGGGCAGCGTGATTTGCAGATCTTGAAGCGTTTGCACACTGGCGCTACTGCCCAACGTGCGGATGCTTTGCTCACTGCCGCCGACGTTGCCCCGTCCGCCCGACAGATTGGTGTTAAATGTGCGGACTTGATCGTTGACTTGCGTGGCGGTGATGCCTAAAGCCTGTAGTCGATCGGGGTTCAGATTGACGCGCACTTCGCGATCGACTCCTCCCACTCGCTGAATTTGGGCGACTCCTGGAACGGCTAAGACGGCTCGGCTGATGGTTTGATCGACTAAGTTACTCAGTTCGGTCACCGATCGCTGATCTGACGAAACCGCATAGGTGGTAATCGGTCCACCACTCGCAAATTCTAAGCGCTTAATAACAGGTTCGTTAATGTCCTGGGGCAAATTTTGCCGAATCTGAGACACAGCATTTCTGACATCATTGGTTGCCCGATCGGTGTTCGTTCCCAACACAAAGTTGATAACTGTATTAGAAACGCCATCGTTAATGGTCGAAGTAATGTCATCAATGTTGCCTAAGCTCGCAACTGCATCTTCAACTTTTTTAGTAATCTGTGATTCTAACTCGGATGGGTCAGCCCCCGGTTGAGTGACCGTCACTGTCACAGCCGGAATATCGACATTGGGGTTGTCGTTGATGCCTAACAACGGGAATGCAATCAGTCCTGCTAACGTCAGAATGACAAATAGAACGATCGTTGGAATCGGATTGCGGATTGACCAAGCAGAAATATTAAAAGACATGAATCAAGAAGTGAGGGGGACAGAAGACGATTCACGCAGAAGGATTATTGTTGGGCAACGGTGACCCGATCGCCATCTTTGACAAATCCTGCACCTGCCACGACCACGCGATCGTCAGGATTAATGCCGCTTGTGATCACGATTTGTCCGTTGTTGCGATCGCCCGTCTCAACGGGTTTTGCATGAGCAATCTGGTCGCCGTCTAACACATAGACAATTTTGCGCCCATCTGCCTGAGACACCACGGCTTTTTCAGAGACCACTACGGCTTGAACTTTTTGGGTGACAATCTCCGATCTCAGAAACATTCCTGGCTTGAGCAGCCCACTTTCGGGTAGGTCAATCTTGACGATCGCTTGACGAGTTTGCGAGTTGATCACTGGCTCTATGTCTCGCACTCGCCCCTGGACGCTAATACGCTTATCTGCATCAGAGGTGATTTTGGCAGATTCACCCACTTTCACTTGAGAAAGCAGCGTTTCGGGCACATTCACCTGAAGCTGTAGCGCACCATTTCGCACAATATAAAACAGGGGACTAGAGCCAGTCAGTTCGCCGACTTTAGCAACGGCTGCTTTTTGATCATCGGGGTTTCGCTTTGCCAAAATCCCACTTGCCGGAGCGCGTACTGTCGTTTGAGCAATTTTTGTCTCAAGCTGCTGAATACGAGTCACTGCCGTATCGACTCCGGCTTGAGCTTGCGTGACTCCGGCTTGAGCTTGATTGACCCCGGCTTGAGCTTTGGCGACATCGGCTTGGGCACTGCTGATGTTAGACTGCGCCACGCTGATCGACTCTCTTGCAGTGGTGGCTGAAGTCGTGCGGGACTCTAGATCTTGACTGCTGATCACGCCATCGTCTCGCAGCCCTTGATAGCGTCTCAAATTGCTTTCAGCCTCGGCTAAAACGGCTCTTTGTTGTTTCAGTACCGCATTTTTTTGCTGCACGATCGAGCGATTAGATGACACTTGCGCTTGAGCCGAATTTAACTGCGCTTGCGCCGAACTAAATTGCGCCTGAGCCGAATTTAACTGCGCCTTAGCTTCATTGAGTTGGTCTCGCAAGACAGAACTATCTAGAATCGCGATCGCTTGCCCTGTCTGGACGCTATCGCCTTCATTCACCAAAATTTGCTGAATCTGCACCCCGGTTGCCTGGGGCATTACTTGTGCCCAGTCTTGAGCATCCACACTGCCCGTCGCGCTGAATGTTTTGGGCACAAACGCCAACTTTGCCGTCTCGACTGCAACACTCTGACCCGCCACCGGAGCCTCTTGAGTCGTTGCCGCCGGAGCCGCAGATTTACCAGAATTCGAGAGCAGCGTCATGCCCCCAACGGCGATCGCCATGCCAATTCCAACCCCGGCTAAAATGCCTCGTGCTCCGGTAAGCCGACCGCGAGCCGGAGGAGCCACTCCGTCAGAAGCTGCCTCAAATTCTGCACTGTGGGGCGGCTGTGGTTCAGGGGAGTCAGATTCTGTCAGGGTATTCAATGCCACGATGCTTCCTCTACAAACCTTGTCTAGCGTGAAATAAATGTCTTTCTTGATTATGACGCACGCTAAATATTCTTACGCGAAACACTCGCCAAAATCTATAGTGACTTGTTTTGGGTGATGGAGTTTCACTTCGATAGAATCAAGGAGTGTGCCCGAATTCAACCAGCACTCATCTGACCGACTGTAGAATCGTTGCGATCGTGGTTTGAATCGCCCGATCTCAGGAAGTCAGTTACCGTTTAGCTGAGATTGAACAAACCGGGGAAGATTAGACCGATAAAATCGTCCGTAGATTCGCAGTGAGTGCTCCTGATGTTTAACGCCACCGAACTTTTAATTGATGACTTTGTTGCCAAGCTCAAAGAGGGCTATCGACGCACCTATGGCGGCTGGAAGTCTGACTATGAAGACATCATCGGCTGGGTGGGGTCAATGGCAATGGAGAATATTGCCAACAGTGATGCGCTCTATCACAACGTTGAGCATTCAATTTTGGTGACGCTGGTAGGGCAAGAAATTCTGCGGGGTCGTCACATTCGGCAAGGGGGCGTATCGTGTGAAGACTGGCTGCATTTTGTGATCTCGCTGGTCTGTCACGATATTGGCTATGTCAAGGGGGTGTGTCGCTGCGATCGCGATGGAATGTTTTCGACGGGGAAAGATGGCGCAATGGTGACGCTTCCGCCGGGTGCTTCTGATGCGGCGTTGACCCCTTATCACGTCGATCGAGCCAAGCTGTTTATCGATGAGCGCTTTGGGGGGCATAAATTGATTGATGCCGAGCTAGTCAAACGCAACATCGAGTTGACTCGCTTCCCTGTCCCGACGGCTGAAGATCATCAGGATACGATCGACTATCCGGGGTTGATTCGCGCCTCGGATTTGATTGGTCAACTCAGTGACCCCCGCTATTTGAAGAAGATCAGCGCCCTTTATTACGAATTTGAAGAAACGGGCGTGAATCAAGCGTTAGGCTATCGGCATCCTGGAGATCTCCGCAAAAACTATCCCAAGTTCTACTGGAATGGAGTTCATCCTTATATTAAAGATGCGTTGCACTATCTTTCACTGACTCAGCAGGGCAAGCAGATTATTGCAAATCTCTATTCCAATGTGTTTGTCATCGAACACGAAAAAGCTGACGAGCAAGGGCAAATCGCTCCTGCGTAGGGGGTCGTCGACGCTTAGAATCCTTCGTTCACTGCATTTGCTTGCCAACGACTTGTAACGCCTCGATCCAGACTTTTAATTCTTGTTCAGCCAAATTTCGATCGGTTAGTTCCTGCTCCTGGTGAGCAATGTAGGTATTACGAAAGTCGTTAATGCGCGTGATGGTTTCTAGAAGTTTGCGTCCACCCTGAATCCGAAATTGAGTATGCAGGGCTGCAAAAACACCCTCGATTTTTGTGGTGTCATTCAGAGCATAGTCTAGACACGATCGCAATAAGCCAATCAGCGACAATCCGTTGTTAAACACTAGCGTCCGTTTCAAGTTTTGCGCCAGCTTACGATAGTTCTGTTCTGATTTACGATCTAACCCATACAGATCTGGATCAAACCAAGCTTTTTGAGCCTCTATAGTAATGAGCAACTCTGGCTGAAGACGACGCACAATAAAGCCTTTTGCAACTTCATCGATCGAACCCAGCAGGGCTGTGAAGACGGGTGCGTAGTTCATGCCTTCTTTGTTTTCAAAGAAACGATAGAGCATCACAGCTTGATCGGCAGCTCGGCGATAGCGAGAAGGCAGAGCATTCAGAATGGCTGAATCGATCAGGCTGTCTACCGCTGTTGCTGCTTCATCTGCCTGTCCCAGATTGACAAATAGAGGCAAATCCTGAAATTCTTCGGCTTGTAGTAAGTTTTGTAGGGCTGGAGCGCAGGCACGAGCGAGTTCGGCAACGGTATCGCCTGCCATGCGTTCAAAGACCCCTTGGGGAATGTAGAGATAGTGCCACTGGATTGTTTCTGTAGAAGCAGACTCACACCAGGCGATCGCCGCTTTTGCTTTCAACGGCACATCTCGGTCTTCTCGTCCTTTGGTTTCGGTTAAGTAGCAGTGCCCGTCGAGGGTGCGAATAAAGAAATCGGGGGTGTAGAAAGCAAGGCGATCGCCCTGTGCCAAATAATCCACTCGTAAACACTGTGAGCCAGCGTTTTTGGCAAAGGCAACGACATCGGGGGCGCGATCGCAAAACTTGGCTACCGCGACTTCTAATTCTCGATTGCAGGTGACGAGATTAAATAGGGTTTTAGCCGCTTCTAGGGCGGGGCGACGTTCGCTGAGGGTAACTTGATAGGGTTTCCATGTGTTGAGTGATTTGGGGGCTTCTGCTGCCAAGCGTGATTCAGTGGTGGTGGTGCGACTGCGGATCAGGGGGACAAACACAGCCCGGAGATGTTCACCAACATCGGAATCTGCAAGACGAGCGACTAATGCGGGATCGAACAGGTTGGTTTTTGGCTCAAATAGGATTGTTTCTAGAAAGGTCTGAATCAGCGGGGCGAGGATGGGATGCAATCCCCGCAGTTTACAAATCGTTTCGAGTTGCTTGACGTAGTAAGAAACCGCACCAATGCCGGATGCCAGGAGAGGCAAGTTGAGCTGAAGTTTTTGGATGACTTCCCCGGTGAACAGGTGTCGCCCCTCGTACTGGATTTCGCTATTGCCCTGTTTTCCCAATGGGAGAGGTTTGTATGGTTTGAAAGCTTTTTTGACATCGTGAATGGTCAAGCCTTCTAGCTTTGGGATGATCCGGTAGCCTGCTGAGAGGGTGGGAATCTGAATGTTTAGTTGAGTTACGTCTTTGTGTGCCTCATCAGGAAAGATGGAAATGGTGGTAGCAGGGACGCGATCGAGATCCACAATCTCTAAAGGTAAGCCCTCCTGCGCTAGTTCTTGTTGATAAAGGCTGGCAAAGGCGGGATGCTCGATCACCGTCACCAGTTCGTTCGCTTGTCCGGCTGGAGTCATGCACCGCAAGCCTCGTCCTAGAGTCTGTTCGGGTAGGATGTTGGCTTTGGAACTGTAGGGACGTAACGGCACGATCGTCGTCACGTTGCGAACGTCCCAGCCTTCTCGCAGCATCAGGACGGAAACAATGCAGGAATAAGGGCTGGTGTTGCTATCCAGTTCGCGGCTGAGTTTGCGGAGTGCTTTTAGGTCATCGTCGCTGATGGCTTTTTCGTCTTCGACAAATTCGTAGCGGACGTTGTTGCCTTTGCCGACTTTTTTGAGTTTGCCTTTGAGGTTGGTGTGCAGGTTGATGGTTTTGCCGTTGAGGTGAGCAAATAGCGGGTCGGTATTGAAGCGTTGGGTAATTTGGTCAGCGGCATTGGTGTCGTCACACATGATGAACAGCAAAGGCTTCTTACCACTCGCTTTCCATTCGGCTTTGCTGGCTTTCCAACGTTCGTAACCCAAGAGCAAGTGCTGCTCCCAGCGGTAGGCCGCGTTGTCGTCGGCTTGCTCGACCAGTTTGCGACTGGCTTGCCCGATCAGCGGCGTTTTGACGATTCCGGCATCAACGGCTTCACCCAGGGGCGTGTCACAGACAATGTGTTTGAAAAGGAGTCCTTTGTTGTCTTTGGGAGTAGCGGAAAAGTCGAGTTGGGCGACGAGTTTGCAGCCGCTTTTGGCAAGAATGGCTTTATGGAGGGTGGCGATCGCGTCGTTCCAGGCTGAATCTGCATCCCAAACGTGATGGGCTTCGTCGTTGAGGATCATGACGTGGCGATGGGTGGTGATGCGATCGCGCAAGGCTGCTCCGGTGTCGAGCGCTTTGGATTTGGAAACGGCTGGTCCCATCCAGGCATAGCCTTCGTCTTCGGCTTTCTTTTTGCGTTTTTCGTAGAGGCGATGAATGTTGGTGAGGTAGAGGGTGCCACCTGTGGCTGCGCCGCTGGCTTCGTCTTGCAGGACAACGGAGAGGTTCCAGTCGCCGCGCCATTCGGGGGGAATCAGGGGATCGGTGTCAAAAACGCGCCCGTTGCCAAAGTCGTCTTTGAGGCGTTCGTAGACGGTGAGGTTGGGGGCAATGACCACAAAGTGCCGCGCCATTTCGGACTCGGATTCGCGCAGGGCGTGGAAGTAGCTCCAGACGATGCACAGGCTCATGACTTTGGTTTTGCCTGCGCCCGTTGCGAGCTTGAAGGCATAACGGCTCCAAGCATCTTCAGTTTCGGTAATGCCTAATGCCTGTAGTTCAGCGTTGGTGCCGCCAAATTCGGCGATGATTTGGGAAAGGGATTCGATGCGTCGCACTTCTTTGAGGTAAATCAGGGTTTCAACGGCTTCGCGCTGACAGAAGAAGTAGCGAAACTCAAGCTCTTCGCCGTTGGGCTGGGTTTGACGATGGGCGCGGTTAAACTAGTGGTTGAGAAGCTGAATCGTCGTGTCACTTGCTCCAATGTAGAAGGCTTCGCGCCACTCGCGCACGGCAGCGCGCAGATTGCTGACTAAATCGATCGGTGATGCCCGTCTACCCTGAATAATCTGGGCTGGGTCGCCCGCTTTTTCTGCCCGGACGCGATGGGCGTTGGGTTCTGACCAGGGAGCAAAGAGGGGTTCGAGGATGGTGGGATTGAGAGGGGTTGAGGTCATCACAAAGATTTAGAACGAGAGCTTTTGGAAGAGATCGGCAACAGGAAGAGTAAATCCGGGAATCACATCTTCACCGTCTAGGGAGTCGGTTGATTTGAGTAATCGGTCTGGTTCCACGGCAGAGCGATAGACCAACACGTAATTTTCAGTCGGATGAATCACCCAAGCTAAACGAGCGCCATTCTCAAAATATTCGACCAGTTTCTCGTGTATCTCTTCAACGGTGTTGCCAGGAGACAGCACTTCAACAGCGAGATCGGGTGCGCCTTCGAGAAAACCAGTGGGTAGTTGGGTCATGCCTTGCAGACGTTCTCTAGCAAAGAAAGAAATATCGGGCGATCGCTTATTGCCATTTTTCATTTTGAAAGCGGTGCTGGAGTCCAATAAAGCTCCTAATTTCTTAGACATGACCACAGGGAACAAAGCAGAGCTTAAAATAATCGCGATATAACCATGCGATGCCCCTGAATTTCCCATATCAATCAATTCTCCATTCACAATTTCATAGCGATGTCCATCATTAGGCAGCGCCATGAATGCTTCATCCGTCCAGACTTTTTTTTCAGGGGCTGCGATCGCTAGATCCTCGATTGAGGATTGCATCAGAGTAGACATAGCTTTTCTCCTTGTTAAGGTATGAATCAAGCAACTGCAAAGTCAGAATGTTCGCGCATTAACGGATGATGAAACCCCGCCACAATGTCTGGTTTAGAGATGCCTATTTCTTCGACTAAGCTGCATCTCCTTTTCCTGACAACAACTCAGCAATTAATGGTTTTGATTTTGCAAGTTGACTAACCGCTAGAATGGAAAAGCTGAGAAGGTTACCCTCTACATCCACTCGTTCCATGATGGCATCGTTTTCTGTTTCTCTTATCTGTGAAATAGGCGGTGATAATGAATGCATCATCGGGAAGATACTTCACAACCCCACCAATTCCGTCCGCATCTGTGAGAGTGGCTGTTGGGTCATGGGGCAATGCGATCGATGAACTGCACCAAATTATAGCAACCGTCAGAGAACGAACTTAGCAAAACACGGATCACACGAAGGAACACTCCGATCGAACTTAGCAAAACACAGCTCACACTAACTAACACGCCGATCAAACTTAGCGTGATCGTCACCTCACTCAATTACCCAGCCGAAGTGATTTCTTAAAAGCTTCTGAGAGATGAAGCGATCGCTGAAGTAGCAGAGACTTACCAGACACTCCTACAAATGGAGAACGATAAGATGGGAATGTGATAGCGTGCATGGGTTGTCCGCTCAAACTTCTTTAGATTCCTCTATGGATCGCTTCTTCTCTCCAATTCAACAGTTTTTGATCACCTGGCTGCTGATTTTGGTCACAGGTTGGTTGAGCTTAAACGCGCTCACCTATTTCGGCGAACTCCTCAGCGTGCTAGTCACTGCTGGATTGATTGCCTTCTTGCTCAACTACGCGGTCGATCGGTTGCATCCAATTTTGCCTCGCCCGATCGCCGCTGCTTTAGTCTATTTACTCGCAGGATTTGTGCTGGGGTTTGCAGCGATCACGATCGCGCCACCAATTTTATTGCAAGCACAGCAGTTGACTGCTAATCTTCCGAGATTAATTGAGTCAGGTCAGCAGCAGCTAAATGATCTCGAAACCTGGAGCGCAGAGCGTCACTTTGGCTTTGATTTGTCGTTTCTAGAACAGCAGCTTTCAGCCCAGGTGCAAGGGCAGGCAAAAACGATCGCATCTACAGGCATCGGCTTGGTCTTGGGCACGTTTAACTGGGTGCTAGACTTTATTTTAATTTTGGTGATCTCGTTCTACTTATTGTTGGACGGTGGAAAAATCTGGACGGGCTTGACCAGCATCTTTTCTGCCCCCATTCAAGAGCGGTTGACGAGTTCTTTAAGAGATAGCCTACAGCGATTTGCATCAGGGCAACTGCTGCTAGGGCTATTTATGGCGACGATGCTATCCTTTGCGTTTTGGTGGCTTAGAGTGCCATTTTTCTTAGTGTTTGCGGTGTTTATCGGCGTGATGGAAGTCATTCCGTTTATCGGCGCAACGTTGGGAATTGCTGCCGTGTGCATCGTTGTGGCGTTTATCGACTGGTGGTTAGCCCTACAAGCGCTGGGAGCCGCGATCGCCCTTCAGCAAGTCAAAGATAATTTTATCGCCCCGCGCATCATGGGCAACCTGACCGGATTCAGCCCCGTGATTATTCTGACCTCACTGCTGATTGGTGCTAGAGTTGCGGGACTGTTGGGCGTGATTTTAGCGATTCCATTGACGAGTGTGATTCGCACGATCGTCGAAATTATTCTCGATCCGGCTCTTCCACCTCAAACGGGATCTATCTTCTCTGAAACGATGGAGAATAGTATTCTAGAACCGATGCTCTCGATCGAAGATGAGGATCACGATCGGGTGATCATCGTCAGCAAAGAGCATTAAAGCCCCCCTTCACCCTGAGCGCTTATGGACTGGTGGAAAAGACTTCAGAAAAACCCGTTAGCAAAGTTTGGAGCGTTGTTGCTACTGATGTTTTACCTGTCAGCGATCGCGGCTGAACTGGTTGCTCCCTACGATCCCTATAAGTCTCAAACCGATGGAGCGCTGCTGCCGCCCACTCAGGTTTATTGGGCTGACCAGAGCGGTAAATTCATCGGTCCGCATGTCTATCCGACGACTCAAGGCGCGGTGGATGTGCAGACGGGCGATCGGCAGTTAAAGGTCGATCGTTCAAAGCCGTCTCCGATTCGGCTGTTTGTGCAGGGAGATGACTATCGCTTTTTGCAGATTCGGTTGCCGTTGCCGACTCGGTTCCCGCTCACCGATCCCAAGTTTGAAGAGATCGAGTTGTTTCCTGGCATCTCTGGCAATCTGCATCTGTTTGGCACATCAGGAGAAGGCAAATTTAACCTGCTGGGAACGGATGAACAAGCGCGAGATCAGTTCAGTCGCTTAGTGTATGGCGGACGGGTGAGCCTGAGTATCGGACTGGTGGGCATCGCGATCGCGTTTCCGTTAGGGATGTTGGTCGGGGGCATCTCTGGCTACGCGGGTGGATGGCTCGATTCTGTATTAATGCGCTTTGTCGAAGTGCTGATGACCATTCCTGAAATTTATTTATTGGTGGCGCTAGCGGCGGTTCTGCCTCCAGGGTTGACGAGTGCTGAACGGTTTTTGCTGATTATTTTGATTACGTCGTTTATTCGATGGGCAGGGTTGGCGCGGGTGATTCGCGGACAGGTGCTCTCGATTAAAGAACAAGAGTTTGTTCAGGCGGCGAGAGCGATGGGCGGAAAGCCTCTTTACATCATCATTCGGCACGTTTTGCCTCAGACGGCGACCTACATCATTATTTCAGCAACGCTTTCGATTCCGAGTTTTATTGTGGCTGAGTCGGTGTTGAGTCTTATCGGGCTAGGAATTCAACAGCCTGATCCGTCTTGGGGAAATATGCTGACGCTGGCGACGAATGCGTCGATTTTGGTGCTGCAACCCTGGCTGATTTGGCCGCCTGCGCTGCTGATTATTTTGACGGTTCTAGCGTTTAACGTGCTGGGAGATGGACTGAGAGATGCCCTCGATCCTCGGAGTTTGCAGCGATGAAACCTCTGATTGCGTTTCCGATTTGGGTAGGGCATGAACAAGGGGCTTAAGCCCCTTGTTATAGGACGTTTACTGTATTTCAGTTGTCTAAGACTTGCTATATGCGTGATCTTTATCCTCCTTTAGAACCGTACGACACGGGCACTCTTCAGGTGTCTGACCTGCATACGATTTATTTTGAGCAGTCGGGAAATCCTCAAGGCAAGCCTGTCATCTTTTTACATGGCGGACCAGGGGGCGGCAGTCTGCCTGTCTTCCGGCAATACTTCGATCCGGCAAAGTGGCGAATTGTGATATTCGATCAGCGAGGCTGCGGTCGCAGCACGCCCCACGCCGAACTGCGAGAGAACACGACCTGGCATTTAGTCAGCGATATTGAAACGCTACGATCGCACCTCAAAATTTCTCAATGGGTCGTGTCAGGCGGCAGTTGGGGCAGCACATTGTCATTAGCGTATAGTCAAACTCACCCCGATCGCTGTCTGGGTTTAATTCTGCGGGGCATTTTCTTACTGCGGCGCAAAGAGATTCTCTGGTTTTATCAAGAGGGCGCAAGCTATCTCTTTCCCGATGCTTGGGAGGACTATCTACAGCCGATTCCCCTTGATGAGCGCGCCGATCTTCTATCCGCCTTTTATCGTCGTTTGACCAGCGATGATGCCCAGATTCGTCAAGAAGCGGCTCGTGCGTGGTCAGTTTGGGAAGGCACCACCAGCAGACTGATTCCTGACCCCAAATCGCAGAGTCGATTTGCCGATGCCGAGTTTGCCGATGCGTTTGCGCGGATTGAGTGCCACTACTTTATCAATCGAGGCTTTTTAGAGCCAGATGACCAACTTTTGCAGAATTGCGATCGCATTCGCCACCTCCCAACTGTCATCGTGCAGGGACGCTATGATGTCGTCTGCCCCATGACTTCTGCCTGGGATTTGCACAAAGCCTTGCCAGATGCTGAGCTGGTCGTCGTTCCCGATGCGGGTCATTCAATGATGGAACCCGGAATTTGCAGTGCATTAATTGAGGCAAGCGATCGGTTCGCTCTCGATTCTTAGTCGATCAACGCCCGTCTTAACCCTGTTTTTCCCTCGTCCCATAAGTATAAGTAGATTAAATGGGCGAGATTTATTACGAATCCCGTTCATCCCAAAGGTGAATTGGAGGTTTTAACTCATAAGTTTTCCCGTAGTATCAGAATTGAAGCTGATTTATGAAGCAAGCCTGCTACAGGCAACGCCTAAAGTTACGCTTTCAAATGGCTTTAACGCCGTTTCTGTTTATAGAGAGAGGACTACCGATGGCAACTTTTAAAGTCACGCTGATTAACGAAGCTGAAGGGCTAAACACGACGATCGACGTTCCCGAAGATGAGTATATTTTAGACGCTGCTGAAGAGCAGGGTTTAGACCTTCCTTACTCTTGCCGTGCGGGTGCTTGTTCTACCTGCGCTGGCAAAATCACGGCGGGCACGGTCGATCAATCTGATCAGTCTTTCCTAGATGATGACCAGATCGAAGCAGGATATGTGCTAACGTGCGTGGCTTACCCCACTTCTGACTGCACCATCAAGACGCACCAAGAAGAAGAGTTGTACTAAATCTTCTCTCCTGAGACAGAGAGCCTTCCCGCTTCTCACAGGCTCTTTGTCTAGGGGCAATTTTAAAACCTATTTAGCTCAAGGGTTTGGGAAGCCACAGGTTAAACTGAGTTTTAGGTCGATTGCAGAAGCGCCGTATTGGTGTTTCTGCTTTGTTTTAGCCGTTATCTTTTTGATTGATGCTAGAGCCTGGAACGCTGTGGACGCGGGTCATTGAACAGACACAGCACGCATTAGAGTGTGGAGCGCTGCGATCGATTCCAACTCACCGTGAGATCGTCGATCAAGATGGCGTAAATTTTTTAGTGAGAATTTTAGCCAATCTGACGCGCAAAGAGAAAGCAGCCCGGCAGCAAACGCAAAAAGCTATCATTTCTGGCGAAGTAATTAATCCTTTTTTGCCCTATGAAGAAGACTTGTTTGTTGCCGATTTATCAGAAACTCACTTGTGTCTGCTAAATAAATTCAACGTTGTAGACTATCACTTGCTGATCATTACTCGTGCCTTTGAGGAGCAAGAACGTTTATTGACGCTAGAAGATTTTGCAGCGCTGTGGGCTTGCCTCGTTGAATATGATGGACTGGCTTTTTACAACGCTGGCAAGAATGCCGGAGCAAGTCAGCCTCACAAACATTTGCAACTGATTCCATTGCCTCTTTGGAGAGATGGAGCGATCGCGATCGACTCGTGGTTAGCCTCGGCTGAGTTTAAAGGCACCCTTGCGACGATTCCCAAACTGCCGTTTGCTCATGGGCTGATGCGCTTACCAAGCGGGATGCAGTCACCGACGAAAGCGGCTGAGGAGACACTTGCTCGTTATAGTACGCTCCTAGATACTTTAGGGTTGCGAGCAGGTGACGCTTATAATCTCTTAGCCACGCGAGATTGGATATTAATGGTGCCTCGATCGCAAGACAGTTTTGCGTCGATCTCGGTCAACTCTTTAGGGTTCGCAGGAAGTCTGTTTGTGCGCGACGAAGAGCAGATGCAGATTCTCAAAGATCAGCAGCCGATGACGATTTTGACTCAGGTAGCGATGCCGATCGCTCAGCGTCGTGAGGAAATTGGATGTGATGCAGCCGACATGAAAGCGCGAAAAGATTGACGTATACTACCCAATGGCATTTGCACTGTTTGGACACACTCATGTTAGACCCCGTTAGAACCCTCAGCATTTTTCAAAGACAGCCTGACCCTCAAATCTTTTCAGCAGGGCAAACTGTTTTTCAAGAAGGAGAACCGGGAGATTTGATGTATGGCGTTCTTGAAGGCGAGATTGCTCTATCGGTGAATGGCAAAATTGTAGAAACGATCGAGCCAGGTAAGGTGTTTGGAATTGGTGCTCTCGTGAGTTCAGGCGTAAGAGCTTATACGGCGATCGCCCAAACCGACTGCAAGCTGGCATTTTTAGATGAAGAGCGATTTTTGTTTGTCGTTCAAGAAACCCCATTTTTTGCGCTCGAAGTGATGAAAAGCTATTCTGATCGGCTCAATCGTCTCGTGCGGCACTTGATGGACAAACTAATTGTCTAGTCAACCCACTGAGCAACGGTATTGTAAGTGACAATTCTCTAATGCCGAATTGGATTAGGGTCTGAGAAGTCGCTGAGGAAAACAAATGGTCAGGAAGCTCGATCGACGAACCTTTATTGTGTGGGGTTCGGCAGCATTTGGTGGAAGTTTGTTGATTAAAGGATGTGCTAGCGCTCCACCGACCCCAACTGCGAGCAGCGTCACCTCAAGTCCGGCGGCTTCGGCATCGGCGTTTAAAGTGGCGATCGCGATTCCGGGTCCGATTACCGATAAGGGCTGGAGTCAGGCAGGCTATGAAGCGATGGATGTCGTCAAGTCTAAGCTGGGTGCAGAAACGGCGTATGTCGAGAAAGTTGCTCAAGCCGATCAAGCAGAAGTGTTGTCTGATTTTGCGCGTCGTGGGTTCAACTTAGTGATTGCTCATGGAGGACAATTTGAGGCGGCAGTTAAACAAGTAGCGGCACAGTTTCCCAACACGTTTTTTGCGGTGTCTGATGGAGTCGTGACGGGCAGCAATATCGCCTCGCTGCAAGTCGATCACCTGCAAATCGGCTATCTGTGCGGCATTGTTGCAGCCCAGATGACCAAATCAAACAAAGTTGCGTTTCTTACGGCTCAATCGTTTGCCACCACAGATCAAGAATATCGAGGGTTTGAGTTAGGGGCAAAATCAGTCAAGCCAGCGATCGAGGTCAAAGCCAGCTATACCAACGATTGGAATGATATTGGCAAAGCGAAAGAAGCGACCCAAGCGCTGCTAGCGTCTGGAGTGGATGTGGTTTACAATATGCTCGATTCGGCAGCTTTGGGCGTGATTCAAACCCTGAGTGAGAAAGGTGGCTATGCGATCGGATATTTTGAAGATCAGCTTAAACTCGCTCCTCAAACGGTTTTGACTAGCGCAGTGCAAAATTATGGGCTGGCGATCGCAAACATTGCAAGCATTGCTAAAAATGGTCAAATGAAGGGCGAAATCTATAAGCTGGGATTAGACAAACCAGATATTCTGAGACTGGGAGAGTTTAGTGCTGCTGTCACTGATGCGACGAAACAAAAAGCAACGCAAGCGAAAGAATCGTTGATTGCGAAGAAGATCACGTTTGAAGAATGCAAAGTTAGCGGAAAAGATAGCTGGTGTATCAAAGGAGCCGCTTAGGAAAGAATGAGAGATGGAGAGACTGCTTATCTTCGGCTTGAGGGAATTACAAAACGGTTTGGTAATTTTGTTGCCAACGACTCTATTAATCTGAAGGTGAATGCTGGAAGTATTCATGGGTTGCTCGGTGAAAATGGAGCCGGGAAAACAACCCTAATGAATATTTTATGCGGATTGTATCAGCCGGAGGCAGGGCAGATTTATTTGCACGATCGAGCCGTACAAATTACGTCTCCGAAGGTGGCGATCGCGCAGGGCATCGGCATGATTCATCAACATTTTATGCTGGTGCCGCAGTTGACGGTGATTGAGAATATCATTTTGGGTAGCCCGTTGACTCTGCGGCTGAATTTGAAACAAAAGTCCCGCGAGATTTTGGTCATGTCAGAACGATACGGACTCTCGATCGATCCGCTTGCTAAAGTCGGCGATCTGCCTGTAGGCACTCAGCAGCGAGTCGAGATTCTCAAAGCTTTGTATCGTCAGGCAAAAGTGTTGATTTTAGACGAGCCAACCGCAGTGTTAACGCCTCCTGAAGTGCAGGGTTTCTTTAAAGTGTTGCGTCAACTGGCAGCAGCGAATCATACGATTTTGTTTATCAGTCACAAGTTAGATGAAATCCTGAGTTTGTGCGATCACATAACAGTGCTGCGACGGGGGCGAGTGGTCGGCACAACGATCGCGCACAACTCGACTCGTCAAGATTTGGCGCGGCTGATGGTGGGTCGAGACGTGCTGTTTCATCTCGAAAAAGCGGCTCAGTCTTCGGATCACATCGTTCTAGAAGTGCAGAACTTGCAGGTGAGGGACGATCGTCACTTAAACGCGGTGCAAAATGTCTCTTTTACGCTAAAAGCCGGGGAGATTTTGGGGGTTGCCGGAGTCGATGGCAACGGTCAGCGAGAATTAGCCGACGCGATCGCAGGTCTACGTCCCGCCACTGCCGGAGAACTGATTCTCAACGGGCAGCTAATCACGCGTTGGACAATGCAGCAACGCATCAAACGTTTGAAGATTGGCTATATCCCAGAAGATCGGCAAAAAATGGGGCTGATTCTGAGGTTCAGCATTGCCCGAAATCTGATTCTCAAAGGGTTTCAGCAGTTGCCGTTTTGCCGAAATGGATGGTTGCAGCGCGGCGCGATCGCCCATCACGCAACACAGGCAATTCAATCCTTTGATATCCGTGCGACGAGTGGGAAACTGCGCGTCAGTCAGCTTTCGGGAGGCAATCAGCAGAAGGTTGTTCTCGCACGAGAACTCTCTGGTGATCCTTCTTTAATTGTGGCGATGCAGCCGACGCGAGGTCTAGATGTGGGCGCAACTGAGTATGTGCAGCAAGCCCTCCTAACTGAACGACAGCGAGGAGCCGCCATTCTCTATATCTCGACCGAGCTAGAGGAAATTATGATGATGAGCGATCGGATTGCCGTCCTTTATGAAGGGCGATTTGTGGCAATTCTTGATGCGGCGACGGCAACCGTTGAACAACTGGGCTTGTTAATGGCAGGAAGCCCAGCCGGGAGGTTGTCACCATGAAAGCGAATCAAATTCTACGATCAATCACTCCGGTGTTATCTCCCCTATTCGCAATTTCATCTGCGCTGTTAGTCGGGGCTGGCTTGATTGCGTTGGCGGGAGTGAATCCGATCGCTGCTTATTCTGTTCTGTTTCGCGAAGCACTTGCTAATTACTATGGATTCGGCACCACGTTAACAAAAACGGCACCGTTACTGTTAACGAGCTTGGGCGTATTCGTAGCGCTCAAAGCAGGACAATTTAATATTGGGGGCGAAGGTCAGATTTATATGGGGGGCTTGGGCAGCGTTCTAGTTGGGCTGTATGTTCACGGGCTACCCGCCTTGATTCACGTTCCTTTGGCGCTGCTGAGTGGCTTTTTGTTTGGGGCAATCTGGGGGCTGATTCCTGGCTATTTGAAAGCGATACGCGGCATCAATGAGGTGATTACGACTTTACTGCTCAACTACATTGCCCTTAATTTGATTAACTATCTGGTCAGCAATCCTCTGATCGAGCCAGGTGCGCCGAGTCCTTACAGTCCGACGATCGCCACCTCTGCCCAACTGCCGATCATTCTGCCCCAAACCCAAACCCACGCCGGAATTCTGATCGGGTTCGCGGCGACGATCGTCTTGTGGATCGTGTTTCAGCGATTGCCGTTGGGCTACCAGATCGAAGCCGTGGGACAAAATCCGATCGCGGCTCGCTACGCCGGAATCTCAGTCGAGCGCACCATTATGTTAGTCATGGCAACCGCCGGAGGACTGGCAGGACTTGCAGGAGCCGGGGAAGTGACGGGCTTGAAGTATCGGTTGTTTGACCAATTTTCGCCGGGATATGGTTTTGATGCAATCGCGATCGCGTTTCTAAGTCGTGGTAATTTAGTCGGGGTCGTGATGACTTCGCTGTTTTTTGGTGCCCTTCGCAGTGGGGCTAATGTCATGCAGCGCAGTGCAGGGGTTCCCGTTACGGTTGTGTATGCTATTCAAGGACTCGCCGTGTTGTTTATCGCAATCGGTTTAGCGTTAGAAAAGCGATTCGCTATCCGTCAGTCTTCCGTTATCACAAGTGGATAAAGATTTCTATGTCCGATTCGGCTGCTTTTCTGTCTGACTATCTTGCTGCCAGTCTTCGCCTCTCGGTTCCGTTGGCGTTTGCGGCACTGGGCGGACTCTTTTCTGAGCGATCGGGCGTGCTCAACATCGGGCTAGAAGGGATGCTGCTTACAGGTGCGTTTGTCAGTGCAGCGACTGTATTTTATACAGGTAGCGTTTGGGTCGCGATTTTGGCAGCGCTGATCGTGGGCGGCTTAGTGGGGTTGCTTCACGCTTATCTGTGTGTGACGCTGCGAGTCGATCAACTCGTGTCAGGGCTAGCGATCAATCTTTCTGCGGCAGGGTTGACGGCATTTTTATCGCGGCTGGTGTTCAATAGCAAAACGAGTCAGCCATTGCAAGGACTCGACGCGATCGCCATTCCAGGATTAAGCCAAATCCCGATCGTGGGGTCTCTGTTTTTCAATCAAGATCCGCTCGTCTATCTATTGCTGCTGCTGGTGCCGTTGATCACTTATCTATTGTTCAAAACGAGCTTAGGACTCACCCTCCGAGCGGTTGGAGAATATCCCCGTGCGGCTGAGACGGCTGGAGTTTCAGTGTTATTTGTGCGCTATCTTAGCGTCATGCTAAGTGGTTGTTTAGCATCTCTAGGCGGTGCATATTTGGTTTTAGTTCACGTTAAGTTCTTTATGGAAGACATTAGCGCAGGCAAAGGATTTATTGCGTTAGCCGCCTTAATTTTTGGTCGATGGCATCCCATTAGCACCGTTCTCGCCTGCGTTTTGTTTGGTGCAACCGAAGCATTACAGTTAAGAATCCAGGCATTTGGCTTAAACATTCCTTATCAATTCTTAGTGATGTTGCCTTACGTGATTGCTTTATTCGCGCTTATCGGTTTAGCAGGCAAATCTACGCCTCCTGCCGCTTTAGGCATTCCTTACGTGAAAGAAAGCTTAGATGACTGAATTCAGACCACCGGAACACTATCGAGGTCAGATCGGTCATGTATCATGAGGCAAGCTTTCTGATTTTTCTCAATCGACTCGCTATGATCAAGAATTTCAAGATTAGTTTGGTGACAATGCTGTCATCAGTTGGGCTGGTTGGGCTGTTAAATCAAGTCTCGATCGCTCAGATGAAGCCAGACAAACTAGGCGATCTGGCATGGTGGCGCTCAAAGGTAAAGGATCAGGCACAGTCAAGTCAAAGACAGCGATATAAAGGCTGTCTGTTTGGAGATTCGATCTCATCGGGGTTAGGCAACACGTTGGGTAAAGATGCCGCTAACTTCGCGATGGGCGGCTTAAGCACTGTGTCGCTATTAGAGCAATTAAAAACGCTAAAAGCTGCGGATGTGCAATGCCAAAATGTGATGATCGCGATCGGCACCAATGATGCTTTGTATGCCATTCGCAACGACGAGTTTGTAAGCAATCTTGAGCAAATTATCTTACTGACTCGCTCAATGGGAGCCAGCCAAGTGACGCTGACTCCTGCGTTTTATTCGACTCTTGAGGCAAGCCGCAACCCCAACGTCGCTGGAACGATCGAGCGTGTTGAAGAAATCAACGCCTTGATTCGTGAAGTGGCTGATGTCGAGAGTGTCGCACTTGTTGATCAAGGACTCGAACCCCTGTTTAACGATCGGAGCCTCAAAGCAGGATTGACATCTGATGGCGTTCACTTAAATGAGGACGGCAAAAAAATATACAAGAAAGTGGTTGTGAAAGTCCTGGATATCAATTCTTGATAGTTGAAACTGTTCTCATTCAAGTGGATTCTATAGCAATCCTGAATCAGTTGTAAATTTGGTCTGCCCTCCTCACAAAGTGGGGCAAGCCCTCGCCAGCCCTTCTCCCCAAGGAGAAGGGAGCCAGAAAGTCAAAGTCCCTCTCCTTGGGGAGAGGGATTTAGGGTGAGGGCAGAATCTCTGCATCTCACAAGTTAATTAGGATTGCTATACTCACCGTTAAGCCATAAGTTCTTATGGATTGTCATAGTAGTTCGGTTCGCTTTGAGGCGATGCCAAACTGACCGCCGTTGCTGGCGAGAGCGGCTGAGAATTTTGAGGAAGCCTGAACCCCAACAATTGCTCGGCTCCCCGAAGATAGGTGAATGCCGATCGCAGATTAGACTGTCTTTGCCAGTCGGCACGAGTCACGCGAACATAGAGAATTGGAGCGGTGAGTCCCTCACGTTCTGCCAAGATTTTTAGCTCGATCGCCACCGTTGAAGGATTGGCAAAGCTCTCTTTTACTGACTGTTCTGCTAGCCGTTCTGCTTGCTGAATCAGCCCATTAAATGATTGGTTGGCTTCAGGCGTGAGAGTATAGTTTAGTTGCCTAGTTTCCGCCCAAGCTGGAAAAACTGGGGCAAAAAAGCTTGACAAAAGCAGTCCAACAAATAGCAGCTTGACACGCATCGCTGAAGCCTTACCCAAATTTTAGACAGTCTTCAGCAACCGTATCATTGGTCATTTGTTTCTCCATGTTGTCTGGCGCACACGGACAGCACGCGTCTGCCAAAATCAAAATGACCGCTCTTAGAGAATTGAAATGAATCGAACGTTTTGGGTGACGGCTCTCGTTGCGTTTATTAATGCGCTTAGTTTCACGATTTTAATTCCAGTTCTCTATTTATACGGCAAACAATTTGGCTTAAATGATTTTCAAACCAGCCTACTATTTTCGAGCTACGCGATCGCTCAGTTTTTTGCGACCCCAATCATTGGCAAACTCTCCGATCGCTTTGGACGAAAGCCGCTTTTGATCATCAGCCTAGCCGGAACTGTAATCGCTAACCTGATTGCAGGCACCGCTACGACCGCCAGCGTTTTATTCATCGCGCGATTTTTAGACAGCATCACGGGCGGCAACGCATCGGTCGCTCAAGCCATCATCTCAGATGTGACGACCCCTGCCGATCGTGCCAAAGGGTTTGGAATTTTTGGGGCAGCCTTTGGTCTAGGATTTGTGCTAGGTCCAGCGACGAGTTTGTTTGCTCAACAGGTTTCACTCGGAGCGGCTTTTTTGGTGTCGAGCGCGATCGCATTCGTTGCCCTGCTAATCACCCTCTTCTTTTTGCCCGAAACCCTGCAACATAAAGCGGGACGATCGCGCAACATTTTTGACCTCGGTTTAGAAAATCTGATTAAAGGTCTAGCGATTCCAAGAGTTGGCATTCTGCTAATCATCAACTTTTTTATCGGCACAACATTTACGATCTTCACGTATGCCTTTCAGCTTTATTTTTTGCATGTGCTCAATCAAGATAATCGTGCACTCACGCTGATGTTCCTCCTATTTGGCGTACTGGGAGTGATTATGCAAACTTGGGGTGTGTCAGTGCTCAATCGGCGGTTCAATCTTGTGACTATCTTGTTATTCGCACTGTTTGTCCGCAGCATTTCATTTGTTCTAATGCCGATTTGGGCAAACATTTCTTATTTTGTGATTGTTAGCATTGTCTTTTCTTTGTTTAACTCATTAGTTCAGCCGATGATCAATACGTTAATCTCTCTCAATGCCTCTTCTCAAGATCAAGGCACCGTGATGGGATTAAACTCCTCTTATTTGAGCGCTTCTAATGCGTTCGGACCTGTAATTGCCGGATTGATGGTCAATCAAGCTTATCCCTCAACGTATCGCTATCCCTTATATTTGGCAGGGTTTCTCACCTCGATCGTGTGGGTGTTTGCGATCGTCAACCGCCGTCGATATGCCGCGATCGTTGACGAATAGGCGTTGCTGAATTGATGGATGAATTTCCAGATTGATCCTCACCCTAGCCCTCTCCCAAAAGGAGAGGGGACAAGATCTTTAGCTCCCTTCTCCTTAGGGAGAAGGGTTGGGGAGGGCTTGCCCCACTTCGTGAGGAGGGCAGTCTATCCCGCTATTCAGCAACGCTGACGAATAAAGCCATAATCGTGATGACTTTTTCAATTCCCGACAACCTGATCCCCGCAGAATAAGTTTCGCCCTCGGTTTTGCTTTACAATTTTGGCAACTCTTGAGTTTTTCCCCAGCGTTTCATTCTCTATACCCGAAAGTCTTATGAGCATTGGATATGTTGCCCTCGTCTTGCACGCCCACTTGCCCTTTGTTCGTCACCCCGAAAGTGATTACGTGCTAGAGGAAGAATGGCTCTATGAAGCCATTACCGAAACATATATCCCTCTGCTGCAAGTGTTTGAGGGTTTGATCCGCGATGGGGTCGAGTTTAAACTCACCATGAGCATGACTCCGCCGCTGGTGTCGATGTTGCTCGATCCATTGCTGCAAGATCGCTATGATGCCCATCTCGCGCAGCTTGAAGAACTTGCTGAGATGGAAATCGATCGCCACGCCCACGATGGTCACATGAGATATCTGGCAGAACACAACGCCAAAGAATTTAAAGCGGCGCGCATGTTTTGGGAGAAGTGCGATCGCAATCTCGTTAAAGCGTTTAAGCACTATCTCGATCGCGGCAACCTAGAAATCATTACCTGTGGCGCAACTCACGGCTATCTTCCCTTAATGAAGATGTATCCCCAAGCGGTGTGGGCACAGATTCAAGTTGCGTGTGAACACTATGAGCAGACCTTCGATCGTCCCGCAAATGGCATCTGGCTTCCAGAGTGCGCCTATTATGAGGGAGTCGATCGGATGTTGGCAGATGCCGGACTGCGCTACTTCCTCACTGATGGACACGGCATTCTCTACGCCCGTCCCCGTCCGCGTTTTGGCACCTACGCCCCTATCTTCACCGAGGCAGGAGTCGCCGCTTTTGGTCGCGATCATGAGTCGTCGCAGCAAGTTTGGTCATCGGAAGTCGGCTATCCCGGCGCGTCTGAATATCGAGAGTTTTATCGCGATTTAGGCTGGGATGCTGAATATGAATATATCAAGCCTTACGTCATGCCCAACGGTCAGCGTAAAAATGTGGGCATTAAATATCACAAAATCACAGGCAAAGGGCTGGGGCTGTCAGATAAACAACTCTACGATCCCTACTGGGCAAAAGAAAAGACCGCCGAACACGCCGCCAATTTTTCCTACAATCGCGAACGGCAGGTCGAAAATCTCCACAACATGATGCAGCGTCCGCCGATTATTGTATCGCCCTATGATGCCGAGCTATTTGGGCATTGGTGGTATGAAGGTCCGTGGTTTATCGACTATTTGTTCCGCAAGTCGTGGTTTGATCAGGGCACCTATGAGATGACGCACTTAGCCGACTATCTCAAGGCAGAACCGATGCAGCAAGTCTGCCGTCCGTCGCAGTCGAGCTGGGGCTACAAAGGCTTTCATGAATATTGGCTCAACGAAACCAACGCCTGGATCTATCCTCATCTGCACAAAGCCGCAGAACGGATGATCGAGTTGTCTAAAAAAGAACCTGAAGATGAACTAAGCGGGCGGGCACTCAATCAAGCGGCGAGAGAAGTGCTGTTAGCGCAGTCGTCTGACTGGGCGTTTATCATGCGAACGGGAACGATGGTTCCTTACGCAATTCGTCGGACTCGATCGCACCTGATGCGCTTTAACAAACTCTATGAAGACATCAATCAGGGCAAAATCGATTCGGGTTGGATTGAGAAAGTCGAAGCGATCGACAACATTTTCCCTGACATCAATTACCGCGTTTATCGTCCGCTCTAACCGATAAAACTCGCCCTTCATTGTCCTTTGTAAAAACGTTTTACAGGGGACATCTTTATATCTTGTCTTCTAGCAATCATCATTCACCATCAAGCCGTGTTTGATACTGCACGATCGCCCGTTTGCAAAGCAAGTTCCCCTTTGGATAATCGCTCTCCCAGGGTGGTTTCAAGTTAGCCAGCGAAAAACCTGATGGACTTGATTGGCTAGATGACGAATGCAATCTGGGAGAGTACGGCAACCCAAACGACGGGCAAGGGTAATCAGGAACGAATT
>NZ_LXYR01000002.1 GCF_001650195.1 Phormidesmis priestleyi BC1401 | reverse complement strand
GTCAACCGCCAGGGCATCCGGGCGAGCAAGCCGTTTCAAGAGGCGCAGTGCTACTTGAGCAACTTAACCCTCGATGCCCCTGAATTCCTAGAATTGATGGCAAATTGAAAATGGGTTGCACTGGGTCAAAGATGTCACCTTACACGAAGATGATCCGCCTCGACGGGGTGGGTATGCCCCGATTAGTTGGGCGATCTTCAATTCGTTCCTGATTACCCTTGCCCGTCGTTTGGGTTGCCGTACTCTCCCAGATTGCATTCGTCATCTAGCCAATCAAGTCCATCAGGTTTTTCGCTGGCTAACTTGAAACCACCCTGCCTTGTATCTTGAGAGAGTGGTAGACCGTCCCCCCTAAGATTCTTGAAATCGAGATTTAGCTAGGGTCACCACAGTGCTTAAACTCAGAACCACCTCGAATTATCGGCAGGGAACTGAGACCGTCTGAGTATCCCGTATGACGCAAGGTAGAGGAACCTCTGAGACTCCTGTCATCCCCTTCATCCTACTGAGAGCAATCTAGATGAGCGACCCTCTCCATTCAATTGGCATTGATGTGTGTAAACGGTTTCTGGATATTCATGTTTGTCCCACGGGCAAGTGCTGGCGCGTTCCCAATAGCATCGTTGGATTGTTATCGGTGCAGTCGCAGTTTCCCGAACCCGACAGCGTCAAGCGAGTCGTCCCAGAATCGACGGGAGGCTATGAACGAGAAGCGGCTTTGTGGTTGAGTCAAGCGGGCTACCCTGTGGGAGTGATTAATGCCCGTCAAGGACGTAACTTTGCTCGGGCGATGAATCAACAGGCAAAAACGGACAAAGTCGATGCTCAAGTTTTAGCGTTGTTTGGCGACAAGATTACCCCCGCTGTGCGACCTTTGGCGAGTGAAGCCCAGCAGCAACTCGATGATTTAGTCACCCGTCGTCGTCAGTTGGTGGACATTCTCACCGCCGAGCGCAATCGCATGGCTCTATTACGAGGAAAAGCGCAAGCGAACGTGGAAGGTCACATTGAATGGCTCACGGAGCAGATAAAAGAACTCGATGGCGAAATCGAAGCTCAAATTCAAGCCTGTCAAGCGTGGCGACACACTCAAGAATTAGTTCTGAGCGTGTCCGGTGTGGGAAAAGTCATGGCTTCCACGCTGGTTTCTGCCTTACCGGAGTTGGGCAAGCTGAGCCACAAGCAAATCGCTGCTTTAGTGGGCGTTGCTCCCTTTAACGATGACAGCGGGCAAATGAGAGGAAAGCGTCGGGTCTCGGGGGGGCGTGCCAACGTCCGACAGTTGTTGTTTATGTCGGCAATGGTGGCGGTTCGCTACAATCCTGTCCTGAAGGAGTTTTATAGTCGATTATTGCAGCGCGGTAAAGAGAAGAAGGTTGCCTTGGTGGCTTATATGCACAAGCTGCTCACCACTTTGAATGCAATCGTCAAGCAGGGTAAGGCTTGGGTGTCTCCTATCGCAGAGGCTGAAACCGAAAAAGTTGCCCTTTCCGCTTGACATTTACGATAATCGCTAAATCCCTCTCCCAAATTTGGGAGAGGGACTTTGAAATCCGGCTCCCCTTCTCCCAAGCTTGGGTTGGGGGATGAGGCAGGGCAAACGCGTGAAAACTGAATGGTTGAATAGGTAAGGCTTCTAGAATTGAGTATTTTTGCTTATCAACTTTTGAATCCTATGCCAGTCAACAACTCCAAAATTTTCATGCGTTCGCCCTGGGGGATGAGGGCATCTTCGGACTTTTGCAAGAAGTTTAATGAGACAATGGATGGCAAATTACTCACGAACTACTCCATTGTCAATTCAATCAACTTATGGAATCGCGATTCATACGAGCAGTCCTGACTTAGGGTTAGCGATCGACGATTTTGCAGGCGACGATCGTCATCGAGTTTGGCAATTAGGACGCGATCTTTCAACCCATCTTCACCCACTGCTATCCGATTTTTTGCAGCCACAGTCTTGGGCAGATTTGGCGTTTATCGCTGTCGCCACCGGACCGGGAGGCTTCACCGGAACGCGAATCGGAGTTGTAACCGCGAGAACTCTAGCGCAGCAGCTACAGATTCCGTTATTTGGGGTGTCGAGCTTGGCGGCGATTGCTCACTCGGCGCGTGAAGGCACGATCGCTGTTCAAATGCCAGCCCAGCGCGGAGAGCTATACGCCGCCATTTATCAAAATTCTTCAGTCGGGTTGACGGCTCTTTTTGCAGATGCTGTACTCACCTACGAGGCGTGGCAGCAAATTCTCGCGACCTGGAACACACCCTATCAGCTAATCAACGCAGAAGCCGAGCAGGGTGAGCGAGTCACAACGATGCTTAAACTCGCTCACCAGCAATGGGAAAAAGGACATCGCCCCGATTGGTCAGAGGTGCTTCCGTTCTATGGTCAGCACCCCGTCCAGCGTTAACCCTGTTTCTTAAAGCTGTCGAAGGTGTCTTCTACTTTGTTGACCAATTTGTCGATCGCAGTTTCAGCCCGCTCTTGATGATCGTTCTTAACGGTCTCCGAGGTGCGACTCGATGCGCTTGACGTATTAGCATTCGTCGATAGATTGGCTTTTGCAGGTTCGCCTGGGCTGTTTACGACATTGCGCTTGCCTTCATAGAGAGTCTTTTGCTTTTCACTAGGGCTATCAGGTGCACCAGGCGAGCCTGCTTGAGCCGCAGGAGCGATCGCAAAAAGCAGCAGACCCATCAACAAAACAGACACAACTACCCGACGAAAATGATTGAGAATTGAACGAACGCTAACCATAAAACTTATCCTTTTAGTAACTTAAAGCATCAACAATGCTACAAAGGATGTGCTGTGGCTACGTCTTTCTAGAGACGGGTTTTTATGACAGACCCTTATTCTCTGTGTTGTCTTCAGGCAAACCTGATTACCTCTGAAAGCTTTCAACGTTATGGTCAACTGATCAGCGCATCAGAGGATGGCAAAGTCTTTGATCAGCAGGATGCTCAATTAAAGATTCAAAACGGCATTCCCCGGTTTTATATCATGCGGCTGCACGATCGAGGTCGCAAGTTTCACCACATCACGCGTCATCGACACTGTACCCAATGTCTGGGTTCGCTTGAGGGAGAAGAATGGCTGATGGCAGTGGCGATCGGGGTGGACAATCGTCCTAGTTTAGAAAGCCTCAAAGCGTTCCGCATCCCCGGCAACTGCTTTATTAAGCTAAACGTAGATATCTGGCACGCCGGACCTTATTTTGACACCGATGCTGTAGACTTCTATAACCTTGAACTCAGCGACACTAACATCACTGATCACGAGACTTGCGATTTGTTAGAAACCTACAGTGTTGAATGTCAAATTGTTTAGCCAACTTTCATATCATCTAAAATCATCAAACCGTGGGTTTCTACCGTCAATGCGCCATGAACTTCTAATGCAACGCTGACTAAACGAGCTAACAGTTGCCAGTTAGAAATTCGACCCAGTAAAATGATGACTCTACCTCGTTGCAACACTCGCAGTTGCTCAAGTTCACTGGCTTCAAAGTGTTCTTCAAAAGCAAACACTACCCGTTTTACTAATCCACTATGGTCATATTCTCCGTCTAAACCCACTCGCTCAGGAGGAATCAGTCTAAAGAAGGGAACGGCAGGCTTAGAAGTGCGCTCTAGTTGTCGCATCGACTGAGCTGAGTTTAGCCGCGATGTCTGCACCCAGGAATTCATAGATTTTCAGGTTTCTAGAAAGGACGATCGGTTGATGCTTTCATTTATTAAAGATTTGGAAAAGATTTTCCACAATCCATCTCAAGATAGAGGTTAAAGGAGTATTTTCTAAGGGTATCTATCAATACGTTTTATCTATACACTAACGATTAATTTATTTTTTAGCGCCGTGTTAAATCTATCTTTCGTTACTACTCTATCAGCTATTTTTTGCAAAAGAAGTTCAACTAAAAACGTCACCTTTTCGGGTGATTTTCTTAGCTGAAGCTGGAGAAAGTTGCTTCTGAAAGACCGTTTATTAGCGCACAATTTGTTTCATATAGTCGCCCCAAAGTTGAGCCGCTTGCCCGCTATTTCCGCCCGTAGGAGCGTTGTTGTCATTGCCTAACCAAACGCCCGTCACCAACGACTGACTGGGCACATAGCCAATAAACCATAAATCAACGTTGTCGTTTGTGGTTCCCGTTTTTCCGGCTTCTCCTAATCCCAATGCGGCACTCCTTCCCGTCCCGCTTTGCACGACCCCTTGAAGGAGAGTCGTCATCGTGTCTGCCACGGCTGGTTCAAGAACCGTTTGATTTTGATCCCCATCTTTTTGAGCGTTATAGATCTCTCGACAGGTGTTGAGATTTTTGCGATCGGGGCAGTCATTACTATCTAAAATGCGGCTGATGGTGTGGGGACGATTGCGAATTCCGCGATTTGCCAGCACCGAGAAGGCTCCCGTCATCTCTAAAGGGGTGACTTCACTTTGACCTAGAACCAGCCCCGGCACTGGGTTTAACTTTGACTGAATGCCCATTTTCTGAGCCGTCTCGACGAGCTTTCCTAACCCGACTTCTTGAGCGATTCTCAGCGCGATCACATTTTCCGATCGTGCCACTCCGCTATACATATCCAGGCTACCGTCGCCGCCATGACAGCCCTCATAATACTGTCCGCTCCAGTTTAGCGGGGCACACGAATAGGCAGTGCTGGGTGAAATGCCTTGAGCGATCGCCGCCGTATAGGCGAAAATCTTGAAGGTCGAACCGGGTTGGCGATGTGCCTGAGTGACGCGATTAAATTCACTTTCTTGATAGTCATAGCCCCCGACCATTGAGCGAATCTCACCTGTTTTTGCATCGATCGTCACCAGCGATCCCTGAGAATATCCGGCACTGGCTCCGTTATTCGCGATCGCGCTTCGCAGACTCGTTTCGGCTTTGGTTTGCATCTGAGTATCAAGTCCGGTTTGCACAATGAAGTTGCCTTCTTGAGCAAGTTGGTTGCCCAGCAAATCTTCTAACTCGTTGAAAACCTGACTGTAGTAGTAAGGAGCGATCGTGCTTTGCAGTTCTTGGCGCGCTTTGGGGCTGATGTCAATTCGCGATCGTCGAGCGCGTTGAGCCTCTTCTTGAGAGACTGAACCTTGCTCTGCCATGCGGCTAATCACGCGATCGCGATATTCGATCGCGGCTTTATAGTTCCGCACTGGGTTAAAGCTGTTGGGTGCAGGCAAAATGCCGACTAGAGTGGCGGCTTCTGAGAGGCTCAGTTCCTTAGCAGATTTTGCAAAATAGAACTGCGCCGCGTCTTCAAAGCCATAGATGCCGCTGCCTAAATAGACTCGATTCAGGTAGGTTCGCAGCAAAAATTCTTTGCTATAGACGGTTTCGAGTTTTAGAGCCACGATCGCTTCTCGAATCTTGCGACCTGCCGAATCTTGACGACCGACATATTCGCTCAGCAGATTTCGGGCAAGCTGCTGAGTAACCGTGCTGCCTCCCTCACGAATCTCGCCGCCCCGAATGTTGGCGACCAGGGCGCGGAGGGTTCCGATCGGGTCTACGCCGAGATGCCAATAGTAGCGAGAGTCTTCAGATGCCATAATTGCTCTCGGCAAGTAGGGTGAGAAGTCTCTAAGCTGAGGCAGTTCAGCGTGAGTTTGGGTGCGAGGAGTGCGAAGGGTTTGTCCTTCTCTCGAAAACACCACAACCGGACCTTGAACCGATATCGGAAGCGGATAGACCGTAAATCGTTGCCACTCAAACCCGATCGCCAGCACCGCCAGCGCAGTTACACCACCGATTCCAAATAGCCCATATCGAATCGCCTGCACATACCAGGGACGGGGATCAACATATTGCAGCCGAACCGCCGCCGCTAGCTCTGGCGGACCGAGCGACAGCACATCGCCATCATAGAGCGTAGTCGATTTGAGTCTGCGCTTGCCGCGATAAACGCCGTTAGTCGAGTTTTCGTCTCTTAGCTCAAATCGAGTTCGCCCCAACAGCCCTAAAATCTTGTGCCGTCGCTGCCGATGTAGCGACAGATGCACCTGACTCACGACCGAATTTCGCACCACGATGTCGCAGGATTTAGAACTGCGCCCCAAGAGATAACGATCGCCCAACAGTGGAAATTTGTCTGCTGTGGGTGCATCTGCTTCTTGCAGCAAAAGCTCTGGCACTCGCGCATTGGGCTTGAGCCGCAGCTTTGAGAAGTTGATTTTGGTCAGCGTTTGCACCGCTTGGGTAAGGCTCCCCAAGAGGGTCTGCGATCTGCGGGGCGGAAGGGGCGGCTGAGTCATGCGGGGAGACGGCACAGGTAAAAATTCACGGGATGCTCACAAATCATTCTAGTCAATCATTGGAATCGGACGCGATCGTTTACTTCACGTCTCTGCATCCAATTCCTGACATTACTTATTAAAAGGATCGTGCTCGGTCAGCATTTTTTCGAGTTTGGCTTCATCAACTCTTGACACTAAGCGCTTTGACTCATAAACATCGCGGCTCGTTTTCGCCAAACTAAACGTCGAACCGACCGAGAACAAAACTCCCATTCCCATATAGCCTTTAACCCAGTCATTTGCAGGAAGATTGAGGATGCCAAGTGTGGTTGCTGAGGCTGAAAGCACGAAGGAAGCCCAGACTTGAATGATCCAAGCACTGGTTGGAGCCTCTTGATGAGTGCCGTATTTTTGCATGACTTTTTCTAGGTAAAGGATTGATCAATTTGAGCCGCAAAAGATTCTTTTAAATCTTTCTAGAACCGTATCAAATCTCTCCGTAGAAATCGCTAGAAATAGACACTATCCTGCTCTGGCACGTTGTCTATCATTATTCTTCCGACATTAGTAAGTCAAAAAATGATTGATTAAGTCTGACGATCGAGATTTTCTAAAAAATTGTTTGATCCCCGTAACGAGAGCTACTCAGATCCCTGACAAGGCTGATTAAACTGGTAAAAGTAAGTATGGTTAGGCGATGGCTCCTTTCGATCGGTTTCTGCTCAATTCTCGATCCATTCCTTACTAAGCTCAGAATCTTTCATAGACACCTAATGGATAACTCAACTGAACAGCCACCGAAGCATCGGGTCGTGATCATTGGCGGCGGATTTGGTGGACTCTACGCCGCAAAAGCCTTGCGCCACGCTCCTGTAGAGGTCACGCTCGTTGACAAACGCAATTTTCATCTGTTTCAGCCGCTTCTCTACCAGGTCGCAACCGGAACGCTCTCTCCCGCCGATATTTCCTCGCCATTGCGATCGATTCTCAGCCACAGCAAAAATACGAGCGTGCTGATGGAGGAGGTCGCAGATATCGATGCCGATCGCCAAGTTGTGACGCTGCGAGAGCAAGAATTGCCCTACGACACCCTGATTGTGGCAACGGGAGTCAGCCATCACTATTTCGGCAACGAGCATTGGAAAGACAGCGCACCGGGCTTAAAAACCGTCGAAGATGCCCTAGAAATGCGTCGTCGCATCTTTCTAGCGTTTGAAGCTGCCGAAAAGGAACCGGACCCCGAAAAGCGTAAAGCCTGGTTGACGTTTGTGATTGTGGGAGGTGGTCCGACGGGTGTCGAATTGGCGGGTGCGATCGCTGAACTGGCATACAAGACGCTCAGAGAAGACTTCCGCAGCATTGACACCACCGAAGCTCGAATTTTGCTGATTGAAGGACTCGATCGAGTGCTGCCTCCCTACTCGCCTGACCTGTCAGCAAAAGCAGAAGAAACGCTGACCGCGCGCGGCGTGACGGTGCAAACCAAAACCAAAGTCACCAACATTGCCGATCATATCGTCACGATCGAGCGAGAAACCGGAGTCGAGCAGATTCCATCTCGAACGATTCTCTGGGCGGCTGGGGTGAAAGCATCTGCGATGGGCGAAGTGTTGGCAAAGCGAGCCGGGGCAAGTCTTGACCGATCGGGGCGCGTCATCGTCGAACCCGATTTGAGTGTGCCAAACCATCCCAATATTCTTGTGATTGGCGATCTGGCGCACTTTGCTCACCAAACTGAAAAGCCTTTACCAGGGGTCGCTCCGGTAGCCATGCAGCAGGGTAAATATGTTGCAAAACTGATCCAAAAGCGCTTGAAAGAAAAAGTGATGCCCGCTTTCTCTTATTTTGAGGTGGGCAGTTTGGCAGTGATTGGGCAAAATGCGGCGGTCGTTGACTTAGGGTTCATCCGCTTTTCTGGAATCATTGCCTGGTTTGTGTGGGTGGTGGCTCACATCTACTTTTTAATCGAGTTTGATAGCAAGCTGATTGTGATGATTCAGTGGGGGTGGAATTATTTCACTCGCAATCGAGGTGCCCGACTGATTACTCTCCGAGATGCAGTAGGGCAACAGCCTGAAGAGGAACCGCGAGTCGCTGCTGAGCCAAAGATGTCTGTTGAGGTTTGACCTAATATTTGTTGAGACATTACTATTTCGCCGTTGAGAAAAACTTGAGGATAGTTTGAATATTTGTTAACTTTATTAAAGAAGCAGTAGAATGCTCCTCTGAAGCAACAACTATTTTTTGGGCATCATGTCTCAACAATGCGCCCCACTTCCTTTAAATTCACAGTCGTTAGAAGACCTAGAAACGGCTAATCTGCGGAATCAAATCAAGTCTCAACAGAAGTTAGTCACCGCGATCGAGCGGCGAGTCGGGCGATCGCTCACCTCGATTCAGACTCATTTGACCCAACTCAATCAATTGCTTCACGACTCGTCTGAGTGGCAGATTAACATCGCATCAATGGCAGCCGAGCTTCATCAGCTAGGAGATCTGCTTGCCGATGCCACCCTGCTGCAAAAAATAGAAGCTGGAAAAGTCAGCGTCCAGCTAGAAATTTTAGATTTGCGCCTGCTTTTAGACTGTGTGAGCCGTCATCTTCTTGCCCCTAAAGACCAGACCCCGCGCTTGATTTGCAAATTCCCTGCGGTTTTGCCATTTATTATTGCCGATCGAGACTTAATCGAGGAAGTGTTGGCTGATTTGTTAGGGCGATCGCTGAAATATTCTGACCCTGACTCGATGATCATTTTAGATGTCGCTTGTTGTGAGTCACAGGTGGTAATTAGCATTACGGCGCAGCGATTTGTTGCATTAGGTGAGCGCGATTATGCTCCAGAAATTGCCCTTTGTTGTAAACGCGTCGAAGTTCAAAATGGCGAAGTCACCTGTCAGATGGGGCTAGATGGCTCTACGCAAGTAACCATAAAGCTAGCGATCGCAGACTCGCGATCGACGTGTTCTTGAAGCAAAAAGAAGCCAGTCTTCTCTGATTCTCTGAATAATTGGCGAGTTCCTGAGTCTTCTACTGAGAAAGTCTAAGTGTCGACTTTTGACTAGAACTCTCAAGATTATGTAATGTCACACAGAAGACTTTAAAGAACTCGTAAACTCTTTGGAAGCTTCCAAAGAAATAGTTGAACTTATCGTAAATCAAAGAGTTTTATTGACGATTACTGAAGTAAATTAACGGAGTTTATAGAGACTTTTTATAGATTTGATGTCAAGAAGATCGAGGCAAAATTGTTAGTAAGTTCAGTATTTTCTCTCAAAGGAATTGCCCTATTGTTGCGCTCATAATGACGGTTGAAAGGTCAGCCATAGGAAAAATCCGAAACAATGAAACTCATCAATGTCTTTTACATTGCAGCATTAAGCACGATCGCAGCCCTGGGCTACTCAAGTTCTGCTCAAGCAATCTCGTTTAAGATCACCAGCGGCGCTCCCGGTTTGAACGGGGAAACAAATCAAGGTGCCTTCTCTGAATTTTCTAAGTTAAAAGAGACCACCACGATCGACTTCAACTCAGGCAGCGCGCCAACCGCTGGTTTTGCTAAATACTCGTTTGCAAACAACACAGGCGCTAGCAGCGTTCGGTCTGACCAGTGGGCACCTGCTGGCTCAACCGGGGAGCGAAATGGCTCCAAGTATCTGGCGGTTTTTAACGGCGATGCCGCAACCATCAAGCTAGACAAAACTCTCAACTATTTTGGGATCGACTGGGGCGCGGTGAGCGAGAACAACACGTTTTCCTTCTACCAGAGCGTCAAAGATGGCAAAGATGCATTGGTCAAGTCTTTCACCAGCGCCGACCTTCTCAACAACAAGGCTTTGTTCAACGCCTCGTGGCAAGGTGGACAGGGCAATGGCTACGTCCATTTCTACTCTGACAGCATCGCAGACAACTTTAACAAAATTGTCATTTCTCAATCCAGCACTGTCGGGGGCGGTTTTGAATCTGACAATCACTCGTTCCATCAGGGCACCGGAAAGTTTAATTTTGACGACAATCTGAAGGCGAAGTCGGTTCCTGAACCAGGCATCGTGTTGGGACTGTTGGCAACAGGCGGCATGTTTCTACGGAAACGCAGTCAGAAGCTTTCCCAGGAATAGGGTAGAGAAGCCTCTCAGCCAGACTAGATAACGTTTATTTAAGGTGCACCTCTTGCTAGGGGTGCATTTCTTTTTGGAGGCGGCTTTGAGATTAAGCCCCTATATGAGACAGCAGACGAAGCGATCGAGGGCATTGCCATCATTGCCTAACCCACCCCGTAGAGACGTTTCGATGAAACGTCTCCGCGAAATCCATAAAACTCAACCAAGAATTAGCCATTGACATCCATCAGCGCGATCGCCAATCATCTGCAAGAACGTCCGGCAGTGGCGATGTCACTTCAACTAAATTCTGTGTAGTCGGGTGTCTAAAGGTCAACTGCATCGCGTGTAGATGATAACCACAATCCCCCGGAACAGACAATTCACCCGTCTCTGAAGGCGTAAACGTTTTGGGGATGCCTCCGATCGTGTACAGCGGATCGCCCACTAAAGGATATCCCGCCGCCGCTAAATGAATCCGAATTTGATGCGGTCGCCCCGTCAGAATATTCACCTCTAACAGTGCGGTATCTGGATCGCGACGCAGCACTTGACAATCACTACGGGCAGCCAGTCCGTCAGCGTGGGCAGCATAGATGTAGCCCAAAACTGGATAGGGAAGTTTGCCGATCGGGTGCGTCACCGTGAAGCGATCGGGCATCGAGTGTCCAGTCACCAACGTGCGATAGATTTTTTGCATCTGCTGAGTTCGCATTTGATGGCTAAGAGATGCGCGGGCTTGGCTCGATCGTGCCAACAACACCAGTCCTGATGTGCCGCGACCCAAGCGATGGATTGGCATCGGCGTGTTGTGCGGATAGCGGTGCCGAAGTTGTCCTAATAACGTGTGTTCTAAAAATCCGCCGCCCGGTAAGACGGGCAGCCCTGACGGTTTGGAGACGACTAAAACATCGGCATCTTCAAGCATGATCTCAAAGGTGAGCGGCACGTCTGGCTCTTGCCAAGGCGGACGATTGTAGAGGAGCTGATCGCCTCGTTTTAAGAGCGTGTGCCCGATCGTTGCCGCTCCATTCAATAAAACCTCACCTGTTGCAATTCGGGTTTGCCATTCTGCACCATTAGAATGCCGATGGTGTTGCGTATAGTAGTCTAAAACCGTGCAGCCTGCTGTTGATTTACTGATTCGATCGCGATAGGTCCAGCCGTGATTCATCGCTTGCGTTTGCATAAGTAGGATATGGGAGCTTAGAAGTCAGAGAGGAATAACGGTCATCGAGCTGAACGATTTATTAGAATGATTCATCAACGCTATTGTCTTTTATTTAGAAACTTCTTCACAAGGATAAAAATGAGCAAGCAACCTGACATTGTGCGGCATTTAGAAAACTGGCAAGACGAAATTGAAAGTGCCTATCTCTATCGGGCGTTAGCCAAAGCCGAACCTAAACCCGCACTGGCTGAAGTCTACCGTCGTCTTGCCCTCACCGAGCAGTCTCATGCCCAAATTTGGGAAGATAAATTGCGTCAGGCAGGTTACCCCATTCCCAAACGTCGGATTGGTTGGCGCACTCGATCGCTAGCACTCTTTGCCCAGTGGTTTAGCCCTCAGTTTGTGTTGCCGACTATCAACGCGATGGAGCAAGTCGACAGCCACAGCTATGATGCTCAACCCGATGCCCACAATACCCAACTCCCCACTGAAGAACGCTCTCACGCTCGACTGCTGCAAGCCATCGCATCGCCCAGCAACGCCGGGATGGATGGCAACACCCTGGCTCAAATCGAAGGAAGACATCGCACCCTTGGAGGTAATTCTCTCCGCGCCGCCGTGCTAGGAGCCAGCGATGGGCTACTGTCTAACCTGAGCTTGGTGATGGGCGTAGCGGGAGCCAACCTTGCGAGCAAGTCGATCTTAGTCACCGGAATTGCGGGACTTTTGGCAGGGGCTTGCTCAATGGCGTTAGGCGAATGGCTCTCGGTACAGAGTTCTCGTGAGCTTTATGAACGGCAGATCGCGATCGAGCGTCGAGAAGTCGAAGAAGTGCCCGATGAGGAAGCAGAAGAACTCGCTCTTATCTACCAAGCTAAAGGACTTCCAGAAGCACAAGCAAAGTCTTTGGCGGCAAAAATGATGGCAAATCAAGCCACTGCTTTAGACACGCTTTCTCGCGAAGAGTTGGGCATTGACCCCGATGAGTTAGGCGGGTCAGCTTGGGCAGCCGCGATTACGTCGTTCTTTTTGTTTGCGATCGGTGCCATCATTCCAGTTGCCCCATTCATGGTTTTAACGGGCAGTCTTGCCGTTTATGTCAGTCTTCTATCGAGTGGGATTGGACTGTTTGTAATTGGGGCTGGAATCACTCTACTAACTGGACGCAGCATTCTCTATTCAGGAATGCGTCAAGTCGTGTTTGGCTTTGCTGCGGCAGCCATTACGTTTGGAGTCGGGCGATTGATTGGAGTGGCAATTCAGTAATCGCTCGTCCGTTGCAATTCGAGTTCGCTGTTCTGCTATCCCTTCGCACTAATCTGCAAAAGTTGGTTCCCCCCTTTCTGAAATTCGTAAGGCACCTGTTTAATCTGTATCGAGTAACCTTGTGCGGTTAATTTTTGCATAACAGGTTCTAGAAAAGGCGATGTTTCCCCAGTCATATTGACGAGTAAGGGAAACACTCGGACGATCGCAGCGACTCGACACATCTCGACGATCGACGCAAGGTGAAACTCAAACGATAACTGATCAGAGTATAGAAATAAGAAATGAGAACACAACGCTAAATCAAACTGCTGAGAATCAAACGGTAAATCAGGCAATGATTCATTCTGATAACGCCCTTGTTGCAGCCCTAATGGGAAATCGGCTAAAAATTGCTGCATCGCCGCCATGCGAATCTGTCCCAGTTTTTCAGGAGAGGGAATGGTTGTCCAGACAAAGCGATCGCGGTTAATCTCGGTGCCGTTAAGGACGACTGGATAAGTTTCATCAATCCGTTGAGAGATCTCATCGACTGAGAACTGATAAAGCGGATCGCACGAAATTACGGACTTGTCTTGTTGAGTCATCTCGGCATTAAAGCTGGCAGGACCGCCGCCACAGTCGAGAATTTTTGACTGCAACTCTGTCTCGGTGAGATCAAACATTCGACAATATTCTTCGAGCGATCGACCCCAAGGCACTACTTGTTCGAGTCGCATAAGTCTCTCTCTGTTAGGTCGGTTCTGGAACGAGAAGCCGTCCGGTATAGCCTGCTTTGCGATAGGACTCTAGCACGGTTTTGGCGATCTCAATTGCCTTGCCTTCAGTCACGAGTGCCACGCACGCGCCGCCAAATCCTGCCCCGGTGAGACGCGCCCCAAACACGTCAGGCGTAGATTGCAGAATCGATACGAGTCGATCGAGTCCGGCGATCGAGACTTGATAATCATCTCGCAAACTCGCATGAGAGTCATTCATTAAGTCTCCAAATCGAGCCGCCGTGATCCCTTGTTTAGCTTCTAACACGCGATTGTTTTCAGTAATGACGTGTCTCGCTCGTTTTTTTAGTAGTTCAGGTAGTGTTTCCAACTGTGTTATGTCGATGATATCTCGCAGTGCTTTGACTCCCAATTGCCTTGCAGCTTCTTCACATTCTGCGCGGCGTTGGTTATGGCCACTTTCTGCCAATGTTCGCGGAATGCCGCTATCGATTACGAGAATTTCTGAACCTATAGGGAATGGGAGCAGTTGACGATCGAGCGATCGCGTGTCCAAAAATAACAAATGTTGAGTATCGGCAAGACTAGATGCCATCTGATCCATGATGCCGCACTGCACACCCGCGTATTCAATCTCGGCTTGTTGAGCGAGTTGGGCGATGCGGATATCGTCAAAATCAAGCGAGAAGAGCGATCGCAGTCCTCGCAGAAAGGCGACTTCTAAGGCGGCACTGCTCGATAAACCAGACCCGATCGGCACTGAAGAATTTACATAAACATTCAGTGGTGGAACCGTATATTTAGCTTGCTCTACGACTCGGAGGCAGCCAAACAAATAACGCGCAAAGCTTTGAGGAGTCGGATCAGTCGTCGTTAAACTCACCAATTCTTCAAGCTCGTGAGAGTAGAAATGATGCTGACGATCGGGGCTAAAACCGAGATGCACGATCGTCGTTTGAGGAATTGCTGTCGGCAAGACAAATCCGTCGTTATAATCCGTGTGTTCGCCCAAGAGATTGACTCTGCCAGGAGCACTCGCGTTCACTCCGGTTTTCTCTAACGAATCGCAGAGCAACCTTAGCGTTAGGCTAATTTCTCTCGGTCGTAAATTCATGATGGGTTTAGTGATTCTTCTAGCGTTACCGATACTGACTGCAATTCTTTCGCTTTCTCTTCTGGAAGCGCATCATTCGCAAACATTCCGGCGGCGAGTTCAGTGCCCGCCAAATATTTAAGGCGATCGCTCGTTCGATAAGGCGGATAAAACTCGGCGTGAAGATGACATTCTGGATGGGGCTGACTATCGGTAGGAGCCTGAAACCAAGCCATCAAATAAGGAAACGGACGATTCCATAAACCATCAAACTTCAGAGTCACGGTTTTTAGAGCTTTTGCCAAACTCGATCGCTGCTCAGAAGTCAGATCCAAAAAACTCGCAGCGGGTTGGATCGGCGCAACCCAAACCTCATAGGGATATCGAGCGCAGACTGGGACAAACGCGATCGCCCATTCATCTTGATACAAAATTCGCCGATCGTCCTTGATTTCTCGCTGAATCAGATCGGCTAACAGTCCACGCTGATGCGTTTGATAATACGATCGCTGACACTCCAACATCTTGGCAGGCACAGGCGGCACAAACGGATAGGCATAAATTTGCCCATGCGGATGATTGAGCGTCACGCCCACTTCAACGCCCTTGTTTTCAAACGGCAACACATATTGAATGTGAGGATGCTGACTGAGCGCACGAGTCCGATCGCCCCAGACTTGCAGCAACAACTCCAGGTGACTCAGATCTAACGAACCGAGAGACGCTTGCGGATCTTGGGTAAAGACGACGACCTCACACGCCCCATTTGCCGGAAGCGTCTCCACAATCTCGATCGGAGCCGTCTCAACCTCTAGAGTCATTGACGGAAACCGATTATCAAACACCGCCACGTCATATTTCCCCGGCGGCAACTCGGTCGGAAAATTTGGATCAGTCGTCGGCGCGAGGGGGTTATATTCAGGCGGCGGCAAAAACGTGCGCCCCTGACGATGACTCGCATACGCCACCCATTCCCCTCGCAGAGGATGCCACCTTAAATGAGGGGTTGCCTTGATCGGCTCACTACCAGGGCTGGGAGCCGGAGTGTCCACTACAATGGAGCACCGACTGTATAGGGTGAGCCTCCGTCCATCCGGCTTGAGCAGTTCCTGGAAGTACATTTTCAGCCTCTGACCATGTTCCGGGAACGGGTGCCGTTAGTATAGCGCTGTCGTCGAGCCGTTCATCCCTACCCAGGGTGGCAGCCGCGATCGCGTCTAGCGGAAATTTGGGCGTACGATCGATATACAATAACCCGTTTGCCTCCTGAAAAGTATCGGTCAACTGCGTGTAGCAAAAGCCACTAAAGATTTCAACCCGATTTACCGCGCCCAGCAGTGACGCATAGCGATGCTGAAGATCGGACGTGTGACCGCCCTCATGTTCGCCTACAAACTGATGATTGACCCACACACGAGCGCGATAATCGACGGCTCCAAAATGCAGCAGCACTCGATTAGAGTCTTGACCTGGCTCTAAATCAAACGATCGCTCATACCAGCAGTTGGAATGGAACCCTGTATCGTGAATGCCGCTGCACTTAGATTCTGGCGCGAAGGGGACGACGATCGTCTGGTTCCATTCTGAGACATGGCTGGGTTGTTTCCACTGCCCATCATCGTCGTAGGCAAACTTCCAGTCGCCGTTGAGGTTGAGCCAGTTGCCACGCTGAAGCTGGGGACGAGGATAGGAGGTTTCGAGTTGTCGAATCATTGCGATCGCGCCCCGATCAGAAGGGCAAGCATTTTCTAGACATCTACCGAGTAATCTCATCGACTTGAACCTTCAAGATTGAGAGGATATTTTTTGAACGAACCATGGCGGCTCATCGCCCAGCAAGGGTCGCTCGGACGAATCTAAAAATCTGTACAAAGTTAGATACACCATGCAAACAGGTCTTAACGCCCAACTGGACATTAAGAACGGAGACAATCAGTGCCTAAAAACTTTTCTTACTTAGATCCTAGCTCAACTTACGCATCACTCTAAAGATAGAAAAAAGTTTATTTTTGTTCGGTCTACAAAAAACTTAGGGTCGTGGATTAAATAACTTCGGGAACTGTACAAGCCGGATTCGCCCTCCTCACGAAGTGGAGCAAAGCCCTTGCCTAACCCCGTTTGCTCCCTCTCCTTGGAGAGAGGGTTGGGGCGAGGTCAAATCCGGCTCTTAATTTAATCCACGATCCTGAGCGGCTTGTTTGGGTTTTTTGGATTGCGGTTGTTCTGTTGTGAGATCACCGCACCTGACTGGACTGAAGAGCGATCGCTCAGCATAGAGTTTTTTCTACTCACTTAATTGAGAATTAGTTGCAGTAGCTTTATTGACTTAAATTCCTAAAAAGCCTTACGATTCTTCTAGCTTCATCGTGAATCGATCGCAGCGACAAAAGGCACCATTCATCGTAGGATACGTCATGGTTTTAGGCAAAAAACGGCTGTTGGGCACAAGTGTGGGATTGATTGGGTTGAGCAGCTTGATGATTTCTTGTAGCAATAATGGCTTGGATATCGCGACACAACCTGCTGCACAATCTTCCCCGATACAATCACAAACCGTCAGCGAGCAAGCCACTCTAAAACAATTGAGGGTTGTTTTTCCGTCTCGGACGGGAAGTACAGAGGTTCAGCGCAAAGCCGATGCGATCGCAAAGCTCCTCTCAACCGAACTCAAAATGCCTGTTGAAGCGATCGTGGCAGACGACACCGCAGCCGTCGAAGCCCTAAAATCAGGTCGGGCTGAGGTGGCATTTTTGAGCAGTCGTCCTGCTCTCAAAGCTGAGAAGCTGGCAGGGGCAAAGCTTTACCTGGCAGAAGTGCGAAATGATTATTCGGGAGGGCATACCTACCGATCGGTGTTTGTGGTTCGCGATGATAGCGAGTTGCAAAAGAAAGGCGATAGCAAAGAGAATTTAGAGCAGCTAAAAGGCAAAAAAATGTCGTTTACTTCTCCTACGTCGGGTTCAGGCTTTATTTTTCCGGTCGGTGAATTGGTCAAACAAGGGCTGGTGCCCGATCGCGATCGCTTAAAGGGTTTCTTTAGCCAAGTCAGCTATGGTGGAAACTATGGCGGTGCCCTGCAAGCGGTTCTGCGGGGTCAGGCAGACGTGGCAGCCGTGTCTGAATATGCCCTCAAAGCTCCGTATATTACTGAAGGAGAGGGCAAGCGACTGCGAGTTTTGCATGAAATTTCTGGGGTGCCTGCTCACGGAGTAGCGATCGACGATCGGGTTTCTGAATCAATGCGCGCTCAGGTGATCGCGGCGCTGCAAACGTTGAACGAACCTGCAAATAATGCGTTGCTAAAAGCACTCTACAATTCAGATCGATTGATCAAGGTTGAACACGATTCGCATTTGGCACCCGTCAAGGAGGCGCTGCAAAAAGTGGGAATGGAATAGAAAAGCGATAGAGAACCCCACTTTGCAAGAAGGCACGAGATGAAAACTAACCGAGTCATGCAAATTCAGCCTTTGACTTCTTTGGCGATCGCTTGCTCAAATCTGCACTCGCCCTTTTTGGCGACGTTGAAGCGTCCGGCGTTGAATGGCGTGAACTGTGCGATTCGAGCCGGGGAGTTTGTCACCTTAGTGGGGTTAAATGGGGCAGGAAAATCGACGTTGCTGCGATCGCTGGTTGGCTTAGTGCCGATTCAAAAAGGCACCATTCACATCAATGGGGTAGCGGTCAGTTTCAAGTCATTGCGGCAGCGTCAAGAAGTTAGCATTCTGTTTCAGGGTGGCGGTTTGGTGCCTCAGCTCACTGCTCTAGAAAATGTGCTGTGTGGCAGTTTGGGGCAGCGATCGACCTGGCAGACGTTGACAGGATTTCGGCGCAGCGATCGCCTGCATGCCCTGCAACTGCTGCAAGAATTGGGATTAGACGCTCAAATTTACCAAAAAACCAGCCACCTGAGTGGAGGGCAACGGCAGCGAGTTGCGATCGCCCGAATCTTGATGCAATCGCCCAAAATTCTACTCGTTGATGAGCCGATTACAGGATTGGATGTGCTGGCAGCCACGCAAGTGATGGATGTTTTTTCTCAACTGCATCGGCAAGGCATCACGATCGTTTCTGTCTTGCACGACTTGACAATCGCAGCTAATTACGCCCAGAGAGCGATCGTTTTGAATGCAGGGCGCGTAGTTTATGATGGCATTTGTGAGAATTTGCCTGCTCATCTTTCTGTAGGCAGGTCATGAAGTTTTTTGCGTCTCGGTTCAAATCTGCCTGGTCAAAGCGGCTACTAATTCTAGGTGGGCTAATTCTCGTTTATGGATGGGCACTGCGAGGACTCAAACTCGACCTGGAAATGCTCAATCAGAGTGTGCCCTACACGATCGATTTCATCTCGCGATTGCTGCCTCCAGATTGGTCAGTCATTGATGTCGCTGTTAATGCACTCGTTGAGACTATTCAAATGTCATTGTGGGGAACGACGATCGGTGCACTCCTTTCTATCCCGATCGCGCTTCTCTCTGCCCACAATCTCACGCCTAGTTGGGTGCGCTGGATTGCAAATTTAGTGCAAAATGCGGTGCGTTCAGTGCCCTCGATCGTGCTCGGTTTATTTTTCGTTTCAGCGACAGGGTTGGGCGCGCCTGCGGGAACATTGGCATTGGGAATCTATACCATTGGCTATTTGGCGAAGTTATATCAAGAAGCGATCGAATCAGTCGATCCAAGCTCTATTGAATCGCTGCGAGTGAGTGGGGCTTCCTGGTTACAGATCGCTCAGTATGGAATTTTCCCCCAAGTGCTGCCGCTAGGATTGGGATATACCCTCTATATGTTCGAGTACAACATCCGCTCTGCCTCAGTGCTTGGGGTCGTTGGAGCTGGAGGAATTGGCTTTGAGTTGGTCAATTATATTCGAGGTTTTGAGTACAACAAGGCGACAACAATGATGCTGGTTTTGTTGGTTGTGGTCATCATGATTGATGGGGTCAGCAATCAGTTGCGGCGGCGATTAGAGACGCTGTGACCGGGTGATTGTGCGGTCAGACATCACTCAATAGACGTGTTGTAAACGTCTCTGCCCTCACCCTAGATCCCTCTCCTCATCTCTATTGTGTACACACAAGTCGGTTGATCGGTCACTGCCAAGATCTTTCGCCCCCTAAATCCCCTATTCTGAGGGACTTTGAGCCAGAAAAAGGTTCAAAGTCCCTCAGAATAGGGGATTTAGGGTGAGGGCAAAGACTTTTGCAAGAGGTCTATTGGAGTTGCCATGATTGAACGTTTTGATCTGCGTTGTCGATCTTCTCAATTTGAAAAGATGGCTTCTTTAATTTCACCTGACTTTCCAAACACCCGATCGGGCTTTTGATTCGATGAAACCATCAGCGATCCCGCATTTTCTGCCTGTAGAATGATTTGCTGGTTGGCTTTCCAAGTTCGGCGAGTTCCTTTCGATAAGGTGCCTTGAAACACCTGTGTTCCGTCTACCGTGATTAAGATCTGAGCGTGATCGATCGTCGAAATCGAAACCTGAACTGGCGAGCGAGGAACCGCGATCGTGGCACGCTGAACCGTGGGTTTTACAAAATGTTTGGGTGGGCGAGACGGTGGAGCGAGCGATCGAGACACGCTCATCATAAAGACTGGCAAACTCAACACAATCAGCGCTGCCGGAAATGACCAATTACTCACTCTTGACGGGTGATGTGAAGCAGATCGCTTCGCCATCTTTGATGTAGAAATCGATGAGATTCTGGCTAGCTGATCATTGAGAACGATCGGCGGAACCTCTAGATTCTCGACCCTGTACCGAGGAGTCATCTTTGGCGGAGATAAATCAGCGAGGACTGACTCTGCCGATCGATAGCGTCGATTCGTCGCACTTTCTAACAGTTTGTCCAAAACAGTTGCCAGAGCATTGCTAACAGGAGTAGTGACATAATCGCGCCAAATCCACCGCCCTTCGGTGCCGTCAAATAAGTCAAACGGCGACATCTGTGTCAGGAGATGAACGCACGTCACGCCCAGGCTATAAAGATCACTCGAAAATAATGCCTTGCCGCGAATCTGCTCTGGAGCCGTATATTCCGCACTGCCAATCATCGTCCCCGTTTTGAGCAGCGCCGTCCCGGTGGCAAATTTAGCAGCCCCCAAATCGACCAAAACAAGGGTTCGATCGTCATAGCGACGAATGATATTAGCGGGTTTTATATCGCGATGAATAACGTGATGATCGTGAATAAACTGCAAGACGGGCAGCAAATCTTGCAAGAGTTGATGAATCTGATCTTCCGTAAACGCCCCGCTCTCTAATTCTTGTTCTAACGTCTCTCCATCAATCCATTCTTGAACTAAATATTGGTGATTATCGCGTTCTAAATAAGCCAGTAATGTCGGAATTTGAGCATGATGTCCTAATTGCTTTAACCGTTTAGCTTCCTGCTGAAATAGCTGAGAGGCAGTTTTAAGAAGATTTGGATCTTGCTGTTGAGGAAAAAACTGTTTGATCACGCAGCGCGGTTTGAGAAGCTCTGCCTCATTCACCGCTAGAAACGTTCTACCAAATCCACCTTGGGCGATCGGACTCAGCGCCAGATAGTGATGCAATCGCAACGGCGAGCCGCAGTGATCACAGTCGGCACCATCAAGATTTTGCGGTTTGGCACAGGTGAGATTTAGGCAATAACTCATGGCAGCACCCAAACGTTAAAAAGACTGGATTTATCTAGATTCGTCTGGCGCGATCGCAATCCGTAGAGTTTAGCGATCGACTACTCTTTCTGCTGTTTCTCGATCGTCGCTTGTCTAAACCCCAGCACGACCAAAATATTAGAAAGCGTCAAAAACGATTCTGCGCTTCCATGCAGCCAGTCTACATTAGCCAACTGGTCGTGATAAGCCACCTGAGCATAAATGCCAGCAGGAATCGTAACGGCAACAAAAACCAGGGTCATATAGAAGCCGATTAGCGCTAGACGAGGCGTCGCTTTGGAGCGAGTTAGAAACCACAAAAATGCGAGGTAGGGAAACAGCGAGAGTCCGAATAGAGTTTCTTTAGTCATGGTTGAGCGGCTCTTGATGACCGGATTCTTGAGGTGATTTGTTGGACGATCGCCAAATCCACCAGCCTGCGATCGCTAATGTGCAATTTCCGACAACCGTCATCGCGGCTTGCACGGTCACGACCCACTCTAACGAGGCGGGGTTGTCGAAAAAATGCCAGGTGCAAGCACACATCGCGCTGACCAGAGCAGGCAACATCCCCAACGAGAGCGATCGCCACGCGAGATTTCCACTGACTTCGGCATAGCGCCAAATCAGCCAGATTGCCGCGATCCATTCAACAACGCTAGAAACATGAATCACCCAGGTCGGAATCGAGAGAACGTGCATAAAAGTTTGTGGAGTTAGGACGGGCGGCGATCGATCGTCGTTAGGATCGTGGATTAAATAACCTGCATTATGAACAGCCCTGCATGATGCTAACTTGCCTAACGGTCGCCCCCTAAATCCCCCAATCTGGGGGATTTAGAACTCTGGCTCCCCCAGATTGGGGGTTGGGGGGCGACCTCTGGGCATCACACGATAATAAACTCACGATCGCTATGAGATTTGAGGCAGCAAGGAAATAAAATTGTGTTCTTATCAGCTTAAGGTGAGTTGTCCCTACAAGCTTGATTCAAAACTCAAACCTTCTAACAATGGATAAGCGTCGTGCGGTGCTGTGTGGCTATTACGGCATGGGAAACGGCGGCGATGAGGCGCTGCTGGCTTCTCTGCTGCAAATGTTGCCTCCGCAAATCGAGCCTTTCGTTCTGTCAGGCAACCCTCAACAGACCCACGATCGCTATGGAGTTGCAAGCTGCGATCGTAAGTCCCTCATATCCGTCGTTCAAGCGTTGCGGCAGTCGGATATCTTCATCTGGGGCGGCGGTAGCCTAATGCAGGATGCGACCAGTTCACTCAGCCCTTTTTATTATGGCGGCTTGATGAAACTTGCCCAAGCGATGGGATTGACGACGATCGCGTGGGCACAGGGCATTGGTCCTTTAAATCGATCGCTGACTCGATCGCTGACGCAGCAAGTCTTAAAGCAGTGTGCCGGAGTGAGTGTGCGCGATCGCGCCTCTGCCACGCTGCTTCACGAATGGGGCATCTCGTCGGTGCTGGCTCCCGATCCCGTTTGGGCGATGGAGTCAGAAGCCGTACCGGGACTGTGGAATTTGCCTGCGCCCAGAGTTGCGGTGAATCTACGATCGCATCCGCTGTTAACGCCCGATCGAGTGACCGTTCTGACTCGCGCCTTAATTGACTTTCAAAAAGCAACGCAGGTCTGTTTATTGCTCTTACCCTTTCAAGCGAGTCAAGATTTAGCGATCGCCCAAGCCATTCAACCTCAGCTTCCAGGAGTGAGCAAAATTCTCGTGCTCGAAAACCCGCAGGAGTTAAAAGGCGTGTTTCGTGGGGTAGAAATGGCGATCGCGATGCGGCTGCATGGGCTGATTATGGCGGCGGCTGAAGGGTGTCGCTGTTTTGCGTTGAGCTATGACCCCAAAGTGAGCCGACTGATGGATGAGCTAGACATCCCAGGATGTGAGTTGGTAGATCTGCCGCTAGATGCGAGTCAGATTAGTCAAACCTGGCTAGAGATTTATGCAAACGGCGCAGCTCTTTCAGACGATCAGATTCATTCATTGGTCGATCGAGCCTTGATGCATCAAGAGTTACTGCAAGAAATCCTAAAAGAACCTAAAAGATAAAATATTTGCTTTGAAGATCTGATCAATCAAATTGTGTGGTAAAAGATTGTTTTATATTAAGTTTGCACTCGTTCTTTAAAACTGAAACTGATGGGCAGAAATCTTAGATAGATGGTTCAATTTTAAGCAACTGTCGGTATAACTAAGTCTGGAGAACTCAAACGTTGATTTGCGTCTCAAACTCTCAGCCAACCAGCGATCGTAAGGTTCCTTTCCTCTAGGGTAAACAGTGATGAGTGAAGCCGAAAATTCAAACAATAATCCCCGCTTGTTTGAGTCCGTTCCCCCGTCTGAGCCAGTCGAGCCAGACTCGCTTGCAGAAGAATGGACAACGGTTGATTTTCCCAATGCGCTGCCCGTGGACGAAATTCCTCACGCAACTCCTGAGAACCCCGACCAGAGTGAATTGCTGCAATCCCTGAGCGATCGTATCCAGGCATTAGAGCACCAAAATCAAGATCTTCACCGACAGAAAGACGATCTGGTTGGCGTGTTAGAAAAACAAGACCAAGAATTTCATGCCCAAGTCGCAAATTTAAACAAAGCGCTGCAACAAACTCGCAATATGCTGCGGCTAGAGCGACGACACTGGGAGTCACAATCGAGTCAAATCAAACGGCGATCGCACGAGCAAACTGCCCACATCGCCCAACAAACCCAAGAATTAACGACCACTCAAGAACAGGTTGTGAAGCTGTTTCGAGAGTTAGAGCACTCTCAGCAAACCGCTCAAAGACAGCAAATCTTAGTCGAGACGCTGACTGATCAGCTAGAAGCCAGTCAAGAACAAGTCGCTCAGCTAGAGCGAGAATGTGCCCTGACTCAGCAGCGCTACACCGACCAGACGCAGGTCGTGCATCAAACCGAGAACGCTTGTAGAGATCTGCGATCGCGCCTCCTTCGGCAGCAGCGTTACACGATGCAGTTTAAGACGGCTTTAGAGAAGTGTCTTGATGTTCCGGTTGCTAAATCGATTGATAGTTTAGATGACTTATCGCTCAACATCAGAGCAGAGCATTTCAAGCACGACCCGATCCATCGCCCCTCTGACCTGTTAGCGCCAAAAGCGCAACCTGTCCAGCCCTGGTCAGCCCAACCCGAATTTGCAGAACTCGACCCTCTGCTAGAAAACCCTCAACCCGACTATATTCCGTCTCCTTGGGATGAGGAACCTATCTTTGGCGAGAGTGACGATCGGGCATTCTATCAGGAGATTGATCACGCGCCTATGGCAGCGATCGAGGAGGAGTTATTTGAGCTTCCGGTTACGGATGCGCCCAAAATTAATCCGCCGATGGTGAGTTACACGATTCAGCGATCGACCCTCTCAGACTACGAGTCATCGCCTTCCCCCGAAATCCAATTATTTACGCCCGACGAATCACTGCCTGTTGAAACTCAGGAAGTAGAGTTAATGCACATAGATCAAACCTCACCTGCGATCGAACTCGATTTAGAACAAAAATTTGAGGATGCTCTGCAATCGTTTGAATCTGCGGCTGACCCTTTCGTCTCGGCGGCTGATTTTGCAGATTCACTTCAGGACGATCAGGAAATTTTGAACGAAATTCACGCGATCGAAGAGTCGGCTAACCCACAAGAGCCTGATTTGCTTGAGTCTGTGGCACCTCAATTGGACGCGATCGAGCAAACGTCATCTGAGTGGGCGCGATCTTCATCACCTTTTATCACGCTGCGATCGAGAGTGACTCACCACCCTATTCAAGAAGAGGGTGAAATGCCTCTAGTTACGAGTGGACCGTCTCCGATCGTCTATCCTCTCCGATCTGCTAAAAAGCTGAAGTCTCTTGCTGCTGTCGACTTGCCCTCTTTCCCACGCCGCAGCAATTAAACAAAAGTCTCCCAAGTTTGGGCAATACTGCGCTGAGTCCTCGACTATTCAAATTCATCTCCTCAGCTTCTGAGTGAACGAAGATCTCTATGCCGAAGAGGGATGATCTCGTTGAGCTAGACAGCTATGCTCTTGACGACTAAACAGATAGCTGAGAGCGCAGTAGCCGCACACGGAAACTATAAATATCGGAGACTAGCAGCAATGGATTGGGAAAAGGGGCGTAGAAGCACAAACGTTGAAGACCAACGCGGTAGAGGAGGAGTGTCTGCCCCCATCATTGGCGGTGGCATTGGGACGATCATCTTGGCGCTCGTGGTGACCTTCTTAGGAGGCGACCCCAGCGTCATTCTCAATCAAGGCAATCCGTCTGGCGATCGTCCGGTTCCTGCTGCACCGCAGTCTCGATCGCCTCGAACGACAGATGCGCCCCGAACCGATAAAATGTCTGACTTTGTGTCCGTCGTTTTAGCAGATACCGAGGATACGTGGAGCGATATTTTTAGACAAAGCGGTGGCAATTATGTGAAGCCAAAACTGGTTCTTTACTCAGATGTCGTGCGGTCTGCCTGCGGGTCTGCACAATCGGCAATGGGTCCTTTCTACTGTCCACGAGATCAGAAGGTCTACATCGATTTGAGTTTCTATCGTGACCTGAAGAATAAGTACCAGGCACCCGGAGACTTTGCTCAGGCTTATGTGATTGCTCATGAAGTAGGGCACCATGTCCAAAATCTACTGGGCATCTCTGACAAGGTACAATCCCTTCAAAGTCGCTCAAGTAAAGCAGAAGCCAATAAGCTATCAGTCAGGCTAGAGCTACAGGCAGACTGTTTTGCCGGGGTTTGGGGAAATCGCGCCCAACGATCGCGAAAAATCTTGGAGCAGGGTGATATTGAAGAAGCGCTCACAGCCGCCAGTGCAATTGGGGACGATAACTTGCAAAAACGCGCAAGAGGCTATGTGGTGCCAGAATCTTTCACGCACGGCAGTGCAGCCCAGCGAGTCCAGTGGTTTAAAAAGGGCATTCAGACGGGTAATCCAGAGCAATGCAACACCTTTGCAGGAACCAATCTCTAGATTAGGAGCTTTCCTTTAATGAATTTACCTATCTTCCTCCGAGGGTTCTGAACGTCAGAATCCCCCAGAATTGGAGGACTTGGGGCTTTCCAAGATTGGTAATTCCTTTGCCAGAAATCTCCTTACTGAGCACGCAGCCCGATCGGGTCGAAAAAGATCATCAACCCTTCTCGACTCGATTTTGATTTCTCTAAGGATCGTGGATTAAATAACCTGGAAGATTTGTGAGCGTCTTCTGCCCTCCTCACGGAGTGGTGCAAGCCCTCGCCAACCCTTCTCTCCAAGGAGAAGGGAGCGAGAGTCTTGTTCCCTCTCCTTGGGGAGAGGGCTAGGGTGAGAAGTTGCACTTTAATCAATCCATGTTCCTAAGAATCGCTAGCTTGTAACCTGACTTTCTCGCGTCGTCGCGCTTGGATCTGGATGAGACTCTGATAACTCAGAAACCAATCTACGCGCCGAGAACCTGGGCTTTAGCATCGCTTGTGGTTTACCCATGCCGTAAGTAATGGCGTATGCCTGAGACAACAGCCACAGCCACAAAGCCGGAAAACGCGGCTCTAACCAAGGCTGCACTTGATGCAAAACGCCAGGAAGCCAGCCTGCAAAAATCCAGCTTAACAAGGCGTTAAATCCAAAATTGAAATAACTGCCAAGCCAGCGAATCAGGTCTTTTGCGCCTGCCATTTCCCAGATCCACAGCAGCAGCATCGGATTTTTCCACGCCGCAATAATTGCCATCTGGTTAAACCGCAGCCACGTCACGCGGTCTTTGATAAACGCCTCCGCAATATCAGGCGGCTGAACGGCTAACACATCAAAAAACGTGTTGAGCATTGCATTCACCTGCTGCGGCGGCAGAGACTTGCCAGTGGGCACCATCATGCCCTTTGAGAATAGCCAAGTGACCGCAACGTTGCTTTGATAGGCACGAATCCGATCGAGCTGTTTTGCCTTTAATAAATCGTGCTTAAGAGCCGTATCGAGCAGATGAGTCATGCGCGTCAGGTTTCTCACGAGCGACCCGAACCCAGTAAACACAAGCGGCGACTGTAGCGAGGCTGCATCTCCGATCGCCATCAGTCGATCAAATGCCACATGGCGATCGCGATCGTTCACGCTGAAGTGACCCGGAATGTAGCCGAAGGTCGGCTTGCTCCACACCAACTCGTCCACGTCACAGCGGCGATATTCAGGAACGATCGTAAAGAAATCTTCATACATCTCCAGCAGCGAACCGGGGTTTTCGGGATGCACTTGATGATAGTGAAACAGATAAAACGTTAAGTCGTTGCCTTCTCCCGGAAATAGCTCCCAAATCAGTTGTCGCCCCCGTGAGATATCGCCGTGGCTGTTGAGAACATCCCCAAACTGAGAATCCCAAACTCCTGGCTCAAACCCGCCGCTAATCACGGCTCCAACTGTCGGACAAACACTATCAAAGGCGCGACCTCCGTTGAGTTGCCACGCGATCGGAGAAGCCGTTCCCATTGCGTCGATCAATAAGCGTCCTGTCACCTGCTTTTCACTTTGAGACGGCAAATGCTTCGCCTGAATCGTGACCTCATGAGCGCGAATGTCTGCCCTCAGAAACTCGGTTTCCTCCCAAATCTCGCCGCCACACTCGCGCAGTTTTTCACCGCAGAGTTTGAGCAGCTTATCGGAGTCGATCGCCACATTTAAAACCGTGGGCGTGTGCAGCACTCGCGCCTTTGCCTGAGGCGGATTGTTAGCATCAAAAAACTTATGAAATCCATCGACATATTCTCTAGCAATGACCCGATCGAACTCCGCCAGAGTAAAGAGCCCCAAATCAATCAAACTCTGAAACTCACTGCGAGAAATATTCCATTCGCGGTTCATCCGTCCAAAGGGCAAACGCTCGATCAACAGCACCCGATAGCCCAACCGAGCCATCACCGCCGCATGAATGATGCCGAGTGCGCCCCCCACATAAATTAAGTCGTAGGAGGGTAAGGAATAAGGAGTTTTCTCCTTCTCTCTAAAAATGACCTGCCTCGGCTGCTGCGGATTTTTTACACCTTCTCGCCAGCGCTGCTCCCACCAATAGACGCGGGTGAGGTCATATTCCCCATTGGGCATTTTTTGAAAATATTTGACCGTTTGCGGATAGGCGGCAGCTAGTGCCTCAAAAATAGTCTGCTTTGAGAGGTCAATTTGAGGCGGTGATGGATACTTTTCTGGAAAGTGTGTTCTAATCGCTTGGGTCAGGTGCCGCACAACCGATTTTTCGTGAGGCAGCGATCGCTCTCCCCACCGAAATACTTTGAGATAAGTGGTGCGTTGAAGCGTCCAAATGAAGACCGAAAGTTCGTCACTCGTCTCAAACTTTGAAGTTGTTTGGTTACCAATCCTGATGGTTTCTACTGAGTTTAGAGGAGTCAACCGCAGCCGAAACCCCGCTGCTGTCAGCACTTTCTCCCCTTTCTCAGGCTGATACTCTTGCTGAAGCCAGTGTATCACTTGATCTGAGTCTGGGGTAGGAACCTCTAAATAAAGAATCTCTTTCATTTGGGGGATCTAAACTCCGATAAATTTACTGAGGGAGAGGGGCTTGACAGGGGATCAAAATGCGATAGACTCCTGAATACCAAGCTTTCTAAAGAAACTTTACAACTCTCTCATAATTGACTGCAATTACAACGTCGTGTAACCCCGCTATGAACTATCCTATTCCAGCAAATCCCCAAGAAATCGCTGCACTTCAACAAAAACCCGTCAATGAAGAACTCATTGTCGCCGCGATCGCCGGGGTTGTGCAAATTGCGCGGGCAAAAGGGCAGTCTCTAGAGGAGTTGTTGTCAGAGGTTTTGGCAGATGACAGCCTGTTAGAGCAGGGGCAACGACGCTGGTTGAGCGAAATTGTCGCCCAGGCTTGGAAGCGGTTGCCTTAAAGGTCATATAAAGTCTAAAGTTTCCGCATAGGATCGGCGGAAACGGACAGACGATGGAATTGACGAATGAGACTCAAGTTTTAGGCATCGATCTAGGTGGAACGGCAATCAAGTTAGGGCGATTTGGGCGAGACGGCGTATGTCTACAATCTTTAACAGTTCCCACGCCCCAGCCTGCAACGCCAGAGGCTGTGTTAGTCACAATGGTAACTGCGATCGAGCAAATCGATCTCGATCGTAAAAGCCGCGCGATCGGTGTTGGAACCCCCGGACCTGCGGATGCAGACGGACGCATTGCACGAGTCGCCATTAATTTAGCGGGTTGGCAAAATGTCCCGTTGGCTGACTGGCTAGAAGCAAAAACCGGACGGATGACGGTGTTAGCCAATGATGCGAACTGTGCAGGGTTGGGTGAAGCTTGGCTGGGAGCGGGGCGATCGTTCCGCGACTTAATCCTGTTGACGTTGGGCACTGGGGTTGGCGGCGCAATTATTTTGAACGGCAACTTGTTTGTCGGGCGAGACGGCTCGGCGGGAGAATTGGGCTTGATTGCTCTCAGTCCGGCTGACGACGCGCCTTTGTGCAACAGTGGCAATCGCGGCTCTTTAGAACAATATGCTGCCATTCCAGCGATTCGTCGGCGCACGGGGCTAGAGCCTGACCAACTCGGCAATCTTGCCCAAGCAGGAGATCTTGACGCGCTGGAATTCTGGCGGCTCTATGGGCGCGATTTAGGAATCGGACTGAGTAGTCTAATTTATGTGTTGACTCCTGAAGCGATCGTGATTGGCGGCGGCATCAGCGCCAGTGCAAAGTTCTTCTTTCCAGCCATTTTGTCAGAAATCAATCGGCGGGTGCTGCCTAGCTCTCGTCAGGGCTTGCAGCTTTTGCCAGCAACATTAGGAAATCAAGCAGGCATGGTCGGAGCGGCAAAATTAGCTTTAGAGAGGTTAAAAAAATCGGGAAAAGTTAGTCGTTAAAGGTGTGCCCGGTGGTGTTCTCGACGTAATTCAAAATAATCTGATAAGTGTCTGGGTCTTTCTGCTGGTTGACCACGATCGTCATACTTTCATCGGGGACTCCAAACGCAACTCGACCCCTTGAGGTTTGAGAAAAGGCAGCAATGCGGTCTAGGTCAATGATATAGATGGTGCGATCGAAGGTCAGCTTGATCCAGAAAGCCACACAGTTTCCCCATAGTCTAGTCTTTCAGCATTCCAGATCTGCTGCAATTTCTCAAGCGCAGCGTTTGAAATTGATGAAATGACGTTGCAAGCAGTCCCATCAAAAAGCCCCTGAAAGGAAGCACCTTAGCAGGGGCAGACTGAAAGAGGCAAGTCTCCTTGAAGGACTGCCTCTGGAAATTAGACGCGTGCTGAAGCGGGTTGAGCCAACGCCTCTTTTAGCACCACCACTTTATCGGTTTGCTCCCAGGGAAGCTCAAGATCAGTGCGCCCAAAGTGACCATAAGCTGCCAAATCTTGATAAAAGCGACCGCCCCGCTCACTCGGCAACCCTCTCAGGTTAAACGTCTGAATAATGCCCGCCGGACGCAACTCAAAGTGTTGCTTGACCAACTCTAGAAGCTGATCGTCATCGACCTTGCCCGTGCCAAAGGTTTCGATCATGATGCTGACTGGGCGAGCCACGCCGATCGCATAGCTTAACTGCACTTCGCACTTGTCAGCTAACCCAGCGGCGACGATATTTTTCGCGACATAGCGGCAGGCATACGCCGCGCTGCGATCGACTTTCGTGGGGTCTTTGCCGGAGAATGCGCCGCCCCCGTGACGCGAATAACCGCCGTAGGTGTCTACGATGATTTTGCGCCCGGTTAAGCCAGAGTCGCCTTGAGGTCCACCAATCACAAACTTGCCTGTGGGGTTAACCAAAAAGCGCGTATTGGCATCGGGCTTAATCTTAATATCGCCAAATGTTGGCTCAACGACCAGCGCCCACAAATCTTCTTTGATTTTCGCCAAAATTGCGGCATCGTCAGTGATGTCGCCGATCGTCGCCGTGTGCTGCGTCGAGATCAGAATCGTGTCAATCCCAATCGGACGATCGTTCTCATAAAGAACGGTGACTTGGGTTTTGCCATCAGGACGCAGATAAGGCAGTTGACCCGTTTTGCGGACGGCTGCTAGTTTGCGCGAGATGCGGTGAGCCAAACTGATCGGCAACGGCATCAGTTCAGGAGTCTCATTGCAGGCAAAGCCAAACATAATTCCCTGGTCGCCTGCACCGATCGCATCGAGCGCTTCTTGACTGGATTCTTCGCGAGATTCGTGAGCCGCGTTGACCCCTTGAGCAATGTCGGGCGACTGCTCGTCAACGGCAATCAGCACCGCGCAACTGTTGGCTGAGAAGCCATTTTCAGCGCCCGTGTAGCCGATTTCTGCGATCTTTTTGCGGGCTAAATCGATGAAGTTAACGTGTGCTTTGGAGGTAATCTCACCTGTAATGAGAACCAACCCAGTGTTGACCACGACTTCAGCAGCCACGCGGCTTTTGGGATCTTGGGCTAACAGGGCATCGAGAATTGTGTCAGAAATCTGATCACAAATCTTATCGGGATGCCCTTCTGTAACCGATTCTGATGTAAAAAAATATCGTCGTGACAAGGAATTCTCCTCTTGACTAGATAAAGGGTAGAGACAGTCTAAATTGCTGGAGGAATTATATCACTCAGCTTTAGTCAGATGAGCAGCGATCGTGCCTCCTTAAGATCGCTGGCTTTTTGCCACTCATTTAGGGCGAACCTGATAGAGATCTGTGGTGGCATCCTAACAATTGCACGGTGAAGAGTGTTCTCTCTAAGAATCGCCTTATTGCAAAAGTGGGAAAAAATGCCCGACGGGTCCTTGACCTTTGCCGATGTTGAGGGAATAACCGAGGGCGCTCGTCACGTAATCTTTGGCTAATCGGGTTGCCTCGATCGTCGTTCTCCCCAGAGCAAGATTGGCGGCGATCGCCGCTGACAAGGTGCATCCTGTTCCGTGGGTGTTTTCCGTGTCCACCCTCTGGGTCTTCAGCGTTTCTAAGTGATTCCCATCGAACCAGACATCTACACCTCGCAGATCGCCTGTCATGCCGCCGCCTTTCACTAAGACTGCCTTGGCTCCGAGCTGATAAATGCGCTGCGCTGCTTCTTGCATAGCTTCTAGTGTGTCAATCTCTAGCCCACTGAGAATCTGAGCCTCATAGCGATTGGGCGTTAACACAACGGCGTGGGGAATCAGTCGTCGCAGCGTCGCGATCGCCACATCGTCAATCAGTTGTGCGCCTGTGCGAGACACCATCACCGGATCGACGACTAAATTCTGAATGTTGAGGGTTTCAATCTGTTCTGAAACAGCGGCGATAATCTCCTGATTGAGCAGCATTCCCGTTTTTGCTGCCTGTACGCCAATATCTTGGACAACGGCTTGCATTTGAGCCACCACTGCTTCGGCAGATAGCGCATCGACGCGGGTTACGCCCAGAGTGTTTTGCGCAGTCACACAGGTGAGGGCACTGGTTCCATGAACTTGATGAAACGCAAAAGTGCGTAAATCTGCCTGAATCCCGGCTCCGCCACCGCTATCTGAGCCAGCGATCGTTAACGCAACAGGGACAAGAGCAATTTTAGAAGTCATACACCGCCACTCAGGAGATTGATCACCATCCTAATCGGTTCTGCCAAGGCTGAGCAAGGCGATCGGGTCTGACAAGATTACGTCGTCTTTTTGAAGCTCAGGCTGAGATTGATTTTGCGCGGCGAGTCTTTGTTTTATACACTTCTTCACCCGCATAATAGAGCGAAATGTGGCGCACACCCAAGGTTTGACGAGCCGAGTCGAGTAGATGATCAGCATCGTCAATGATGCGATCGACCAGCCAAGGTTCGGGGCAGTGCACTCGCAGCGTGTCGTTGTTATCTAACTTGAGTAGGCAAAGACCCAACGTTTTTGGGAAGAGTTGACGCAGCCGCTGGATTCGATACTTTTCTAACAGGCGTAGATCTTGACGAGTTAACTGATGGGACATAGGAGCAACCCAGAAGTAATGTACAGATTGAACCCGATCTGCGATCGAGTCCATACTGTAGAATTTGGGATATTCTACTGACCCGCTCACTGCCAATATTCGTAGTTCTACTGAGTCTTGATTATGACTGCTTGATGAAGTTTTGTTGACCTACCTAAAGGAGGGTTTGTGGCTCGATCGAGGTTTTCTCTCGGTTTCAAAAAACCCTTGTCTTGTGAGAGATGCCTTTGAACATGGATCTTTAAGTCTGTTAAGCACTTAGATAGATTTTCACAGAACTCTCGACTACCAGAATGAGATGGCATGTATGGTAGAGTCTCGATCCCATTGGGTCGATGAGCGTCTAGAATTTCGTAAGAATTTAGGCGAATCGTTGGACTGATTGACTAAGAGATTGTTTGAGAATGAGTGATTCTAAAGAGATAAGAGTGCAGCGTCTGGCGTGGCTAGAAGGAATTCGTATTTTTGCAGCCGTAATGCTGCTGCTCTATCACTCTCAGCTATTATTTACTCACTATAGTTATACGCCTCAACCGACTGGACTGTGGAGCAATGGGCAACAGATTTTAAGCGCTGCTCATCATCTGGGTTCAGGTTTTTTTGCTCAACTTGCTAGCGTTCCTGTCTGGTTTGGCTTTCAGTTTGTAGACGTTTTTGTATTGATTAGTGGCTTCAGCTTAGTATTGTCGCTGAAGGGAAAGCCCTTAGAAATTAAACCCTTTCTCAATCGACGATCGCTGCGAATTCTTTTACCGTTTTGGACGGTAGCATGGCTAGCTTATCCTGTGCTGTGGGCGATCGGTAAAATTACGAATAGCTATGCACCCGATGCTTGGCACACCTTTGGAGGACTGACTTTTCCGCTGTTGTTTGATTACAGTGGAGGTGTGCTATTACCTACGAGCGGACCTTGGTGGTTTGTTCCACTGATCCTCAGCCTTACATTGGTCTTCCCATTACTGTGGCACTTTCTTCAGCGTTGGGGGGCGCGTAATCTATTGACGATTAGCCTTTTAATAACGCTAATCTACCGAGCTTTTGCAGTTTATGTCTTTGGTGGACATCCAACCTACATTATTCTGGATACGCCAAGCGATTGGCAACCTTTTCTTCCATTCATTGCAAAACTGAGCACTTTTGTGGTGGGAATGGTGGTTGCACAATCTTATTTACAAGGCAAAGGTGCAGTTTACTGGAAGCCTTCTAAAGCATTACTCGTCGGAATCCCAATTTATGGTCTTGGGTTTATCTGTCAGTTTTATCGATTTGGCTGGATTTTTTCTGATTTCTTAATCGCGATCGGGCTAACGCTCTGCTGCATGGTGATTTTTCGTTCTATTTCTAAAACGTTTCGGCTCCAGTCCATCATGGTTTGGCTAGGAATTCATAGCTATAGCTATTTTCTGATTCACAATTTCGTGGTCGGTCGAGTTATCGATCTACTGGTTCACGATCAGCTTGCGTTGTATTATCAATCCCTTCCCATTATGGCGATCGTGACTTTAGGTTTGGCAATCTTGGCAGACTCAGCAACTCCTTGGCTTCAGCGAGGAGCGATTGGTCTAGGGCGATCGCTCGATTCGATTTTGGTGCATACGTCTCAACAGCAAACTTGCGCGTTTAAAGTGGGCGATCGAGTTCACTATCGCGGTGGTGAGGGTTGGGAGGTTATCAAAGTCGAGCAGGTGATTCACGATGGGGCTTTTTATCTCTGCCAAATTTCTGATGGTCACAAAGCGCTTTGGGTCAACGAGAATGATCTTGAGCCAGATCTCGATCGCTCTAAACAAGCCAAAATCCATTAATTATGAATCCCTACTCTCAATTTCTGCTGCCTCGATTGTTAGATTGGGCAATGTCAGATCAGACGTTCTCGCAGTATCGCGGAGAGCTTTTATCTCAGGTCACAGGAGACACTTTAGAGATCGGGTTTGGGACGGGGTTAAATTTGCCCTACTATCCGTCTGATCTGCAAAAGTTAACTGCCATTGATGCAAACCCTGGCATGAGTGCGATCGCACAGAAACGCATCCGAGAATCAGGAATTGTCGTCGATCATCGAGTTTTAAATGGTGAAAGCTTGCCGATCGGCGATTGTCAGTTTGATAGCGTCGTCAGCACCTGGACTCTGTGCAGCATTGCCAAAGTCGAGCAAGCCCTGCAAGAGATTCACCGAGTTCTCAAGCCTGGAGGACGGTTCTTTTTTGTTGAACATGGGCTGAGTCGCGATGCTAAAACTCAGGTGTGGCAGCATCGTCTAACGCCGATTCAGAAAGTGATTGCCGATGGGTGTCACCTCGATCGAGACATCCGACAGTTGGTTGAGCGTCAGTTTGGGCAAGTGACGATCGACGAATTTCAACCACAAGATTTGTCCGCAGTCATCGGTTATTTTTACAAAGGGGTTGCTATTAAATAAATTTCTCAGATGCGTGTTGAAAATGCTGAACGGTTATGATTCTTGAAGTCGCAATTCTCACGATTAAATCAGGATTGAGCGGTGAATTTGAGACTGCTTTTAGAAAAGCCTCTCCCATCATCGCTTCAATGCCGGGATATTTATCTCACGATCTGAAAAAGTGCGTCGAGGTAGACGATCGCTATCTCTTACTCGTGCGGTGGGAGACCCTGGAAGCACACACGATCGGGTTTCGCCAATCCCCCGATTATCAAACCTGGAAACAGCGACTCCACTGTTTTTATGACCCGTTTCCCGTGGTGGAGCATTACACCGAGATTCTTGGATAAACTATTTAAGTAGTCAGAGAGCAAAAAACGATGCGGTTGGATGCCGGATGTGAAATCTTATTTGAAGCGAGTGCTCCAACGCCTTTAATTCTCATGCTCAGACCTCGAAGCGGGTTAGGACAATGGGTTTTTCGTGAAGAATATTTGCTAGAGCCAAGCGTCCCGATGGTGGAATATACCGACAGCTATGGCAATTTGTGTCAACGATTGCTGACTCCTCAAGGTGCGTTTCGAGTCCGCGCGATCGCCAGCGCAGAAACCGCCGACCAAATCGATGTCGCCCCAGGTGCCCCGTTCGTCCCGGTGCAATACGTCCCCGATGATGTGCTTCAGTTTTTGCTGCCGAGTCGCTATTGCCCCTCCGATCGCTTGGGTGATTTGGCGACCGAGATTGTGGGCGATCGGACTCCTGGATATGACCAGGTAGAAGCCATTCGAGACTGGATTCACACCCAAATTAAATATCAATATGGCACCAGCGATGCCTCGACTTCAGCCTATGAGACGGCGCACGATCGGGTCGGAGTCTGTCGAGATTTTGCCCATTTGGGAATCGCTCTCTGTCGAAGTCTCAACATTGCAGCAAGAATGGTCGTAGGCTATCTCTATCAGCTTGACCCAATGGATCTCCATGCGTGGTTTGAGGCATTTGTCGGCGAAATGCAAAGTGACACTCCGCAGGGGCGTTGGTTTACGTTTGATGCCACTCAATCACAACCGCGAGGAAATCGAGTCGCGATCGCCTATGGGCGAGATGCCGCCGATGTCGCTCTAGCCACCCAGTTTGGACCGTTGCAACTCACTGAAATGAGAGTGTGGGTTGAGCCTTCGACCTGAATCTAGTGACGCGATTCTGTCCTGTTCTCATAACACACTCAATAAAACTATCCACAAACTTTTGTATAAACTCGTTAGAATGGGATGCTGATGAAAACTCGATAGTGTTCTCCTTCAGCCCAATTTTTTCACCCCTCATCCCTCCTTGCTTATGTCCTTGCCTATTGTTGCTATCATTGGTCGTCCCAACGTGGGCAAGTCAACCCTCGTCAACCGTTTCGCGAAGGTGCAAGACGCGATCGTCTTTGATGAACCTGGCGTAACCCGCGATCGGACTTATAAAAACGCCTTCTGGGGCGATCGAGACTTCTTAGTCGTTGATACAGGCGGCTTGGTGTTTGACGACGACACCGAGTTTTTGCCTCTGATTCGTGAACAAGCCTTAGCAGCCTTGGCAGAGTCGAGCGCGGCGATCTTTATCGTGGATGGCAAAGAGGGCTTAACCACTGCCGACGAAGAAATCGCTCGATGGTTACGTCAACAGCCCGTTCCCGTTTTGCTGGCAGTCAACAAATGTGAATCGCTAGAGAGTGGGCTGACTCAAGCCGCCGAGTTTTGGAGTCTGGGCATCGGTGAACCCTTCCCGGTCTCTGGCATTCACGGCAACGGCACAGGCGAATTGATGGAGCAACTCCTAACTCATCTGCCTGAAAATAGTGAAATCGAAGAACCCCAAGAGACTCGCGTCGCGATCGTCGGTCGCCCCAACGTGGGCAAATCTAGCTTGCTCAACGCTTTTGTCGGAGAAAAGCGATCGATCGTCAGTCCGATTTCTGGCACGACGCGAGACGCGATCGATATGGTCGTCGAGCGTGGAGACAAGTCCTATCGCCTCATCGATACCGCCGGAATTCGCAAGAAAAAGAACGTCGAATATGGACCTGAATTCTTTGGCATCAACCGAGCATTCAAAGCGATCGATCGCTCCGACGTGGTGCTGTTTGTTTTAGATGCCGTTGATGGAGTCACCGAGCAAGACCAAAAACTTGCGGGACGCATCGCAGACGAAGGTCGCGGCTGCATTATCGTCGTGAATAAATGGGACGCGATCGAGAAAGACTCGACCACTATTTATGAATATGAAAAGCTGATCGGCAGTCGCTTGCACTTCCTCGAATGGGCAGAAACCATTTTCATTAGTGCCGAAACGGGTCAGCGAGTCGAGAAGATTTTTGAACTGGTCGATATTGCTGCCGAACAGCACAAGCGCCGAGTCAGCACCTCTGTAATCAACGAAGTGCTAGAAGACGCGGCTAGATGGCACTCACCGCCTACCACGCGCCAAGGTCGTCAAGGCAGAATCTACTATGGCACGCAAGTCAGCACCCGTCCGCCGACGATCGCGCTATTTGTCAACGATCCCACCTTATTTGGCGAAGCCTATCGTCGCTATGTTGAGCGGCAGTTCCGTCAATCTCTAGGATTTAAAGGCACGCCGATTCGTCTCTTATGGCGCGGCAAGAAGGTGCGCGAGATGGAACGCGGCAGTGTGAACCGAGCGATCAAGGTGAGAACAAAGGTCTAAGAGTTTAGCAAGTCTTAGACAACAGATTTCAATCTGAACTCTGAAATCTGATGTGAAATTCCTCAATCCAGAATCCAAACCCAAATGGATTTACTCCGATCGCTCCCCCTCGGTCTCTATCTAGAACACCCCATTACCTGGCTGCACCGACTTGATCCCCGCGTCAAGCTGGCGTGGCTGATGAGTTTTTTGGCGACTCCTCTGCTGGCAAGCCCAGAGTGGCGGATCTTTCTGGTGGCTTTTTTGGTGCTGCTCACTCTGTCGGCGATGATTCCTCTGCGAGTGTGGAAGCAGCAGATTGGGTGGCTGGCGCTGCTGGCGCTCTATGTGTTTTCGCTGGTGTCGATCGCGCCGGATGGTTTAAACGCCAATCATCAATCTCGACTGCCCGAAAACGAACTGGCATTTGTTCAGCAATCGAGTACGCTGTCTGCACCTGTGCCACCTCCCGCTTGGTATAACCCGTTTAACCTTGGCAAACCTACTGCTCAAAACGCGGCGACTGAAGCGCTTAAACGTCCTGATCTGCCTCAACCTACTGACTATCACTACGTCTTGCTGAAGCGAGGTCCGTTGACAGTAACGCGGCGATCGCTCGACCTCGCTATCCGGCTCAGCACCCTTTTATTCACCCTCCTCTACAGCACCAATCTTTATCTCCTCACCACTGCCCCTGAAGAAATCACTGCCGGAATCGAAGATTTAATGAGTCCTCTGCGACGATTTGGGGTGCCCGTTACCGAGATTGCGCTGACGCTGACGCTTTCCCTGCGCTTTATTCCTCTCGTGCTAGAGGAGTTTCAGAACTTAGTCCGATCGATTAAAACTCGTGCAATCAACTGGAAAAAACTTGGATTTCGTCGCGGCGTACAGGTTTGGATGTTAGTTGCAGAACGGCTCTTAGAAAACTTGCTGCTGCGGGCAGAGCAAATCTCTAGCGCGATGAAAGTGCGGGGGTTTACCAGCCCCGATCGTCACCGCGTTGAGTGGCATCAGTTGCGGCTTAAGCGAGCTGACTGGTTCGCGATCGCGGCATTAGCGCTGCTTTGGACGGCAAGATTTATCTAAATCGTGAACCGAGATGATCAAACCGATCGCCCTCTTCCCCTAAAATCAAGGATGAAGAATCAGCGATGATCTGCAATTTAGTGTTTCATCCCTCATTCCTCATCTCTTTTTTACGTCGCTTGGAGAACCGCAGTGGATTTAACTCGCATTCCCGCCCAGCCTAAGCCAGGTTTAATCAACGTCCTGGTCGAAATTCCCGCAGGCAGCAAAAATAAATATGAATTTGACAAAGATTTGAATGCCTTCGCGCTCGATCGCGTCCTTTACGCCTCGGTGCAATATCCCTATGATTATGGCTTCATCCCCAACACGCTGGCAGATGATGGCGATCCTTTAGACGGCATGGTAATTATGGATCAGCCGACCTTCCCCGGCTGCGTAATTGCGGCTCGTCCGATCGGGATGTTAGAAATGATCGATGGCGGCGATCGCGACGAAAAAATCTTGTGTGTTCCTGACAAAGATCCTCGCTATGTCAATGTCAAATCCCTCAATGATCTGGCATCTCACCGTCTGGATGAGATCGCCGAATTTTTCAGAACCTATAAGAATCTAGAGAAAAAAGTGACCGAAATCCTCGGCTGGCAGGATGTTGATAAAGTTCTGCCCTTAGTAGAGCAGTGCATCAAAGCCTATCGCCAATAGCCCACATCTCGCCTTAGAAGGCTCAAGAACTTCTTGAGCCTTTGACCTATCAATAAAGTTTGAATTCTGATTGAATTGGTAACAACGGAATCGAGATGGGTAGCATAAAGAATAACCAACCCAGGTTGGGCAACCGTTTCGATAAATGGTTGGAGTGTGACTTCGATCGTGAACCCTTCATCTAGCAGTTTGTGACTAATCCACAAATTTGACTAAAATGTTTCATCCAGACTGCTCCAAATCCAGCTCAGCAGACGCTCTTGAGACAAGTACAAATCTAGAAATGATTAATCCTTCAGAATTTGTGATTCAGTTTTGGGGCGTTCGGGGCAGCATTCCCGCTCCGGGAGGTGAAACCGTCCGCTATGGAGGCAACACTTCCTGTCTAGAGATGCGAGTTGGCGGTAAACGCCTGATCTTTGATGGAGGAACAGGTCTGCGGGTTTTAGGTCAGCACCTGCTAAAGCAGCCGCCTGTCGAAGCACACCTGTTTTTCAGCCATTCTCACTGGGATCACATTCAAGGATTTCCATTTTTTGTGCCTGCGTTTGTGCCAGGTAACTGCTTCCACATCTATGGAGGCGTGGCACCCAATGGCGCGACGATGAAGCAGCGTCTCAGTGATCAGATGCATCACCCCAACTTTCCAGTGCCGATGCAGGTGATGAAGTCTGATATGAAGTTTCACGATTTGATGCCGGGTGATGTCATTCAGCTAGACGATATTACCATTGAGACCGGTCCGTTAAATCACCCAAACTCGGCATTGGGCTATCGGGTGACGTGGCGGGGTCGCACTGCCGTCTATGCCACCGACACTGAGCACTATCCTGACCGCATCGACGAAAATCTGGTCTACCTGTCGCGCGATGCAGACGTTTTGGTTTATGACGCGTGCTACACCGACGAAGAATATTACGACCCCAAAACCCCCAAGATTGGCTGGGGTCATTCCACCTGGCAAGAAGCGCTGAAAGTCGCTCAGGTGGCGGGTGTCAAGAGAGCCGTGATGTTTCACCACGACCCCAGCCACGACGATGATTTTCTCGATCAAGTCGAGTCTGACGTGCAGGTGATATTCCCAAACAGTTTGTTGGCGAAGGAAGGCATGATCTTACCCGTCGGCTAGAAGCGGTTAAGACTTGACGGATGCTAAAGATTTAGTGACTTTGCAGATCTGACTGAGCTTTTGAGCCGCGATACCTTGAGTCAGAATGGCTTCAGCCTTGGCAAGCCCTGCGGTGAGATCGGGGCAAACGCCACAGCGCCACAGATAGAAACCGCCATTCCAGACTGCGGCCTGCGTTAGCTCAGAGGGCTTGCCTCCTAAGACGGCTTGCACTGCCACGCCCCAGTCGTGCGTCGAGGTTAAAGGGACTTCTTTTGCAGCAAACCCATAGTCGCGAGGAACGAGATTCTGCCGTTCAAACTCAGATGTGTGGATGCCGATGATGGCAGTGCGATCGCGCGGCAAGTCACAGCTTCCTTCTAACCCTTTGACGGTGGTGAAGTTCGTTGTTCCGCGTCGAGCAAAGGCATCGCGAAACATATTTTCAGTAGGCGGATGCACAAAGCCACAGACCACATGAGCGTCTCCTGCATAGGGCGACCACATCAGCTCTAATGTAGAAAACGGGGGACGTTTGCCAATTTGATCGCGATACGTCACCAGTCCCGATGCAAGCGGAAAGTGATTTGTCAAGTAAACAAATCCTAGCCCTGTTGTTTCTAAAACGCGCTGGACTTGATCGAGCGACAGCCGTTCCCAATGTACGCCCAATTCTTGCCAAAGCTCGATCAACGGCACGCCTTCTTTTGTGGGCATCCGATCGCCACCATGCAGAATCACAGACACGCCTGCACTCGTCAAAATCAGAGCCGTTAATGGGCTAATCGGAGCCGTGCGCGATCGACCATCGTAAGGCAAACACAGAACCGTGACGGGGTAGGCAGACTCGATCGGCTGAAGACTCGGTCCCAACTCTTGATAAGCGTCTAGCATTCCCGCCAGTTCTTCCCCAGTTGGGCGCTTGATGCGATGGGCAATCATAAACGCCCCAATCTGAGCCGGAGTTGCCTCTTGCAGCAGCATCATCCGAGTTGCCGCTTTTGCCTGGTCGCGGCTCAAATCTTCCCCGGTGTGAGGTCCACTGCCCACTTTTCGCAGTAGCTCTCTAAACGCATTGCTCATAATTTCTATCCAGCAACCTTAAGAATTTTGTTTCAGACGTTTATCTTTCCACGACTTGAGAAGAGACGTGCTTTACAGTTTTTGGCGACACTAAGGAGGGGATTACTACACTGGGCTGACGCATTAACTCATGCACTAGCGATCGAAAGCGATGAATCGGAGGAATTTGCAGCCGATCATGGGTCGTCACCAGCACAACCTGTCGAGTCAAGGTCGGGGCAGCCGTCGCTCGTGATGCCAACGTTGGGTCGAGATGAATGTCATGAATCGCGCCTTGAGGCAGCAGAGCAATCAGTTCTCCTTGACGAACGATGCCGCGAAATGCGTCTAATGTGTTGAGTTCTAGAACGGCGTTGAGGGCAACCCCCTGACGCTGAAACTGTTCTTGAACGAGTCGCTGCATTCCATAGCCATCTTTGAAGACGACTTGGGGATAGCGCACCAATTCTGTCCAGGGCACCGCGTCATACTGGGTAAGTGGGTGATTTGCCGCCATTAGAATTTTGACAGGCTCGTCATATAAGACATCGACAACCATTTCAGGACTATTAGTCAGAAAGCGGTTATTCATGACGATCGCCAGATCGACCAGCCCATCTTTCAGCACTTTGAGGGCACGATCGCTGCCTAATGATGTCACCCGCAACTGCACTTCTGGATGCTCTTTGCAAAACCGTTGCAGCACAGGCGGCAAGTGAAACGCACAGACCGAATGAATCGCCGCCACACACAGTTCGGGTTGCTTGCCTTCTAGCAAGTCTGCGAGTTCTTGAGTGGCGGTGCCCCACTCGTTCCAAATTTTGCGGGCGTGAGGCAGGAAGCGATCGCCCGCAATGGTCAATTTTGCTTGAGCCGTGCGGTGCAGCAGCGGCAGCCCAACTTCTGCTTCAAGTCCTTGAATCTGACGACTGATAGTAGATTGCGTCACATTACATTTTCGGGCGGCTTGTTGAAAGCTCCCGGTTTCTGCAACTGCGAGAAATGCCTGCAACTGCTCTAGACGCATGAACTTGTAGTGAGTGTGACACTTCCTATAGACCTTAACGAATTTGATTAAAAACTTTAGTAAGAGTTGATACAGGTTGAGGGTAAGGAATCGATGAGTTTGTCGCTCAAAACTTATCGCTAAACCTCACGATTCTTTAAAAGTGCCACTCTTCAAGAGCGATCGCCACACCGCGTCCCAGTTCTGAACCAGAGTGTTCACTTTGAAACAGTTGCTTTAGGCGTTGATGGGCGGCTTCAGGGGCGAGAGATTTGAGGGCAGCAATCACGTGCAGTCTGACGCTGACGTGGGGATCGGCAAGAAGATTAATTAACGGATTGAGCGCCGCCGGGTCGCCCAGTTGTTTTAGAGCGAGGGCGATCGCTTGTCGGGCTGAAGCCGATTGAGCAAAGGTGCCGTCTTGTTGCAATAAATCGAGCAAGATTTGGGTTGCCTGACGTTTTTGGTCGGGATGGTCAACTCGCCCCAACACCACCAAGATTTCTTGACAAACAGATGCCAGCGGGAGTTGGATCAGCGAGCGCTGCAAATTGTGCAGTGCGTCTGACGTGCCGATCCAGCCCAAGGCTCTGACAAGCTCGATCGCTAATGATTCCGGCGTGTTGAGAGATTGCAGCGTTTGAAACAAGACGCTGGTTGCCGCAGGGGTGCCTAACCGACCAAGGGCGATCGCGGTTTGTCTGCACACGTCTAGATTCAAATCGAGCAAGAGCGGACGCAGATGCGAGGCGAGATCCAGTTCTGTGACTTCGGCAGTGCAAAAGCCGAGTCCGATCACGGCGGCTCGTCTGACGGGTGTGCTCGGATCTCTAAGCGCCTGGATCAGAATTCTTGTAATGTCTGGGGTGTGGAAACTGCTGAGAGCTTCGATCGCCGTTGCTCGCACTTTAGCCTCTCGATCGTGAACAATCTCAATCAGCAAGGGCACTGTTGCAGGGTGACGAATCTGAGACAGGGTTTGAGTCGCTAATCGGCGCGTGTTGTCTTGATCGAGCAACGGGGTGAGAATCTCGATCGCGCTACTGCCCATCGCCGCGAGAGTGTTAACTGCCATCGCGTTCAGGTCTTCGTTGGTGGATGTTTTGAGCAGATCGACTAACGCGGTGACGACACTGGGATGGTTAAAGCTACTTAAGATTCGAATCGCGAACCACTGCGCCTCTGAGTCAGCGTCTTGATCTTGAAGCAGATCGAGCAGGGGGGCGATCGCGCCAACGCCAAAACTTGGAAAGAGTTTAGCGACATCCCATCGGTCTTGAAAGTCTCCAGACTCTAAACTCTGTAATGCTAGATCTAATAGAAGAGCGGATAGATCTGCATCAAAAGAGCAAGAGGAATAATCTCCGCTTAACAAGTGCTGGAGATGTTGATTGAGCAATGCCCAGTCTGCTCGATAGGCGGCGGTTTGAGCTTGCTGCAAAAGTTCAAAATGAGTTGGCTGCACGGTTCCTCGGCGGGTAATGACTGAACCGCTTACTCACAAAACTGTGGAGTACGCTTAAGTTTGCTTTTGCACATCCTAAACCAACTGCGGCGCGATCGGGCACTTTAACTAAGGAGTCTGGATTAAATAAAACCGGGATTTGCCTTCATCTTGGAGACAGGGCTTTACCGCTTCGTTTGAATCATCGGAAAACCCCCAAATCCTCAACTCGTGGGAGACTTTGACTCTCAGGTCAGGGCTGAAACGTTGATCTTGCTGTCTCAAAGTCCTCCGGAATGGGGAATTTAGAGGGCGAAGAAGCGGTGCAATTGTCGGAGGTGTTTAATCCACAATCCTAAGATGCCCGATCGTGTCGATAATCTCGGTCTAACCCGACGGGCTGCCTTTCTGCATCACTTCTTGCAGATGATGACGAATCTCTTAAACCGTTTTCATATCATCGTCTTTCAATCTGCGAAACAGCTTTACGCAAGGCTGAAAACTCATCTATACCGAAGTCGAAGCCGTCAATCCAACACTCAACTCGTTATACCTTTTTCACCAAAACCGAATTCCCTTCAATTTTCGCCAGGTAAGTCCCTAATGGCTTACGCGCCGGACCCTGAATCACCGCTCCATCTGCTGTGAAGGCGGCACTGTGACAGGGACACGCAAAAGATTTGCGCTCACTCTTCCACGCCACTAGACACCCTTGATGCGTGCAGGTCGGATTCACCGCCAGCACCGCAGTGGGCGTAGTCGGGCTGCGAACCACTAGCACCGGACCGATCGCAGATTGCTCACTCAAGATCTGATTATTTTTATCGAGATCGGCAACTGATCCGATTAACTGAAAGCCATCACTTTTGGCAACATTGATTGCAGTTGCACTCGGTAGAGCAGCCGAATCAGAGTTCTTAATGCAGCCAGCCAGCCCCGAAACAATCGCAGTCATCGCGACGGGCAGACGACTGACCGCCCAACCCAGCCCAAACCACGAGAGAAACGATCGACGATTCATAGGGTGCTCCTTACCGAAATTAGCGCAATGTGAAGTTTTATCCTAACAGCAGATGCAGCGCGAGCAGAACTCTCCCATTCGATGCTGAAATCGCATCATATCCATGCACAAACTTCATACTTGGAAATATTTAGTAACTAAATATACGAATCTCCCCTGTGATCTCGCCTACCTTGGCTTCATGAGCAAATTGTCAAGCCTTAAATGTACTGAAAGTTGAAATCTGTATGACGACTCGTTGACAGATTTAACTTTAAAGTTTGACTCACCTCGCAACAGAATTAGTTTCTTGATCGTTCGTGTTCAGCGCGGACACCCATTACCATCAGGCTCATCATGACAGACACCATTTCATCAGCCGTAACTCTCAATAAGTTTGAAAAATTGAAAGCCGAGAAAGACGGGCTTGCGGTGAGGGCTGAACTGGATTATTTTGCTCAGATCGGCTGGGAAGCGATGGATGAAACCGATCGTGACCATCGCCTCAAATGGATGGGGGTTTTCTTCCGTCCGGTGACTCCGGGCAAGTTTATGCTGCGGATGCGGTTGCCAAATGGCATTATCACCAGTGGACAGACGCGGCTGTTGGCAGAAATCGTGCAGCGCTACGGCGAAGACGGCTATGCCGATGTGACCACTCGCCAAAACCTGCAACTGCGCGGCATTCGGATCGAAGATGTGCCCGACATTTTTAACCGATTTGAGAAAGCGGGGCTGACCAGCATTCAGTCGGGAATGGATAATGTTCGCAACATTACGGGTTCTCCGGTCGCCGGGATTGATGGCGATGAACTGTTCGACACGCGTGAGTTGGCAGTTCAAGTGCAAGACATGATCACCAATCATGGTCAGGGCAATCCTGAATTTACCAATCTGCCTCGCAAGTTTAATATCGCGATCGCGGGCTGTCGAGATAACTCTGTTCACGCTGAAATCAACGACATCGCCTTTGTTCCCGCTTATCAAGACGGCATATTCGGCTTCAACGTTTTGGTCGGTGGCTTCTTTTCTGCCAAACGATGCGAAGCCGCCGTGCCGATGGACGTGTGGGTGACTCCTGGCGAAGTGGTCGCGATGTGTGAATCGATTCTCACGGTCTATCGCAATCATGGACTGCGCGCCAACCGTCAAAAATCTCGTCTGATGTGGCTGATCGACGAATGGGGCATCGAGAAGTTCCGCTCTGAAGTTGAGCAGGACATCGGACATTCACTGCGTCCGGCGGCTCTTAAAGATGAGATCCTTTGGGACAAGCGCGACCACATCGGAGTCTATTCCCAAAAACAACCCGGCTTGAATTATGTGGGGCTACACGTTCCGGTAGGGCGGCTGTTTGCCCAGGATATGTTTGACTTAGCGCGACTCGCCGAAGTCTATGGAAGTGAAGAACTTCGCCTCACGGTCGAGCAAAATGTGATCGTGCCCAACGTTCCCGACTCCCGACTCTCAGCATTGCTCGAAGAAGCGATCGTTGAGCGGTTTTCCCACAGACCCAACAATCTTTCTCGTGCGCTCGTGTCGTGTACTGGCTCGCAGTTCTGCAACTTTGCCTTGATTGAAACCAAAAATCGCGCCGTTGCATTGATTAAAGAACTCGAAGCCGAACTGACGTGCGATCGTCCCGTTCGCATTCACTGGACGGGGTGCCCCAACTCATGCGGTCAGCCTCAAGTTGCCGATATTGGCTTGATGGGCACCAAAGTCCGCAAAGACGGGCGCACGCTGGAAGGGGTAGACCTTTATATGGGTGGCACCGTGGGCAAAGACGCTCATCTGGGCACCTGTGTTCGGAAAGGCATTCCCTGTGAGGATTTGAAGCCGATTCTGCGAGATATCTTGGTTGAGCAATTTGGTGCTCATCTCACCGCAGAAATGCCTGTTGGTCAGCCTTCTCAAATTGAAGTGACTGTCGAAGACGAGTTACCAACCAGTCTTCAGTTTCTTCAGCAGTCTCAGAGTTCCGCCCCTGCAATCGCGGCTCCTGCCACGGTTCAGTTTGCAAAATCTGGTCAATCAGTCACCTCGATCGAAGGTGGCTCGATTCTAGAGATGGCTGAACACGCAGGAATTGACCTCGACAGTAGCTGTCGATCGGGAACGTGTGGCACCTGCAGGCAAACGCTGTTAGCAGGTGAAGTTCGATATGACGGCGACCCTGCCGCACTAGATGATGACGATCGCGCCGCTAGAACTATTCTGACGTGCATCGCTCATCCGGTGGGTCAGGTATCGATCGAGGCTTGATTGGTAATCAAGTCCATTTACCAGACTGTTAACCGGGCAGTTAAACGCTATTCTCGGCTGCCCATTGACACCGTTCCTCCTCACACGCTGCAAGTTCCCCCTTGCGGCAAATCAAACTCAGCGAAACCACTGGAATAGGATTAATGAGCAATCTCTCAAGACGGAACTTTATCATCACCGCAGGCGCGACCGCTGCCGGAACGCTGCTTGTTCATGGGTGCAGCAGCCCTAATAAATCTGCGACAGGTGGAGGCACTCCTAACGCGGTTCCGGCTGTGAATTCTGGCACGGCAGATGCGCCAGAAGTGACCACTGCCAAGCTCGGATTTATCTCCCTGACCGATTGCGCCCCGTTGGTCATCGCCAAAGAAAAAGGCTATTTCGAGAAGTATGGGATGAAAGATGTCTCAGTCACTAAGCAAACTTCTTGGGCAGTGACTCGTGACAACCTCGAACTCGGCTCTGACAAAGGCGGCATTGATGGGGCACACATTCTGACCCCCATGCCTTACCTGATGTCAGCAGGCAAGATCACCAAGGGCAACACGCCGCTGCCCATGTATATTTTGGCGCGTCTCAACCTCAACGGGCAAGGCATCTCGCTGTCTAACGACTATGCAGACTTGAAAGTTGGAGTAGATAGCTCATTGCTCAAGGCAAAAGTCGATGCGGCAAAGGCGGCTGGCAAAAAATTCAAGGCAGCCGTCACGTTTCCCGGTGGCACCCACGACTTGTGGATGCGCTATTGGTTAGCGGCAGGGGGCATCGATCCTGACAACGACGTGGATCTGGTCGTGATTCCGCCGCCTCAGATGGTTGCCAACATGGAAACCAAAACGATGGATGCGTTTTGCGTCGGTGAACCTTGGAACAGTCGTCTGGTCAACAAAAAACTTGGCTATAGTGCCCTGACGACAGGCGAAATGTGGAAGGGGCACCCCGAAAAAGCGTTCTCAATGCGGGCAGATTGGGTTGACAAAAATCCTAAAGCGGCGAAGGCGCTGTTGATGGCGATTCAAGAAGCTCAAGTTTGGTGTGATAAAGACGAAAATAAGCAGGAAATGTGTGAGATTGTGTCGGCTGATAAATACATCAAAGCTCCCGTAAAAGACATCATCGATCGCGCCAAAGGCAACTTTGATTTTGGCGATGGTCGCACCCTGCAAAACAGCGATTTGCTGATGAAATTCTGGCGGGATGGAGCTTCCTATCCGTTTAAGAATCACGATGCCTGGTTTATCACCGAAAGCATTCGCTGGGGTAAGTTTGCGGCGGATACCAACATCAAAGAGATGGTCGACAAAGTGAACCGTGAAGACCTGTGGAAAGCTGCTGCGAAGGCGATCGGGCAAGAAGCCGCGATTCCCAAAGATTCGTCGCGTGGGGTCGAGACGTTCTTTAATGGCACCAAATTTGACGCAAATGATACCGCAGGATATTTGAGTAGCCTCAAGATTAAGAAAGCGTAGTCAAGGCGTTAGGGGCACGACAAGATCATGCCCCTAACCAAAAGTTTTTGTTCTTGCATTCTCTGAACCCTCTGCAACTCCCTATGACTATTCATCCTTCCCTTCGTCCAGCGTCGTCGTCTGCGTTTGTTGAAACGATTCAAAAACACGCCAAACTTTTGATTCCGCCGATCGTATGTACGGCGGTGCTTTTAACGGTTTGGCAGTTGTTGTGTCTTGCGCCCGATACCAAGATGCCGGGTCCGATTCGGGTTTTGCAGCAAACCTATGAGTTGATTCTCAACCCGTTTTATGACGATGGCGGCACCTCTAAAGGGTTAGGCTGGCAGATTTGGATCAGTTTGCAGCGGGTGATGATCGGGTATTCGCTCGCGGCGATCGTGGGCATTGCCCTCGGTGTGTTAATCGGGATGAGTCAATTTATGCGGCGCGGTCTTGACCCCATGATTCAAGTGTTGCGGACGGTTCCGCCTCTAGCGTGGTTGCCGCTGGCGCTGGGCATTTTTCAGTCCAGCGACCCAGCCGCGTTGTTTGTGATTTTCATTACGGCGATTTGGCCGATCGTCATCAACACTGCGCTGGGCGTTCAGCAAATTCCTCAAGACTATAACAACGTTGCCAAAGTGCTGCGCCTGTCGGGGAGAGAATATTTCTTTAACATTTTGGTGCCGTCCACTGTGCCCTATGTGTTTGGTGGATTGCGAATTGGCATCGGCTTGGCGTGGCTGGCGATCGTGGCGGCAGAAATGCTGAAAGCAGAAGGCGGCATCGGCTTTTTTATCTGGGATGCCTACAACGCAGGCAACGAAAATAGCATGAGCGAAATCATTATTGCGGTGCTGTATGTCGGTTTAGTGGGCTTGGCGTTAGATCGACTGGTTAGCTACCTCGGTTCGCTGATTGTTTCAGAAAATTAGTTAACCCGATCGTTGGTGATTCTTCATTCTTCTCCTGCTATGTCTTTCTTTTTAGAAATCGACCACGTTGATAAAGTCTTTCCGCTCACAGGGGGCGGCAGCTATGTTGCCCTTAAAAACATTGAACTTCAGATTCGTCAAGGCGAATTTGTGACGCTGATTGGTCACTCTGGCTGCGGCAAGTCTACCCTGCTCAGCATCGTAGCGGGGTTGGACAAACCCAGCGTGGGCGGTGTAGTGCTAGAAGGGCGACAGGTGACCAGTCCGGGACCCGAGCGCATGATGGTGTTCCAAAACTATTCGCTGCTGCCGTGGCTGACCGTGCAGGAAAATATTGCCCTGGCAGTCGATAAAGTCTTAAAGCATTTGCCCAAAGACGAACGCAAAGGCATTATCGAGCAAAACATTGATCTGGTGGGGTTAAGACCTGCGGCACACCGTAAGCCCAAAGAGCTATCGGGCGGCATGAAACAGCGCGTCGCGATCGCTCGTGCTCTCGCCATTCGTCCCAAAATGCTGTTGCTCGATGAGCCGTTTGGCGCATTGGACGCACTGACTCGCGGCAATCTGCAAGAGCAACTGATGCGAATCTGCGAAGAAAGCCAGGTGACGTGTCTGATGGTGACGCATGATGTCGATGAGGCGCTGCTGCTGTCCGATCGCATCGTCATGCTCACCAACGGACCCGACGCTCACATCGGTCAGATTCTTGATGTCGCCATTCCTCGTCCTCGCACGCGAATGGAGGTCGTCAGTCACCCCAGCTACTATGCTCTGCGGAATGAGATCATTTATTTTCTCAATCAGCAAAAGCGAGACAAAAAGCGCAAAGTTAAAGAAACCGTCAAAGTGGCGATCGCTCGCAACGGGCTAGAAAAAGTCAATCTCGATATTGGGTTTATTCCTCTGACGGATTGTGCGCCGCTGATCATTGCTAAAGAGAAAGGCTTCTTTAAAAAGCACGGATTAGAAGAAGTTACGCTGCACCGCGAACCGAGTTGGAAGGCGATCGCCCAAGGCATCACCGAAGGACGATTAGACGCGGCGCAAATGGTGGCTGCCATGCCGCTAGGATTGACCCTCGGCATGAATGGCAAAGCGCCGATGCCCGTCCTCACCGCAATGGTGCTGTCGCGGAATGGCGATGCGATTACCATCAGCAAAAAACTTTACGATCGCGGTGTGAGATCTCTCGAAGATTTCAAACAGTTCATCACCCAAACGCCCGGAGAAACTCACACACTAGGCGTGGTGCACTCCGCGTCGATGCAGAATTTGCTGTTGCGCTATTGGCTGGCATCAGCAGGAATTGACCCCGATCGAGACGTAAATCTCGTCACGGTGCCGCCGCCTCAAATGGTGGCAGCGTTAGAAGCAGGAACTCTAGACGGCTTCTGTGTGGGCGAACCGTGGAATTCTCGCGCCGTTCAAGAAGGGTTGGGCGTGGTGCTGACGACTAGCCATGATTTGTGGACAGGACACCCCGAAAAAGTTTTAGGCGTGCGTGAAGACTGGGCAACTCAGCATCCTCAAACGCACCTCGCGCTGATGAAAGCTTTGCTCGAAGCGTGTGAATATTGCGACGATCGTCGCCACCGCGAAGAGATGCTCAATCTGTTGGCAAAGCCTGAATATGTTGGGGCTGACGTGAAATATATTCGTCCCGGATTCATCGATCCCTATAGTTATGGCGGCGATCGCAAACCCGAATCTCTGCTGCGGTTTAACCAATTTCACATCGACCAAACCAACTGTCCTCAGCGAGTCGGTGCCCTGTGGATTTTGACCCAGCTTGCTCGATGGGAGATCATTCCCGCCTTTCCTAAAAACTGGATTGAGATTCTCGATCGCGTCCGTCAAGTCGAACTTTATGGCGAAGCAGCGAGACAGGTTGGCTATCCCGGCACCGAGCCAAACCGCAATTCGTTCACATTGTTTGACGGGGTCGTGTTTAACCCCAATGACCCGATCGCGTATCTCAAATCTCTAGAGATCAGTCACGACATTCGCATCGAAGAAGTCTTGCTTGATGTGCCCAGCAATCGGATCAAAAGCGCTGCCTAACCCATTCTTATTCCCCCTTTCCTCCCTATGCAGACTCTAATCAACGAAGACTTTACTCCACAAACGCTTCAGCCCGATCCGTTTCTCGTCGTCGATAACCTGTCAAAGGTTTATCCGACTAAAAGCGGAGACTACACGGTTTTAGATCAGGTGAATCTCACCGTCAGTGAGGGGGAATTTGTCTGCGTCATTGGTCACTCTGGCTGTGGCAAAAGCACCCTGCTCGATATGGTGTCTGGCTTTCGGCAGCCTTCTAGTGGCGAGGTTCGCCTTCAGGGAAAACAGATTACCCAACCGGGACCCGATCGCATGGTCGTGTTCCAAAACTATTCGCTGCTGCCCTGGAAAACTGCCTTTGAAAATGTCTATCTGGCAGTCAATTCGGTTTACCCGGACAAGCCCAAAAAAGATAAAGAAGACATCGTTCACAAACACCTGGCGATGGTCGGGTTAGAAGAAGCAGCGAATAAGAAACCGGGGCAACTGTCGGGCGGCATGAAACAGCGAGTCTCGATCGCGCGTGCCTTAGCCATCTATCCGCAAGTGCTGATTCTAGATGAGCCGTTTGGTGCCCTCGATGCGATCACCAAAGAAGAATTGCAGGAAGAACTCTTGCAGATTTGGACTGAGCATCGTGTCACCGTGCTGATGATCACTCACGACATTGACGAAGCGCTCTTTCTTGCCGATCGCGTCGTCATGATGACCAACGGACCTGCCGCTAAGATTGGCGAGATTTTAGATATTCCCTTCCCGCGTCCGCGCATTCGCACGCAAATCATGGAAGACCCGCACTACTACACCCTGCGGAACCAAGCGCTCGATTTCTTATTTAGTCGCTTTGCTACCCATGATTAAGTTTGTGATTAAGTTTGCTCAAGACTGCGACCCGGAGACCGAAGCAGTACTAAGGCACACAGAAACGACGATCGCCTACGAGCAAAAATAGTGCCTACGTAAAACGAATCGACGGAGATCCCAAATCTGTGGATGGGCATTTGAGCGCTGTCATTAAGGAACGTGGATTTACTAATGCCGAGATCTTCGCCCTCATCCCCTAACCCTTCTCCCTGGGGAGAAGGGAGCTAGAATTCCGGTTCCCTCTCCTTTTGGGAGAGGGCTAGGGTGAGGGCGAGTCAACGTTGCAATGACCGACCTTATTTAATTCACGATCCTAAAGGACTTTTGGTATGACCCAACTTCCGTCCGCTCCGCCTTTTGATCGCACAGACCGCTTTCTTTGCTATTACATCAATGCCACCAGTCAGCTTCAGATGGCTCAAAGCACCAATCTTCCAAACTGGAGGTTTGAGCACCTGATCTTTCCAGGACAACGCCTGCTTTTTGAAGCCCCACCAGATGCCCTACTCGAAATTCATATCCACCGCGCAGCGGCTACGAGCCTTTTGGCTCAGATTTCCTGTCTGCAACTGCGGGTCTATGAAAAGATCGCTGCCTCCGCCGATCGTACCCCTGTCACCGAACGCTTATGATTGATTCGACTAAGACGCTGTGCCCCTATTGTGGCGTGGGCTGCGGGTTAGAAGCGCTTCCCCCCGCGCAGCTCGGCAAGGCAACCACGCGCGACAAGCAAGGCACTCCGATCTGGCAAGTGCGGGGAGATCGCGACCATCCCTCTAGTCAGGGCATGGTCTGTGTTAAAGGAGCCACGATCGCCGAGTCGCTGCATAAAGATCGCTTACAGTTTCCGATGATGCGAGAGTCGCTGGATGAACCCTTTCGACGAGTCAGTTGGGATGAAGCGCTCGATCGGATTCGCGATCGCATTCAAACCGTCCACCAAACTCAAGGGGCAGACGCTATTTGTATGTATGGGTCAGGTCAGCTTCAAACTGAAGACTACTACATCGCTCAAAAATTGATGAAAGGCTGCCTGGGCACGAATAATTTCGATGCCAATTCTCGTTTGTGTATGTCGTCGGCGGTGTCGGGCTATATTCAAAGCTTTGGGGCTGACGGTCCGCCCTGCTGCTATGACGACCTCGACGAAACCGATTGCGCCTTTATTGCAGGCAGCAACCTCGCTGAGTGTCACCCAATTCTCTTCAACCGCTTGCGGAAGCACCATAAACAAGACAGTAACGTCAAATTGGTAGTCATTGACCCGCGCTGCACTCCTACGGCTGAAGTCGCTGATCTGCATCTAGCCATCCAGCCCGGAACCGATATCGATCTCTTCAACGGCATCGGTCATCTGCTGCTGAAATGGGGCAAAATCGATGCTGATTTTGTAGATCGGCACACGTCTCATTTTTCAGACTATGCAGTGGTGCTTCAGCACTATTCGCCTGACGTAGTAGCACATCGCTGCGGCATCTCAGAGCAAGATTTAGAAACGGCGGCGAAATATTGGGGCGACTCAAAGCGAGTCTTGTCGATGTGGTCAATGGGTCTCAATCAATCAAGCGAAGGAACGGCGAAAGTCAGAGCGCTGATTAACTTGCATTTGATGACCGCCCAAATCGGTAAGCCTGGAGCGGGTCCATTTTCGCTGACGGGTCAGCCCAACGCGATGGGAGGGCGCGAAGCTGGAGGACTCTCTCATCTGCTACCCGGATATCGTCTCGTTAACAATCCGGCTGATCGGGCTGCGGTTGAGCAATTTTGGCGACTCGAACCCGGCGCAATTTCAGTGACTCCAGGGTTGACGTGCTGGGAAATGATTACAGGCTTAGAGCGGGAAGAAGTCGGAGTATTGTGGGTAGCTGCCACCAACCCGGCGGTGAGTATGCCCGACATTGAGCGCACCAAAGCAGCGCTGAAGCGATCGCCGTTCACCGTCTATCAAGATGCCTATTATCCAACCGAAACGGCGGCATATGCCCATGTGCTGCTTCCGGCGGCTCAGTGGAGCGAAAAAACTGGAGTCATGGTTAACTCCGAACGGCGCGTCACGCTCTGTCCCAAGTTCCGCAGTCCGCCGGGGCAAGCCAGAGCAGACTGGGCAATCTTCGCCGAAGTGGGTCGCCGTCTCGGTTTCACCAAGCAATTTGCGTTCAACACCTCTGCCGAAGTCTATCGCGAATTTGCTCAACTCACCCACGATCGCCCCTGTGATCAGTCGGGGATCAGTCATGCTCGTCTCCGTGCAGAAGGGGCGCTGCAGTGGCCGCTTTCTGGAACAGCAGAGAGCATTGGGATAAAAGATGCGCCGAGCATCAGTGCACGGGTAAAAGGCGCACGGATTGAAGTTGAAAAGCTCCAAGAGAAAAAGCCCATTCCTCAGCCTTCAGCCCTCATTCCTCAGCCTGTTAAACGGTTGTATACCGATCTCCGCTTTCACACACCAGACGGACGGGCACGATTTGCGGCTTATTATTCTCGCGGGTTAGCGGAGCCACCAGATCAAGGCTATCCCTACGTTTTGACGACGGGACGGCTCTATGGGCATTGGCACACGCTGACGCGCACTGGGCGGATTGAGAAAATCATGAAGATGCACCCCAACCCGTTTATTGAGATTCACCCTCGCGATGCGGCGGAGATCGGAGTCAAAAACGACGAATGGGTCGAAGTGCGATCGCGGCGCGGGTTTGTCAGGCTTCCGGTGTTGGTGACGAAAGCGATCTCGCCGGGTACTTTGTTTGTGCCGATGCACTGGGGCGCACTTTGGGCAAATCACGCTGAAGCGAATGCGTTGACTCATCCGGCTTGCTGCCCTGACTCAAAACAGCCCGAATTGAAGGCGTGTGCGGTGCAGGTGGTGCCGATCGATTCAAACGTCGCCGCTCAAAAAAGTGAACTGCTCACGGACGATGCGCTGATGCCATTGCTATCGATTCGGCTCTAAGTTTGCACAACCAATCAAAATAATGCAATATGTTAGTACTATCAAGCCAACTGAATACCACTTAATCAATGTCAAAAAAGAAGAAGTCTAGTCCGTTAGTGGAAGTTATAAATCTTAAACCAGGCAAATTCTCACAGGAGAGAATAGCTTATGAAGAGATCCACGTTCTCAAAAGAGCAAGAAGTCAGCTTTCTAATAACCAGATTGCTAGACTTACAAAGATTTATCCACTCACAGGCTCACTACTAAACGATACTCTTAATGACTGGATTAAAGGTTTTATATATGACTTTCACCCTGAAAGAGAAATTCTGATCTGGGAGCGGATAGCCTATGTTTTGACAAAACACTGTAATCAGTATAATTTAGCTTCTGATGAACGGAGAAACACTCTTGTCAGACTGATAGACCTTACTAATGGAGTTGAGTGTGAAGACAGGCTATCGAAAGAACTAGTCCTTCTATGGAAGAAAGCAGCAAAAGAGAACCTGGAGTTAGGAAAGTCTAAGTCTTTGAACCCTATCTCCGATAAGAATCTTACTGACAAAGAAATTAGTATCAATCCTTGGCATAATATTGATCATGTCAAACTAGTCTCTGCTTATCAGAAATCTATAAAGTCACTTGAGTTAAGTTTAGAGGAAAAAGATGATGTTCTTGTAAGATTAGTCCGTCTAATGGAGGGAGAGGAGCCTCAGGATTTTCTTTCCAAGAAGCTACAGTACCTACTGACTACGAATAATAAAGATTCTAAGGGGCGTAAAGGACAATCTAAATTTCGACAAGCACTAATCAAGGTTTACCAAGGAACGTGTGCTATCACAGGTTGCGATGAAGAGTCAGCGTTGGAAGCGGCTCATATCATTCGCTACTCGGATGCTGGAACAAATCATCCTTCAAACGGAATGCTATTACGGGCAGATATACATACGCTCTTCGATAAGAGTTTGCTTTCAGTTAACCCTCAAAATTACGAAGTTATAGTTTCTCCCAAGCTATTAGGCACTAGTTACACTGAGCTTAATGGTAGGAAAATAAAAATTCCAAAAGAAGATAGTGTCAAGCCTAGTTTGAATGCTATAAGTCAACATTATCAATCCTTTCTACAAAACAATACTCCGGACATTTTTTGAGGCAGAGGCTGAAACCCGCATTCCACCGTTGGTATTTGCCTCAGTGATGATGCTGAAACCCGCATTCCACCATTGGCGATTTAAAATTGTCCGGACTGTTGACAAAACTGTTGGGAAGAAATACATGAACAGCAGGTGGTTGAACACCTCAGCGAAAAGAACGGAAGATAGATTTTAATATTGAATTCTGAGTTCAATGCAATGTGCAATTCATTAACACCGATTGAAATGAATATACTTAAATATGCATAGATGTTGAAGGCGGGTTTGTGACAAAACTAGAGCCGCTCTGTACAAGCGATTTACAAAGGACTTTTATGAGTGGAAGCATAAGGAATTTCCTACGTTATCAACATTCTCGCCAGTCGGGATCACAACGAAATTGCTGATTACTTTGACGAAAGTAGTCTCGAAGCAGGCGATCGCTTCTTTAGTGCTTTCAATAGCAAATGTCAACAACTCGTTGTTTCCCCCAATAGTGGTAAAAGCTATAGAGCAATACACCCCGACCTTCGAGGGCTGTCTCTAGAAAGCTATGTCATTTTCTACAGAATTTTGGATGACGGTATCGAAATCTTGCGGGTTGTAAGTGGTCGTCGTGACTTTCCAACTCTTTTTGAGGAGCCTAATTGAATCAAGCGCTTTCCTGCGATTCTAAAACCGTGGGTTGAGTGTTTGGAAACCCTAGAACGAACGCAGCAGCATAAGAACCTGAGGATGTAGAACGTCTATAGAGCTTTGCCGATCGCTAACCTGCAAGATTGAGATGTCACGAATCTTACCGATCGGTTGATGCTTGTCCCCTTTGACGAGTATTCTCACAGCATTGATTTGGCTTGAGAAATCTTATGCGGCTGTTGATAAACTTTGTTAAACGCACGCGCGACTGTCTCAAAGACCAAAATTTTCTGCATGGATTAGAAAGCATTGAGAGTGTAGTCTCAAAAGTGCTATCGATCCTGATGGTGTTGGTGACGGTCTTTGCCGTCTTTGATCTCAGCGTTTTTTTGGTGCAAGAGTTGTGGAGTGAACTGACTTCACCTAATCACACGCGATTTAGTGAAACCCTGTTTAAGATATTTGGACTGTTCTTAAATATTTTGATTGCGCTAGAGATTCTAGAAAACATCACCGCCTATCTTAAAAAGCACGTCATTCAAGTTGAGCTAGTGATCGTTACGTCATTAATTGCAGTGGCTCGAAAGATTATTATTTTAGATTTAAGCAAAACGTCTGGGGTCGAAGTCATTGGGTTAGGCGTTGCGATTTTCTCGCTGTCTGTGAGCTATTGGATTGTTCGTCGCGCTAATCTTAAACAGAATTAGTCATAGGATTCACCATGTCAGAATTTTTTCAATTTGAAGCAGATTTTGTAGAGTCCTTGCGCTGCGTTCCGATGCAGGTTCGGCTTAAGCTTGATGCTTGTGGCGTGAAGCTAAAACTTCCGCAGTGGAATAAATTTAATCAGGACGATCGCCAACTTCTAGTAGACACTCCGTGCGAGACAGATTCTGAAGCGGCTGATTATCGAGATCTCCTACATCACATGATTTTGCAGCGCACTGGAGACACGGCAACCGATTTAGCGATCGACCCTCACCCCGATTGGGAAGACGTGACGGTCATCCCGGATAGTGTGCAGGAAAAAGCGCAAGACGTGGGCGTTACGCTGTCGCAAACCCAGTGGGCATCGCTGACTCTGTTACGGCGATTCGCGTTGATCAAATTGAGCCGTTCTGGACATGAGAACACTAATTTTTTGCCTGCGTTAAGAGAATTTCATTTAGCTTGAGCCTCTGGAGGAGCTTCTCGCTTGCCAACAAAATCCGCTTCCGCCTCAGACTCTAAGCGAATTTTGCCCTTAATCGCGCCCTCTGTCATGGTGCTTTGGATCTGCACTTTAGGAACTGGGGCAGCTTTTTGACACTCATCTAGGTGAGAAGGAACCCCCGATAACGTCAGTTGATCGCGATCGAGCATTCCCGTCAGCGACGATTTTTTCTTGGAAGCGGTGAGGGTTTTGCTCGTTTCATCTGCGTTTAACAACGAGCCACTGAGATAGATTCCTGACTGCTGAATCGTGAGAATTAGGGCATCTGCTTTTAAGCATCCGGGCAAGCTTTGAGCCGCAATGCGATATCGACCCTCTAGCTTATTGGGTGCTTTGAGATTTGCCTCACCATAGGCAGTGGCAAAGCTAAAGAGCGCAACCACAAACCCGATCGAGCCTGCATAAAACGTGAAAGATTTGAGATTAAATTTCATGATTCGCGTCCACTCATTGACTCAATTCCAGGACTTTCTAACACCGAGTTTAAGTGCGAAGCAACCTGATTATATCGGCGCGTAATCAGCAGCGACGAACGACATCGCACCGCCAACTCATCGGCATAGCGTCCGAGAGTTTGACGATCGAGTCCCCATTCTCGACTGGCACCTGCGATCGTGAGGTCTGCCATTCTAGAGGCATCTACCACCGCCAAAATCGGACTTTCTGCCTCCACGATCGGCATTGAGATGCGATCGACAACGTTCTGCGGCAACCGTTCCATCAGATCATAAAACTCATAGCTCAACTCGCTGGGCGGCTGGTCGCCCGTTGCCATTCGCAAAATGGTGAGGTGACTATTTTCGCGATTGATCAGCATTCTGAGCGCCAGTTCTAGCCCCAAATCGGTGTGAACATTAGACACATAGGGAAGCAAAAGACTGTCGAGCTTTGTGGTTTGGCGATCGACATACACCGCGACATCGACCGGAGACGTGCTGAGAATCTGCCCAACTCGCCCCCCTAAGCGATTGCTGCTAAACGCTGGACGGTGCCAGCCGACCAGCACCAGATCGACCTGATCGCGACTGGCAATTTGGGCAGTGGCTCTCGCCACATCATTTGAGACTTGAATGATCGGGCGCACTAAACTCTGATGCTCAGGTGGCTCAATGCTTTGCACTAGCTCGTCGAGTTGCATCTGTCGTTGAGCAATTAAGCGATCGGCTTCTACAGGTGTGCTTTCATAGCCATAATCTTCGTTTAGCTGAATCAAGCTGAGCGGCGACACGATCGCGGGTTTGTGCTGTGGTTGCAGCGAGACATTGCCGACTGCGATCGCCATCGCTAACTGAATTAAGCCTTTCTGACTGCTGGGATTCGCAATCGGCACCAAAATTCGATAAGACGGTTCGCGATCGTCTACCACAGGTTCGGCACTGTTTTGACGAATTTGCTGTTTTGGATACGTTAACTCTAGCAATGGTGAAGTCATAAACGTGGTGACTAACGCCATAATCACCAGCATGGTAAAAAGCAGTGGCGAAATCACTCCCAAACTTAATCCAATGTTGAGGACGATCAATTCCGTCAGTCCGCGAGTGTTCATTAACCAAGCCAATGCCGCAGACTCTCGTTTGTCGATGCCAGACACTCGCGCCGCCACATAAGTTCCGACATATTTGCCAACGATCGCGACCGCTACCACAATTAAACACAACGTCCACAATGTCGGGCTGTTGAGTAGACCGACCTGAGTTCTCAAACCACTGTAGGCAAAGAAGATCGGCAGTAAAAACGTCAGCACAAAATCTTCTGTTTTTTGGGCTAATTCTCGCGTCAGCCCTTCGTGTTTGGGCATCACCGCCCCAAACAAAAACGCCCCAAAAATCAGGTGAATTCCAATCAACTCAGTAATCAACGCTGAGATCACGACCCCCATGTAAATCAGCGCGACTACAGTTTGATTGAGCTTGCGGGCACGATCGTAATAAGACGATAAATAACCCAGCAGTTTGCGTCCCACCGTTGCCATCAAGCCGATATAGATGATCGACTCCACGATCGTCGGCAATGCCCCTGCCATCGAATTGGTGCGAGTGACCGCGATCGCCAACGCCAAAAGACACCAAGCAGTCACATCATCGACTGCCGCGCAGGTCAGAGCCAACGTCCCCAAGCGACTATTTTGTAAGTTATTTTCAGTAATAATTCGTGCCAGCACTGGGAACGCCGTAATCGACATCGCTGCCCCTAAAAACAACGCAAACGCTGTAAATGACACGCCATCATTTGACACTTGCGGGTAGAGCAACAACGCTAGTAACGTCCCCAATGAGAACGGGACGAGAATGCTGATATGGGACACCAGCACCGCCACGTCTAAGCCCTTTTTAAGATATTTTGGATCTAACTCTAACCCAATTAAAAACATAAAAAAGATCAGCCCGATTTGAGACAGCACCCCCAAATAGGGAATCGTCTCTGGCGTAAAGAGTGCTGCTGCTGCATCAGGGGAGATCGCGCCAAATAGCGACGGTCCGAGCATAATGCCCGCGACGATTTCGCCAATTACCAACGGCTGTTTGATGCGCCGAAACGCCAACCCTATCAGTCTAGAGAGACCGATGATAATCAAAACTTGAATCAGAACTTGAACCACGGGATCGAAGTGCATGATAGTAGACCTGAGATTTCAATTCGATAAGTTGCGTCCTCGCCACGTCCAGCCCCAGCCTGTTTCGGTTTTAATGATTGAGACGATCGCGATCGCGCTCACCAATACGCCACCGATGCCGCTTAACCACCAATAGTCAGGTGGAATGTTAGAGAATTTTTGAACGAGACGACGCAGATTATAGTGCAGGACGATCGCAGCCAGTGCAAGCACAATCGGACTGAGATCCCACCAGTGAATCGGGAAAAAGATGATCTGAACGATCACGATCAGCAACCCTAACCAGGGCACGGTGAAGACTAAAAACGTCACGAAGGCACTATAGAGGGTTTGCCGAAGATTGCAATGTGAGCCGATGTACCAGTTTTTTGTCCAGCCTTCCCAGAGAGCGGCGATCGATCGATACATTCTCACGTCTGCCATCTCATGACCCAAGCCATACCAGAGGATTAGCCCGTGTTGCTTAATGCGTCGCCCTAGCTCTACATCTTCGACCACTTCATTGGCAACGGCTCGATGCCCCCCTATCCGCTCGTAGGCACTGCGCCGAAACAGCATAAACGGACCCACCGCAAACACCGCCTCACTTTTTGGATCGCAAACCTCTGCAAAGCTATACGAAGCCGCAAATAAACTGGCGATCACGGGCTGCGCTAACCACTCGCCCAAACAACCGCACACGATCGTCATCCAAAAGGTCAGCAAGTCTACTTGCTCTCGTTCGGCGACGGCAACGGCGGTCTCGATCGCGCCTCGTTTAAGCTGTACGTCTGCATCAATGAACAGCAAAAAATCTCCGTTCGTCAGAGCAGTCACCTGAGCACACGCCCAATTTTTGCCCACCCACGTTTCACCTGCGGGGCGGGGTTTTCCTGCCAACACATTTAGTCGAGGATCTGAAATGGCTTGTACGATCGCCAGCGTTTCATCAGTGGACTGATCATCGACGACCCACACCTCTAACCGTTCAGAATCAGAACTGCTGAGGACTGCATCTACGCAACTCTGAATATTTTCAGCTTCGTTATAGGCGGGAATGATCACCGAAACGGAAGGCAAATCGGGTAGCGCTCGATCGGCAAAAATTGGGGCAATCACCCTCGCCTCTGATAGATGCCGACGTAGATTATCGGCAAAAATTCGTAAAGCAATCAGCGAACTGATGAGTGCAAAGAGTAGCAAAAAAACCACGGCTTACCCCAAAATCTCTCTGATGTTGCACCAACCAAGCGACTCAGTATAGCGCGGGTCTTGTGCGAATCGACTCCCCTCTCACTGACTCTTTTTGAGGGATCAACGTTTATGTGCGAGAGGAATTGGAATCATTGCGTATAATCTGAACAGGAAACTTGATAAGTCTTGCGCTGCTTCCTGCGATCGTGCCGCTCCAGTAGTTTAGTAAAACGATTTAATGATGCCCCGGATACTCGTCATCGACGATGACCCCGCTATCTCAGAATTAGTTGCTGTCAACCTTGAAATGGCTGGCTATGATGTCACTCAAGCAGGTGATGGCATTCGGGGTCAGGCGTTAGCATTGCAAATTCAGCCCGACTTGATCATGCTCGATCTGATGCTGCCCCAAGTGGATGGATTCACCATTTGTCAGCGACTTCGCCGCGACGATCGCACCTCTGATGTCCCTGTGTTGATGTTGACGGCGTTGGGGCAGACGCAAAACAAAGTTGAAGGGTTTAACGCAGGCGCGGACGACTATTTGACCAAGCCCTTTGAGGTTGAAGAACTGCTAGCGCGAGTTCGGGCACTGCTGCGTCGCACCGATCGCATTCCCCAAGCTGCAAAGCACAGCGAAATTCTCAGCTATGGTCCGCTCGTGCTGGTGCCAGAGAGGTTTGAGGCGATTTGGTTTGGCAAAACGGTCAAGCTGACTCACTTAGAATTTGAACTGCTGCACTGCTTGCTTCAGCGTCACGGTCAAACCGTTTCTCCGAGCGAGATTCTTAAAGAGGTGTGGGGTTACGATCCCGATGATGATATTGAGACGATTCGAGTTCACGTCCGGCATTTGAGAACCAAGCTGGAGCCAGAGCCGCGTCATCCTCGCTTTATCAAAACCGTCTATGGGGCTGGCTACTGTCTAGAACTGCCTAGCACAGACGATATTGAAGCAAATGTAGAGTCTTCTGTCGCGGGTTGAGAATCGTGGAGAAAAGGGCACAGTGAGGTCGATCGCTCCTTGCAGGGTATGTTGAATGCCAAGTCTTTATACTGAAATCGAGATTAACTCGACAAAATCTAACGTCTGGCGTATCTTGTTCCAAAAAGATCGCTGGAAATATTGGAATACCTTTTTGTATGACTGCAATTCTAATCAGCCATTTGTTCAAGGTCGGGAGACGGTGCTGTCTCTGTGCCGGGTTCCGGGCGAAGAAGCCATTGAGTTCCAGCCTTTAATCACGATCGTTCAGCCAGAGTTTTGTTTGCAGTGGGTTTCGACGATTCCAGGTTTTCGCAACGAGCACGTTTTTGAGTTGCAGGATATTGGCAGAAATCGCACAAAATACATCCATCGAGAAAACTTCTCAGGCGCATTAAGCAAGATGTTTTTGCCCTTTATTCGGCGCGATGAACAGCAGGGAATTCAGCGCATGGCATGGGAATTGAAACAATATGCCGAACGATCAAGTCAGCGTTTTTGCGATTAAAAGAGGGATTGATTCGGAATGTATGTAAAACAAATCCCATCAATCGGGAAATACCTGCGGCGAAAACATCGCCCAAAGTGCTTCGTAATAGGGTTTGAAATAGGCAGATTGAGCCGGGCTGAGATGCGTACTAATTTCACCGTTAAGCAAGTGAAGCATTTGCCGCACGATTTCCCACCGCACTTTCAAACGGGGGTACAGCATGACGCACAGCGGAAAAAGCTCTTGCTGGACAGCACTAACGCTGTTTTCCAAGATGCAAACCCACAAATACACCTGAAACATTTCGGTGTCGCGCAGGCTAGAAACGCGAACGTTAACATCTCCCAATCGCCCTGAGTGAGATTGGTAAGTGGGGTTGACTCGCGCCACCCGATCAACCACTCGGTTAGCGATCGGGCTACAGAGCGGAATGAGACGCTGTACGGTTTGCAGGGCTGGAGCAGAATAGTCGTGTTGAGCGGCGGCATCATAGGCACGCTGAAGCGGCATATAAAGATGGTCGTCAATCACCTTAAAGTATTGACTCAGCAACGGTCGAGCAGCGATCAGAGCCAGATTGAGCAACATCTGTCCGCTGTAGTGAAACTGCATACTGATGAACCCAATCACTCTAGGGTCGATCGCCGTATGCTTCCGCCGGATTTCACCAAGGTTTGGCGCAATCAGCCTAGAGAGCCGGAACGGTTCTAATTGTTGAGCATAGGCAGAGAGCGTGATCTCGTAGACCTCGTGAGCATCTTTTGCTACAGCCCAGGGGTCAATCAACTGATGATCAATTTGGTGTCGGATGAGTTCTCTGGCGAGCAGCGCTTCGGTTTGTGTCCAGGCTTGAGCGCTGGTTGTGCGAAGGACTTGCCTAAGTGAATCTGCCGTTTCTGCTGCCGTTTCGCTCTGGCTAATCGTAGATTCAATGTCGTCCTGGTTGTCTAGATTTTGCAAATATTTCTTAGCCCATGCTTCTGAGAAATTCTGGCTTGCTGGTGCGGATAGAGCGCGATCTCCTAATTGCACACTTCTGATCATTTCTGGCTGCATTTGCTTTTGTGTTATAAAAATATACGTGTCAACTCAAACAATACAGATGTAAAAAAAATTATGTAACTGTGATAACTCGGAGGACTTTACAGCTTTCTTAATCAAAGAACCCAAGCGAGAATTGTTGTAATACCAATCGAATCCCAGCCTGCATAGAACCAACCTTTGTCAAAAACGGTGATCAAACACCTTGTTTCGTGCAGCTTCACAGAGAAATTAGTATAAGAAAAGAATAGAAGTCTGACATCTGTTGCGTAACTTTCTGTTCCGTTGCTATTCATCTTCCCGTACCCGAACTGGGTTTTGTTACTAAAAAAGGGATGAGCCATAAGCCCATCCCCAAAGAGGCGAATTCTTCACCTCAACTCGCTGCCTCTGTGTTAGAAGTTCATTTCAGCCGCTTGAACTTTCTCAACCTGCTTCTTCTTCAGCACCAGAATGATTTGAGTCAAAGTACACATCGCAAAGAATGCCATCAGTCCTTTAATGCGATTGGGGCTTTGCAGCACGATTTCTTTGTCAACCTGACCAAACCCGCCCACATTGGGGTTGTTGGTCAGCGCATCGCCCGACTTCACATCCTGACCTTCTGCGACGAGCAGTTCAGGACCTGGAGGAATCGTTTCATCAATGGTCTTGCCATCAGCCTCTTTAATCGTGACAGTGAAGCCGCCCTCTTCAGTCTTGCTGATTGCGGCAATCTGACCCGTTGCAGACGCGTTATAAACGGTGTCGTTGCTCTTATCGCCTGTGGGGTAAACCTGACCTCGACCGCGATTGCCGCCGACGTGGACGGAGTACTTGCCGAAGCGAATTGACTTATCGCTCTTGGGGTCAGGAGACAAAATCGGGAAGGTGATTTCCTGATATTGCTCACCTGGAATCGGACCAACCACTAGAATATTGGGCTGATCGTCGCTATAAGACTGAACATACAGTTCGCCCATCTTTTCTTTCATTTCGTCAGAAATGCGGTCTTCAGGAGCCAGCTTAAATCCTTCGGGCAACATCAGCACTGCGCCAACGTTTAGCGGACCCTTGCTGCCATCCCCCTGGATTTGCTGAATGCTCGTATCGTAGGGAATCTTCACCACCGCTTCAAACACAGTGTCAGGCAACACAGACTGAGGCACTTCAACTTCGGTTGGTTTAGCCCCTAAGTGACAGTTGGCGCAGACAATTCGCCCCGTTGCCTCACGAGGATTTTTGTAAGCTTCTTGGGCATAGTAAGGATAAGCAGACGCGGCTTGAGGCAGAGCAAGGCTCCCTGCCAGCAAGACGGTAATGGCAACGATCGCGATCGCGACCTTTTGAGTCACAGTTTGAGCGCTACGCAGCCACATCGACGATAAAAAGCTTGTTCTCATCTCTAGCAATAAAAGGGATAACAAAGGAAGAAGGGGTCAGGATACTAAAACCTGAATTACGCCCACCAGGGCTTTTCGTCGGTGCGAAAGTCGGTCTCAGTCCAGGGAGTGAGGGCGACTTTGTTGTCTTCGACGTTGGCATGTGCCAGGGCAAGAGACAGAGGAGCCGGACCGCGCACAACCTTTCCGGTGCTGTCATATTGAGAGCCGTGACAGGGGCACATAAACTTGTTCTCGTTGGCGTTCCACGGAACAACGCAGCCCAAGTGGGTGCAAACCGCGTTAATGCCGTAGTTTGTAATGGTCTTATCTTCTTGCACAACCAAGTAAGTAGGGTCGCCTTTTAAGCCTTGCACGAGGGAGTGATCGCCCGCCGGGTGGCTCGTTAGATAGTCGGTGAGAACGATGTCGTTACCCAAAGCATCTTTAGCGGTGACACCCCCAGAGCTACTGCCGCTCGATGGAGGAATAAAATATTTGATGACTGGATAGAGGGCACCAGCAGCGACCAGTGCCTCAGAGCCAAACATCAGAACGTTCATAAATTGACGACGACCCATGCTGGGAACGTCATCGGCAGGTCCAGTTAGTTGAGCCATGTCTACACTCTAGAGATATCGGGGATGATTGCGACAAATCACACAGATTGACGATCAGAACTTATCTGAAAGTTCTGGGTTTAGATCTAGTTACCTACACAAGCGACGATCGCTGGTTTCACAAGAGCTTTCTAGAATCAAAAAATGCTAGAAAACCTTCTGAAGCAGTCGTTTGTAGCCTTTTGTGGGTGTATTATACAAACTTTAACATTAGCAATCATAGCGAACCGTTAAAGCCGTAAATTTATACGAAATGTTACAAAATCTTGGGCGATCGCGATCATGACCGGACACGACCTACGACAGCTTCTGATCGATAAGTGGGGTCACTCTTACGATATCCAAGTCCGGCGGACTCAGGGCAAGATTTTTGTGCAGGTGATGTGGAAGTATTTAGAACAAGCGTCGTTTCCCTTATCTGAGGCAGACTACGTCGCGCATCTCGATCAGGTTGCGGGCTATATCGACGCGTGGGGCGCAGTTTCGCAGGTGCAAACCTATATCGAGAAAACTCGTGAGCGTCCGCGCTTGGGTAAGGCGGTGAATGTTCCGATCGATTTAGGCGAACGCGCTTCGGAGTGGCTTTTAGAAGACTTTTAGCGTCATCGTGCTTTGCGTTCGGTGAGTTCGTTTAAGCCTTCTCCAAACAGCGACAGTCCGACGACCATCAACGTCATTGCCAATCCTGGAAAGAAGGCAGTCCACCAAATTCCTCCCGTCGAGAGGGCATCAAGTGCCTGACGCAAATCGTGTCCCCATTCGGCAACTTCATCGGGTAAACCCAGTCCTAAAAATCCCAAACCTCCGAGGGTGAGAATCGCGTCTGCGGCGTTGAGCGTAAACAGGACAGGCACACTTTGAATCACATTCAAAAACAAATAGCGCGATAAAACTCGCCAGGTCGAAGCGCCCATCGCCTGTGCAGCTTCGATAAACAGTTCGGTTTTGACGCTGACCGTTTGGTTTCGCACGACTCGATAATATTGTGGGACATAGGCAATGCTGAGGGCGATCGCCGCATTAAATACGCCTCGCCCGACCACAAATGCCAGAGTCACGGATAGCAACAATCCCGGCAACGTGTAGATCGTATCCATAAAGAAGAGGAGGATACGATCGAGCTTTCCGCCCAGATATCCACTCACCATTCCCAACGGCACACCGATGATTAAGCTGAGTGCGGTCGCTAAAATCACCACCTGAATTGCTGCCTGAGTGCCATAGAGCGTTCGTGAAAACACGTCATAGCCTAAGCCAGTCGTCCCAAACCAATGCGCCGCCGACGGAGGTTGGTGAGGCAGATTGTCGAGAAACTCGATCGGACTTTGCAGCCAGCCTAACCCTTGAAATGCTGGAGCCAGCACCGCGATTCCAACAAACACCAACGTCAAAAGCGTCCCAACCTGCATCATTTGCAATGACAGGCTAGGACGCTCTGAAAAATTTAACGATCGCAGGCGAGGAAGATTGAGAGACATGAGGGAGGAGTGAGTAAGAAGCCTCAATAGTAGAAGACTTCACCCAAAACTCAAAACTCCTGTCTCCTTCTTAGAGGTTGCTCTCGATCAATTCTCGATATTGACTCTTTTGCTTTACGCCTTTGACCTCAGCAACAATGCCTTTGTGCTTGAAGAATTGAATCGTTGGAGTGCCCGTCACCCCTGCTGACTCGGCAATATCAGGGTCTTTGTCGATGTCAATTTCGACGAAGTGAATGCGACCGTCAAACTCATCGACGACTTTGTTGAAAATCGGCTTGAGCGTGTGGCAAGGACCGCAGTCAGGTGAGACATATTTGACGACGATTAAGCGATCGCTCTCGTGATAGAGCTTTCTCAACGCCAGTCCGCCCTGGTGACGAGTGGCGGCGACATCAAACTCAGCGCTGGGCTTGATTTCCTCAATGTGCGTGGGTGTCTCTTCGGCGGTTTGTTGAGCGTGAGTTTTAGCAAACTCTTGCACCAAGCCGTTGAAGGATAGCCAACGTTCTGCCAGCATCGCTGCCATACATCCGGTTCCAGCCGCGCTGATTGCTTGACGAAATTCGTGGTCTTGCACGTCTCCAGCCGCAAATACGCCTTCGACGCTGGTTTCGACCGATCCGGATTTGGGGACAATGTAGCCAACGTCATCGAGATCTAGCTGACCTTTAAAGAGAGAGGTGTTGGGCGTGTGCCCGATCGCATAAAACAGCCCTTTGGCATCAATGATGCGTTCTTCCCCGGTTTTAGTATTTTTGACCTTCACCCCAGTCATGTGCTCGTCGTTGCCTACGACATCAACAGGTTCTGTGTTCCAGTGAACGGTGATTCTGGGATTGGACAGAACGCGATCTTGCATGGCTTTGCTGGCGCGCATTTTATCCGTTCTGACAATCATGTGAATGTGATCGCCATATTTGGTCAAATAAATCGATTCTTCTGCCGCAGTGTCGCCGCCACCAATCACGACCAGCGTTGCGCCTCGAAAGAGAGGAGTTGCCCCGTCGCAAATGGCGCAGGCTGAAATGCCTCGGCTCCAAAACTGACGTTCTTCAGGAAGCCCTAGCCGTTTGGCGGTAGCACCTGTGGCGATCACGATGCTGTGGGCGAGAACTTCTCGATCGTCAGACTTAATCACAAACGGACGCTGACTCAAATCAACCGAGGTGACATCTTCCATGTGTAGCTCTGCCCCCCAGCGCATGGCTTGCGCTTTCATTCGATCCATCAGTTGGGGACCTGTGATGCCTTCAGGAAAGCCCGGAAAGTTTTCAACTTCGGTGGTGGTCATCAACTGTCCACCAGGCAACCCTCCCGCTTGAAAGCCCTCAAACATCAGAGGCTTGAGGTTTGCACGACCTGCATAGATAGCTGCCGTATATCCAGCCGGACCAGAACCGATAATGACTACATTCTCTACGGTTGGGGTTGCCATAGGGTATAAACAAACTCATAACGACTACGTTTAGTATATCGCAAAATAGTGGGTTCTCGTCAAGTCAGTCAGAGGATGCAATGCTCTTTGCTCTGTTTGAGTATCTGGCTCGATTAACCTGTAAATCTTTGCCCTCACCCCAGCCCTCTCCCACGGGAACTGCGGTGTACAAACAAGTCTTTGTCACTTCGGTTGAGTCGGCTTCAGCCCCCTAGATCCCCCATTTTGGGGGACTTTGAGAAGAGGAGGCTGGGGTTCGATCGCGTTGACGATCTGCTGGAGAACACTACTTAAATCTGACATCACTTCTTGGTTATCAAACCGGATGACTCGATAGCCCAGATGATTCAGTTTCTCAGTTTGGGCAGCATCATACTCCCTTTGCTGATCATGAACTGCGCCATCGAGTTCAATGACAAATCGATGCTGAGGACAATAGAAATCGACAATAAAAGACTCGATCGGATGCTGAGTGCGAAACTCCCAGCCGTGCAGTTGACGGTTTTTGAGAGCGTCCCACACCATCTTCTCAGCCGGGGTCAGGTTTTGTCGAAGCTGTCGAGCCGCCGCAATGAGGTTTGGAGTTGTTCCACGAATGCGCTGAGAATTCATCGAGCGAATTGAAGACGACTTCTCCAAGCGTGCCCACCGCTTCCCAGTTGCTATCTTTTTTAAAGTCCCCCAAAGTGGGGGATTTAGGGGGCGAAGAACCTCAGCCATGACCGATCGAGCAACTTGTGCACACGGTAGCCCTAAGGAGAGAACAAGAATTCTAGGGCTGGCGAGGGCTTCGCTCCACTTTATGAGGAGCAGATCGTCGCCTCTAACTCTTATTGGATCGAGGGTTTGAGAAATCAGGAAGATTTTTAGAGACGAGTGATATGAAAGGTGAAAGAACTGGGCAAGTTAGGTTCAGCGTTAGAAGCTCATCCACCCGCACCCTTTAGGAGACACTCTTTCCATGAAATCTGAACTCAAAGCAAAGTTTCTGCAACACCTCGTCGGCAAAAAGAAAGATCAAGGTTTCACCCTGATCGAGCTATTGGTGGTCATCATCATCATCGGCATTCTGTCTGCAATCGCGCTGCCTTCTTTCTTGAACCAGGCAAACAAAGCCAAGCAGTCTGAAGCCAAGCAGTATGTGGGAACCCTGAACCGCACTCAACAAGCTCGCTATTTGGAAAAGAGCAACTTTTCATCTGACTTCAATGGTTTGGCAAACCCCGTTCCAGCAACAACTTCTAACTACGATTACACGCTTCAGGCAGTTGCCACTGATGCTACTAGTGTGATCAACTATGGCACCTCCAAAGCGAAGGCCCTAAAGTCTTATAACGGCATGGTCGCTATCTCGGTTGTGAAAGAGGCTAGTGACGCAACCACAACGGCTGTTTTGTGTGAAGCAATCACGCCCGACGCTAAGATATTAGCAGACCCAAAACCACCTGCTGCTGGAACTTCTGCACAACCAACGTGTGATGCCACCGCGAGAGATATGAGCAAAGGTTGATGACAGCACAATCAAGTTGCAATGATCTAGCCTGAGCGCTAAGTTTCAAAATTTTAGAGAGTGGGTGGGTAGATTTCTATCCACTCATTTTTTTGCGTGTTACGTCGCTTTATCTTGCGTCCATACTAAAGCAACCCTTTCGATCAAGCCCCCACGACAATGACTTCTACCAACTCTACCGAAGCGTTAACCTCCTGGCAATTGCAAGCTAGCCAATATCTAGCGCAAGCAAATTATGCTCAAGCTGCCCAACTCTACGAACAAGCGATCGAGTCCAACCCCGAAGAGCGATCTTATTATTGGCAGTTAGGCTTATTGCTGCTCTTGCAAGGTGAAGAAGCCGAAGCCCAAACCACCTGGCTGTTTGCGATGTCGGAAGGTGAACCTGATCAGGTTGAACAATGGGTCGCTGAGTTAGCGCAAGTGTTGCAAACCGAGGCAGAGAGACGCGAGGCTTTGACAGACTACTCAACCGCGTGGGCAATCCGTCAACATCTGCGCGAAGTGTCTCCTAATCTCATTTATAACGTTCTGCAACTCTTGCAGCTTTCGATCGAGCTTGATCTCTACACCGATGACACGCTTGAAGAGTTGGAGTTGCCGCAATCGCTTCAAGGAGTAGAGGTCAATTCAGAGTTTTTGCTACACGTTTTAGAAACTGTTTTATATCACGCCGCCCCTACGCCGTCTCTGCTCAAATTTGCTGAGGGTTGCATCAGCTTAGTTCCTGATACTCACGCCTTGATGCAGGTTTTGCTGCCCGCAGCGATTCGATTTGCTCACAGTAAGATGAGTGGTGCATTTGCAGCCGATCTGGTTGAGGCTTATCTCCGCTTTGACCCTGACAGCATCGAATTTTTGGGTCACTTGTCGCTTTTTTATCACAACGCAAAACAGTACGATCGCAGCATCCAAGTCGGTGAGCGTCGATATGAACTCACAAACTACTTACCCGAAAAGATTTTTTCTAACCATTTAATCTTGCGGGGCTTGCTTGGTGCGGGTGGCTATTGGCAAGAAGCGCTGAAGATTGCTGAGAGGCATGAGTCTTTGTTGCAGACTTTGGTTGAGCAACAGCCCACCGATGTACATTCTGTTAGTATCTCTCGGCTGCTCAACTCGTCTTACTATTTGGTCTACTTCTACGATCAGCCACAGCGCTGGCGCACCCTCGAAAATCAAGTCCTCGAATATTGTCAAAAAAATATTCAACTCAACGCCGCCAACAAGGGCAGAAACTATCAGCACTCAATCCGCGATCGCGCCCCCAAGCGTCTTAAAATCGGCTATTTGTCTCACTGCATGGCAACGCATTCGGTCGGCTGGCTTGCTCGGTGCCTATTGCAGCACCATGATCGCGATCGCTTTGAACTCTATGGCTATTTTCTCAGCTATCGAAAATTTCACGATCCCTTGCAAGAGTGGTATGTGAACCAATTTGAACACGTCCACAAAATTGAAACGGTCGGTCTAGGAACCAACTTAATGATCGCGACCCAGATCCATGAAGACGAAATTGATATTCTCATCGATCTTGACAGCATCACCCTCGATCTAACCTGTGAGATTTTGGCACTCAAGCCCGCCCCCGTTCAAGCAACCTGGCTCGGTTGGGATGCATCAGGTTTACCCGCGATCGACTATTTCATCGCCGACCCCTACGTTTTGCCAGACTCCGCCCAAGATTACTACAGTGAGAAAATTGTTCGGTTGCCTCAAACCTATATTGCCGTCGATGGTTTTGAAGTCGGCATTCCCACGCTACGACGAGAACATTTAGAGATTCCCAATGATGCGATCGTCTTCCTCAGTGCCCAGCGAGGCTACAAACGACATCGCGACACCGTAAAGCTGCAAATGCGAATTCTTAAGCAAGTTCCCAACAGCTACTTCTTAATTAAAGGACTCTCAGACCAGGAATCGATCAGCAAATTTTTTGCAGAAATCGCTGAAGAAGAGGGCGTATCAAGCGATCGTCTCCGATTTTTGCCTGATGACCCATCGGTTGAAATTCATCGCGCTAATTTAGCGATCGCCGATGTGGTGCTAGACACCTTTCCCTACAATGGCGCAACCACAACCCTCGAAGCCCTTTGGATGGAAATCCCATTAGTGACGCGAGTCGGAGAACAATTTGCCGCTCGAAACAGCTACACGATGCTGACCAACGCCGGACTCACCGAAGGCATCGCCTGGACAGATGACGAATATGTCAATTGGGGAGTTCGTTTAGGAACCGATGCGGCGCTCCGGCAGCAAATCGCCTGGAAGTTGAAGCGATCGAAACAAACTGCCCCACTTTGGAATGGCAAACAATTTACTCGCGAGATGGAAAAGGCTTACGAGCAAATGTGGGCAACCTATTTAGCAACGTCAGAATCATCAGCCGAACTGAGTGAGCGATCGTGATGAATTCAGCAACACCGTATTTCACTCAAGAGTAATCAAGATGACTAAAACTCTCAAAATCTTAGTGCTCACCAATCTTTACCCGCCGCAAGTTTTAGGAGGATATGAACGCTCGATCGCAGACTTTGCCCGACTGTTGCAACATCGTGGTCACACCGTTTTAGTGTTGACGAGTGACACGCCCCAGTTTTCTGCATCTCACGTCAGTCTCTATCCTGATCCGCCTGTCGATCGTTGTTTGTCGCTCATGGGTGGGTGGTCCTCTGAAGGAGCAAGCTGGTTTGACCATCAGCGCGTAGTGAGTGCGAGGCAGCAAAATCAGGCGGTGCTCAAACACCACTTAGACCACTTTCAGCCCGATGTTTGTTTAGCAGGTAATCTGCGGTTTGTGCAAATGGAAGCAGAGAGTTTAGCACTATTGCTCTCTCGTCATGTGCCCGTGGTTCACTATTTGATGAATGCTCAAGCCGATTATTCGCCTCAGCACACGCCCCAATCGCCCCTTTACCAGCCCATCACCTGTAGCGATTGGGTCACGGCAAGCCTTCAGACGTTAGGCTACTCGACCGCTACAACACAAACTATTTATCCTGGTGCCGATGTCGATGCCTTTTATCAAGCCGAGCTTCCGCCGCGCGATCGTCTTCGCATTGCCTACGCCAGTTTAGTCACCGCATACAAAGGGGCTGATGTTTTAGTCGAAGCGCTCTCTCTACTTCACGCGGCAGGAATTGAATTCACCGCCACGATCGCCGGGGGCACGTTTCAACCAGAATTTGTTGAAGCTTTAAAGCAATTTGTGGAATCAGAAGGACTCCAAGAATCCGTTCACTTCCCAGGAGCATTGTCTCGTCAAGAACTGATTCAACTCTATAAAACTCATAATGTTCTGGTTTTTCCTTCTCGATTTGAGGAGCCATTTGGAATCAGTCAAATTGAGGCAATGGCAGCAGGACTCACTCTCGTCACCAGTGGCACCGGAGGAGCCAAAGAAATCATCGCCGAATCTGGCACCGATGGACTAATCTTTGAGTCTGAAAACCCATTTGATCTAGCCGATAGTTTGTCTTCTCTGCCAACAGACTTGGCACGCTGGGAGGCAATTACTCGAACAGGTCAACAACGAGCAATGTCTGAATTTAGTCAAGCTAAAGCAGTTGATAAGTTAGAGGCTATTTTCATAGAGTTAGTCAATCTGAAGAGTGCAAAACTTGCGACTAAACGATACAAAATTGGTTGCTACTCTATTCTTCTGCCGATCGACCATCGCTTAGATCACTATCAAGCAACTTGGCACAGATATGATACTGCTTTAGGCTATATTTCCCAGGCAGTTTTTGATAAATATCCCCAATCATCTGCGATCGACATTGGGGCAAATGTCGGCGATAGTGCAGCACTCATCCGCAGTGGTCGGGCAGTTCCAGTCCTATGCGTTGAAGGAAGTCCTGAGTTTGTTGAATGTCTGAGACGCAATGCTTTGCAGATCGGAGACGTTGAAATTGATGAGTGTTTTGTTGGCACTGATGGGGAGATCATTAATTTTGATTCAACTCTCAATCACGGAGGAACTGCCTCGATCGTCAATGCTCTTACTTCCAGCAAAGGTGAGCGAGTTGCAATGAAAAGCCTGAACACAATCATTCAAGATCACTCCAGATTTAAGGATGCAAAACTTCTCAAAATAGACACCGATGGCTTTGACTTCTCAATTATTAACGCCTCGGCTGACATTATTTCTGCATCTCGTCCAGTTCTCTATTTTGAGTATGATCTGACCTTTAAACCAAACGCTGAAGCTGAAGCGATCGAGGCTATTAAGACACTGTTAAAAATTGGCTACGAACACTTTCTGATCTATGACAACTTTGGAAACTATTTGATCAGCCTTTCTAACCGAGATCATGAAAAATTCGTTGACCTTAATTCTTATTTGATTTCTAACCGCAGAAGAAGTGGAACACCCGCAGTTTATTACTTTGATGTGTGTGCATTTACCAATGATGACAGCGACTTATTTGAGACCATTCGGAACAGGGAAACCGACCACAGCGATTTAGTCGATGCATAGCAGAATCGCCTCTATCCTCCCTAGTCAGTAGCCACGAGTCAACGCAAAATCGTATACTGATCTAGCCTCTTTGCCAGGGATGTGACTTTTGGGAATCGATCTTCGCAGTTACGTGTATCTCGACAACTTGCAGCCCCAACACGCTGCTTATCTCGGCACCGAGGCACTGGGCTTTTTACCCCTGCCCGGAGATGCCTCCCTCTGGATTGAGATTTCTCCCGGCATCGAAATTAACCGCATCATGGACGTGGCGATGAAATCAGCCGTGGTGCGTCCCGGTGTGCAAATGGTCGAACGTCTGTATGGGCTGCTCGAAATTCACGCCAGCAATCAGGGCGAAGTCAAAGCCGCAGGTCGAGCAATCCTAGACGCGATGGGCGTTCGGCAAAACGAAGGTCTCAAGCCGCGGGTGATTTCTAGCCAAATTATTCGCAACATCGATGCCCATCACACCCAACTGATCAACCGCACCCGACGCGGCAACATGATTCTGGCAGGGCAAACCCTCTACGTCTTTGAAGTCGAACCCGCCGCCTTTGCCGCCCTCGCCGCCAACGAAGCCGAAAAAGCCGCCTTCATCAACATTTTGCAAATCTCGGCGGTGGGCAGCTTTGGGCGACTCTATCTCGGTGGCGCAGAGCGAGACATCATGGCAGCATCTCAGGCAGTGGTGGCAGCGATCGAGAACGTCGCTGGGCGAGAGCATCCGACCGAGATGCGAAAGGAATAGACATGGCATCAAGGCATCTCAAGCTATTGCAGCAAGGGGCAGTGGCGTGGATTGAATGGCGATCGCTCCATCCGCACAGTTACCCTGACCTCAGCGAAGCCGACTTAAAGGGCGCAAATCTCCGAGGCGCAGATCTTAATCACGTCAACTTAAAAAAAGCTGATCTGTCCTGGGCAAAGCTGATTGCTGCTAATCTCAATGGCGCGATTCTCAATCAGGCAACGCTGCTCAACGCTGAACTAATCGATGCAACCCTCCAAAAAGCGGAATTAGTTGATGCTAGTTTAGTTGCTGCTGATTTGAGCGGCGCAGATCTCAGCGATGCCAACTTGATTGGAGCAGATCTGAAGGGAGCTAACTTCGATCGAGCCGATCTAACCAGAGCCAATCTGATCGGCACTGAGCTTCGAGGCGCAACCTTTCGAGAAGCTGATCTCAGCGAAGCAGATTTGAGACGAACCGACCTCAGCGAGGCAATGCTGCTCAATGCTAATTTTGCCCATGCAAATCTCAGCAACGCCAATCTCTATGAAGCCGAACTGATGGAGGCGCATCTCTATCATGCCGATTTGCAAAAGGCAAACTTGATGCGATCGCACCTCAGAAACGCCTATTTATTTGCAGCCAATCTCAGCGCAGCCAATTTATCGAGTGCAGATCTCGCCTGGGCAAATTTGAGTAAAGCGACCCTCGCAGGTGCAGACTTGACCGGAGCAAATCTCAGAGGTGCAAACCTAACCGGGGCAGATTTGACGGGAGTGATCTTGACGACTGCCTGTTTGAGGGGCGCAAATTTAAGCAGAGCCAATCTCACCGATGCCAACCTTACCGATGCTGATATTCGGGAGATTAAGCGCCACAGAACAATTTTCAGTAGAACGATTATGCCTGATGGCTCGTTTCAACTCTAGAAACCATAGAGAGCGATCAGGGTCGCTAATGCTAATCAAAACTTAAAAGGGCGAACGAGGGGACTCGAACCCCCGGATGGTGGTACCACAAACCACTGCCTTAACCACTTGGCTACGCTCGCCATCACAGTTAGTACTATAGCATTCAAGGGGACAAGTCAGCTAGATCTTTTAGGACGAGAACAAAATTTGTCCGATCGCGTCTAAGATCGTGGTTTCGCGTGAGGCAGCCGATTGTCTAACGCTTGTGGAGTGGGGATTGACCGCTATGAAGATAGTCAACCTGGCAGCAGGACTGATTGGAGTGGCGCTACTGGGAATAGCCGCAACCTTGGCGCTGACTAACCCTAAACAGGAGGCGTTTGAAGCGTTTGCAGTTCAGCGCATTCGAGAAGACGCTTGCAAAAAAGCGCCCTTGGGGTTGGCAAGCCAATGTCCAAAGTTTGTAGACGACAATCAGTCTGAGATCAAAAAGGTGATTACTCGCAACACCGATCGCCAAGATTATCTCGTGTTTAGCTTCTATCAAACTGACCTATCAGTGCGCGCGATCGTGCCCGATTTAGCCTTTCTTCCCGGAATGCCGACCTACCACTTTGAGACCGTCGGCTTGTTTGGAAAATTCTATCTCTACGAAGCCAAACAAAAGTAATCAAACTCTTTTATTGTCCAACTCTCGCCAGCATTGCTCCTAGCTGAACGAAGACGACTCCTAAAGCGGCACTGCCCAGCCAGTAAAGACCTGCGGCTGAAAAGTTTTGAGTTCTCAGCAGATTGAGGGTGTCTAATCCATAAGTCGAAAAGGTGGTGTAGGCACCTAAAAATCCAGTGGTCAACATTAGCCGAACTTCAGGAGATGTCGGCTGATCGACAAACCACGTTGCCAGAAATCCCATTAAAAAACAGCCGCTTAAGTTAATCAAGAAAACCCCGTAGGGAAATGCGATTCCGAAGCGCTGAATCGACCAGATGGTTAAGTAATAGCGGCACAAAGCACCCGCGATCGCGCCGAGACTAATGGCGATCGGCACTCGAATCGCCGGATCTTGCAGCATTGAATATCGTCCTTTTGTCAAGGGAGTTTGACCTCTACAATAAAGGGTAGTTTGTTGAAGAAGGCTATGTTTCAAACCGATCCGCCACGATCGCCCAAAGACTATTTGCCAACCATGTATGACCTGCCCAGCGAGAACCCGGAGGAACCTGGCTTGCCCGACGAGTTTCATTTGCTCCAGCCTCGCTTGCTTGAAGAAACCTTTCTTCCGCCCGACTATCTCAGCGAAGATGTCTTTACGGGCAGTGATCTCAATCTTTACTATGATGTGCGCCATACAGGTTGGTATAAACGCCCCGATTGGTTTGGAGTTGTGGGCATTTCTCGACTTTATGAACAGCGCGATTTGCGTCTGAGCTATGTTAGTTGGCAAGAAGGAGTCAACCCGATCGTGGTAGTCGAGCTACTCTCACCAGGCACCGAACGAGAAGATTTAGGGCAAACCTTGCGAGACGTTGACCAACCGCCAACTAAATGGGAAGTTTATGAACGGGTTCTCCGCATTCCCTACTACATTGTGTTTAACCGTTACACCGATGAGCTACAGGTGTTTCGTCTCGAAGGTGGAAGCTATAGCAAGATTGAGGCAACGCCACCCCGATTTTGGTTTGAAGAACTGCGGTTAGGGCTGGGATTGTGGGAAGGCACTTATCAGGGCATTGAGCGGCAGTGGTTGCGCTGGTTCGACGCGTTGGGTAATTGGATTCCTACACCTTTAGAGCGGCAATCAGATCTCGTTGAGCAAGAACGACAACGGACAGAGCGACTAATCGCCCAGTTACGATCGCTCGGCATCGAACCCGATCTTTAATCGATCGAGAACTCCTTTAAAGTGGGCACTCCCTCTAAAAAAGACCCCATTAATAACAAACTCGTTTGGGTGTCGAGAGTTCCTGTGATTTTGACACCGGACGATCGCTGAAACTCCCGCAAGGCTGATTTAAAGTCTTGAGACTTCTGCTGGAAGTAGCCCAGGCGCTTGAGATAATCAGCGGCTTGAATGTTTGTTAATAACAAAATCTCGTTCGGTCGGAAAATCGGCACGTATTGCTCTCGCCAAATTCGGGCGAATTCAGTCCGATCGAGCACATAAATTTTGCCACTGGATGGATCGCCGATCGCCGCTTTATCTGCGTTCATTGCCAGCAGTGCCACCGCGTGGGAAAGTTTGCGATCGCCGTCGATCAGCCAAACGCCCAACACCCCCGGACGGTTGATTTGACGCATCTGCTCCCAGGTTGGGGCGAGTTCAACCCCGTTGAGATTAAATCCACGGGCTGCCAAAATCACTTGCGGCATCGTTGTGCCCATACGACTCGTGCCCGCCAGCTTTGCGACACTGGTTTCGGTGGCTTCTTTGATGCCCCATCGCTGCAAAACCGTCGCTAATGCAGACGGGGCACAGCTACTCATTGAGGTTTGCTTAAAGACTCCGTTGGGCTGCAAGTTGTTGAAGAGATCGTCGTGAATCGGAGCCAAAAAATAAGCTTCGGTTGTGGTGAATCCGCCGACTCCGATCGCCCCAAGCAACAGCACCGTGAGAATTTGCTTACGAGCGGTTTGTGCCACGATCGTATAGGCGACTCCACAAAACCCGATCAGCATGATGCGCATAATCGTCCAAGTGGTCTGCATTCCATAGACGCGCCAGGTCAGAGGAAAGATTTGCATTTGGGGAATGTTGAGTGCCAAAACGAGAAAGGCGACGTAGATGCCAATAAACAGCAGCGCGGCTGCATTATTTTTCCCTTTAAACAAGTCATTTGCCGTTGCCCCTTGTCGCAAAAGCAGTCGCCCGATCGTCGTGCCTCCCCGAAAGCAGAAGATGCCTAACCCCAGAGTAACGATCGCTTCTAGCAGCATTAAAATCTTTCCCAACGTGCTTCTGTCGCTAGTCTACCCATTGCAACAGGCTGGCTAGAGGGGGAAGGTGTCCTAGTTTTGTCAAACTCGTGGTTAGGTCACAACCGCTTGTAACCCAGACAGCTATTCGAGCGAAACGCTCAATTTGAGACCGATCGTGCTTTGAACCTGAAGTTTTCAGCTTTGAACTCGAACGATCTCATTTTGAACTTAAAACTTTGACCTCTGAACTCGAACGATCGACCTTTGAACTCAAATTTTCCAGTTCTGGACTCGGACGATCGTGCTTTGAACTCGAAACTTTGACTTCTGAACTCGGACGATCGTGCTTTGAACTTGAAGTTTTGAGCTTTGAACTCGAACGATCGTGCTTTAAACTCGAAATTTGCGGTTGGAGATCGACAGAATTGAACTGACAAAAGCAACCATCCGCGTTTATACAATACCTATTGCCTCCGAAGAATGACGCTCTAAGCTTGTAAATGAGTGTCATCACATCTGAATCGGCAGTGAAGTTTCTCCAGGTTGAATCAGTTGCCGTTTTGAGGCGTTGAGAAACTCAATGCTCACAGGTTCTCCCGCTTCGTCATAGCTGACAATCACACCACCCGGTTCAGAGATGGCGTTGACTGGAGGCGTTTCCCGCAGAATCAGGATCAGAATATCGGCATCAGCGCTGTATTGCATTCTCATAGTGATTCCTGCCAGTAGCGTTTGACTTGATTTGTCCAGTAAAGGGTAAGGATGCGCTTCGTTGAGCCAATTTCTACATAGGGAACGCGCAGTAAGCCGTTACCTCTTCTTGATTGGGCAACGAGAATGCCTTCGTCATCAGGAATCATTTGTTCTGGATTGATCACCACTGCTTCAACCTCTTGTCGAGTGATGCCGAGTCGCTGTTCCCACTGCTGCTGTCGTTCTTCTGCGTGTTGTGTCCAGACAATTTCCATGCTAGTCGAGAAAGATTTTTTGAGAAGGGACAACGATCGCTCTTTAGCCAGGAAGGAGGAAATTGTCTTTTTTGGTAGAAGTGGTTTGTTTTAACGCTTTGAGATCCTTCAAAAAGCTTGGCAGATACTCAACATTCACGGTTGTTCCAGTTCGTTAAGCGCTTCTGCCAGACTCATCGGCAGTTCATCGCGTACTTCCACGATCGCGCGGTAAAGCCCCTCGTCTTTTAGAGCATTGAGCAATTTTTGGTAGTCAGCGATATTGATAATGACTTTGCAAATCTTTCCTGACGCATCGGTGATGAATTCTTGGGCAAACGGATAGTCGCTGGCTGGAATCGTCATGGCTGCTTTAGGATGACATCTCAACTTCCATTGTACGGATAGAAATTCTCTGCCATTGTTCGGCAGTTAAGCAAGGCGGGAGACAAAAGGATGAGATGAGATTCCAAATACCCGCTCACGATCGTCACTCAACTACGCCATAATTGAAAGGTTTTTGCGCGTTGTCAGCAATGCTTGTCCATTGAAAGCGTTGATCTGCCCACGATCGTTAGACTAAACTCATAGTTTCCGATTCATCCCTCATCCCTCATTTCTCCCTATGCGTAGCTACTATTGCGGTCAACTCCGAGCCAGCCACATTGGAGAGACAGTGACTCTTTATGGATGGGTCGATCGTCGTCGGGATCATGGGTATGTGATTTTCGTCGATTTGCGCGATCGCAGTGGCACCGTTCAAATTGTCAGCGACCCCGAACGGACTCCGGGTTCTTATCAAACCGCGGGTGATTTGCGAAACGAATATGTGATCAAGATTGTGGGACGGGTTACTAAGCGCCCTGATGAGTCGTTAAACCCTAAAATTGCGACGGGCGAGATTGAAATTTATGCCGACGAGATTGAAATTCTCAACGCTGTTCGCAAACAGTTGCCGTTTCAAGTCTCGATGTCTGATAACGAAACGGTGCGAGAAGATTTACGCCTGAGATATCGCTATTTGGATTTGCGCCGAGAGCGGATGAGTCGTAACTTACAACTGCGTCATCAGGTGATCAAATCGATTCGTCGCTATCTAGAAGATGCTGAAGGGTTTATCGAAGTCGAAACCCCAATTTTGACGCGATCGACTCCCGAAGGTGCCAGAGATTATCTCGTTCCGTCGCGGGTGAATGCGGGTGAATGGTTTGCGCTGCCGCAGTCGCCGCAATTGTTTAAGCAGATTCTGATGGTGTCGGGCTTCGATCGCTATTATCAAGTCGCTCGCTGTTTTCGCGACGAAGATTTGAGAGCCGATCGTCAACCCGAATTTACTCAACTCGACATGGAAATGAGTTTCATGTCACAAGAAGAAATTATTCACCTGAACGAGGGGTTAGTCAGTCACATCTTCAAAACCATTAAAGGCGTTGAGATTCCGACTCCGTTTCCTCAGCTAACCTATGCAGACGCGATGGATCGCTACGGCTCTGACAAGCCTGATACGCGCTACGGATTAGAGCTAGTAGACGTGTCGGATATTCTCAAAAATTCTGGCTTTAAAGTCTTTGCTGATTCGGTCGCGAAGGGCGGCATTGTCAAAATTCTGCCGATTCCGGGTGGAAATGATGCCGTTTCTAACGTGCGAATCAAGCCGGGTGGAGACTTATTTAAAGAAGCCGCAGAAGCCGGGGCGCGAGGATTGGCGTATATTCGAGTCCGTGAAGATGGCGAAATTGACACGATCGGAGCCATCAAAGACAACCTGACCGACGAGCAAAAACAAGAGCTTCTCACCCGCACCGGAGCCAAACCCGGACATCTGCTCTTATTTGGGGCGGGAGACACGATCACGGTGAATAAAACGCTCGATCGCCTCCGTCAAGCCCTGGCACGCGAACTAAACTTAATCGATTCCGACAAGATTAATTTGCTGTGGGTGACCGACTTCCCAATGTTTGAGTGGAACGCCGACGAGAAGCGACTGGAGGCGTTACACCATCCCTTTACCGCACCCAAACCTGAAGAGGCACACGATCTCAAAACGGCTCATGCTCAGGCATACGACCTGGTGTTTAACGGCTTTGAAGTCGGCGGCGGCAGTGTGCGGATCTATCAGTCCGATCTGCAAGCAAAAGTGTTTGAAACGATCGGGCTATCGGTCGAAGAAGCACACAACAAATTCGGCTTTCTGTTAGAAGCGTTTGAGTATGGCACCCCTCCGCATGGCGGCATCGCCTATGGACTCGATCGCTGGGTGATGCTGCTGGCAGGCGAAGAATCGATTCGAGATGCGATCGCGTTTCCCAAAACTCAACAGGCTCGATGTTTGCTGACGAGTGCGCCTTCTAGCGTCGATGACAAGCAGCTTAAAGAGCTACACGTTTCGTCAACTCATAAACCTAAACCGGGAGCCTCTTAGCCAGATTTATCTAGATCTCACCCTGACATCTCCAGCCAGATTGAGCACAATAGTCATATGCTGGAGATTGTTTTGATTTGCGCGATCGGGCTGATTCCGCCACTTCTGTCTTTCGTGTTTTTTAGAAAGATGCAGATGAGGGCACAATCTCGATTACGGGCTGCTGTACAAGCCGCAGAACGCAGACAAATTCAGCGTCTTTTGTCGTTGCCTGCTGACTATCACTATGTTGAAGGCGTGGGTGCCCTGATTGGGGATTCGACCTGTCGCTATAATGCCCGTTCTGCTCAGATTCGCTGTGCGGTCAACCCGTCTGGTCCGTGTAAGGAGTGCCCCTATTATGAGTCGATCGCATCGCCTACAAACCCCTCATAGCGGCTATCACTGGGATGGAAGCAGTCGCCTATTTTTTGAGGGTTGGTATTATCGCGTCACGCTGCCAGAGTGTGGTCAGACATTTGCGTTTATGTATTCGATCGAAGACCCCACAGGCAATCAACCCTACAGCGGGGGTGCGGCTCAAATTTTGGGTGCCAATGATGAATATCTCTGTCGCACCTTCCCCAATGTGCAGCAGTTTTGGGCATGGCAAGACGCGCTGGGCTTGGGTCACTGGGGAAAATCTCAACATTCAGAAGCTGGATATCTGGAGGCGGCGGAGTTCGATCGTCAGATCCAAGAAGGCTATCAGGCAACGGCGACTTGGCATCAGGGCAAACTCTATGAGCCAAACGGCAACTCGGCAGAATGGCAGTATGAGATTACTCCCGTGTATGGCTGGGCGAGTTCTGAGCAATCACAGCAGTCAACAGCCGGATGGATGTCTTCGCTACAAATTTTTGAACCGGGTTGGCAAGTTCTGATGGCGCACGGGCTAGCAACGGGCTGGATTGATTGGAACGGGAAGCGATATGAATTTACTAACGCCCCTGCCTATGGTGAGAAGAACTGGGGAGGAGCCTTTCCGCAAAAGTGGTTTTGGTTAAACTGCAATAGTTTTGACAACGAACCGGATCTGGCACTGACAGCAGGCGGCGGTAGACGTGGAGTTTTATGGTGGATGGAGTCGGTCGCAATGATTGGCGTTCACCATCGCGGCAAATTTTATGAATTTGTGCCCTGGAATTCTGAAGTGAGTTGGTGTATTAGACCGTGGGGCTATTGGCAAATGGATGCCAAGAATGCAGATTATACAATCACGCTCACAGGCACGACTGATCTACCCGGAACGCCGCTGCGTGCGCCAACCGCTCAGGGGCTAAGGTTTGTTTGTCGAGATACCATGTTAGGAAAGGTAACGCTGGAGTTGAGAACGCGTCACAGCAACGAATTAATTCTGAAGGCGACGAGTTCTCTCTGTGGTTTGGAGACGGGTGGTGAACCTTGGGATGGGGTCTGGCAAGCAAATTGTGGATGGAGTATCTGATAGGAGCAAAATCAATGAATTTTGGTGTTGCTGAATCGATCCATGAAGCACAGATTTTACCCTCACCCTAGCCCTCTCCCTAATGGAGAGGGGACAAGAGTTCTGGCTCTCTTTTCCCTGGGGAGAAGGGTTGGGCAAAGCTCTCGCCACACTTCGTGAGGAGGGCATTTCATATCCGTATTCAGCAACGTCTAAATTTTCTGTTGTTTTAGCATTCACGATCCGACACATCGAACGACGTTCATTTGCATTGCATCTGACACAAAGCATACGCCTCCAAACTTGTTTAAGATTGGATTCAAGTTTTCAATCACGGCATCAATCTGCTCAGTAGAGCAAAAAGCAATCACATACACATTATCTAAGCTCGAAAAATCATCAGACACTGTGCCCCGTAAACTTCTTCCAGCCACATTCCGAATCACGGTGTAGCCCGGAACGCCTGATTTTTCTAGCCCTTTCAGAATTTTATTGAGTTCGATCGAACTCGCCATAATCTCGATGCGTTTTACGACTTCCATGATTAGCTCCAGAATAAATTGATTCCATACAAATAGAGCGGAATTCCTACCAAAATATTGAATGGAAAAGTGACTGCGAGAGCCGTCGAAATATATAAACTAGGGTTGGCTTCAGGAACGGTGAGCCGCATCGCAGCCGGAACGGCAATGTAAGACGCACTTGCACAGAGAACGGCAAACAACAGCGCATTTCCTTGCGGCATTTGGATGAGTTTGGCGATCGCGATGCCAATTCCAGCGTTAAAAATCGGGGTCAAAATCGCAAACGCAATCAAAAACACGCCCGCCTTCTGCAAGTCTTGAATTCGTTTAGCGGCAACCAATCCCATATCTAGTAAGAAAAAGGTGAGTGCTCCATAAAATAAGTCTTGGGTAAAGGGTTTCAACACTTCTTCACCATGCTCTCCGGTCAAGATGCCGATGATGATGCTGCCAAACAACAAAAACACCGAGCCGTTAAAAAATGACTCGCGCAAGATTTCGCCCCAATCGAATTCTTGACCATCTTGGTTGACTGCAAACACTTTCACCAAGATTAAACCCACCACGATCGCGGGTGACTCCATCAATGCTAAGGCTGCCACCATATATCCGTCAGAGGCAATGTTGAGCTGATCGAGAAATGAGCCAGCCGTGATAAAAGTGACCGCACTGATTGCGCCATAAGTCGCGGCGATCGCGGCTGCATTATAGGGATCTAATTTGATCCGTAAGATAAAAAATGTGTAGATTGGCACAACACAAGACATCAAAATCGCTGCTCCGATCGTTAAAAATACATCCTGAGTAATGCCACTTTTGGCTAATTCTGAACCGCCTCTAAACCCGATCGCGATCAGCAAATATAACGAGAATAATTTTGGAATGGGAGCGGGAATTTCGAGATCAGATTTGACTAAAACAGCCAGCATTCCTAAAAAGAAGAATAGAACAGGCGGATTCAAAAGGTTGGAGACAACTAGGCTGACATTCATTCACATCTCCCGATCGTGGATTCAGGTTATAAATCTGTAGATTACAGCACTGAGTCACGCTGATTGAGATTTGGGGTGGCGATCGCGCCCCATTTTTTTGCTGGGCTGTTATAATTCGCTTGGTTTGGGGCTGTAGCTCAGATGGATAGAGCGAGCGCCTCCTGAACGATTTGGGCACCGTCGAGGAAACTCTGCGCGTGAATGTGATCAAACTCGGTGAACCCTAAAAGGTGAGGCAAAGATTTTAAGCAATCTGCTGTCGCACTTCATGGAAATACCGAGCCAAGCCTAGATGAATTGACTGATTTACAAAGATGGACATTTCATTTAGGAAGGTGTAGAGACTAGATGGTCACCACCTACGAGCGACTGCTTAGGGTGAAGGGATAGTCCAGAGAGTGGGGAAACTCACACCAATCTGAAGCGCTAGGCCGCGCGTTCGAGCCGCGCCAGTCCCGTTTGTTAATTAAAGCTCCTGAAAGCCGACTGGTCTTCAGGAGCTTTTTGTCGGTTGACGTGAGTTCGGGGAGTTTTCGCGCTGCGATTCTGCCCCGCCCGTGACTGTAGGTCTGGGCTAACGGTGCGAAACCCGTTGAAACGGGTTGAATCCAGATTTCATTTCAGTCCCTTTAGTGGACTTCGCACGGTTAGCCCGGATTCTCAATCCAGGGCGGTTGAACAACGAAGCGCAAAGACTCTCGAACTCACGTTTTGTTGGCGCGATAGAAAGGACGCTTGACCACGATCGCCCCATAGCGTTTTCCTCGAATCTCGACTTCGAGAGATTGACCGATCTGAGCCAGCCCGATCGAAACATAAGCCAGCGCGATCGGATATCCCACTGTCGGAGCGAGAGTGCCGCTCGTGACGATGCCCACTTTTTGACCGTCATGCAGCACTGGGTAGTTATGACGCGCAATGTTGCGACCCTGCATTTGCAGCCCAACAAGCCGTCTAGTGACACCAGATCTTTTTTGCTGCTCAAGCACCGATCGACCGATAAAATCGCCTTTGGTATCGAGATGCACGAGCCAGCCTAATCCGGCTTCTAAAGGCGTGGTGGTGTCATCGATGTCTTGCCCATAAAGCGCCATTGCCGCCTCTAGTCGCAGAGTGTCACGGGCACCCAACCCGCAAGGAGTCACACCGGAGGCGAGGAGCGATCGCCAAAGCTCGATCGCGACTTCTGGGTCAACCATCACCTCAAATCCATCTTCTCCGGTGTAGCCTGTGCGAGCCAGAAAGCTGGGTTGACCCAAAACATTCGCCTCCAAATGTCCAAACGCTTTAATCGGAGCGAGGTCAGCATCGACAAACGCTTGCAGATGACGAACTGCGTCAGGTCCCTGCACTGCAATCAACGCTTTAGACAAAGAGTAATCTTCAAAGCTGATTTGCGTGCGATCGAGATGGTCGATCATCCAGGTTTTATCTTTGAGCGTCGTGGCGGCATTGACAATAATCATCCACCGTTGATCCCCATCCAAATCAAGTCCTTGGTAATAAAAAATCAGATCGTCAATAATTCCGCCCTGCGGATTGAGCAAAACGGTATATTGTGCCTCACCCCTCTTCAAACGACTGAGATCAGACGGCACCAAATTCAGAATTTGGCTCAAAACATCTTTACCCTTGAGCGCAAACTTACCCATGTGAGAGATATCAAACATCCCCGCCGCCGTGCGAACCGCCTGATGTTCTTGCCCGATGCCGCTAAACTGCACAGGCATCTCCCACCCTGAGAAACCAGTCATGCGGGCTTTGAGTTCAACCGCAAGCGCAAAGAGCGACGTTCGAGCTAAAAGGTCTGAAGAGTCGATGGAGTCAGTCACAGCGCGATCGTCCTTTTTATCCCTAAAGTAGCAGGGAAAAAGAACTATCTTCTGTTCCCGTTGATCCCCACTTGACAATCTTCTTTCTTTTACCCCTTGTCAACAGCACCATACAGACAGACACTATTGATGGGAGTTGAAGTGGCAGCAACGAGGTTTCTTTGTGAAAAAAGTTTTAGCAATCATTTTAGGTGGGGGAGCCGGAACTCGCCTATATCCCTTAACGAAGCAACGTGCAAAGCCTGCGGTGCCCCTCGCTGGGAAATATCGCTTAATTGATATTCCAGTTAGTAATTGCATCAACTCAGAAATCTTTAAAATCTACGTTCTCACACAATTTAACTCTGCCTCCCTCAACCGACACCTCACCAGAGCCTACAACTTTTCGTCTGGGTTTAATGATGGCTTTGTTGAAGTGTTAGCTGCTCAACAAACTCCCGAAAATCCGAACTGGTTTCAAGGCACTGCCGACGCGGTACGTCAATATTCGTGGCTGTTTCAAGAGTGGGATGTTGACGAATATCTCATTCTCTCTGGCGACCACTTATATCGGATGGACTATCGCAAGTTTGTGCAGCGTCACCGCGAAACGGGGGCTGATGTCACGCTCTCAGTCGTGCCGATGGATGAGCGTCACGCCTCTGAGTTTGGGTTGATGAAGATCGACAAAGCGGGGCGAGTCATCGACTTTAGCGAAAAGCCCAAAGGGGATGCGCTGAGGGAGATGCAGGTAGACACAACCGTTTTGGGGCTGTCTCCCGAACAAGCGAAGGAAAGCCCCTATATTGCCTCAATGGGCATCTATGTCTTTAAGAAAGAGGCATTGATGAAGCTGTTGCGGCAAGACCCCGATCAAACCGACTTTGGAAAAGAAATTATTCCAAATTCTGCCAAGACGCACAACCTTCAGGCGTTCTTGTTTAACGACTATTGGGCAGACATTGGGACGATCGAAGCCTTTTATGAGGCAAATTTAGCGCTGACTCAACAGCCAAATCCCCCGTTTAGCTTTTACGATGACAAAGCTCCGATTTACACTCGTCATCGCTTTTTGCCTCCTAGCAAATATTTAGACTGCAAAATCACGGAGTCATTGATTGGCGAAGGCTGCGTTCTCAAAGACTGCCGAATTAGCCATTCGGTATTAGGGGTGCGATCGCGCATTGAGGGAGGAGCCACGATCGAAGACACGCTGATCATGGGGAGTGACTTCTATGAAGACTACGCTGAGCGGGAATCAGGACTTGCCTGTGATGATTCCCAAGTTCCGTTAGGAATCGGCAAAGACTCGGTGGTTCGGCGCGCCATTATCGACAAGAATGCTCGAATTGGCTGCAACGTTCACATCGTCAACAAAGATCGAGTCGAAGAAGCTAATCGAGAAAATCTAGGGTTCTATATTCGCAGTGGCATCGTGGTGGTATTGAAGAATGCACTGATTGCAGATGGCACGGTGATTTAGGCAGAATACAGAATTAAGAACGAGAGATAAAGCAGACATTTTGGTTTCACCTCTCATTTTTTAGGGTGAATTCGATGAGAACTCTCGCTTCGGTGTTCACCCACCCGTGACTGAAAGTCCGGGCTAACGGTGCGAAGTCCGTTTCAACGGACTGAACGCCTCGAACCGTCTGCTAGTCCCCTTTAGTGGACTTCGTTTTGTTAGCCCGGACTTTCAGTCACGGGCGGGGCAGAATCGCAGCGCGAAAAATCATCGAACTCATTTTTTTAGGCGATCGCCAACTGAGGGCGTTGAATCTCATAAACCTGACGACCGATCGCTTCGGCAACGGGTTTTACACTGCGAACTAAATTCACCATATCGTCGAGAGTCAGAGCTTGGCGGGCATCCGAGACAGATTTATCAGGCTCTGGGTGACACTCAATGATTAGACCATCGGCACCACAGGCGATCGCGCCACGAGACAGATCGGCAATCAATTCGCGCTTCCCGGCAGCATGGCTGGGATCGACGATCACAGGTAAGTGAGTAATTTGTTTTAGAGCAACGACGGCTCCGAGATCCAGCACGTTGCGCGTGTAGGGGTCAAAGCTGCGAATGCCGCGTTCGCACAAGACGACGTTTGGGTTGCCGTAACTCATGATGTATTCGGCTGCCATTACAAATTCTTCGATCGTCGAAGCCAGTCCTCGTTTGAGTAAAACGGGCTTGTTTGCCTGCCCGATCGCCTTCAGCAAATCAAAGTTTTGCATATTGCGACTGCCAATTTGCAGCATATCTGCACAGGCGGCGATTTCTTCAATTTGCGAAATCGCCATCACTTCGGTGACGATAGGCATCTCATAGCGTTTGCGAACCTCTGCCAAAATTTCTAGCCCCTCTAATCCCATCCCCTGAAAGGCGTAGGGCGATGTGCGAGGTTTATAAACACCGCCCCGCAATGCCTGTACGGGAGCAAACTGTAGGTGTTGGGCGACGGTTTCCATTTGCGTCAGGCTTTCGACCGTGCAAGGACCGCCGATGATGACGATTTTTTGTCCCCCGATCGCGACGTGATCAGAGAGATGAACGATCGTATTTCGATGAGACTCAGACTTGACGACTAACTTTGCATCTTTCATGGAATGACTCCTAAACAATAAAAAAGCCCGAAACCGATGGGTTCCGAGCGGGACGAACGGTTGCACGATCGCTTCACCCAGAACTGAGTGTTCCAAAATTAAAGCTAAATCGCCAGAAGCTAAGGTGAAGCATGAGAGGAAGAAGAGATTAGGACATTAAAAAACCGCAGAGGTTAATCTGCGGTTCACCGGGGCGCTCACAACGAACGACATTCACCCCAAGTGAACCGCGTCGCGCCAAAAAAAGAAAAATGTGTTGTGAGACATGAAAATGCGTCGCTCGAAAACTGATTACTTTGAACTTAACAGAGAGATTAGGGTGCGTCAAGTGCTCAATCGAGCACTTGACGATGAAAAGACACCTCAACACAACCGCTAGTCGCTGGCTAATTCGTTGATATTTCGCGACAAAGTTTTGCTGTCGCTCATTCAACGAATTATTCAGTGACCAGTTCCGCAAGTTCGAGCCAGCGCTCTGTCGAGGTTTCGATCGCACGTTCCAACTCTGCCATTCGCGCCGAAAGTTTTTCCACCGCCGAGAAACCGTCAGGCGGATTGCGATGCAGCGTTTTCTCAATCTCGACTTTCTCAGCTTCCAGTTGCGGAATTTGAGCTTCCAATGTTTCAAACTCTCGCTTCTCTTTATAAGAAAGCTTTCGAGTTTTGGTCGCTGTTGCTACCGCAGGCTGAACACTTGGTTTGACAGATTTCTGACTCGTCGCGCCTATTTTTTCCGCGTCTTCTTCGGCTTTTTTATAGTCTAGATAAATTGAGTAGTTACCAGGATATTGGCGGATGTTGCCACCCGGTTCGAGTGAAAAGATAGTGTTGACGGTGCGATCGAGAAAGTAGCGATCGTGCGACACCACAATCACACAGCCATTAAAATCCTCTAAATACTCTTCGAGAATCGCCAGCGTTTGCACATCTAAATCATTGGTCGGCTCGTCCAAAATTAAGACGTTGGGCGCACTCAGCAAGACTTGCAGCAAGAATAATCGTCGTTTTTCACCTCCAGACAGTTTGTGGATGGGCGAATATTGCTGACTGCCAGGGAATAAAAACTTCTCCAACATCTGAGACGCTGTGATTACCGTCCCGTCTGCCAAAGTGACTAATTCGGCGGTTTCTTTGAGGTAATCAATGACTCGCTGATCTTGATTAAGTGAGTTGAGCAAATCTTCTGAATGCTGATCAAAATATCCGATGTGAATCGTGCTACCAATCTCCACCGTGCCAGAGTCGGGAGCCAATCGCCCTGTCACCAGATTCATCAGCGTCGATTTTCCGGCACCGTTTGCACCGATGATGCCAACTCGATCGTCCGGGCTAAATTCGTAAGTGAAATCTTTGATCAGAACTCGATCGCCAAATGATTTTGAGACATTCGTGATTTCGATGACTTTCTTGCCAATTCGCCGACCTGCTGTGGCAATCTCGACTTTTCCGTTGTCTTGTTTAAACTCGCGATCGCGCATCTCATGAACACGATCGATGCGGGCTTTTTGCTTCGTGCTTCGGGCTTTGGGTCCGCGACTCAGCCATTCCAATTCGCGACGCAACACGCCCTGATGTTTGCGCTGTGTGCTAGCGGCAGACTCTTCGGCGAGGACTTTTTTCTCTAAGTAGTAGGAATAGTTGCCAGAGTAGGCGAAGAGGTCGCCGCGATCGATCTCTAAAATGCGATTAGTGACGCGATCGAGAAAATAGCGATCGTGGGTGATCAGCAACAACGCACCTCGATAGCGATTGAGATAGCTTTGCAGCCATTCGACTGACAGCGCGTCCAAGTGGTTAGTCGGCTCATCCATCAGCAGCATATCGGGCTGAGACAGCAAAGCCGTAGCCAGAGCAATCCGTTTTCGATAGCCGCCTGAGAGGTCACCAATTCGAGCGCTAAGATCTTCAATTCCTAGCTCGGTGAGAATAATTTTGGCGTTGGTTTCCAGTTCCCAGGCTCCGGTCGAGTCCATTTTTTCAGACACTTCAGAGAACCGCGCCATAATTTGGTTCTGGTCGCCTTGCCCGTGAGCTAATTTGTCAGAAAGCTCTTCATATTCGCGCACCAGTGCCATCTGCTCGCCACTATCGGCAAACACTTGCTCAAGCACCGTATGATTTTCATCAATTTCGGGCTGCTGGGGCAAATAAATCAATCGCGCACTCGGATTAACGAGCCGTTGCCCCGCGTCGATCGACTCCAATCCCGCAATCATTTTAAGCAGCGTTGATTTGCCCGACCCGTTGGTGCCAATCAGCCCCACCTTATCGCCTTCTTCAACCGTGAAGCTGGCATCTCTCAGCAATTCTTTAATGCCGAAGTCTTTTTTAATCGATCGTAAGGTAAGCAGACTCATGCAATTTTGGGTTGGAACCGTTTATAAGTGCACGTTAGCACTTCACGATCGTAACGTGGAAACGATCGCAAGCCAATCTCTTTTGACAGTATCGGCTCAGATGCAGGACTCAGCGCTTAAAATTAGACCTCCTGTACGAATACGCTCTCACCCTAGCCCTTTCCCCAAGGAGAGGGAACAAGAGGTTTTAGCTCCTTTCTCCTTTGGGAGAAGAGTTAGCGAGGGCTTGCCCCACTGCGTGAGGAGGGCTGTCCAGATTCACGCAGGAGATCTATTGAACTCTGAGAAGTCCGGTGTTCTCTCTTAATCTGCGATCGTTGAGCGTTATGAAGCTTCAAAAACTCCCATTAATTCTGCTGTTTAGTGCCGTCCTTTTAGGGGGATTCGTCTATTTTTCTGAGTTGAGAAAAGAGTCTCAGCCGCCAGCCGCCAAGACCGACAGCAAATCTATCTTTGCGCTCAAGGAAGACGATGTTCAATCCTTTACGATTCAAACTCTGAAACAAACGCTGAAATTTGAGCAAATTCCGATGGCAATTCCGGCGGGGCAAGCTGGACTTAAAAAAACGTCGTCTTGGCAGATGATCGCACCTCAAAAAACGACGGCTGATGAAGCAACGGTGGCATTTTTGCTAAATTTGATGGCAACTGCAACGAGCGATCGTAGCCTCCCGACTCCGATTTCTCGCAAGGCTGAGTTTGGGTTAGAGCCGCCTTTTGCGACGATCGAGGCAAAGACCAGCAATCAAACCCATCGACTGATTTTGGGCAAACCGAATTTTAATCGTCAGTTTCTCTATGCACTCGCTGACCCGGTAGAAAATCCTACTCAAGATCTAGCAGTGTTGCAGGTGTCGATCGAGTTTCAGAACGCGCTCGATCGTCCCCTCTCTGACTGGAAACAAGTTAAAGAAAAGCCCAAACCATCCCCTAGCAGCACCCCACGGCTGAAGTAGGTGGGTTTTGTGGGTTCTCGAACTTCTATAAAGGCTACAGAGTTTTCATCACTGGTACTGATTTGGGTTGGAGTCGCGATCGCCTTGACAATCTCCAACTTTAGTCAGGCGTTGAGTGAGCAGAACCGCGCTAGCATAATTTTTCAGTAGCATTTATATGGGGCAGTCTAAATTGAAGCAAAATCCAGAGAACCTTGAAGTGAAGAGAACCACGTTGTTCGATCGCACGTTTCGAGACCGTGAAGGCAAGATTGTAATTGCTCAAATGCCAAATTTACCAATTCTGGTTTGGCTGGCAGCGACCTTGCTTCAACTCATACTTCCAAGTGGCAACCTCCACACAGGATTGAATCTAGTAGCATTCGGCGCGCTGTTTACTTGGGCATGGCAGGAACTATTTGAGGGGGTTAACTACTTCCGTCAGTCGCTCGGCTTAGTGGTGCTAGTGGGCATGGTCGCGCTCAGACTCAACTTTGGTTGAGCAGAATCAAAACATTTGCCGATCGCTACTCTCGAAGCTGGGATCGCCATTCTTAAACACCCTGCTGTCCGCGAGGTCTCTTACCACAGAAAGCGATCGTCACATCCAGCAATCGCGGCGATCCTGAAGAACTTTTGACAAAAAGTTGAATCCTTTTAAAGTGAAACTTCAGCAAGTTTAGATAAATTTGCTTCTGAGCATCTGAAAATGTAAAATTTTATATAGGTTTTAGCAGAATTATCTCGATTCTTCCGCGATCGCTCCCGATAGTCCTCACGGTTGACCGAGAATATAGTCAACTAAGGGTGCCACGCGATGACAACACTAAATGACTCTGACTCAGACTCTCCGATCAGAATTCTTCTCATTGAAGACAATGAATCCAATCGACGTTTGATGAGTGATTATCTGATCTATTGTGGGTTTGATGTGTTTGGGCTAGAAGAGGGCACTCAGCTTGCCGCGACAATAGAGCAGTTTTGCCCTCAAATTATTTTGTTAGATCTAAAACTACCGACGATCGATGGCTATGCGCTGCTAGAACAACTGCAACAACAAGATGATTGGAAGCAGATTCCGACGATCGTAGTGTCAGCTTATGCTTTTCAGCGAGACCAGCAGCGCGCTCTTGAGCTAGGTGCCTGTCGCTATTTGGTGAAGCCGATTCGACTTTCGCAGTTGACTGATGTGATTCGCGAAGAGCTTGCAAAGTCCTCTCCATAAATTTTTGCCTGCATCAAGTGTCGTTTGAAGAAGCTAGGAGTAGGTGAATTCTTCCGTTACACGAGGTGCAGCTAATTTGCCCTCCTCTTTGGGGCGAAGCCCTGACAACCCTTTTCCCCAAGGAGAAGAGCTTTCGGGCAGTTCCAGTTCCCTCTCCCGATAGGCTACCGTGTACATACAAGTCCTCATAGATTCGTTTGAGTCGGCTTATGCCCCTAAATTCCCTACGTCACTTGCTTCAAGTCGGGGAACCCGCCCAACGCAGTGACTCATCAAAATTGGGGGACTTTGAACGAGATAAATGGCTTGACCTCTAAAACCTCGTTTTATCTCAAAGTCCCCCAGACTGGCAGGGCTAATTTAAGGTCGAGAAAGAAAATCTTTACCCTTTATCTTGCGTTAAGGCATCATTCTGATGCTGAACGAAGACTCAAGCTTGTAGATTTTATCTGGTGACAACTAATTAGCCCTGCCAGACTGGGGGATTTAGGGGGCGAAGATCTCGGCGATGACGGGATCAGAAGACTTGTGTGTACACAGTAGCTTCCGATAGGAGAGGGCTAGGGTGAGAGCATGTGGATGTTTCAAGAAAGTTGCATATCGCGTTCCGTTACTCGTAGACTTCCCTCATTTGGTTTATATCAGCTTGCGTCCCTCAAGTGGGACGAGAACCACTAGCGTTATCTCTCTTACTGGTGATGAACGTTTCAATTACTCTACTGAGGTCTTTTACAGTATTTCCTGATTCTGAAATTTGCATCTCTAGCGCAGAGAGCAACAATGTCGCGGTTTGCAACTGGTTAAGCGCAGTCTCTAATTTGTCGTAAGTTTGAGTCTCGAACTCATCTATTTCCATGTAAGTGCGTAGTAGCAAGTAAAAATTGATACTTAGAATATAGCCAATACGGAAAAACAAGAGAGATAGTTGGGGAGTTTAGTGGTTTAAAATTTAAGATGAAGGTGTGAATATGAAGATGAAGTCTTTAAACCAAAGGCAGTTTTAAGTCGATTCAACTCACTAACTAAGACCGCTCGATCGCCACAATTAAACCTGAAACGGCTATCAATTCCTCAAATCACTGTGACATTAACGAACAAAACAGTTCCTTTAATTCAAGATCCCGATCGCCTCGAAGGACGTATTAAAGAGATTCCCCAAGAACCGGGAGTCTATTATATGCGCGACAGTAGCGATCAGATTCTCTATATCGGTAAATCAAAACGGCTGCGATCGCGCATCCGGTCTTACTTTAATGGGCACGACACCCGACCTCGAATCGCCTTAATGCTGCGTCAGGTGGTCGAAGTCGAGTTTATCGTCACTGACACCGAAGCCGAAGCGCTGGCGCTAGAGGCGAATTTGATTCGGCAGCACCAGCCCCACTTCAACGTGCTGTTGAAGGACGACAAAAAATATCCTTACCTGTGTATCACTTGGTCAGAAGAGTATCCGCGCATTTTCATCACGCGCAAGCGGCGGATGGGCAAAGAGCGCGATCGCTATTACGGTCCTTATGTTGACTCTCGCACGCTGAGAACAACGCTGCATCTGGTCAAGCGAATTTTCCCGCTCCGTCAACGTCCTCAGCCGTTGTTCAAAGACCGTCCCTGTCTCAATTATGATATTGGGCGCTGTCCGGGGGTGTGTCAGGCGATGATCACCTCTGAGGAGTATCGCAAGACAGTGCAGAAGGTGGCGATGATCTTTCAGGGGCGGACGAGTGAGCTAGAAGAGACGCTAGCAGTTCAGATGGAGCAAGCCTCTGAAGCGCTTAACTTTGAGCACGCGGCTCGTCTGCGCGACCAGATTATCGGACTCAAATCCCTGGGTGCCGAACAAAAAGTCGCCCTACCAGATGACACGATTTCACGCGACGCGATCGCCCTGGCAGCAGACGAGACGCACTCCTGCGTGCAGCTTTTTCAGATTCGGGCAGGTCGTTTAGTGGGGCGACTGGGATTTGTGGCAGACTCTCAGTCGGGCGAACCGGGAGCGATTTTGCAGCGAGTGTTAGAAGAACACTATCAGAGCGTCGATCCGGTGGAGATTCCGGCTGAGATTTTGGTGCAGCACGAGTTACCTGAGACTGAGATGCTGGCGGAGTTTCTCACTCAGTCAAAAGGACGCAAAGTGTCGATCGTCGCTCCTCAGCGCCAGACGAAGGCAGAATTGCTGGAAATGGTAGAGCGCAACGCTGGATATGAATTGGCAAGAACGCAGCGATTTGCCGATCGCAATGCTCAAGCCACGCTCGACTTGGCAGAGATTTTAGACTTGCCAGAGTTGCCACGTCGGATTGAAGGCTATGACATTTCTCACATTCAAGGCTCTGATGCCGTGGCTTCTCAGGTTGTGTTTGTCGATGGCTTGCCTGCCAAACAGCACTATCGCCACTACAAAATCAAGAATCCCAAAGTGATGTCGGGTCACTCAGATGACTTTGCGAGTATGGCAGAGGTGATTAGTCGCCGTTTTCGTAAATATGCGGCGGCAAAAGCCAGGGGTGAGCAGATGAGCAGCGAGTCTTCAGTGTTGAAGTCGCACACGTCTGCTTATGCGGATTTTCCTGATTTGGTGATGATTGACGGCGGCAAAGGACAGCTTTCGGCGGTGGTAGCAGTGCTGCGAGAGATGAATTTGCTAGAAGATGTCAAAGTCGTGAGTTTAGCCAAGCAGCGAGAAGAGATTTTCTTGCCGGGTGAATCACTGCCGTTAACCACGGAGGCAGACCAGCCTGGAGTCCAGTTATTGCGGCGATTGCGAGATGAGGCGCACCGATTTGCGGTGAGTTTTCATCGTCAGCAGCGCAGCGATCGGATGCGGCGATCGAGCCTCGATGAGATTCCCGGATTGGGGCATCACAAACAGAAGCAGCTTTTGGCGACTTTTCGCTCGATCGATTACATCCGAGAAGCCTCGCCTACTCAATTGGAAACAGTTCCCGGAGTGGGTCCGCGTTTGGCACAGCAGATCTACGATTATTTTCATCCCAGTCAGCATGTGAGCGGTGAAAGTGCCGATGAGCAGCCGTCTGTTTCATAAAACTGCAATCTTGCAGCCTTCTGTGTTCTGGGTGAGGTAGCAGTATGAGCATCATCTAAAGTTCGGTATTCGGCTATCTCGAAGTTCTAGAAGCCTTGTCAGTAGGGCTGTGTAGGCTAAAAATGTAAAAAATGTAATACGCTATTGACATTTAGTACATTAATTGCCATTATGAGATGTAGGGAGAGGGCTGGTAAACATGAACAGAAGTTTTAAGCAAATCCCAATGTCGGAGCTAAGGATCAAACTGCCAAAGCTCAGGCGACAGGTTCAATCGGGTAACTTACGCATTGTGTGTACTCACTACGGAGAAGTTGCAGCTTTCCTGCTTCCACTTCAAGATGTTGATGCTCTTAATTCTGAAGAAGAAATTAGTATTCAGAAAACCGAAGAGATTCCCCTGACCGAGTTCCGTGACCAGTTAACTGAGGCGTGGGAGAGGCTTTTAGGAGGTACGGATTGTATCTACTTAACATTTCATAAGAGACGAGTTGTTGCGTTTGTATCGCCTCGTTTCACTCATTACCTCTCATTGCCTCTGATTGGTGATGCAGACAAAGTTTTGTTTTTTCATTCTGAAATTCAGATCTGACCTATTTAAACTTAAGGAGTTTGATGAAGTGTACAAGTTTACGTATTTCGATACCCAAGTTAAATCGATGCTTTCTGACAGGGGTGCATTTTGGGACACTGAATTAGAACAAGAGCTTTCTCCTGTTCTAGAGATTCTTAAGAAATTTGGTGAAGTAGAAGGAGCTAGTTGCGGAGTCAAACCAGGTGTTACAGGATTAGTCTATGAACTCAAGGGACGGACTTTTCAGATTACTTACACTGTCGATGTCGATATTGCCAAGAATAAGAAAGAGATTAGATTCTATGAGTTCCGACAGATATCCCACGCGATAGATTGGAAGACGGCTTTAGATCAAGATCTTCGTAGTAGTGAGGAGAAGCCCGTCTACATTCCTCAAATTGGCGATCCACACAAACTTATTAAGACTGTTGAATTAATTCATTGTGGAATCAACACTCCGAAAAGCTTGGGTGTTGCGTTTGGTAGTGGCGCAAAGAAAGACAAAGATTTGGCAAGGAGAGGCGACTATCTTGGACGACCTGTTATGGAGATTGGTCTTGCTAGCAGATGTCAAATCAAGAAGCAGCCTGCAAGCATTTACGTTTTGAGTGATCGAGGTAAACGAATCGCGCAGAGCGATGACCAAGGAACTCGTGAACGTCTTCTTGCTGAAGCATTGTTGGGTTTCTACCCAATTCAACTGATCATTGAGGAGACAACTCGTGGCAACAAAGAACTCACCAAAGAGTTAATTCAAGAGATTATTTCTCTGGTTAGTTTCGGTGATTGTGGAGGGACTACAAATCCTCGTAGAGCTAGTTCCTTACGAGCATTAGTGAATTGGGTGACACGGTGGGCAGGCATCCCAATACGGCGAGAAGGCAACGATGGTGTTCAACTCTACATTCCTTATATCTATGCAGACTAAACAGTACGATTTTGAAACTCAGTGGAAAATTGGTCAAGAGGGTGAAACGTTCTTAGACCAATGGTTATCTCCTACATATAAAGTACTTAATGTCTCTGAAGATATGAAGTATCAGCAATCGGGGATAGACCGAGTGGTTACTCGGTCAGACGGATCAGTAATCACGATTGAGTACAAATTTGACATCGCTGCTAAACGGACAGGTAACCTTTTCTTTGAGACCATCTCGAATGACAAAGAGCTAATTCCGGGGTGGGGCTGGAGTTCACAGGCAGATTACTGGATTTTCCTGATACCAGAGCAAGAAATTCTCGTCTTCAAACCAGGAAAGTTGAGGGCATTGGTTTGGGAACTACAGAAATCTCTCAAAGAAAGAAGTGTGTCCAATAACGGATACAACACACTTGGTTATCCAATGCCATTGACTCAAGCTAGAAAAGTCGCCTTTCAAATCAAGACACTTTACCTGGAGAAGCTTTGAAATGCTGGGCTGGTTTGAATGCTGATTTATCTATTGAATTGATGTTGAGGCAGGCTAATGCTAAACGTAACGATCGATGAAATTCAACGCGATCCCCTAAAATACCTGCATCAAGTAGAAGCAGGTGAGACTCTCGTCATTGTTAGGTCTGATAAGCCGGTAGCTTTGCTGTTGCCCGCAGGGGCAAACGCTGAACTTAGACCTATTTCTAGCAGTAAACAACTGCGACCATTTGGTTTGTGTGCAGGCGAGTTTACCGTGCCGGATGATTTCGATGCTCCTTTGCCGGAAGATCTTCTCAATGCATTTGAGCAACAGTCCGGACAATTTTAAATCGCCAATGGTGGAATGAGGGTTTCAGCATCATCACTGAGGCAAATACCAACGGTGGAATGCGGGTTTCAGCCTCTGCCTCAAAAAATGTCCGGAGTATTGTTTGAGGGCAAATGAGGATTTTGCTAGATACGCATATCCTCTTGTGGTTTATCCAATCAGCGTCATGTGGCAGGACAGCCCAACTTCACCACAATAAAAAACGATCGCTCCAAACTAAAGAACGATCGCTCTAAACAAAACGAGTTATGGATTAGTTTTGCGGATTGGTCGGAGACTGATAGTAAATCTTTGAGCCGTTATCTGAAACGAAATGACACGCCAGATAAGATCGGAAAAACCCTTTCCAGATCGGTTCGCTCGATTTGCGATAGTAGCCGCCCAACACTGGCTTGATCGCCTCAGTTGCGGTCTTGAGATGATAGTGAGGCATATTCGAGAAAATGTGGTGTGCCACATGAGTGCCGATGTCATGATGAATCGGGTTGAAGATGCCATAGTCACGATCGATCGTAGACAACGCGCCCTTCAAAAAATACCAGTCGTCGCCGCGATACCAGGGAATATCGTCTTCGGTGTGATGGAGAAAGGTTACCAGATCCAACCAGACGACAAATCCGACATAGCCCATCAGATAATATTTCACCAAAAACAGCAACCCGTGCTGGTAGGTTAAGACGCTCAAAAAGCCGATCATCAGAATCAGGCAAACCGTGCTGGTGATCACACCGTTCCGTTCTGATGGCTTGAAGATGGGGCTGCTGGGCATAAAGTGAGAGCCTTGTTTGCCAGGAGAGCGACGAAACAGATAGAGCGGATATGCCAACAGCGGCAGATAAAAGCGCGCTAGTTTCTCTACATAACCCATCTGCTCATATTGGCTTTCAGTCACTGGATACCAGCTTTCGTCCGTCTCGATATTGCCTGTGTTGGCGTGGTGAGTGCGGTGGCTGATGCGCCAACCGTGAAAGGGCACCAAAATTGGCGTGTGCGACAGGTGACCGACCAGATTATTGAGCCATTTGTGCTTTGAGAATGAGCCGTGTCCGCAGTCGTGACCGACCACAAAAAGCGCCCAAAACATCGTGCCTTGAGCGAACCAGAATATCGGATAAAACCACCAGGAATCAAGATAAGCGGCTAGGGCATATAACCCTGCAAGGATTCCGAGATCGAGAAAAAAGTAGGAGAGCGATCGCCAGGTCGATGGCACAAAACAAGAGTCTGGAATCGCCGATCGGACATCTTTAAGGGTAAAGGGAAGCTCACCTGATTGTAGAGAAGGGTCTACTACTGGAAGCGAATCGGACGGGATGGAGTAAACTTGCACGTATTTTTTGGTCTAACGGAAACTTAGTTAGCTCGGTTATTTTAACGTTTAGACGTGTCCATAATTACATCCGAAGCTCAATTTTGTAAAGAAATCTCAACAGCATGTCTAACCCTTCGCAGATGTGCTAGAAAAATTGCATTTATTGTGAAACTACTGAGAGATTTGGTTTGATAAAATATTCGCAGTGTTGCAAGCAGATTGACCGAGTTTTTTTGCTCGATCGTTGCGATAAATTGCAAGACTTCAGCGAGTTCGGTTATATGTCGATTAGAGAAGCGAGAATAGGAATCCGTTCACGTTAGACCAGGAATATTCTCTGTGACCATTTCCGATCCACAACTGCCTTCTGACCTAGGATCAATCTCGCCCGTGACTGACTTATGGCGACAAGGAGAACTGGTCGAAGTTGACATCACCGACATTACCGAGGGCGGCGATGGCGTTGGTCGGTTCGGAGAGCGCGTCGTCTTCGTTCCCGATACCGTCACAGGCGATCGAGCGATCGTTCGTCTGATTCGCACCAAGCCGACTTACGCCAACGGCAAAGTTCATGAGCTTCTAGAACGCTCTCCTCACCGCATTAGACCAAGTTGCATCGTTGCCGATAAGTGTGGCGGCTGTCAGTGGCAACACGTCGATTATGACTATCAGCTTGAGGCAAAACGCAATCAAATCGTCCAAGCGCTAGAGCGAATCGGCGGGTTTAAAGGCGTAGCGGTCGATGCGGTGCTGAATGTCTCAGAGCCGTTAGCCTACCGAAACAAGGTGACTTACCCACTCACCCGCTCTGCGACTGGACAGGTGCAAGCCGGATATTATCAGAAGGGCAGTCACCAGCTCATCAACCTCAATCAATGTCCGATTCAAGACCCGCGATTGAATCCGTTGTTAGCAGAAGTCAAGTTAGACATTCAAAAACGCGGCTGGGGCATCTATGACGAAAAGCTTCATCGTGGCAAAGTGCGTCACCTGAGCTTGAGAATCGGACGACACACCGGAGAGATATTGCTAACCCTTGTGTGCAAAGATGCGAACTTGGTGGGGTTGAATGATCAGGCTCAAGACTGGCTCGATCGCTATCCCAACCTCGTCGGAGTCTCGTTAAACGTGAACGGTGCCAAAACCAATGGCATCTTTGGCAAAGAAACCCGCTGCATTGCGGGTCAACCTCACTTACACGAGCGATTTTTGGGCTTGAAGTTTCAAATTCTCCCCGACACGTTCTTTCAGGTGCACACTGAGCAAGCCGAAGCTCTGATGAAAGTGATTTTGGATCAGTTAGATCTGAAAGGCACCGAGACTTTTGTGGATGCCTATAGCGGTATTGGCACCTTGACCTTGCCGATCGCTAAAAGAGTCAAGACCGCGATCGGGTTAGAAGTGCAGCCCGAAGCCGTCGAGCAAGCCTGCCGCAACGCCGAACTCAATCAGCTCGAAAATGTCACCTTCCTGACTGGGACGGTCGAGACGGGTTTACCTGCCTTAGAGATCGAACCTGATATCGTCCTTTTAGATCCGCCGCGCAAAGGCTGCGATAGCTCGGTGATCGAGACACTTCGCCTCATGAAACCGGAGCGTATCGTGTATGTAAGCTGCAATCCGGCGACGCTTGCTCGTGACCTCAAACTCTTCTGCGTCGATGGCGAATATGAGCTTCAGCGTGTCCAACCTGCTGACTTTTTTCCGCAAACTGCCCATATTGAGTGTGCTGCCTTCTTGAAGCGTACCGAAGATAAGGTGTAGGGTGAATGATCGTCAATTCCACTGCATTTGTGATGAAGTTTAGCGAAATCATTGAGAAACTTGGCTCTTCGGTCGTGGCTCATAGTTTGACTCTCGACTCAGATAACGATCCTGAAATTGGGGGCGTTGCAGCGATCGACGACGCGACTCCCAACACGATCAGCTATGCAGAAAGCAATAAGTTTGCTGTGTTGATCGGCTCGACTGCCGCAAGTGCTCTTATCCTTCCGCCCAACGAAGACCTACACGCTAAAGCTGACGCTCGTGGCATTGCCTGGGTAGCGGTTCACCATCCGCGACTCGCTTTTGCTCAAACGATCGCGCTTTACTATCAGCCATTTAAACCTGCGCCTGTGATTCACCCCACGGCAGTCATCGATCCCAGTGTCCAGATTGCCGAAGAGGTCTCGATCGGGGCGAATGTCGTCATTCAATCTGGGGCAAAAATTGGTGCGGGTGCGGTCATTCATCCTAATGTTGTGATTTATCCTGACGTGCAGATTGGCGATCGTACTGTCTTACACGCAAATTGCTCGATTCAAGAGCGCACTCGCATCGGGGCGGACTGTGTAATTCACTGTGGTGCGGTCATCGGCTCCGAAGGGTTTGGGTTTGTGCCGACTCGCGAGGGCTGGCTCAAGATGGAGCAGTCTGGCTGCACCGTGCTTGAAGATGGCGTTGAAGTAGGCTGCAATTCTGCGGTCGATCGCCCCGCAGTGGGTGAGACTCGCATCGGTCGCAACACCAAAATTGATAACCTGGTGCAGATCGGTCACGGCGTAAAAGTTGGAGAAGCCTGCGCGTTTGCCTCCGGGTGCGGACTTGCAGGCGGCACTCAAATCGGCGATCGCGTCATTCTTGCTGGGCAGGTCGGCGTTGGCAATAATGCCAAAATGGGAGACGGCTCAGTTGCCTCTGCCAAAGCGGGCGTTCTAAAAGACGTGCCTCGTGGACAGACCGTCTCAGGCTACCCCGCGATCGAACACAAGGTTTTTCTTAGAGCGGCTGCCATGTATCACCGCTCATATGAGATGTATCTCTCGGTCAAGCAAATTAAAAAGCATTTAGGCATCAACGATTAGGTCATTTAGATTCTTATCAGACTAAAGCACGAAAAATCATGGATGCTTTGACCTTAAATCTAGACACGGTGAACCTGACGGACGATCAGTTCTATGAATTGTGTCGTCGCAACCAAAACTTTCGCTTTGAACGCACTCAAACAGGAGAACTGATCGTTATGCCCCCCGTAGGAGGAGAAAGCGGCAGACGAGAGGCTGACTTCATCATTGATTTGGGTATCTGGAATCGGCAAACAGGTCTAGGATTCGTCTTCAGTTCTTCCACTGTCTTTAAACTCCCAAACGGAGCGAATCGGTCACCCGATGCCACTTGGATTCAGCGCGGCAGATGGGAAGCTTTGACCCCGACTCAGCGCCGCAAGTTTCCTCCGATCGCGCCCGACTTTGTAATATAGCTACCGCCACATAGGTTAGGACAGGGACATTTTTGGCAGCACGCGAAGCACACTACCAAAAATGTCCTAAGCAAAGTGGCGATGGCTATAGAACTGCGATCGGCAACTGACCATCTTCCAGACTTGCAAAACAAGATGCAAGAATATCTAGACAATGGGGTGCAGTTGGGTTGGCTGTTCAATCCTCAAGATCAGCAAGTAGAAATCTATCGGGTCAGTTACCCCGTTGAAGTTTTGAATCTTCCAGTTGACGTATCTGGTGAAGGTGTCCTACCTGGATTGGTGTTAAAGCTTGATCGTTTCAGCGACTAAAGAGCAGTCTAGCTACACCATAATTGAACCGCAAGCGCGTCCAACGGTTGATGCGAGAGATGGGATTATTTGTCATCTACCCTAAACCCACTACGAGCAAACCCCGCCCGGAGCACCGAGTCTATCCCTACTGACTGAGAGATAAAGTCGAGCTAAATAATGGCGATCCAGATTTTGTTTTTTTGAGGCAACAAACGTTTCTAACTCGTCCAGTTCTCCGACTTCTGGCACGGTGTCTGGGTCGCAGCAGTCTGGTAACTGTCCTCTGACTTGCTTGGGTCAAGAGAGCACCGGGGTATAAAGTAACGCGTCAAAAACTCCTAGTTCAGCGCAGCAGCTAGGAGTAGTTTATTCAACACAGTTCAAGTATGCTAAAAACGAATTATCTTCTGAGCATCTATGAAGACGGATACCCGATCGTCGGCACTACATCGGTTACGATCGCTGGCTCACATTTTAGACAATGCTATTCCAATTCCTGGCACCCCTTATCGGATTGGAATTGACCCGATCGTGGGCTTACTTCCCGGTGGTGGAGATTTAGTGATGGCGGCGTTTTCGGTCTACATTGTGTGGGAATCGGCTCGTTTGGGGTTGCCGCGATCGACCGTGACGCGGATGGTTTCAAATTTGGTGTTTGACACCGTGATTGGATCTGTCCCGGTAGCGGGTGATTTGTTTGATGTCACTTGGAAAGCCAACAGCAAAAATGTCCGTCTGTTAGAAGCTCACCTTGATTCACCTCAGCATCAAAAAAAGGTAAGCCAAGGATTTGTGTTGCTGTTGCTGTTTGGGTTTCTAGCGCTGGTGATTGGCATTGCCGCTCTCAGCGTTTTTGTGATTGCGTTCGTGTGGAACGCGATCGTCCGATGAACAAAGACAGATGTGCAATAATGATTCGGCTGTCATTCAAGCATCCCGATGGTTCAAGCTCCTCAATTTCCGGCAAACCTTGCTCCGTCTGACTCAGAGACGCTTTTAGATCTCGGCTTTCAGTTGCCCGACCCCGAAGACGAGCAGATTTTAGACCTCGACTTTCAGCAGCAGATTGAGAAGGCATGGCAGGTGTGCGATCGCGTTGACCTGCAAACCGATATCTGGCGCGGACGCATTCTCAAAACTGTGCGCGATCGTGAAAAAAAACGCGGCGAAGGGCGAGGTGTTGGCTTTCTCAACTGGCTCAAAGATCGCGAAATCAGCAAAAGTCAGGCATATAGCTTAATCGAGTTAGCCAACAGTGCCGACACGCTGTTAGAGAGCGGCTGTTTAGAACCTGAAGACGTAAATCAGTTCACGAAACGGGCATTTGTCGAAACGGCGCAAGCTGCCCCCGAAGTGCAGCAAATGATCGGAGACACAGCCCGAAAAGGCGATCGCATCACGCGGCGAGAAGTCCGGCAACTCTCAGATGACTGGACGGCAATGACTTCTGATTTGCTGCCTGTTGAAGTGCGCGAAAAAGCTGCCGATCAAACGATCCCGACTCGCTATTTGGCTCCGTTGGTCAGACAATTAGAAAAGCTGCCAGAGTCTCATCAAGTCTCTATTCGAGACACGGTGGCTCAAAATCCCGATGTCGATACGCTCAAGCAAGTCACGTCAGAAGCTCGATATCTAACGCGCTATTTAGAAGCGGCGACTCATGTTCAAGCATTGAGCAACGACTCCCTAGATTTAGAACTGGCACTTGAGGAAGCGCTCCGTCTCGGCTGTCTCAATTCGACCGCAGAATTAGTCAGTCAAGCCGCGCAGCTAGAGCAAGCGATCGCCAAACTCTACACGACTTGGAAACGGATTAATACGCTGTCCGATCGAGTGTATGTCGATACCGGAGCCAGTTCTCCCCATTTAAGAACGCTCTTAAGCTGTCTTAATGGATTGACAAGTAACTCGATCGAGTTCTGTCTGGGTGATCCCAAAGGTGAAGGCTTTTCGCGTACAATTCGCCTGCAATTAGAGGATGACCAGCAATTATCCGAAGTTGGCACCTGGGAATAATTCACTGTCATTCATTAGCGAAACCGTTGTCGAATTCTCTCCCACAAATAACGCGGATTTAACCAGCGTCGATATCGTTCAGCAACCTCTTTGCCAACGACCAAAATGCCGATCCAAAAGATCACTTCAGCACTTCCTATCAAGATGGGAATGAGAACTGCTTTTTGCCCGATCGATAATGCCAAAAAAGGCAAAGCTGCTACAGCAATCCAAGGCAAAAACGACACTAATATCAAGCCAATTCCTATTTTTCTCATCTGTTAATTCTTAATCCCAGTGGTTGCAATGCCGCGAATTAACTGACGCTGACCTAACAAAAACAACCCAACCACCGGAGTGGTAGCAATCACAACCGCCGCCATCATCAGCGTCCAGTCGTTGGTGAACTGCTCCTGAAATCCTGCCAGTGCTAGTTGCACGGTCTGTAATTCTGGACGTGTAGTAAACACGAGTGGTTTAAACAAATCGTTCCACTCGCCGATAAACGTAAACAGAAACAGCGTTACTAACGCAGGACGCGCCAATGGCAACATCACTCGCCAGAGAATTTGTAATCGATTTGCGCCATCGAGCATCGCGGCTTCTTCAAGCTCGATCGGAATCGTTTGAAAGAACTGCTTGAGTAGAAAAATTCCGAATCCATTCACCGCTGTCGGCAAAATCAACGCCCCGTAAGTATTAATCAAATGTCCCCATTTCAAAACCAAAAAAATCGGAATCACCAAAATTTGAAACGGAATTACCAGCGTCGTCAAAATAATCAGCAATAACCCCTGCTTGCCTCGAAACTTGAGCCGCGTCAGCGCATAACCCGCCAATGCTGACGTGACAATCTGGAATGCCGTCACCGCCAGCGCTACAAATGTCGAGTTTGCAAACGCCAGCAAAAAGCCGCCTCGCTGCCAAGCCTGCCGATAATTCTCCCACGACCAGCCCCCCGTCTCTGACCTAAATGAAGTCATCACCACAACGCCCAGAGGCAATAGCACTAACCCTGCCCCAATTAGCAGCAAGACTAAACTAATTAGATTCAAGAGTTTATCTGGGTCGGAGGAATGAGGTTTGACCCTTGATTGGGTGTTGAGGGACTGACGATCGGAACTTCCTGGCAGCATAAGCTTCAGTGAATAAAACAAGCGAAGGATTTCTCTATAGGAAAACGCATCTTCACAGGCTACACTAACGCTGAACGACTCAGAGTTAAAAGTCTGGCATTTTAGCCCTCAACTGTACAAAATGGAGCAGAATTTAACGATTCTCATCTTCATCCTTGACTAGAGACGGTAAAGTGTAGATTGGGCGCACCGCGTTGGGCAACCTTTTTTTAGACCCCTCACAGCACCCAGACCGATTTGTGACGACGTATTCATGACCAGGAGACTACTGATCTATGCCCCAACTTGAGGCGATTCAAGACCTTGACTTCCACAGCGAAACCTATAAAGACGCTTATAGTCGCATCAACGCGATCGTGATCGAAGGCGAACAAGAGGCACACGAAAACTATCACAGTCTGGGCGGGTTGTTGCCTGACCAAAAAGATCAGCTCGTCGGCTTGGCAAAAATGGAGAGCCGTCACAAAAAAGGGTTTGAAGCCTGTGGTCGCAACCTTAAAGTGACTCCAGATCTGGAGTTTGCCCGCCAGTTCTTCTCGCCGCTACACGAGAATTTTCAAACGGCAGCAGCAGAGAACAAGATTGTCACCTGTCTTCTGATTCAGTCTTTGATCATTGAGTGCTTCGCGATCGCTGCCTACAACATCTATATTCCCGTCGCCGATGACTTCGCCCGCAAAATCACCGAAGGCGTAGTCAAAGAAGAATATCTGCACCTCAACTTTGGTGAAGAGTGGCTCAAAGCAAACTTTGAAACCTCAAAAGCCGAACTTGAAGAAGCCAATCGGGCGAACCTGCCGATCGTCTGGAAAATGCTCAATCAAGTCGATGCCGACGCTAAAGTCCTTGGCATGGAGCGAGAAGCCCTCGTTGAAGACTTCATGATCCAATATGGCGAAGCGCTCAATAACATCGGGTTCACTACCCGCGACATCATGCGAATGTCAGCCTACGGACTAGCAACCGTCTAAAGGTTTCAGAGGTCAGGATGCTGTTTTACTGAAATCGCTTCCTGACTTCTCATCCCTTCATCAATATCCACCTCATCTCAGCCTCACCCGCAGGCTACATAATATTTGTCGATGTTTGGTTTAATTGGTCATCTCACGAGTTTAGAGCACGCTCAATCGGTTGCTAGAGAGTTGGGCTATCCTGAATATGCCGACCAAGGGTTGGATTTTTGGTGCAGCGCTCCTCCGCAAATTGTTGACAACATCACTGTCACCAGCATTACTGGGCAACAGATCGAAGGCAGATACGTCGAGTCTTGTTTTCTGCCAGAAATGTTAGCGACCCGTCGCATCAAGGCAGCTACCCGCAAAATTATTAACGCGATGGCACACGCCCAAAAGCACGGCATTAACATCACCGCTTTAGGTGGATTTTCATCGATTATTTTTGAAAACTTCAACTTGAGTCAGATTCGCCAAGTCCGCAATGTCATGCTGGAGTTTGAGCGCTTTACCACGGGCAACACGCATACGGCTTACATTATCTGTCGTCAAGTTGAGCAAGCCTCAAAACAGTTGGGGATTGACTTGTCTAAAGCAACGGTTGCCATTTGTGGAGCGACAGGCGATATCGGCAGTGCGGTGTGTCGCTGGTTAGACAAACGTGCCGATGTTGCCGAATTGCTGTTGATTGCTCGCAATCAAGAACGCCTAAAAGACCTGCAAACCGAGCTGGGTCGCGGTAAAATCATGGGCTTAGAAGAGGCACTACCTCAAGCAGACATCATCGTCTGGGTTGCCAGTATGCCCAAAGGCGTCGAGATCAATCCAGCCATTCTCAAGCAGCCTTGCTTGCTGATCGACGGTGGCTATCCCAAAAACTTGGGGACGAAGGTGCAGTATCCCGGTGTCCATGTTCTCAATGGCGGCATTGTGGAACATTCGCTGGATATTGATTGGCGAATCATGAGCATTGTCAATATGGATGTGCCTGCGCGTCAACTCTTTGCCTGCTTTGCCGAGTCGATGCTGCTAGAGTTTGAGAAGTTGCACACTAATTTCTCTTGGGGACGCAATCATATTACCGTTGAGAAGATGCAGCAAATCGGTGAGGCATCTGTCAAACACGGTTTCAGCCCGTTGTTAATTTAGAAAACCTCTGTAGAGACGTTCCAGTGGAACGTCTCTCTGCTATTGGGTAAACCCGCCATCTATCCCAATCATTCATATAAATTTGATATTTAAATCTTAGGTTTCTGCTGTTGTTCTGAATAGTCAGCAAAAGGGGTTGAGCGAGATTTTAAGTTTTGCAGGCGAGACAGCACTTCTGGGTGAATCGGCTCTAAAGAGTGTCTCTGCTGACTCATAAAAAAGAAGAACTCGATACTTCCTAGACAAACTCGATCGCCATCCTTCAAATGATGACGTTGCTGAACTCTATCGCCATTGACATAAGAGCCGTTCATGCTGTTGAGGTCGATGAGATGAAATCCTTCTGCATCGTAGAGAATGACAGCATGACGGCGAGATAATTTACGATCGCCAAGACATAAAGCCGCTCCTCGATTTCGCCCAATGGTCCACACGTTTTGAGATTGCAACAGCATTTGTGAGATATCTTGCAGCAGATTAGTAATCAAATAGACTTGTCTGCTTTGTGAGATACCTTGAACATATTTCAGCTTTCTCTCGATCGTCGATAAATGCGGAAACTCAGCTTCAGGAATTGGGTAGCCGTTCAGCATTAACGTTTGCGCTTTTGCTGCACCGCCCTCATCGTGATCTTGATCCTGATCGCTCCAAAAGGCTTGCTTTTCTGAAGATGAGTCAACACCTTGAGGATCTGCTAATGAAATTTCAGGCGTTGGGTGATTAGAAGGCTCTGGTGCGGCTGACTCTAAATTCATAAGGAAATTTCTTAGAACGGGGCAGTTGAGGCTTGCTGACTCGCTTTGTGGAGCGCGATCCAGTCCTAGAGTTCCCGCATAAATTCGATTTATCCCTCATCTTCAGAGCTTGATGAAGCACTGGGCAAACACTCGGAAAGTCCTACACTAGAAAGTAAAACTTTTTTCACCGGACTTTTTTAGCATATGAATGACTCTCTCGATCGCACACCCATTGAAGATCTTCACCTTTCGATGAAGACACTCGGCTCTCTCAAACGAACTCAAATTCAAACGATCGGAGATTTGATGAATTACACCGAGGAAGATCTCAAAATTCTCGATCAAGAATCTGGCGAAGAAGTCATTCATGCTCTTCAAGAACGGTTCGGATTGACTCTTCCTGAAAACGATTTGCAGTAATTAAAAACTCGGTTGCCCATCTTTCACACGTTTTATACTAAGGTCTGATTCCTCAATCTCCAAGCAAGATTTAGTATGCAAACAACGCCAGCCGCTCCATCCAAGTCATTTCCTCAACCGCTCGATCGGGTCGCTCTAGCAGTCATCCTGATTTTGAGTGTGTTGATTGGGCTGCTGGTGTTGAACGGCGATCGCAGTGCTCCACGAGTCCGTGATTTTACCTGGCAAAACAAGCAGGTTGGCGCAGACGACAGTGCCTTTGTCTTTACATTCAGCCGCCCGATGGATCACAGCAGCGTTGAGCAAAATCTACAAATCGAGCCACCCTTACCCGGAAAAACAAGCTGGGCAGGGCGACGAATGGCTTACACCCTGAATACCCCTGCTCCTTACGGCACGTCCTTTAAAGTCAAGCTGCAAAATGCTCAAGACCGCTTTACCCAAGAAGGCAGCAATCGCGCCAGTCTCCAGCCATTTGTCGGAAGCTTTCAGAGTCGCGATCGTGCATTTGCCTACATTGGAGTGGATCGAGACGAAGCAGGACGGCTCATTCTCTTCAATTTGACAAAGCAGGAGAAAAAGATCCTGACTCCCCAAAATCTGGTGGTGATGGACTTTAAGCCTTATGCCCAAAGCGATCGCATTCTTTTTTCTGCCATCGATCGTGCCGATCAGTCTCAATCGTTAGTGGATCAAAAACTCTACACCGTCACCACTGGAATCTCGATCGAGGCTCCGGCTCAACTGGGTGATGCCCAAAAATCTGACTGGGAGTTTTTTAACCCAGCCCAGCCTTCACCGACTCAGTCGTCAGGACAAGTCGATCTAGTCCTTGACAATCAGAATTATCAGAATCTCAAGTTTGACTTATCTGCCGATGGAACCGTCATTGTGGTGCAGCGAGTTAACCGCAAAAATCCCAATAACTTTGGACCGTGGATGATTCGTCAAGGCTCTCAGCCTCAGCCTTTAGATAACAAGCAACCTGGCGGTGAATTTCTGATTACACCGGATAGTTCATCTTTGGCGATCGCTCAAGGACAAGGACTTGCCCTCATTCCTCTACAGCCCCAAGCTGACCCTCTAGACTTTCTGCCCAAATTTGGTATGGTACTAAGTTTCTCTAAAGATGGCTCCAGTGCTGCGATGGTGAAATTTAACACCGATTACACTCGATCGCTGTTTCTTGTGACCAATCAGGGCGACTCAAAAGAAATCTTTAAAACGACAGGCTCGATCGTCAGTGCTCAGTTTGACCCCACTGAGCAGATTCTCTATTGTCTGCTGACAAACCTTATTCCCGGTGCCACCTATCAAGAACAACCTTACATTGCCGCGATAGACCTCAAAACTGCTGTTACTCAAGGCGGCGCAGAACGTGCTCTGTATCCGATGGTGCTGTTGCCCAAACAGCGCGACATTCAGCTCAGCCTTGCTCCCGACGGGTTAGCGCTGATTTTTGATCAGACGAATGGCGAGGCTCGATCGCTTGACAGCAAACCAATGGTTAACAGCCGTCTCTGGCTCTTGCCCCTCACTGGAGATTTAACTGCTAAAGTCCAGCCTGAGGCGTTGCCCATGCCTGGGTTTCATCCTCGTTGGCTTCCTTAAGCATCTTCTTTGCTCAAAATTTATCAATCCATTGAGTCATCCTGCTTAACAATGGTTAGAATAGTTGGTACAATTCGATACTTATAAGGTAGCTAACCTAGCAAGACCTTGAAAGGCTTACAAACTTATAGGAACGCTTTGCACAATGGCTAGATTTATCGATGCCCCACTTCAAGATCCTGACCAATGCCGATTTGATTGTGCCCTTCACCCCTCTGCCCAGCCGCTGCTTTGATTCAACCCCTGCAATCTATCGAATCGAGCCGCTTTGACCTTTCCCCACCTTGAATGAATGATTGCGATCGCAACCCTCCTTCTAAATAAACAGGCTCCCCCGTTTTATTCCTTAAGCAAAAGCCTGTCTTCAGCTAGAACCCTTTCCGCTCGTTCTCACGTTAGTTTAGGGATATGAGTAGACACCTTGTATCAAAGCTAGCGATTTTCGGTAGGAAAATCAAATGAGTAATCCTGCAACCCCAAAATCTAGGGAATCGCAGTCTCAAAATGCAGTTTTTAAGAGTCATTTGCTCAGGAGAAGCAACATATGCTACACCGCAAGATTTATCAACTCTGTTGCGATGGGCGAGAAGTCTGGATTTTCTTGCGGGATCAGCAACGCTGGATTGAACGCGCCAAGATTCTTGATATCGAAGGTGATCTAGTCACGTTGCGTTATGAAACCGAAGAAGACGACGAAACTTGCTCTTGGGAAGAGATGGTTCGTTTAGAAAGCATCGGTGCTGTCACCCAAAAGCTTGCTTCTGTGCCCAAAGGCAATGTTGATCCTCTGGTTTCAGACGACTGCCCCGAAGCAGAACAGCTGCCCAAACGTCGTTACCCAGAGTCAAACCCAGATTAGTTATCGAGAGGGATGGAGTCAATCTTCATCCGTCTTCAATTTGATGATTTGCTGTAAATCGTTTTATCCTCTTTCCGTCAGGCAGGATCAACGATACAGATAAAAATCAGCGGTTCGCCGCCACTATTGTCAATAAACCGTCTTGCATTCGACGGAATATAGATAGCACTTCCCGACTCTACGGTTTGGGCTTCTTCGTCGATGTGCATCTCCCCTCTGCCCGTGAGAATGTAGTAGACCTCAGACATGTTCAACGTATGGGGAGTGGAGGTTTATCCGATTCAAACGATCGCGTGTGCCAAGCTATATCTCGAATCCAACGGGTGCTTATCAGAGTGAAATAGCTTCCGCAAGAGCGTTTCGCCCCCCGCTACAAACTCTGGACAGTCGTCAAGTTTTTGTACAAACACCGCGATCGTCCCTACAGTTCCAAATCCTCTTCTAAAACCTTAGTAGGAAGTGGGAGTCGGATCATAATCAGGACAGTGAATGGCATCTTCAGACAGCGCGAGCGAAGGATGAACCGTGCATTTAAGTCCATAATCACCCGTAAAATATCGACAGTTCGCGCACGGAATTTGGTGAAGGTGTCTCGCGTGGCTCACCCCTTCAAACATCATTGAAACTAAGCTCCAGGCACCAAGAATCACAAACAGCCAGGCGAACACAAAGCAGATCGGCACCAAAAACGGCTGAATGGCGTGAACCAGAGGATACAAAAGTTGAAACATGGCTGTGCGACCGTCAACATAGATGGGTATTCTAGATTCAATATTAATGGTCTGCTCCACGATCGCCGACTTGCTTAAGAGCTATTCAGATATCATTACAGTCTGTAACCTCTGACAGACTTTTAGAGTGCGATCGTGACGTTTATCCTTGCCCCGGTAAAACAAAGGACTTTATGCGAGTTTCTCTTTCTTCCACCCCTGCTCAATCTCAGCAAGTCAAACAGCAGCTTGCCAACCCTGAAGATTCCCTCTCTTATGAGTTGGGCAAAGCCGTCCAGGAGTTGCCGCCGCTCTACACCCGCATTCTGGCAGGCACGGTGACAGTGATCGTGTTCGGCACAATCGGGTGGGCGCATTTTAGCCAGATTGATGAAGTGGCGATCGCGCAGGGCAAGACTGTTCCCTCAACCGAAGTGCGACCCATTCGATCGGTTGGGGTCGGCAGCGTCTCACAAACCAAAGTCAAAGCGGGAAGCGTCGTCAAAAAAGGCGATGTTTTGGTCGAAATCGATCCAGGAGCCAGTGAGACGAATGTTGCCAGCTTAGAGAAAGAGGTTCAAAAGATTCAAGAAGACGTGAATCGACTGGAAGCAGAAAGCCGGGGGCAAACGGTGGCAGGGGGGAATCTAATCCAAGACCAACTTTTAAATGCACGGCAGCGAGAATTTACTGAAAAGCAAGCGGGAGCCACAGCCGAAGCAAACCGTCAACTCTCGACTATCAACGAGGCACAAACTCGGTTAGAGCGATATCAAGAAAATTTAGTCAACGCTCAGACGACGCTGCAAAACACAAAAGCCAGTCTCGCTACGGCTCAAGAGCGAGAGAGAAGTCTTCGCACGTTGATTGCTAGCAATGCCGTTCCTCGGTTGGATTATCTTAACGCCGTTGATCAAGTCACCAGCGCCAAAAATCAAATCAATGAGGCGGAAGATAAAATCACCTCTCTTGCGAAAGAAGCCGAAGCCCAGCAGGCTCGAATTCGTCAGGCACAGCAAGCGTTTGAGTCGGCAAAAAGCACGGCTCAGGGCTTGGCTCCTCAGCGTCAGGGTGAGATTCTCACTCAACTTAACCAGCGCCGCGAGGAATTGTCGAAAAAGCTCGGTGAAATTGCTGTCGCTAAAAAGCAGCAGTCTGACAAAGAAACGGTCACTGCTCCGTTTGATGGTACCGTTTACAATCTTAAGGTCACCCAAGGTCCTGTACAGCAAGGCGAAGAGTTGCTCTCGATCTTGCCAGCAAATCAAGATTTGGTTTTAGAGGTCAAAGTTCTCAACCGGGATATTGGCTTCATTCGTCCTGAAATGAATGCGAAGGTCAAGCTGACCACCTTCCCCTATCAAGAATTTGGCGTAATCGAGGGCGAAGTGCTTCAGATTAGCCCCGATGCCGTAGTCGAGAAAGATGAAAACGGTCGTGATATGGGTCCTGTCTTCCTAGCGAAGGTGCGGCTTAACAAAAATGCGGTCAGCGTGCGAGGTCACGATGTTGAGTTGACTCCTGGCATGACGGGGGTCGCTGAGATTGTCACCCGTAAAAAGTCGATTCTTAGCTTCCTGCTTGAGCCTGTCACCAAAAAGTTCAGTGAGGCGTTTTCAGTTAGATAGATAACAAGTGTGAAGATTGAAGGTAAAGGGTCAAGGCTAGAGATTTAAGATCTAAGCTAGAGAGGGCACGAAAAGTTATCTTCAATCTAGTTTTTCCGCCGAACTTTTGACGCTTCACTACTCCCTGCAAAAGAATCTGTTTAACAGAACGTAATGTTCCCAATTCTGCGCTATCATTGAGATCAACGTGACAAAGCGATTGCGCGTATCTATATCCATCAGGCAACAGACACGGTGGATGTGAAGCGAGGGGGAAGCCGTCGCACTGGCGATCGCCGCGGTTTAGTTTAACACCAACCTTTCTTCACTTATTTCACCAGGTTTTTCATGGGCAACAAGCCAACCATTGCCATTTCTCATCTAGGCTGCGAAAAGAACAGAATTGATACCGAGCATATGCTGGGTCTGCTAGTACAAGCGGGCTATGATGTCGACGCGAACGAAGAACTCGCAGATTACGTCATCGTCAATACGTGTAGCTTCATTCAGGCAGCGCGCGAAGAGTCTGTACGGACGCTGGTAGAACTTGCAGAATTAAACAAAAAAATTGTGATCACGGGCTGCATGGCGCAGCATTTCCAAGAGCAACTGTTAGACGAAATTCCTGAAGCCGTAGCGCTGGTTGGGACAGGCGACTATCACAAAATTGTGGACGTGATTGAGCGGACAGAATTGGGAGAGCGAGTCACCGAAGTCTCGCAGGAACCCACCTACATTGCAGATGAAACGACTCCTCGGTATCGCACTACAACTGAAGGAGTTGCTTATCTCAGAATTGCAGAAGGTTGTGACTATCGTTGCGCCTTTTGCATCATTCCCCACCTGCGCGGAGACCAACGATCGCGCACGATCGAGTCCATCGTCACTGAAGCCAACCAGCTTGCCTCAGAAGGCGTTCGAGAGATTATCTTAATCTCTCAAATCACGACGAACTATGGATTAGATATCTATGGGGAACCCAGGTTGGCAGAACTAATCCGGGCGCTGGGAGCAGTAGACATCCCCTGGATTCGGATGCACTATGCTTATCCCACGGGCTTAACGCCCAAGGTGATGGCAGCGATGCAAGAAACGTCCAACGTTCTGCCTTATTTAGACTTGCCCCTTCAGCACTCCCACCCAGAGATTCTTCGATCAATGAATCGTCCCTGGCAGGGTCGGGTAAATGACGGCATCATTGAGCGCATCAAATTAGCGTTACCCGATGCTGTGCTGAGAACCACTTTCATCGTGGGATTTCCCGGTGAAACCGATGAACAGTTTGAACATTTACTGCAGTTTGTTCAACGTCACGAGTTCGATCATGTAGGGGTCTTCACCTTTTCCCCCGAAGAGGGAACTCCTGCCTACGAGTTGCCCAACCAGTTACCGCAATCGGTAATGGATGCCCGTCGCGATGCCTTAATGCAGATTCAGCAACCGATTTCTCTTAGGAGAAATCGATCGCAGATTGGCAAGGTTGTCGATGTTTTGATTGAGCAAGAAAACCCGGAGACGGGTGAGTTAATCGGTCGGTCTGCCCGCTTTTCGCCAGAGGTGGATGGACTGGTGTATGTCCAGGGTGAGGCATCGCTAGGGGCACTCGTGCCCGTGGCGATCGTCGATGCCGATGTTTACGATCTGTATGGGAATGTTGCGACCGCAGCAGACTTGATGCAGACCTCTTTAGTGGCGACTCGATGAGGATTCCGATGTCTGTAGTTTTACTGAAAGCGATTTGAGATGCGTCGTTTTTGACGACCTTCTCGCCCACACGTTTCGCATGTTTATCGCGCCTTTCCCGATGGTGTAAGCCCAGGGCTGACCGTGCCTGAGTTTTATCAGGACATCCTGATCCTCTCATCGAGTGATGGCGCATGACCTTTGACCTATTAGGAGCATTCAATGACCCTTTCTTTCCAAAGCCTTGGACTTTCTGAAGCTCGCGTTCGCAACTTAGAAGAGTTGGGCTTTACTGCCCCGACCGCGATTCAAGCCCAAGCCATTCCTCACCTACTGGCTGGTCGCGATGTGGTCGGTCAAGCCCAAACTGGAACAGGCAAGACCGCTGCGTTCGCTCTGCCTATCTTGGAGCGGATTGATCCCAAAAATCCTGCTGTACAGGCACTGATCCTCACCCCGACTCGTGAGTTGGCGATGCAGGTCTGTCAGGCAGCCCGTACGTTTGTGGACGACAAGCGCGTCCAAGTCTTAGCAATCTATGGTGGACAGTCGATCGACCAGCAAATTTCTCGCCTCCGCAAAGGATCTCAAATTGTCGTCGGCACACCAGGACGAGTGATTGACCTTCTCAGCCGTGGCGATCTAAAGCTCAATCAGTTGAGCTGGATGGTGCTAGACGAAGCCGATGAAATGCTGAACATGGGCTTTATTCAGGATGTCGAGAAGATTCTGAACCAGGCACCTGTTGAGCGTCAAACTGCTTTCTTCTCCGCCACGATGGAGCCTTCGGTTCGTAAGCTAGTGACGAAGTTCCTGAGATCACCCGTGACGGTGACGATCGAGCAGCCTAAAGCTGCCCCGAATCGCATCAATCAGGTCGCCTACACGATTCCCCGCGGTTGGACGAAAGCACGGGCACTGCAACCCATCCTAGAGTTGGAAGATCCTGACACGGCTCTGATTTTTGTGCGGACTCGTCGCGCGGCTGCCGAACTGACCAGTCAACTGCAATCCGCTGGACATAGTGTGGATGAGTATCACGGTGATCTCACCCAGACTCAGCGCGAACGGCTGTTACTGCGGTTCCGTCAGCGTCAAGTGCGCTGGGTCGTTGCAACTGATATCGCCGCACGAGGCATTCACGTGGATGACCTCACTCATGTGATCAACTACGATTTGCCTGACAGTGTTGAAAGCTATGTTCACCGCATCGGTCGGACTGGACGTGCAGGCAAAGAAGGTACGGCAATCTCGCTGGTTCATGCCCTTGATCGTCGCAAACTGCGCGATATTGAGAACCATGTGCGTCAGCGTTTAGAGATTCGCAATGTGCCAAATCGCGCCGACATCGAAGCTCGTTACCTCGATAAGCTTCAAAGTCAAGTGCGTGATGCGTTGACGGGTGAGCGGATGGCTTCATTCTTGCCGATCGTGGCGCAACTTGCAGAAGAATTTGAACCTCACGCGATCGCAGCGGCGGCTCTGCAAATGGTCTACGACAAGACTCGTCCTTCTTGGATGGCTTCTGGTAGTGATCCTGTTGCGGATGACGCTCCTCGTTCTCGCGGTGGTGGCGGTGGCGGCGGTTCTGACAAGCCCAAGCCTGTCAAGCGGGTAAAGACTTCTGCTAATTCTAACTAGTGTAAATGGCAGTGAAAGATAGTTAATGTTAGTGGGCTGAGGAGATTCCTTAGCCCGCTTTTTATTTGGAAATTCTTTGAATGCGGTCGTGATTGCGAAATTGTGCGGAGACATTCCGGTGGAACGTCTCTACGGCATCGGGTATTTTAGGGCTATCGGTTCTACCATCTCTAATAAATGCTTGACAGCGTAGACTATTTCTAAGGGGCAATATGGTTTGGCGATGTAGGCATCGGCTCCTTGCTTTAAACCCCAATAGCGATCGAAGTCCTCATCTTTAACAGTACACATCATCACGGGAATTGCCTTTGTTCGGGGATCGCTCTTGATCCAGCGATACAGTTCGTAGCCATTCATTCGCGGCATCACGATATCGGTGATCACTAAATCTGGACGATGGGTCTGAATCTGCTCGATCGCTTCAACGCCGTCGATCGCTTCAATGACTTCAAACCCACTGCTTTCCAGGCATTCTGAGAGGATTACCCGAACCATCGTACTATCATCAACGACTAAAACTGCACTCATAGACGCTTGTGCCAGCTCTTACACGGGACTGCTTCTTCTTAACTTACTATTCAGTCAAGCGTTCTAGGTTCCGGAGCTTTTCTGTAGCTAGAGCGTAAAGAGAGCCTCAATCGGTGATAAGTTTTGAACTTTGAATAGTGAGTGGAGATTCTCAACTTAAAGATCGCCGCTTATCACTCGTGAACTTTTTAGCGTCGATCGCGCGTTATTAAATCAAGTTTAGTGAATTCGTCGGGATCAAGTGACCAGCCCAAAGCTCCGGCGTTCTGTCGAGCTTGATCAGCGTTTTTAGCACCGGGGATCGGAATCACGTTGCCTTGAGTAATCAGCCAGTTAAGCGCAACTTGAGCAGGAGTTTTATCGTGCTTTTGTCCAATTTCTCGCATCAGATTGAGGACAGGAGCAAGTTTTTCTAATCCCTGACGGCTGAAGCGAGAATCGAGCTTTCGGGCACCTGTCACCGAGTCTGCATTCTCAGGCGTATATTTTCCTGTTAATAGCCCCTGCGCCAAGGGACTGTATGCCAAGATCTTTACTCCCAAATCACGAGCAGTATTGAAAATGCCGTTTGTTTCAATTTGGCGAGTAATTAGTGAATGACGAACCTGATTGACCGCTAAAGGAACCCCTTTTGCCGCCAAATATCCGTGAGCTTCGCGCATTTGTTCAGCCGAATAGTTGCTGACTCCGATCGTCGCAATTCGCCCTCGCTTCACTTCTTCTGCCAATGCTTCCATCAAAGTTTTCTTACTCATGAAAAAGTCGAACGGCATATGAACTTGATAAAGCGCAATTTGCTCAATCTGAAGCCGCTTCAGGCTATCTGATACCGCTTCGTGAACTGACTGCGCTGAGAATCGCCACGGCAGCGGCATATATTTTGTAGCAATTTGAATCGGGCGATCGGTTTGCTTCATAAACCGTCCCAACAGTTTTTCTGATTCGCCTAAGCCATAAATTTCTGCTGTATCAAAGAAATCAACTCCAGAAGCAATCGTGGCATCAAATGCTTCTTTGACTTGAGCTTCGCCATAGTCTTTGCCATAGCTCCAGAACAATGAGTCGCCCCATTGCCATGTGCCAATGCCAAGTGGCGGAATTGTGGGCAAGTTTGCGCCGAAAGAAATGAACTGCACCATAAAAACCTAATCTTATTTGAGAGCTTAACGTCTCTTAGTGTAACGATTCATCACAAGTGATGCGTCTCTCGATCGTTACAAATCCACACGCGCTCCTCAATCCGCTCGATCGCCTTTATCCTAAAAATGAGACACTGATCTGTCGTGACTTCTGCAATTTGAGAAAAACTATGGCGACTAGCGATGTTCCTAATCCAGAATGGGTGCCGTCTGAGCCGATGAAGCCTTTACCTAAGCTGGGCTTGTTCACAATGTTTCGGCTGGGTTTGTTTCAAATGGGGTTGGGGATGCTGTCACTGCTGACGCTGGGCGTTCTCAACCAGGTGATGATCTCGGAACTCAAGGTGCCAGGAACGATCGCGGCTGGAACGATCGCAATGTATCAGTTTGTGGCTCCGGCTCGAATCTGGTTTGGGCAAATGTCTGACTCTAAGCCGATTAGGGGCTATCACCGCACGGGCTACATCTGGGTTGGCATGACGCTGCAGGCGGTGTGTCTATTTCTCGCTGTGCAAGTCGTCTGGAAACTCGGTGCCAGCACTGCTGCTATGGGCTGGACGACCCAAAGCACGGCTTGGGCAGCGTTACTGGCTCTGATGTTTGGGCTATATGGGCTGTGCATTAGCGCGAGTTCGACTCCGTTTGTAGCGCTCCTGGTTGATATCACGGACGAAGATCAGCGATCGAAAGTCGTCGGCATTGTCTGGTCAATGCTGATGGTCGGAATTGTAGTCGGCGCGATCGTGGGGCAAAAAATGCTGACTGGATTGACTCCCGACACCTTGCAACCATTCATAAATCGTCTATTTACGGTCTTCCCGATCTCCGTCATCGGTCTCACATTTCTGGCAACATTTGGAATTGAGAAAAAATATTCTCGCTATGCCTCGCGATCGCATCTAGTTGAGCGAGAAGACCAAATTACGTTGGGCAGAGCCTTTAAAGTCTTGACAGCCAGCCCTCAGACGGGAATCTTTTTCTCGTTTTTGCTGGTGATGACGATCAGCTTGTTTCTCCAGCAGCCCGTGTTAGAGCCTTATGCCCGTGAAGTGTTTGGGATGACGATCGCCGAAAGCGCGGGACTCAACAAATATTGGGGATATGGCGTTTTGGCAGGAATGAGCCTCGGCGGATTTCTGATCGTGCCTCGTATTGGCAAGCAGCGTGCCGCAAAACTAGGCTGTTTGTTGACGAGTGCTTGCTTTCTGCTGATCATCACATCCGGCTTGACACAAACCCAAATGTTGCTCAAAAGTGCGGTGATTTTGTTTGGTTTATCGTCAGGTGTGCTGACCAACAGCGCAGTCAGTCTAATGCTGGATCTCACTGCCGCAGAAACCGCAGGAACGTTCGTCGGAGCTTGGGGACTCGCTCAAGCCTTGGCTCAAGCCAGTGCAACTCTGGCAGGAGGCGCGATTCTCGACTTGGGACGGCGGCTCTTTCAGCAGCCCTTTCCGGCTTATAGCTTGGTGTTTGCGTGTGAAGCGCTGGGCATGATTTTGGCAGTGGTGCTGCTGGCGCGAGTCAGCATTCAAGAATTTAGAACCAGCTCTGAGAAAGCGATCTCCGCCGTTCTTGAAGCCGAACTGGACTAGCGACTGAATTAAGGCGTTAGGCACCATTACGAACGGCAACAAATAGTAGAAAGCCCGCAGACGCGACAAATGCAGTAAAGGTCACAGAGATGCCTAGCACACGATACTGGAACTGCTCATTCTCCTGACTAACCCCGTACATATGAGAAAGCCTGCCTATCAGAAGACACAATCCCACTCCATGTATGACAGCAGACGGCGCTCCTTGGGTCTCAGCAAGATAAAGCAAAAGCAGCCCAAATGGCACATATTCGGCAAAATTTGAATGCACGCGGATAGCGCGCAGCATTTTTTTGTCCCCGCCGTCACCAATGGCAATCTTGAGGCTACGCCGCAATCTTAGTATTCTGACGCTAAGCCCCACGAAGAGTAAGGCGAGAATTGCAGCATAAGTCGAAGTAATGTTCATGTGTGAAAAATCTATTGAACGATCGCAGCAACATCAGAACGATTCACTAGATACCCATCTTCCATGTAGATAATGCGATCGGCAAGATCTAGAATGCGGTTGTCGTGGGTCACGAGTAGGATGGTGCAACCTTGCTCTCTGGCGAGTTTTTCCATAATTTCTACTACATCTCGTCCTGACTTTTTATCGAGTGCAGCCGTGGGTTCATCTGCCAGAATAATTTTAGGCTGACTGACTAGGGCACGAGCGATCGCGACCCGTTGCTTTTGTCCACCTGATAGATCGCTTGGAAAGTAGTCCATTCGATTTTCTAAGCCCACCGCGCTCAAAACAGTCCGAATGCGAGTATCGGCAGCGGTGGCAGTTACTTCTTGAATTTCTAATGCCATCTCAATATTTTGATAAGCAGTCAGGAAGTTTAATAGATTGTGCGCTTGAAAAATAAAGCCAATATTGCGACGAGCCAGAGTCATTTGTTCTTTAGTGGCATGAAGCAACCCTTGCCCCAGGATAGTTAAGTCTCCCTCTTGAACGGATCGTAAACTTCCCATTAGCGTCAGCAATGTAGTTTTACCCGAACCCGATGGTCTCGTCATGATGATGATTTCGCCACGATCGATTTGCAGATTAATATCAAACAAAACCTGCTTTCTTAGAGAACCTTGACCATAGTAATGATTTAGATGCGCGATCGAGATTGCAGGTTTAGATAGACTTGTGACCATGCTCAACTCCTAAAAAATATCAGCAGGATCAGCCGTTTGCAGCTTACGCACTGCGATCGCAGCCGAAAGCGAACTCATAATTGCGGTGAGAACAAAGACAAACACAATTCGCCCCAAATCCATTGCCATTGGCAGCATGGTCACGAGGTTAGTAATTCGATAGATACCTAATGCGATCAAGGTACCGGGAATAAATCCGAATGCTGCTAGGATCAAAGCCTCTTGAAACACAACAACGAGGAGATAGCGATCGCGAAATCCCATCGCTTTGAGGGTGGCATATTCGGGCAAATGATCGGTCACATCGCTGTAAAGAATTTGGTAAACGATTACAGCGCCAACAATGAAGGCAATCACCACACCCAAATCAAAGGTATAGCCTACTGGAGTACTCGCATTCCAAAAGGCAACTTCTGCTTTTTTATAGTCGTCTCTGGTCATAACTTTGACATCGCTTGGCAAGCGCGATCGCAGTTCTGCTAGAACCGCTTGGACATCAGCATCAGACTTAAGCTTAATCACGCCTACATCAACCAGTCCCCCTTGACGAAAAGGAGCCATGCGTAAAAAGTTGATATCGCTTGTAACCAAATAAGCATTGATGCCAAACGTGGGGCTGAGTTTGAACAAGCCCTGAATTTGAACTTGGCGTTCATTGATTTCGGTGGTGATTGCTTCGCCTGCCTGAAACCGTTGAGCGATCGCGCCAAATTCTCTGCGAGACCCCTGATTAAACAAAGCCGTATCGGCTGGCGTAGTTTCTCGCGGTTGGTTTCGACTCCCGGAATGTTTAATACCTGATGTTCGGGATTGATTCCAATGGCATAAATGTCCCAAATCTCTTTGTTCTCAGGATTCCGCCACTGAATCGAATTTAAGTAAATCGGACTGACCGATGCAACCCCTGTGATGCTTGCGGCTTGATAGAGTCTGCGTTCTGTGAATAGATCGAGAGAAATCAGCGATCGCGTTCGGCTACTCATCATCACAATTTCGCCGTTCAAGCTATGGTGAAATTCCACTGCACTGCTGAATAAAGCACCTCGAAAACCCATTTGCAGAAACATCAGCACATCAGCAAAGCTAATTCCCGCGATCGCCACGATTAAACGCGCTCGTTCTTTGCGTAACTGTAGCCAGGAGAGAAACAGCGGTTTCTTTTTAGAAGTGATTTTAGTCATGTCATTGCATTAGGAGTTGACATTGATTAATACTTGAATACTCAAATTGGTTAATCCCGCAACTCGACGGCTAGAGGCTTCATCCAACAGCGCTTTCACTTCCACAACCAGCGCATCAAACTGTGCTGCCGGATCGGTGTTCAACACATCTTTCTTGTTAATCTCTAACCCCACTTCGACCACCTTGCCTCGCAGCACCTCTGGAAAAGCATTGTTCTTGCTGATCGCGGTTGCAGTTTGTCCAACTCGAATGCGGCTGATATCCAACTCATACACTTCTGCCACCGCCACCATTTGCCGAGTTTGACCCAGACTGACGATGCCTTGAGTGCCCACAAGTTCTCCAGGGCGAATGTGAATTTTAAGGACTTGTCCATCCTGGGGCGATCGCACTGTGACCAAATCCAGTTCCGCCTGTGCCCGTGCCACCCTTGCTTGTGCCGCAGAGACTTGCGATCGTGCCACGTTCACATCCACCGGACGCACCTCCGCAATTTGGTCAAGCGTTGCCTGTGCTTCGGAAGCCTGCTGCTGCCGCGATCGCTGAATCCGAATCAAATTTGCCTGTGCTTCGTTTAACTGTTGCCGGACTGTATCAGCGGTCAATTGCTTCCCATCCCGCAAAGAGGCAGAAACGGCTCCGTCAGTATAAAGCACCTGATATCGCCTAGCCTCCAGTTCTGCATTGTTCAGTTCTGCTCTCAGACGGGCGATCGTGGCTTCCTGAGCTTCAGTTTCAGTTTGTAATTCCACCTGCTGGCGATCCACCACTCGCGACTGCGCCCGAATTTGTCCTGATTTCGCACCCGCTTCCACCTGACTCAACTGGGCTTGAGCCACCTTGACTTGTTCCTGAGCTTCCTGAAGTGCTGTCTGTCGCCGCGCAGCAGTGTCCAGAACGGCTATCACATCGCCTTTGCGAACTCGTTGACCGTGAGTGACACGAAGGGTTTCGACTCGTGCCCCCTCCGCAGCAGTGGGCGCAAACACCTGAATCACTTCGCCCTGTGGCTCCAACCGCCCCAAAGCAGATACCGTTGCGATCGCAGGTGCACCGCTCACCACAGCCGATGATTGCTGATTCGGACGGCTGATGCCCACTCGATACGCTACACCACCCACCAGCAGCAAGCAGCCGACCCCCAGCATGGCGATTAAAGGCGATCGCCCTTTCGATTTCCAAGGAATATTGATCATGCTTAACTCCATTTTTTGAATACAAAAAATTGGATACAAAAACTAAGGTATACTGAACCAATTGAATCAGTCAAGTATTTTTAGACATGGCACTCAAGCACACAATTCTGGCGTTCCTGTCTCGTCAGCCGATGAGCGGCTACGACGTTGCCAAAGAATTTGCCGAAGGATTTGGCAGTTGCTTCTGGAAAGCCAGCCAGCAGCAGGTTTATGCCGAACTGACCAAGTTAGAACAGCAAAGCAACGTTACTTATGAAGCGATTCCCCAACCGGGACGACTCGACAAAAAAATCTATTCCATCACCGATCTTGGGCACCAAGAACTGCTCGATTGGTTGACCAAACCCTGTGAACCTAGCGCCATTCGCGAAGATTTAGGAGTGATGGGTTTAGCGGGTCATTTGGTTTCTTCTCAGGTCGTCACCCGCGAGATTGAACGGCGGCGGCAGCTACACCTTAAAATGGTGCAACAGGTAAAAAAATTAGATGAGCATTTTGCGAAGCATCTGAGTTCGCTAGATTTGAAAGATCTCTACATGCATCTTGTGATTCGTCGCGGCATTCGCTATCAGGAAGAGTGGGTGGCTTGGTGTGACGAGGCACTGGCAGCGATCGGGCAAGCTGTAGAGCGATAGGCAATTGCGAAGAGAAAAGGGGCGATCGCCAATACTCTCACAGACCGCCCTGACTGAGAACTTGGAATATTTGGTTCCGAATATTGACGATTAGTTCTCAACTACTGCCCTAATTGGACTTCTTACAATGACTGACTTTTGGACACAAATCCTTGATTTTGCTCAAACGACCACTGAGCGAGTCGGCACACAGCTTCTACAAGATTATGGGCAGGCGCAAGCGTCTGAAAAATCAGACGGGAGTTTGGTGACGAAATCAGATCAATGGGCAGATCAAGAATTACGCAATGCGATCGCTCAAACATTTCCAACTCACGGGGTCTTGAGTGAGGAAACTGAGCATATTTTTCCCGCTCAAGACTGGTGCTGGGTGATCGATCCTTTAGATGGCACAACAAATTTTGCGAGAGGTCTGCCGCTCTGGGGAATCTCGCTTGGCTTGCTCTATCAAGGAACTCCAGTTTTTGGATATGTGCATTTTCCACCGTTACGGCAGTCCTTTCATGGGTTTTGGCAAGGCTCATCGGGTTTGACGATGCCAACAGGAGCCTTTCTCAATCACAATCCCATTCACGCCAGTCCAGATCCCTTGACGAGCAATCACTTCTTCAACTTGTGTGCCCGAAGTATTTCGGTGCTTAAAAATCCCGTTCCTGCCAAGATTCGGATGTTAGGAGTGACGACTTATAGCTTTTTGACCGTTGCGGCTGGAGCAACCCTCGGAGGAGTCGAAGCCACACCAAAAATCTGGGATATCGCGGCGGTGTGGGCGATCGTGCAAGCCGCTGGTGCAGTCTGGTATCCGCTCGAACCTAATCCTATTTTTCCGATTCAAGTTGGACAGAATTATAGTCAGCGATCGTTCCCAACTTTAGTGGTTAGCCGATCGGATTTGTTGCCTGTATTTGAGCCGTTGGTAAGCTCGATCGGAAGCCGCTGATCTTCATTAATCATGACGGACACGACACTGCCCCACTTCAAATTAAGGTGCGTTTGAGCATTGGCTCGATTTGCGGCAACTTCAACCCAGCCGTGACTCCCTACCAAAGCCAGAATTTCTCCAGGCTCACTCTCTGAGTAGGTTGCTTGACCTGAATAAATCGAGTTCTCTATTCTGACGCTCCAAGACTTTCCGGCAACGTCACTTCCTGGAATCGTGGTGATCAAATTGCCAAAATGGTCGATCGCTTGAATCACTCCCTGAACCGTGCTTCCCGTCCGAATCAGATCTGGGATTGGCAACTGCACGATCGTACTCAAATCAATGCCAGTCCCCAGTTCTTGAAGCGGCACTCCGCTTGTCAGATGTGCCCCAGCCGCAGCAAAAATATCGCGTCCGTGAAAGGTTGTGCTGGGCGACGAGGTGCGCCAATAGCTGGGATTAGTCAACTCGACAGCCGCGATCGCCCCTTGTTGACTCAGAACACCACTCACTAAACCATTATCAGGCGCGACCAAAAATCCTGACTCAAGTTGAATGGCGATCGCGCGTCGTTGACTTCCCACACCGGGATCGACGACCGCCACATGCACCGTTCCGACTGGGAAGTAGGGATAAGCACTCATCAAGTGAAACCGAGCCGTCGCAATATCTTGAGGGGGAACGTGATGCGTTAGATCAATCACCGTGAGAGAAGAATTGATCTGAGCGATCGTTCCTTTCATCACCGCTATGTAAACATCACTTGTGCCAAAATCACTCAGCAGCGTCAGAATCATGACGATTTCCTATGGCTCTAATAATTAGTTTTTGTAGTGTAAGCTACCGTTTAGGTTTTTGATGTTATAATTAGAAGACATAGTGACTCAGCACAAATAATCTCTTGGAAATGTCCGATATGAACAGAAGTCGTCAATCTCACACACAAACTGCAACCACCCACCGCGAAAATCTGCAAAAAAACTTGCAGCGTCGGATGGAAGCCGCCAGAGATAGAGGAGACGAAAACCTTTTGCGGATGCTAGAAGCAGAAGCCAACTACATTAAGTAGTGAACGTCTCCATCCTCAAATCTTGCTCTTGTTCAGAATCTGACAAAAGGTACAGACTTACAGTTTGTACCTTTTTGCATTGAATGCTTAATTTTTCTACCCACCTGATTTCTGTATACTTAGTTTTAAGTTTTATGAACCGATATCGGTAGCGAATTATTTCGATTACGGAGAACGTGGATGAAAGTCGCAGTAATAGGGGCAACTGGGTTTGTGGGCAGTCGTTTAGTAGAGCGATTGACGGCTGAAGGACATCAAGTCATGGTCTTCACCCGCAATGCTCTAAAAGCGGAACAGGTTTTCCCAAAATCTGCTTATCCCAATTTAGAGATCATTGCTTACGATCCGATCGACTCTGGTGCATGGCAAGACTCGATCGCAGGCTGTGATGGCGTAGTCAATCTGGCAGGAGAAGCGATCGCTGAAACTCGCTGGACTCCAGAGCGCAAGCGATCGTTAATGGATAGTCGCCAGCTCACGACTCAAAAGCTGGTCGAAGCCATTGCCAAGGCAAATCCCAAGCCGTCTGTGTTGGTGAATGCATCGGCGATCGGGTTTTACGGCACGAGCGAGACTGCCACCTTTGACGAAACCAGTTCTCCGGGCAACGACTTTCTAGCAGAAGTTTGCCAAACCTGGGAAGCCGAAGCTAGCAAAGTTAAAGAAAGCGGCGTTCGTCTCGTGATTTTGCGGCTTGGAATTGTTTTAGGAATGGGTGGGGCATTAGGCAAAATGCTTACGCCCTTTAAGCTGTTTGCGGGAGGTCCGATCGGCAGTGGCAACCAGTGGTTCTCCTGGATTCATCGAGAAGATTTGGTGAGCTTAATTTTGCGGGCATTGACTCGACCTCAGATGGAAGGCGTTTTTAACGCTACGGCTCCAAAGCCCGTCCGTATGGCTGAGATGGCAACCGCACTAGGTCAAGTGCTCAGTCGTCCGTCTTGGCTGCCAGTGCCCAGTTTCGCCCTGGAAGCGATGTTGGGAGATGGCGCTAAAGTAGTGCTTGAAGGTCAAGAAGTGTTGCCCAAGAAAACTCTAGCCGATGGATTTGAGTATCAATATCCAATCATTAAGCCAGCCTTAGAAGAAATTTTGAGCTAGTCTCATCAGCTTGTCAGAGTTGCTCAAAATTTTGTTATCTTGGCAAAGCAACACGAACGCCCTGCCTGCAAAAGGATCAATTCAAACAGAACCATGCAAACCAAGAAATTAGAGCTACTGTTATTGGCGGGATGTTCTTGCCTTTTCACAATACTTTGCCAGCCGATCGCCCAAGCGGTCACGGCTCCTACTGGCACAGAGACGATCCTGCAAATCTCTGCCCAGCTAGAAGGCTTGTATTGCAGGACTAACTTTCAGAGCAACTTTGGAGCTAAGGCAAATAAGCAAAGCTCTTAATGTCAATTTAGCCCTACTTTTTAGAACCGTGGTGTTCACAAGGTGGGGCAGAGATTGATTTATCTAACCATCCGGATGCCTGTTGCAACCTTAAAAGCGCCTCTTCTGGCTGGTCTTTGAGCAGAAAAATCAACGCAACGGCAGCTTGCTCGCGAGATCGAGCCAGTCGATTTGACTTGAGTTGATGCCAATCGCGATCGTTGATGCTTAACTTTTCGGTCAATGCCTGCGCTAACTCAAACGCACTGAACTCAGAAAGCTTAGTGGCTGCGGCTGGGTTAGAGGCTTCTGTTTGAGATTGAATCATGGGTGAAGTCCGACATAGAACGCAGCTTGAACGGAATGGGTAAAATGGATCGGTCTACCCGTCACTCCTACTCTACTACGCTTGAATGCAGCCATCCCAAGACCCCGATCGTTTATCCACAAAACCAGACTCCGATGAGTCAGAGCTAACCTTTGAGCAAATTCTTGAAACCGTAGAGCGATCGCTCCAAGAACTCAAAGAGCGTCATGCCCAAATCGAACACGATCAGCCGCTTCAAAAAGAGTTAGAAGCGCGATCTCAAACGGTGCGATCGCAGCTTCGTCAAAGCAAATCGTCTAGCCTTAAATTAGAATTACGAAAGATCGAGACGCAGCTAGAAGAGCTAGAGTTCAATCTAGAAAGCCGTTTATTTTCGTGGGCTGGCTTTAAAGAAGTCTTCTGGCAAGCCGTTCGATTTGGCGGACTTGGTATTGTGGTCGGCTGGTCGTTGGCTTTTTATACTTTAAGGCATCCGACTCCTAGCCCCAAAAGTTCGACTCCGCAGACCTTAACCCCCTAAACCCCTCATGACACGACGGATCTCAGAACTGCTACGCACCGGACAACCTGATGAGTTAGTCACGATTAAAGGCTGGGTTCGCACCAAGCGAGAGCAAAAAGGCTTCTCGTTTATCGAGGTGAACGATGGCTCGTCGATGGCAGGTCTGCAAGTGGTGATGAATGCTGACCTACCGGATTATGAATCTGTGGTCAAACGACTGAGTACGGGAGCGTCAGTTGAGGTGTCAGGAGTTTTGGTGCCGTCTCCAGGCAAAGGGCAGCGCATTGAGGTCAAGGCAGATTCTGTCATCGTCTATGGTGAAGCCGACGCAGAGACTTATCCGCTGCAAAAGAAACGTCACTCGTTTGAGTTTTTGCGGGAGATTGGGCATCTACGATCGCGCACCAACACGCTGGGAGCCGTCTTTCGAGTTCGCAATGCTTGCTCAATGGCGATCCATCAATTCTTTCAAGAACAGGGGTTTATCTGGGTTCACACGCCTATTCTTACGGCAAGCGACTGTGAAGGGGCAGGTGAAATGTTTGCGGTCACCAGTTTGGATCTCAAAAAAGTTCCCTTAACTGAGAATCAATCGGTTGACTACAGTAAAGATTTCTTTGGCAAACCGACTTATTTAACCGTGAGCGGACAGCTAGAAGCCGAAATTATGGCAACGGCATTCAGCAACGTCTACACGTTTGGTCCAACGTTTCGCGCCGAAAACTCTAACACGTCGCGCCACCTGGCAGAGTTTTGGATGGTCGAGCCAGAAATGGCATTCTGTGATCTCGAAGGAGACATGGATTTAGCCGAGGCGTTTCTCAAATACATCTTTTCCTATGTGCTGGAGAAGTGCCCTGAAGATATGCAGTTTTTCAACGATCGCATTGATAACTCAGTTCTCACAACCGCCGAAAACATCATTCAAAACGAGTTTGAGCGGGTCACTTACACGAAGGCAGTCGAGCTTTTATTAAAGAGCGATCGGACGTTCGAGTATCCTGTCGAGTGGGGCTCAGATCTGCAATCTGAACACGAGCGTTTCTTAGCCGAAGAACTCTTTAAAAAGCCTGTGATTGTGACTGACTACCCGACGCAGATCAAGGCGTTCTATATGCGGTTGAACGAAGACGAAAAAACCGTTCGTGCGATGGATATTCTTGCGCCTAAGATTGGGGAGATTATCGGCGGCTCTCAGCGAGAAGAACGGCTTGACGTTTTAGAACGCAGAATTCAAGCGCAAGGCTTGGACGTAAAAGACTATTGGTGGTATTTGGATCTGCGACGATATGGCACCGTTCCCCACGCAGGATTTGGGTTAGGATTCGAGCGTCTCGTGCAGTTCATGACCGGAATGAGCAACATCCGCGATGTGATTCCATTCCCTAGAACTCCGCTAAATGTTGAGTTCTAAGCCACAAAAAACCTGGAGAGTAATCAAGTTACCTCCAGGAAGATTGTCAAATAAAACGAGCTGTGAGAACTACATCAAGCCGAGTTGCTCTAAGATGCCCTTGCCCGTCATTAACTCGGTGGCGAATCCGATCGCGATTCCTAACATGGCTAGGCGACCATTCAATGACTCAGCGAATCTGGTAAAGCCGATTTTGCCTTCTTGCTTTTCCATCTGAATTGCCTCACTCAAAAGATACATTTCTTTAGACAAGTTAACGCTTATTAAACCATTTAGCAACAATCTGCCTGACCTCAAGGCTCTACGAATGAGACACTATATCTCTAAGTCACCGTCATTTTGATTTGTCATGTCAGATCCTCAAGCGATTAGTGCGGCGGTTGCAGCGCTCTACAACACTTATCCATTTCCACCAGAGCCATTACTCGACGAGCCACCTCCGGGCTATAACTGGCGCTGGAACTGGTCAGCCGCCTACAATTTCTGCACTGGGCAAGCACCGAAACGACACGATATCCGTATTTTAGATGCAGGCTGCGGCACGGGTTGCGGCACTGAATATCTGGTGCATCTCAATCCTGACGCGCAGGTGACAGGAATCGATCTGAGTTCGGGGGCGTTGGCGGTTGCGAGAGAGCGATGTCAGAGATCGGTCAACGATCGGGCAGAGTTTCATCACCTCAGCCTCTATGATGCCAACCAGCTTCCTGGCAAATTTGATCTAATCAACTGCGTGGGCGTATTGCATCACTTGCCCGATCCGATTCGCGGCATTCAATCTCTAGCGACAACACTCGCACCTGGCGGGATCATGCACATCTTTGTCTATGCAGAATTGGGACGCTGGGAAATTGGATTAATGCAGCAAGCGATCGCCCTCTTGCAAGGAACTCAAAAAGGCGACTATCGAGATGGCGTAAAAGTCGGTCGTCAGATCTTCGGGACATTGCCTGAAAATAATCGGCTGGTGCAGCGAGAAAAAGAACGCTGGTCAATGGAAAATCAGCGAGACGAATGCTTTGCCGATATGTATGTCCATCCTCAAGAGATTGACTACAGCATTGAGACGCTGTTTCAACTTATTGATGCGTCTGGGCTAAAGTTTTTGGGCTTCTCGAACCCTCGGCAGTGGACGCTCGATCGCTTGTTAGGCAAAAATTCTGACCTGATTGAACGGGCAAAAGGATTGAGCGATCGCCAACGCTATCGCCTGATCGAACTCCTCGATCCCTCCTCGGTCACTCACTACGAATTCTTCTTGGGGCGCGGCGAATTGCCTTTAGCCGATTGGTCATCTGACGACACGCTGCTTAACGCCATTCCTGAGCGCAGCCCCTGCATGGATGGTTGGGCGAGTCGCTGTTTATTTAACTACGACTATCAGATTGTGAATCTGTCAGAGCCAGAATTTGAGTTTATGAAAGCCTGTGACGAAAATCAGGGACGGCGCACGATCGCAGAAATCCTATCAGCGGTGCCCTTGGAATTGGAGAATGTCCGATCTCTGCAACAGCAGCAGCTAATTTTGCTGACTCCAAAAACCTGACTATTGTTCGTCTGGGTCAATGCCCATCGATCGCAGCCGTTCTCTCAGTCGCTCGTTTTCTCGTCGCTCAAGGTCTGCTTGTTCATCGGTTGCAAGGTGACGATCGCCCGTTTGGTCATACCAATACAAAACTTCTTGTTCGATTTGACCAAACGATCTCACAAACCGCCCAATTCCTAACCCAATTTCCGGCATCCAGTAAGGCTCTCCAATCTGCAACTGATAGCTGCCGTTGACGAGCTTATAAACCTCAAACGGCTGATGCCCGTCCCGTCGCCAATAGTCGGGATTGGAAATGACGTAATACAACACGCCCAAGTCAGCATAAATCTTGACTTTCTCCTCGTATTCGCCGCCGGGTGTCCACGACACAATTTCCAAAGCCACGATCGGAACCACGTTGTTTTCTTCCCAAACGACGTAGCTCTTACGTGACTTACCCTGTTTCTTTCGATCGACACCCAAGCTCAAAAAGCTGTCGGGCACCACGGGAACTCTGGGACTTATCCCTGTGGTGTGATAAATGCCCATGTCTACGCCAAAAAACCAATCAACGCGATTTGCCCAAAGGGATTGCAACAAGAACAGCAAAAAATTGGGGATAAAATTCTGATCTTCGTTATCCACGGGGGTATCGTCTGAGCAAGGCAACTCGGCACTGGTGGGCAGATTTTGCAGATCGGACTGGATCATCTCAAAGCCCTGAATGCGACGTGAAATTATTGTAAGCGATCGCTACTTTTCACTCATTTCAAACTCGCCTGACATTAAGTATTATTACCTGTGCATGGTACGATAGCTATTGGCTAAACGAGCCGTTGTGACTGCATTAGGCTTCGATCGGGTCTAATGGCTATCATGGCAATGTTGCCCTACTTCATGGATCGCACCTGCTATGGAGGACATCTCACCGCCTGTTTCTGAGTCATCAGAACCCAGCGACTCAATGCAAGATTTCTATCGACTCCAACAAGAGTTGTTAGCGATCACCCTCATCCTGACGGGTCTAATCTTTTTCCCGGTTTGGTACTTCTACTCCTTTAATATCGCTCTCAATTATTTACTTGGAGCGTGCACAGGTGTGGTTTACTTGAAGTTGTTAGCAAGAAATGTTGAGCAGCTTGGTAACCAGAAAGACAAATTAGGCAAGTCGCACATCGCCATTTTTGTTGGGCTGATTATTGTCGGCACCCAGTGGAATGGTCTGCACGTCTTACCTGTTTTTTTAGGATTTTTGACTTACAAAGCGGCGCTCATCGTCTACACCTTGAAAACCTTGCTCAATTCCAGTGATTGAGTTTGTCACAGAATTTTCACTCCTTAGAATCTGGGGAAAGCCGCCTGAACTGAAATGCTAAATTTCATCGTCGCTCCCAACTCGTTCCATCTCGCTAGTCTAGAGGTCGGTCATCACCTCTACTGGCAGATTGGCAATTTAAGGGTTCATGGGCAAGTTTTTTTGGTGTCCTGGTTTGTGATTGGGCTGCTCGTGATTGCCTCACTTTTGGCAACTCGAAATGTTCAACGCGTGCCAAGAGGCATTCAAAACTTGATGGAGTACGCGCTGGAATATGTCCGTGAGTTGTCAAGAAACCAGCTTGGCGAGAAAGATTACCGTCCCTGGGTGCCATTCATTGGCACACTGTTTCTGTTCATCTTTGTCTCTAACTGGTCAGGAGCGCTGATTCCCTGGAAGCTGATTAAGCTACCAGAGGGTGAACTCGCTGCCCCAACCAACGACATCAATACAACGGTGGCACTGGCATTGCTCGTGTCGCTGGCGTATTTCTACGCGGGCTTTAGTAAAAAAGGTCTGGGCTACTTCGCGAAGTATATCCAACCCACGCCGATTTTGCTGCCCATCGCCATTTTAGAAGATTTCACCAAGCCCCTCTCCCTGAGCTTCCGTCTGTTTGGCAACATCTTGGCGGATGAATTAGTGGTGGCGGTTCTTGTCCTGCTCGTGCCTCTGTTTGTGCCGCTGCCTGTGATGCTGCTGGGTCTGTTTACCAGCGCAATTCAAGCCTTGGTGTTTGCAACTCTTGCAGCCGCCTACATTCATGAGGCGATCGAAGGTCATGGTGAAGAGGAACACGCCCCGTAGTTTCTCCTGTCCATCGTTTTGACTGTGTTTAGGGTTCGCCCCATTTGGTATCGAACCCCTGTTTGTCCTGTTTTCAACCCAAAGGAAAATCACTATGGATCCCATCGTTCAAGCTGCTTCCGTTTTCTCTGCCGCCCTTGCTATTGGCTTGGCTTCGATCGGACCTGGTATCGGTCAAGGTAACGCTGCGGGTCAAGCAGTCGAAGGTATTGCGCGCCAGCCCGAAGCAGAAGGCAAAATTCGCGGCACGTTGCTGTTAACCCTCGCGTTCATGGAATCGCTGACCATCTACGGTCTGGTGATCGCGCTGGTGTTACTGTTTGCAAACCCCTTTGCAGTATAAGAGTCAAGAGTTTTGGGTTTTGAGTTCTGGGTTACGGAATTCAAAACTCAAACCTTAAACCTTCTGAAATTGTCTTGCACTTTTCTCACCCTCACTCAAGATAATGTTTGACTTTGATGCGACCCTGCCCCTGATGGCAGTGCAGTTTCTGCTTTTAGCCGCGATTTTGAATGTGGTGTTTTATAAACCACTGACTAAGGCTATTGAAGATCGGAGCGACTACATCCGCAGCAATGAAGCGGATGCGCGGGAGCGTCTCGCGAAAGCTGAAAATTTGGCGAAACAATATGAGTCTGAGTTAGCCGAGACTCGCAGACAATATCAGGCGACGATCGTGGCGGCTCAAGCAGAGGCACACACGATCGCCGCTCAAAAAATTGCCGAAGCTCAACAAGAGGCTCAGTCTCAGCGAGAAGCCACTCAAAAAGAGTTAGATCAGCAAAAGCAAGCTGCGATGCAAACGCTAGAGCAGCAGGTCGAATCGCTGAGTCGTGAAATTCTAGATAAGCTTTTAGCTGGAGTTTGATGGGGTTGTTAACAAAAAACCGTTAGCGCCTTTAGGATTATCAACCGCGCAGTTGTGGATAACGTCATGGAAATTTTTTTGCGACTCGCTGCCGGAGCCACATTACTCGGCTCTGAAGCAGCAGAAGCAGTGGGAAAGGGCGGTTTCGGGGTCAATTTTGACATCCTAGAAACCAACCTGATCAATATCGCTGTCGTGATTGCTGTCGTCGTTTATCTTGGTCGCAAGTTTCTGGGTAAGATTTTGGGCGATCGAACGGCAGCGATCGAAACTCAAATCAAAGAAGCAGAACAGCGCAAACAAAGTGCTGCTTCTGCTCTTGCCTCGCAGCAACAGAAGTTAGCGCAAGCGCAAGCTGAAGCCGCTAAAATTCGCGCATCTGCTGAAGAGGGTGCCAAATCAGCGAGAGCCGCCATCTTGGTGAAGGCTGAACAGGACGTGACCCGGATGCGAGAAACGGCGGTTCAAGAGCTTGGCTCTGAGCAAGAGCGGGTGATCAATGAGCTACGTCAGCGCATTGCATTGATGGCAATGCAGCGTGCAGAAGGTGAGCTTCCCGATCGTCTGAATGATGACTTGCAGAAGAGATTAGTCGATCGCAGCATTGCACTACTGGGAGGAGGTTCCTGATGAAAGACAGCATTCTGACCGCTCAAGTCTTGGAACCCTATGCTCAAGCGTTGATGTCACTGGGTCAGTCCAATAATTTGACCGAGCGCTTTGGTGAAGATGTCGCTGCAATCTTGTCTAGCTGGAACGAATCACCCGATCTGCAAGCCTTTCTCGGCAGTCCGTTGACGAAAGCTGATGCAAAAAAAGCTGTTTTAGATCAGGTTTTTGGAGAGCAGATCCATCCGTTTACAAAGAGCTTTTTAATGCTGTTGGTTGACAAGCGACGGATTCTGTTTTTAGACGGCGTTTGCAAGCAGTATCAGTCACTTCTAAGAAAGCTGAATCAAGCAGTGTTAGCTGAAGTGACTTCAACGGTCGAACTCAACGACGATCAGAAAAACACCATTCGCGAACAGGTGAAGTCGATGACTTCGGCGCGTCAGGTCGATCTCGAAACTCGGATCGACAGCGACCTCATCGGTGGTGTCATTATCAAAGTTGGTTCTCAGGTGATTGACGCAAGCTTGCGCGGTCAACTGCGGCGTATTTCTCTCCGTTTAAGCAGTGCAACCTAAGAAAGGTGAAGGGCTTCAAACTTTCTGAAGCCTAAGCCCAAGCTCGATTTCCGCATTCTCCTTCATCCTTCAAAAGAGGTTCCAATGGCAGCAATTAGACCAGACGAAATTAGTAATATTATTCGCCAACAGATCGAGAGCTACGATCAGGGCGTTAAGGTTTCCAACGTGGGCACCGTGCTTCAGGTCGGCGACGGCATCGCCCGGATCTATGGTCTAGAAAAGGCGATGTCCGGTGAGTTGCTCGATTTTGAAGATGGCTCAGTCGGCATCGCGCTCAACCTAGAAGAAGACAATGTGGGCGCGGTCTTGATGAGTAATGGACGCACCATTCAAGAAGGCAGCAGCGTCACGGCGAGCGGCAAAATCGCGCGGATCCCGGTTGGAGAGGCGATGGTGGGTCGTATTGTAGATGCGCTGGCTCGTCCGATCGACGGTAAAGGCGACATCCAAACTACTGAGTTTCGTTTGATCGAATCTCCCGCCCCTGGCATCATTGAGCGCAAATCGGTGTACGAGCCGATGCAAACGGGCATCACCGCGATCGACACTATGATTCCGATCGGTCGAGGGCAGCGCGAATTAATTATTGGCGATCGTCAAACGGGCAAAACTTCTGTTGCAATAGACACGATTCTCAACCAGAAAGGCGAAGACGTGATCTGCGTCTATGTGGCGATCGGGCAAAAGGCTTCGACTGTTGCTAGCATCGCAGACGTGCTGCGTGAGCGTGGCGCGTTAGATTACACTATCATCGTTGCGGCAAACGCAAACGACGCAGCGACGCTGCAATACCTTGCTCCTTACACGGGCGCATCGCTGGCTGAGTACTTCATGTATAAAGGCAAGCACACGCTGGTCATTTATGATGACTTGTCTAAACAGGCACAGGCTTATCGTCAAATGTCTTTGCTGTTGCGTCGTCCGCCCGGTCGTGAGGCATATCCTGGCGATGTCTTCTATCTCCACTCTCGCTTGCTAGAGCGTGCGGCAAAACTCAGCCCTGAATTGGGTGAGGGCAGCATGACAGCATTGCCGATCGTCGAAACTCAAGCGGGTGACGTGTCGGCTTACATTCCGACAAACGTGATTTCGATTACAGACGGTCAAATCTTCTTGTCGTCTGACCTCTTCAACTCTGGTCTACGTCCCGCCGTGAATGCAGGTATTTCGGTGTCGCGGGTCGGATCGGCGGCGCAAACCAAGGCGATGAAGAAAGTCGCAGGTAAAGTGAAACTGGAGTTGGCTCAGTTTGCGGAACTCGAAGCGTTTGCTCAGTTTGCGTCTGACTTGGATAAAGCGACTCAGAACCAGCTTGCACGCGGTCAACGTCTGCGCGAATTGCTGAAGCAGTCTCAATACTCTCCGCTGTCGGTAGGCGACCAAGTGGCAATCATTTACGCGGGCATCAACGGCTATTTGGATGACATCCCCGTTGAGAAAATCACCGACTACGCGAAAGGATTGCGCGACTATTTGGCAACCAGCAAACCCAAATACGGCGACAGCATTCGCACGACCAAAGCCCTCAGCGCTGAAGCTGAAGGCATGTTGAAGGAAGCGATCGCTGAATACAAAAAGACCTTCCTAGCCGCCGCGTAAACCTGCTTTGGAGTTTGGATTCCGGGTACTGACTCTCTAGAAGTCCAAACTCCAAACCCTAACCTTGGTCAAGATTATGGCAAACCTCAAACTCATTCGAGACCGCATTCAGTCGGTCAAAAATACCAAAAAGATTACGGAAGCGATGCGGCTCGTAGCGGCTGCAAAGGTGCGTCGCGCTCAGGAACAGGTGATTGCCACCCGTCCTTTTGCCGATCGGCTGGCACAAGTGCTTTATAGCCTGCAAATCCGTCTGCGATTTGAAGAAGCGAATCTGCCGCTCTTGAGAAAGCGCGATGTCAAGACCGTTGCATTGCTGGTGATCTCCGGCGATCGGGGTCTGTGTGGCGCATACAACTCTAACGTGATTCGTCGCGCTGAGATTCGCGCTAAAGAGCTGCAAGCAGAAGGGCTGAACTACAAATTTATTGTGGTGGGTCGCAAATCGGCTCAATATTTTCAGCGTCGCGAGCAGCCAATTGAAGGCACTTACATTGGGTTGGAACAGATTCCGACAGCGGCAGAAGCGTCGCAAATTTCGGATCAGTTGCTGTCTTTATTCTTGTCGGATACGGTCGATCGGGTTGAGCTTGTCTATACTCGATTTGTCTCACTGATCAGTTCTCGTCCGGTGATTCAAACGCTGCTGCCGCTTGACCCTCAAGGGCTAGAAGTGCCAGACGATGAAATCTTCCGATTGACGACTCGTGGTGGACAGCTTCAAGTCGAGCGGGAGAAAATGACCGCGCCGACTCAGAGCAGTTTCCCACAGGATATGATTTTTGAGCAAGATCCGGTGCAGATTTTAGATGCGCTGCTGCCGCTGTATCTCAATAATCAACTGCTTCGGGCGCTGCAAGAGTCTGCGGCAAGTGAACTCGCTGCCCGGATGACTGCGATGAACAACGCTAGCGAAAACGCGTCGGATCTCATGAAAGAATTGTCGCTGACTTACAACAAAGCCCGTCAGGCGGCGATTACTCAAGAGATTTTAGAAGTGGTGGGCGGTGCTGAGGCGTTGAACTAACCTCAACCAAGTTTGCAACTAAGTAATGCTATGCGTCTGAGTTTCTCAGGCGCATTTTTATGAGCGATCGTTCGGCTAGACCATCCTGTCCTCGGCTTAGTGGTTCCAGTCTTTCTACGGGCTGGTTGGCTGCGCTCGATCGCCCGTGAGCAGGGAGATAGTACGGATTCTTTGTCGTCTGCCCAAAGTTCTCATAGCAAAACTTGAGTACTTCTCGTGAGGGGTGATTGATTTCTGTATTCCACAATGAGATCAAATCGAAGGAACGCAGGTCGAAACGGTTAAGCAACTAGGGGGCAACTAAGTTTGTTTGACAATGTTCGGTTCAACGCGTCCTTCGATGGAATGCCTGACTCCGGGGGCTTTTAGGGGTCAGGCAATTTTTTATTTAAAGTAGTTTTTCCAGCCCATAGACCAGGCTTTTGAGCGGAATCACCTTGCGAATCGAGAGCAGCACTCCGGGCATATAGCAAGCCCGATCGCTGGTGTCGTGGCGCAGAGTATAAATTTGTCCAGGGGCACCGAAAATCACTTCCTGGTGGGCGATCAATCCCGGCAATCGAATGCTGTGAATCCGAATGCCTTCTTCTGCCTGTCCGCCTCTCGATCCGGGAATTTTCTCGGTCTCCTCGACGGTCGGCACATTAAAAGTTTTGCCCATCTCCGCTAACATCTGAGCCGTCTGCACTGCCGTCCCACTCGGAGCGTCTGCTTTTTGATTGTGATGTAGCTCAATAATTTCGACGTGATCAAAATATTGAGATGCCTGAATCGCTGCTTGCTGGAGAAGCACCATCCCGATCGAGAAGTTAGGAATCATCAAACATCCTGTACTCGCTTTGTCGGCAAAGATTTCTAACTCGTGAATCTGTCCAGCACTCAGCCCAGTTGTGCCAACTACAGGGCGAACTCCGTAGGCGATCGCCGATCGCACATTGCCATACACTGAGTCTGGGTGAGTCACATCCACAACTACGCCCAACTCTTTTTCTTGAGACAGCATCGCCATCATCGACTCGTAGTCATTGGTAATCGGCACTTCTAACGCACCGCAGCCAACCACCTCGCCAATATCCTGCCCGTTAAATTCTGGGTTTCTTGCCACGGCTCCAATCAGAGTCATGTCACTCGCTTGAGATACCGCTTTGACAATTTCGCGCCCCATCTTGCCCGTGGCACCGTTCACCACAACCGGAATCTGACTCGCCATAATTTAGAACCGTTTTGAATGACCTAGAGGCATTTTAGGATCAAGCGATCGGGTTTTGCTTGGTTCCATCTAAGATTCCTTTTAAACCACCAAGTGCCTCCACGTTCAGGACTCAGAGTGGTTTACAATGGAGTACGCTGATTAAAACTTCTTTGATTTTGCAGGTAATCTCGTGACTTTTACGACAGAAGCTACTTCTCAGAATGGACGTACCGCGGTGCCCGCTCTTCGTCGCCGTGCAGTTTTTCCCTTTACGGCGATCGTCGGTCAAGAAGAAATGAAGCTGGCATTGCTCCTCAATGTCATTGACCCCAAAATTGGCGGGGTGATGATTATGGGCGATCGGGGCACTGGCAAATCGACGACCATTCGGGCGTTAGCCGATCTGCTGCCAGAGATCGAAGTCGTCGCAGATGACCCGTTCAACAGCCACCCCAGCGATCCTGAGATTATGGGCGATGCGGTGCGGCAACTCGTCGAGAAGGGTGCAGAAGTCCCGGTGACGAGAAAAAAAGTGATGATGGTCGATCTGCCGCTAGGAGCTACTGAAGATCGGGTTTGCGGCACGATCGACATCGAAAAAGCCCTTTCTGAAGGGGTAAAAGCGTTTGAACCTGGCTTGCTGGCGAAGGCAAATCGAGGCATTCTCTACGTCGATGAGGTCAACCTCTTAGATGATCACTTAGTAGACGTGCTGCTCGACTCTGCTGCATCAGGTTGGAACACCGTTGAGCGAGAAGGCATCTCTATTCGGCATCCGGCTCGATTTGTGCTGGTCGGCTCTGGCAACCCTGAAGAAGGAGAACTGCGTCCGCAACTGCTCGATCGCTTTGGAATGCACGCTGAGATTCGCACCGTCAAAGAACCTGTGCTGCGAGTTCAAATCGTCGAGCAGCGAACGGACTTCGACCAAAATTCTCAAGAGTTTTTAGAAAACTATCAGCCCCAGCAGATTGAACTGCAAGAGCAGTTGGTGAATGCTCAAGAACGATTGAAGTCGATCGAGATTGACTATGATCTTCGAGTCAAAATTTCTCAAGTCTGCTCAGAGTTAGATGTGGATGGACTGCGCGGAGACATCGTCACCAACCGGGCTGCGAAAGCGATCGCTGCCTTTGAAGGTCGCACCGAAGTCACCATCAACGATATTCGTCGCGTCGCCACTCTCTGTTTACGTCACCGTTTGAGAAAAGACCCCATGGAGTCGATCGATTCTGGCTACAAAGTCGAAAAGGTGTTTAACCAAGTCTTTGGTTTGGAGGCATAGAGGTAAGGGCAATCCCTCTGTGATTGCCTTCAGCTAGTAGACACTTAATCATCCAACGACGATAGCGCAAACTTAGACGGCGGCTGGTCAATTTTTGCCGCAGTCGATAGCTTGTGCAAAAATTCTTGTGCCATCGTTGCAAATGCTTTTGCCCCTGCTGTATTAGGATTTGCTAATACGACAGGTGTAAATGTATCCACCGCTTTAGACACATTCACATCGGGCGGAATGCGCGTCTTAAACAGTTTTGCTTCACTAAAATCTTCGTTTAATCGTCGCATTACCTGACTATAATAGCGACTCGAAAACACATTCCCTGACAGCGAAAATGCAATCCCTAATAGATTAGGACTGATGGGAGTATCGGCTTTGTGCGTCTCTTTGAGCTTGGTAATCCGTCTTTCCAAGAGTTGGATACCGATTAAAGATAGCGGTTCTGGTTTAGCTGGAATTAAGTAAAAATCGCTGGCAAGTAAAGCACTCCGCGTAATTAAGTTATATCCGGGCGCACAGTCTAAAATAATCAGATCATAGTCTTTGCTAATCGGCTGCAAAATACTTTGAATCAGCGTTTTCTCAAAATTATTCCAGACTTGCTCAAAGTTTGTTTGACCCTGACGAGTCGCAGTTTGGTGTAACATCTCGGACACCATAAATTCGTCGTAGAGATCAATGTCTCCCGGCAACAAATCTAACCCTTTGACGTTGCAAACATAAGAGCGAATCGCTTCTGGCACGGTGGTTGCAAGTTGCTTATCTGCCAGGATCGATCGCTTGATTAAATACCGCAGCGTTCGTCTTTCATTTCTAATCTTGGCAAAGTCTGCGGGTGTCATCAAACTGAGAGTGGCACTAATTTGGGTATCTAGATCCACAATCAAAACTTTCTTGCCGTGGTTTTTTGCGAGACAGGTTGCAAGATTGACGGTGAGCGTCGTTTTACCAACCCCACCCTTCATGTTTGCGGTTGCGATGATAAATGCCATACGCGATATCCTCTCGTTGGTGATCCCTGTTAGCCGCAGCCTCGATTAGGCACTTCATGATACTACTTTGCACTCCAGTCAGAAACTTTGTCTGAGCAAAATTTCTTGATGATGCCTGTTAAATTGATCGAGCTTCTGCTGTCTACGAAAACCAGGTGCTAGGCTGAAGGCAGACTCTAAAATTAGAAGACTGAATATCTGTGACTGCATCTGTTTTTGCGGCTGAACGCTTACTCTTTAACTCTGCGACTCCACAAGCAGACGCAATTCCGCTGATCTTTGCGTTTCCCAACGAATATAGTGTGGGAATCACGAGCCTGGGCTATCAGGTGGTTTGGGCAACTCTATCGGCACGCAGCGATCTGCACGTCAGTCGTTTGTTTACAGATGTTCATGAATCGTTGCCATCGCAGCCAGAGATTCTCGGCTTCTCAATGTCCTGGGAACTCGATTATGTCAACATTCTCGGCTTACTGGAATCGTTGGGGATTCCGATCCGATCGCGCGATCGTACCCATCATGCGATCGTCTTTGGCGGCGGACCTGTTCTCACGGCTAACCCCGAACCCTATGCAGATTTTTTTGATGTGATGCTGCTGGGCGATGGCGAAGTTTTGCTAGATGCCTTTATTGATGCGTATCAAGAAGTTCGACACGCCGATCGTCAAACTCAGTTGCGACATTTAGCGCAAGTTCCTGGTATCTACGTCCCCAGTTTGTATGCGGTGACTTATAAAAGTCCGGATGGCGCGATCGAGCGAATCGAGCCGATCGACTCCACGATTCCCGCCCGCATCGAAAAGCAAACCTACCGCGGCAACAAGCTTTCAGCCTCTACGGTCGTGACTGAAAAAGCCGCTTGGGAAAATATTTATATGGTTGAGGTGGTGCGAAGCTGCCCCGAAATGTGCCGCTTTTGCCTTGCCAGTTATCTGACGTTGCCCTTTCGGATTGCGGACGTTGAGGAGTCGTTGATTCCCGCGATCGAACGAGGTCTGCACGTCACCGATCGTCTGGGGTTACTCGGTGCATCTGTGACGCAACATCCAGAGTTTGAGAGCTTGCTAGACTATCTCAACAAACCTCAGAATGACTCTGTAAGAGTCACTATTGCCTCAGTTCGGACAAATACCGTGACTGAGAAGCTGGCGCGAACATTGACGAACCACGACACCAAATCAATCACGATCGCCGTTGAAAGTGGCTCCGATCGGCTGCGGCAAATCATCAACAAAAAGCTGACCAACGACGAAATTATTCAAGCCGCCATCAACGCAAAGGCGGGTGGACTGAGCGCCATTAAGCTCTACGGAATGGCAGGCGTTCCGGGCGAGGAAGCAGAGGATCTCGAACAAACCGTCGCTATGATGCGCGAGGTTAAAAAGGCGGCTCCCGGTCTGCGGCTCACCTTGGGATGCAGCACGTTTGTTCCTAAAGCCCATACGCCTTTTCAGTGGTTTGGGGTCAACACTCAAGCCGAAAAGCGACTCCAGTTTTTGCAAAAGAAACTGCGTCCTCAAGGCATTGATTTTCGTCCCGAAAGCTATAACTGGTCTGTGATTCAGGCATTGTTATCGCGGGGCGATCGTCGCCTCTCCCACCTGCTAGAACTGACCCGACACTATGGCGATTCGCTGGGTAGCTATCGCCGCGCTTTTAAAGAACTGCGGGGACAGCTTCCTGAAATGAGCTTCTACGTCTACGATACTTGGTCACTGGAGCAGGTTTTGCCCTGGAGCCATCTTCAAGGACCGCTGCCCCAAGCCACGTTACAAAAACATTTGGGGACGGCGATCGAACAGTTCACTCAGCTCCCACCGGAACTTCAGATTGCAGCCTGTTCGTGACGGTTTGCTTGAGAATCCTCTTTCGCTTTAAAGTCGCTCCTGCTCCTAAACACGCACCTAACGCCAAAAGCCCCACAACGGGCGATGATTCTGGAATCGATTTAGATTTCAGCACCGAGTAGGCATACTCGCCGAGGATCTCGTGCCCTCTTGTAGTCGGGTGCAGTGGGTCCCAAAACAAATAGTTTGGCGCGTCTGTAATGGGATTGCAAGGAGTAGAAGGCGGTGGAGCGGTCGGAAAGAGCAGCGTAGCGGGTAAACACTGCTCGGTTACATTAGTGAGTCCAAAGCGGCTAGGATTGGCGATCGTTTGGTTAACCAGATCATTCACATCTAGAGGAATGATGTTAACGCCCAACGCTGAGGGTAAAACACTCAAGGTTTGAGCCAAAGCCGTGTTGTGAGCACCACTCAAAAAACTCAGCCCCTGAGAACGAGTCGCATCTTCCCGTGTCAACGGAAGCTTGCCGAGATCGGGCAGGTTGGCGATCAAGAAGTTCTTGGCTCCACTACTCGCTAGTTTTGTGACGGCTGTGTTGAGATTGACGATCGCGCTTCCAACGGTTTCTTGAGGGTCTGTGAGGTTGGGATTGAGATAATCGTTTGCTCCTGCCCACAAAATGTAGAGAGCCTCTTGATCAGGAGCCGGATTCTGACTTTGGAACGCAGTAATCTGCTGCTGCAAGCCTGGTAGCTGAATTCCTAACAACGGCGCTATCAGTGGATTCAGACCATTTTCTTGCCCTGTGGTTGCGCCACCATAGGCAAAATCATTACTCGTATCGACCCTGAGACCCAAATCTTTCGCAAGATATTCAACCCAAATAGAACCGTTGGAAAAGCGGCCATTCGCGTATCCAACCGACAAACTTCCATCAGAAGCAGGAAGAACTGGAGGCGGAACGAATCCTCCTGTGTCTCGCAGCACGTTTCCAACATCAGAGAGGCTATCACCAAACACGTATAGATGGCTAAAGCTGGCTGCTTCGGCTGCTTTGGGCAGCGAGATTAGAGCCGAGATCGGCAACGTCAGTGAAAGAACGATCGATCGCTCCAAAGAAACGTTGAATAGAGACACAGATTTTCTCCTGTGAGTTTCAAACAACTCGGATACTCACTTTAATTACGCCAAACTTTCTCTCCCTACGGATCGTTCTTCACGAAATCTTTACTAAAAATGGCTAAGTTGAGCGATCGACAACTCTCCATAAACGTCAATTTTTGCATCCTTAGATTTAAAAACAAAGAAGAAAGCAACAGTCTCTACAATAGGTAAAGTCCCGTTCCACGTAATTGGTTCATCGTCTACCGTGATTCCCAGCTTGCTTTCTAACCTCACAGGCAGTTCGCTCCAGACATTGGGCTACCAAATTGGAGTCGTTTTAATTTGGTTAGCGATCGTCGGCTTACTCGCAGAAGGAGCCAGTCGCTTTGGCAACGCCGGGGCTGAAGTGATTCGCAAAGTCGTTCACATGGGCACCGGAAACGTGATTTTGATTGCGTGGTGGCTTAAAATCCCTTCGTGGGTGGGGGTTTCGGCATCGATTTTGTTTAGCGCGATCGCCCTTGTGTCTTACTATGTACCGATTCTTCCTAACATCAACAGCATTGGGCGCAAAAGCTTCGGCACGTTCTTTTATGCGGTCAGCATCGGTGTGTTAGTTGCCTGGTTTTGGTCAATCAATCTGCCGCAGTATGCAGCGTTGGGAATTTTGGTGATGACGTGGGGCGATGGGTTAGCGGCTCTCATTGGCAGGCGTTTCGGTCGCCACACCTACAAACTTTGGGATATGCAAAAAAGCTGGGAAGGCTCAGGAACAATGGCATTGGTCAGCTATGCCGTCAGTCTCTCCATCTTGCTCGGAACGGTGGGCAACGTCTGGCAAATCTGGCTCATCTCTCTAGCCGTTTCCCTGGTGGCAACCGGGCTAGAAGCCTTTTCAAAATTTGGGATCGACAACTTAACGGTTCCGATCGGCAGTGCCGCGATCGCCTTCTTCCTGAGTCAACAGTTACTCCCGTGACCTCGATACGCCCAAAGGGTGAGAGACCGATCGCACCGCTACCGATAGACTGAAAAAGTTCGCCATTCTTTAAGGAAACTTTATGTTCGTCATAGAAGTCGCTTGTTTCAGGACTTGAAACCATTCCCCTCAAGCTCAAATCGCCTCTTATTCTGTAACTATGACCTCTATCGTGAAGCCCCCCAGCCCAGCCCCTCATTGGGGAAACCTGTCTCTAACCTCTCAGCCAGAACCTGACCAATTGGAAAATATCAAAGCCCAGTTGGATCTCATCTTGCTGGCACTAGAAGCGATCGCGGGCATCAGTTCTGAGGCAATGCTGCAAGCGGCGGCTGATCTGGGTCTAGAATCGGTCGTTGCCGATCGGGTTTCTCTTTGGCGATTACGTCAGTCCAGTCCATTAAGAAAGGGTCAGGGCGGACGCAAAAAACTTGATGTTGAAGAAGCACGGGCACTCTCGCTGATCGTCTGTCACCTGGCAAAGCAGCACAATGAGTTAGTTCGTCGATCGGTCGCTCTATTAGAACAGCTTGCCGAACAGAACAAAGAGCCTCACCAGGCTTCTCTGCTAGGAAATTATTTAGATGCGTTTCACAACACCTATCAAGAGCGTATGGAAGACGGCGAAACGGTTCCAACCGACGTTCTTACTCATCTGGCACTCAAGCTTTTAATCGACCTTCTGTTTTACGGCAGTCAGAATGGAGTTCGGCGACTCTGGCTAACTTTATTGGAGCGATCGATTCATTCCCAACCTGCTCACGCCTAATTCTCTTTGCCCTATTCCACTTTTGAACCCATGTCCTTCTCCAACTCAGTGACTCGACGCTACACGCCGCCCACCTGTACGCTTGAAATCTCCGCGAAGGACTCGCCCCTCACGCGCTGGATGGGTCGCTCGGCGTTAAAACATCTGCGCTTTAAACTCAGCTTCGACGATCCGCGAGTCAGTGAAGATCGTTGGATCACGGTGCGGGGCGATAGCACTCAATTGGAGTCTCTCTCCCAAGTTGTCACAGCCTACGTTCAGCAATTTCTCAGTCAATCCACCGCTCTCCTTAACGCGGCTCACTTAGGTACTCCCTCAAATCTGAGTCAGTCAGCCACCGCTTCAACGTTGAGCGTGCTGTCTCGTCCCGCTTCACAAGACGCAGACTCCGCTGAGACAAACCCCGCTCGAATTTCCATTCAGCCAAGCGGCATCCTGTCTCACGAACTATTTTTGGGAACCCTGGCAACCGAAGCGTCGGGAGCATCAATTCGCTTAAGTGCCGTGCAGCTCGCAGATCTGGCAAGCGTCTTGGATGAATATGCTGCCGATGTGACGGCACTCCCAAATCTCAATCGTCCCGCTTGGGCAACTCCTCAGTGGACGAGTCTCGCTGCCACCGCTCTGATCGCAGTTGGGCTGACTGCCTCAGTCTTGCGGATGCTCGATCGTTCCTCTCAAACTCAAACCGTTGCCACCAGCAGCCAAGGAGCCAGCAGCAGCGATCAGCGTCTCGCCGTTCAACCGTTGCCCAGCAGTCCCAGTCCTAGCCCGTCTGCCCTTTTACCAACGGCTCCCCCTCCGCTCATTTCGTTAAATCCCCCTGCTCCCTCCACCACTACAGCCCCTTCAGCGACTGGGACTTTGCCCAAAATTACAGTCCTGCCTGCTCCTCCTGCTAACTCTGTCCCCGTAGAGCCACCCCCCGGACTTACAATTCAGCCTGCACCATCGGGCGATCGTCCATATCTCGTGTCTCCTGTGCCCAACAGCCTCAGAGCAGGCAGTGCTAAACGCAGTGCTCCAAATTCGTCTGCGGCGAGTCAAAGTGCCGCTGAAGAACGAACCGCGATCGCGCCAAGTAGCACAAACGGCACGAATCGTGCTGACTCAAGCCGTTCTCTTGATAGAGACAGCACTGCCTTTGACAAGATTCCTCAAGTCGCTGAAGTTAGGCAATTTTTTCAGAAACGTTGGCAACCTCGCCCAGAGCTAACTGAAAAGCTACAGTACATTATTACGCTTAACGCTGATGGCTCGATCCGAAACATGGACGCGCTTAATCAGGCGGCTGGCGACTATATCGATCGCACCGGAATGCCGCCTTGGAATGAACCGTTTGTTTCACCGCTTAAGGGCAGAAATAGCGCTGTGATTCGAGTCGTCCTTAGCCCAGATGGAACGGTTCAAACCTTCCTACAGTCGGGCAGTGGTCAATAAAAAATTCGAGACACTTTGTAAATGCCTCGAATTCACCAACTACCAACCACTGCTAGTAAACTTCTACCGAAAGCACAAAGTTCGCTGCCTTGGTGGATGACACTTCGAGCACGTAGTCGCCGTCCATCCGCAGTCTTCCTTGCCAGTCTCGCGACTGGCTACCACCGCCGATGCGTTGACCATTCGGAGCGATCGCGCTAAAGTTCACGTCTCCTTCTGATACTTTCACCGCTATAATCTGCCGACTTTTCGCTTTTAGCAAATATTGACGCTTGTGATTGGCTTGAACCTTACCTGTTACGGTCGTTCCTGATTTGCCACGATCAAACTTGACTCGCTGCACATCTGAATAGTCAGACCGACTGAGTGGCGTGATGGAAATATCTAGAGAATAGGTTCCATTCCCCATCACCTGAATCGTATATTGCTCAGTTGCCGGAAGTTGCCCTGTCCAATTGCGTGTCTGATAAGCAGATGTGTCAATGCCCTGCTGGTTTGCTCGCAACACGTTCATTACGACTCCAGACGATCCCTCTAGCGTAGCGGTCATAAGCTGCCCTTGAGAGGCTTCTAGAGTGTAGGGCTTTGAGTCACTCTGCAAACTACCAGATACCACAGTCGAGACTCCGCCAGCGAGAAACTCAAGTCGCTGAGGCTGAGTGTTACTAATGGACATCTCGCTGCTGGTCTTGCTTGCCTCTATGCTGATAGCTTGCTGAGTCGAACCTAGCGGTGGGCTGACCTTAAACACGTGTGCGCCAATGCCTGTCATCACTAAGAGACTGGCTGCAAGCGCTGACTTTACCCCAATTTTTTTTACTTGAGGTCGTTTAAGCTGAGAGGATGTTCTCTTCTCTGGCAGTTGCGGAGAACAAGCATCTTCCTGATGATTGGTCGCCATATGCAACTGAGTTTTGATAGTGGTGTTTGTCGGTGAGCTAGCGTTATCGCGTGAGGCAGGGGCAATTTCTCGATCGCCTGGTTGAGTCAGCGAAGCCATCATCGGGTTGAGAAGTGTGCTTTGCATTGCCTCTTCCATCAAAGGCTGCAAGTCTGCCCACGCTCCTCGCGCTGATTGATAGCGATCGCTCGGCTGCAACGTCACCATTTTTTGCAAAATCAGAGCTAGTAAGTCACTAATTTCGGCGTAAGGTTGCCACTGCCACGCCAGGGTTTGGCAATCTAGCAGCACTTGAGGCTCACGACCTGTTAGCATCACCAAAGCAGTGGCACCCAGCGCATAAAGGTCACTGTGAGGGGAAACGTTTCCAGTTTGCAACTGTTCGGGGGGCGCGTAGCCCACTTTGCCGACACGAGTAATATTCGACACGATGGGCCAATGACTTGCCGCTTCTTTCACGGCTCCAAAGTCAATTAAAAAAGGCAGTTCTACCGATGGGGTTTCACTAATAGGTTGACCAAACAGTTGCTCTAACCCTTGATCTGAACTTCCGAGAATAATATTTTCGGGAGAGATGTCGCGATGCACAATGTCGCGATCGTGGAGATAGCTCAGAACAGGGAGCAAGTGATTGAGGAAATACAGCACTTCTGTCTCAGAAAACGTTTGTCCTGCTTGTTTCCGTGCTTGCAGCAAACTCCGGTAGGTCTGCCCTTTCACAAAGTCTTGCACCAAAAATAAGCGTTGCTCATCTTCGAACGCTGCCCAAAACCGGGGGATTTGAGGATGCTGAATCTGGTAGAGCGTACTAGCTTCGCGTTGAAACAAGGTTTTGGCTTTCTCGACTAACGCATCATCTTGGTAGGGAACTGTAAACTCCTTCAAAACACACGGTTCGTTAAAGCGTTCTTGGTCGATCGCCAAGTAGGTTCGCCCAAAACCACCTTGACCCAAGACTTGCTTGATCAGATACCGTTGTCGGAGCAAGGTTCCTAGAGAGATAGAAGATGCCTTTTCAATTTGCATAGCTTCGGAGAACAAAAAGAGCGTAGAGGGAGCACCTCCTGTAGCGATTGTCACTCAAGATTTCTCTAAATACATACGGGGCGTGACCCCTTATCGGGTTCACTCTTATCTCTCAGAAAGCCTTTGGTGTGAGGAAATTCTATTTTGTGACCTAGATGACTCAAAGTTTTACATCCTGAAATTCTTATTCACACTTAGTTTCTATAAGCAAGAAGACTGGTTCAGTAAACAGAGTTAGTATTCAATAGTCTTTTGGAAGAGTTGTGGATCGCTTCATCCCCTTAAATCACTCTCCAGACAGAAGAATCCCTAAACACAGGTCGAGTATAAATTATTGTAAAGATGATTGATGCCTCTGCATCACTTGACTGCAACAAGAAGTTAAGCGAGACTTAGTACTACACTCTCGGTTGCGCTCATAAAGTTGTTAACTTCTGTGACGCTTTAGCTTACAGTGAGTCGATTGCTGAAGGTTTAGCAGAGTGTGAGAAAGGCAAGGATTTGCTTCGCCCTGCTTACATCAGCAGTTGAGTCTTTTATACCAACCCTTTGTAGAATCGAGAGTATGGAAACGCTAGAGTTTGTGATCTACCCAGACGGTCGAGTGCAAGAGCATGTTACGGGCATCGTTGGGGCTTCTTGTGCAGAGGTGACAGCAGCGATCGAGGCACAACTCGGTCAAGTCTTAACCCAAGAGCAAACATCTGAATATTTCGCGCAAGCCGTCCAGCAATCTGCAACAGTCACGACTCAAGTGACTTCTAGCAATTGGTAAGCTTTTTCACTTTGTAAAGTTTTAGATGCGTTAACAATCACCATGTCACACTTTAGCCAAATCAAAACTCAAATCCGTAATCTATCCTCGTTGCAGTCTGCTTTAAACGACCTTGGCATTGATTGGAAATCGGGTCCTCGTGAAGTTCGAGGTTATAAAGGTCTAACTCACACCGCTGAAGTGGTAATTGAGCAAGACAACGGCTACGACATCGGGTTTGCTTGGAATGGTCAATCCTACGAACTCGTTTCTGATCTGCAATTTTGGAAACAAGACAGCACGGTTGATCGCTTTCTGAGCAAAGTGACTCAGCGCTATGCCTATCACACGATTGTCAGTGAAAGCGCTCAGAAAGGGTTTCAACTCACAGAGCAAAAGCGTAGTCAAGATGGCTCCATTCGTCTAGTTTTGCAACGCTGGAGCGCGTGATGTCTGCGTCGCAAATGCCTGAACCGTCAGGCGGTTCTTTGCCCACGGACAGGACAGGATTTGAACCGGAATTAGGTGGTTTTTTGCGCGATGCCGAAGCCCGATCGGGGTTTGAACCGGAACTGGGCGGTGTCTTTAGACAAAAGGGTGTCTATGTGGATGAGCTAATCTGCATTGGCTGCAAGCACTGTGCTCACGTGGCGCGCAATACCTTCTACATTGAGCCTGACTACGGACGTTCTCGCGTCGTTCGTCAGGATGGAGATTCGGAAGACTTAGTTCAAGAAGCGATCGAGACGTGCCCAGTTGACTGCATTCACTGGGTTGATTACACAAACCTGAAGCAGCTAGAAGACGATCGTAAATATCAGGTGATTCCCGTCGTTGGGTTTCCGGTCGATCACGCAATGGTTGCAACGAGTCGGCGTAAACAAAAGATGAAGTCGAAAAAGAAGGAAAGCTAGTCTTTGGATACTTTCTAAAGCTGAGGCTCTCGCAAGAAATTACGGGAGCCTTTTTTGATCCTCTGGTTTCACAGCTTCAGGCGCAATCTCTTCAGCCTCCTCCTCATTGAGGATTAAGGTTTGAGTCACAAACGGTAAGTAAGCTCCTTTAAGTCCTTTTTTAATCCGCTCAGGAGTTTCTTCAAAAACGACAAAAAGTGGATAAATTTTGGCAGCACCTTCGCTGAGAATGTGCTGATAGCGAGGAGGCATCACCCACTCATAGTCTTTATCCAGCAGAATTTGAATCCGTCGCCAGCGACCCAAGAGGTCAGAAAAATCTTCTTCAGGTTGATGAATAAAGATAAAAATTTCGCGACCTGTTTTGATTTTCCACTCTGGATCGCACAGGACGATCGCGACTTCACAAGGCAGCATCAATGACTCAACCGTTGTAATGTTCATGTGACCACTGGCAGAAGCAGATGAGTGACGCAGTTTGACGATCGGCAGTGGAATCGTGATCACACTTTCCTCAGACCTTCGCATACTGGGCAACATTTCTAGATAAGCCCGATAGTGCTTGAGCAGCGCGATCGCTTCAGCAGGTTGGCTATAAGCGGCTAGCAGTTCTTCGTAGTGAGATTTTTGAATTGACATAACGTTTCGCTTTCAGTCAAAAAGTCAGAAGCTAGGACTGAATCTTGTCTAACTCCTGACCTCGCGTTGTTTAAAGTTCTCGGCAGCTTTAGCCAAGCTTCTCGAACACTTTGAACATCGGTAAATACATCGCCAGTAGAATACTTCCGACCATGGCACCAATAAACAAAATCATGATCGGTTCCATAATGCTGGTTAGACCTTTTACTGCCTGTTCGACCTCATCTTCATAAAAGTCAGCGACTTTCATCAGCATTTTGTCGAGTTCTCCGGTTTCTTCGCCGATGCTCATCATCTGAATCGCCATCGGCGGAAACACTTGTTCTTTCTGCAAGGCAATGCTGATCATGCCGCCTGTTTGAATCTCTTTTCTAGCTTCGTCGATCGCGTTAGAGATAATTTGATTTCCAGCGGTGTCTCTAACGATTTCTAAACACGTCAAAATCGGCACACCAGAGCGAGTCAAGGCTCCAAACGTTCGACAGAAACGAGCCGTCGCCGTTTTTTGAATCAAATCTCCAAACAGGGGCATATTCAGAAAGAACCGATCCATCGTCTCTTGCCCGACCCGGGTCTTGTAATACTGCCTGTAAGCAAAGACCACCACAGGAACCAAAATAATCAAAATGATTACATTAGGGCTGCGGAGGAAATTACTGATGCCCAGCATTGCCAGGGTGAATGCAGGTAATTCTATCCCGATCGTCTGAAAAATCCCGGCAAAGATCGGAATCAGAAAGATGGACATCGCCATAAAAATGATGAGTGCGAGAGAACCCACCACGACAGGGTAAGTCATCGCTGACTTAATCTGGTTCTGTAAGCGGGCAACATCTTCTAGTAGTTTAGCGAGACGATCTAATACCTCATCTAGAACCCCGCCCACCTCGCCAGCCTGCACCATGCTAGTGTAAAGCCCATCGAAACATTGCGGGTGTTTACGCATAGCTTCAGAAAGATTAGTGCCCTGCTGAACATCGGAGCTAATTTCCATCAGCGCTTTCTTGAGCTTTGGGTTTGTGCACTGATCAGCAAGCACTCCCAGACCGCGAACCATAGCTACACCCGCATTCACTAGAACCGCAAACTGGCGCGAGAAGACTGCTTTGTCTTTAACGGATACCTGAGCGGTCGCAGTTTTAAACTTTCCAAGGTCGAAGATGTTATTGGGGTCAAAGCTTTCACTTTGTTTTAGTTCTTGGACGAAGAATCCCTGGTCTCGAAGGGTCGATCGCGCATCTCCAAGAGAGTCAGCGACCAGTTTCTCTTTCTTGGCATTTCCTTTAGCATCTCGGACACGGGCAACATAGGTAGGCATAGCTCGGAATCTAAATGAAGAGTGAAGCGCTGATTTGCAAACTGTAAGCCAGGTTTTGGCGTGGTCATGAGTCAAGATGACTTCAGCCTCGTGCACTGGCGATGAGAAAAGCCGACAAACAGAACGTCTTTAACGTTTACCTGCGACAGCGGGCGTTCCCCCAATAAGTCTTTGAAGCTCGTCTGGTCGTGAGGTTTTGGACATTGCTGCTTCAAAAGTAATCTGCCCAGCTTTATACAGATCCGCCAGCACCTTTTCTAGCGTTTGCATTCCTAGTTTTCCTCCGGTCTGAATCGCAGAATAGATTTGAGCAGTTTTGCCTTCTCGAATCAGGTTAGAGATTGCAGGAGTAATGACCATGAGTTCTTGCGCCATGATTCGACCGTATTCGCCAGGTTTAGGACTTTTCTTGGGCACCAATGTTTGACTAAACACCGCCACCAGAGAGTTAGATAGCTGCACTCTGACTTGGGTTTGACGTTCAGCCGGGAACACATCAATCATTCGATCGACCGTCTGAGAAGCCGAGCTGGTGTGTAGAGTTCCAAAGACCAAGTGACCTGTTTCAGCCGCAGAGATGGCAAGCGAAATGGTCTCTAAGTCACGCATCTCACCCACGAGGATAATATCAGGATCTTCCCGCAAAGCTGCCTTGAGCGCATTCGCAAAGCTTTTAGTATCTTCACCGAGTTGACGTTGGTGAACCAAGCTCTTAACAGGCTCGTAGACAAACTCGATCGGGTCTTCAATGGTTAGAATATGCTCGGCTCGTGTGCGGTTGATCAAATCGACCATCGCGGCAAGCGTCGTCGTCTTACCAGAACCCGTCGGACCCGTGACCAAAATCAAGCCTCTAGGCTTTTCTGACATTTCTCGCACGACATCGGGAAGTCCAAGTTTTTCAAAGTTGGGGATTTTAGAACTCAGTGCCCGCAAACAGGCTGCATAGGTGCCCCGATCTTTATAGACGTTGACCCGAAAGCGTGCCAGACCTCGCACCCCGTAGGAGCAGTCTAGCTCCCAGTTTTGCTCTAGGTTCTTGCGCTGAGTGTTATTCAACATGCTGAAGATGAGGCGCTGACATTCTTCAGCATTGAGCACCTGATCGCCAATGGGCTGGAGGTGTCCACTGATCCGGAAATAGGGCGGCAACCCAGCGGTTAGGTGCAAGTCAGACCCTCCCATCTCGATCAGTTGCTCCATCAGGTCTTCAATCATCAACTCCATGCGGTTTGCTCCTTGGTACTTGGGGATGGGTTTTTAAGTCAGTTTTTGGAATTTAGTCTACCCAGCGATCGCCTCCGTGCCATCACAGAATCTGTGAATCGCGATCGGCTAGTCACTTATTCCTGAAATCGTGAGGTCGTGCAGTAAGAGCAATCTAACCACTCTTGCTGCATCTCTGCCCCACAGCATCGGCAGGTCAGCGAACTCTTGCGTTTAGCCCGAAGTTCTGCCTCCAGTCCAGTATCTGTAAAGGTGACTCGCTCGATTTCCTCAAAGGTCGTCAGACCAGTACGCACCAAGTTCAAGCTGTAGGCAAGTAACGTCTGCATTCCTTCTTCAACGGCGGTTTCTTTGATCCGTTCGGTGGGTGCCCCTTCGGTGATCAAGGCTTGAATTCGTTCGGTGACTTTCATGACCTCATAGACTCCCAAGCGCCCTTTATAGCCGCCGCCGCCGCACTTCTGACACAAGGTTCCGCTAGCTCGTGCTTGCTGAATCTCTTGGAGTTGCAGCGTGTTGGCTCTAAACAGCGTCAATTGAGAATCGCCAGAACTCGATAAGCCAAATCGCGCCAGTTCCTCTGTGGTTGGCGTGTAGGGCTGGCGACACTCATCGCACACGCGCCGGACGAGACGTTGTGCGACGACACCCAGCAGCGCACCTGAGATCATAAAGGGTTCAACCCCCATTTCATCGAGTCGGGCGATCGCGCCTGCCGCGTCATTGGTGTGCAGAGTGGTTAAAACCAGGTGTCCGGTTAAGGCAGCCTCGATCGCGGTCTTCGCCGTTTCGCGGTCACGGGTTTCACCCACAAGAATTACATCGGGATCTTGCCGCAAAAAGGCTCGGAGGACGGCTGCAAAGTCCATTCCTTTTTCACGGAGAACCTGAACCTGAGTCAAACCGGGGAGCGAATACTCGATCGGGTCTTCTACTGTACTGATATTTACACCCGGATCGTTCCGTTCAGCCAAGGCAGAATAAAGAGTAGTGGTTTTGCCAGAGCCTGTTGGACCCGTCACTAGAAGCAACCCAAAAGGACGGCTGACCATCTCTTGAACAGTTTCGAGGGAGACTTGATCAGTAATCAGCTTATTTAACCCCAACTGCGTTACAGCATTATCGAGAATCCGTAGAACAACTTTTTCGCCGTAGCGACTCGGAAGCGTACTGACTCGGAAATCCACCTTACGACCGTCGTAAATGCGGCGAATTCGACCATCTTGAGGAACTCGTCGCTCTGCAATATCTAGTAGCGCAATAATTTTGAAGCGGGCTGTGACGGCTGGAATGACCTTCTTGGGAAAGGGGGCATCAAACGCTTCTTGCAGCACGCCATCTTTCCGAAAGCGGACTCGCAGCACTTCTTCCTGTGGCTCAACGTGAATATCTGACACGCCCATTTGCAGCGCTTTGATCAAGATTTTGTTGACCAGAGCAATGATGGGTGCAGCTTCTGCATCAGAGGCATCAAGATCGACTTCAGAAGCGTCATCGTCGAGACTTTCTCCCAAAGACTCTAGCCCTTCAAGTTCAGACTTGACATCGACTTTCGACTGTTGCTCTACCTGCTTCTGGAGTTCTAACGCGTTGTCACGGTGTTGTGACATCAAGCGCTGATAGTCTTCTAATGTGATGACCAATCGCTGGAGGCTCAAGCCTTTCGGGCGCAAGATTCGGTTCAAATCGTCTTGGGCAGCCAGGTTATCGGGGTCAACCATCGCCACTAGAACGAAAGGCGGTTGTGCGTCGCTTTGGGCAAGCGGTAACAACTTATAGAGCTTACAGGTCTCAATCGGAATCAACGTCTCAATCAGTTGACTCATTTGATTTGCTGAGATTTGGCTAATTTCTGGGTCGAGTGACTCTACCCCATAAAGAATCTTCAGTTCAAACAGTTGCTGCTTCTTATATTGACGAAGGAGATCTGGCGGCAGCGGCAGCCCCTTGATTCTCTCTAAGGCAGTCGCTAGAGATTCGCCTGATCTGCGGCTCTCAGCCAGTGCTTGGCTTAACTGCTCGTTATCGACAAAGCCAGACTGAATCAGCTTGTTTCCAAACGGAGAAAAATGATTTTGGACAATTAAAGCGCGGCGCTGAGAAGAAGAGTTAGTCATAGCTGATGAATGAAGATCCCCTTATAAAAGATTCCCAAAAGACTTAAGAAAGACGCATTACGCATTTCATCAGGACGATCTCGGTGCGTGCCGTTGATTCAAACGCTTCATCTATGCCTAGAAACATTTGATGTCAACTCGGTGAAACCTACAGTAGCGGCAACTCTAACAGGGAACGATCGAAATACAGAAGCTGGTACCGATGATAGCTGGTGTAGATGGCTCGCGGCAGAGTTTTTTGCGACTATCTTTAGATAATCTTTTTTGAGTCTTCACATCCCTCAAACTCAGCCTTAGCTAACCTGTCTATTTCTTCTGGTGAAATTCGGTCAAGATGCTCTCATCAGGATATGATGCTTTACGTTTGGCAGGTCGCAGAAACCTAGCATCCTGGAGCCGATTAGATAGGATGGAAGGAAGAAGCCTTAGCCAAGGCGATCGTTGAAAATGGGGATAAGCGCACAATGACTGAAGAAAATCAGCTAGAAGAAACTCAAGCCTCAGCAACCTCTTCTGAAGGGGTACCCGTGTCAGACCCTGAGACGACTGCTCAAGGTTCTGAGATAGAGCTAGGAGTCGAAGGTGCTCTGCCTAAAACTACGGTGGAAGACGACACCGATTATGAAGCCGCCTTCATGGACCTCCGGGCAACCTTTGCCGCAAAGGAGCGAGAACTAGAGGTTCTTAAAGCGCAAGTAGAAGACCGCAACAACCAATATGTGAGAATTGCGGCAGATTTCGAGAATTTTCGTAGACGAACTCAGAAAGAGAAAGAAGACTTAGAGCAGCAAATTAAGTGCTCGACGATCAACGAGCTGCTGCCCGTGGTTGACAACTTTGAGCGGGCACGATCGCAGATCAAACCCCAAACCGATGGGGAAATGAACATTCACAAAAGCTATCAGAGTGTTTACAAACAACTGGTTGATTGTCTGAAGCGAGTTGGAGTGGCTCCGATGCGATCAGAAGGGAAAGAGTTTGATCCTAATCTTCATGAAGCGGTCATGAGGGAAGCCACTAACGAACATCCAGAAGGTACGGTGGTCGAAGAACTTGTGCGGGGATATATGTTGGGCGATCGCGTTTTAAGACACGCTATGGTCAAAGTTGCAGCACCACCAGAAGAGGGGGCAGAGTCTACATCGTTAGAAACGGCTGAATGATCCCCACGTCAAGAGATTGTAGATTTATTGCTGCTGAATGAAAGCCCGTGCTACGCTCAAAATCAATTCCACCAGGGCTTGCAGTTTATTTGATTTGCGGCGAGAACGTTACAAACATTTTGAGATAGGGAATCATTCGGATCAAGCAACTGAACGGGTGAATACTTTCGTAGATCACTACGCAAATTCCACGCATTGGCTGCATCAATCTATCAGATCTGCATTCATCTCGCATAATCTTATCAGCGCTAGCTATGGGAAAAGTCATTGGTATCGACTTAGGCACGACAAACAGTTGCGTCGCTGTCTTAGAAGGCGGTCAGCCTGTTGTCATTTCTAACTCTGAGGGTGGAAGAACGACCCCCAGCATGGTTGGCTTTGGCAAGGCGGGCGATCGTCTAGTGGGGCAACTAGCCAAACGTCAATCTGTCACAAATGCTGAAAATACGATCTTCAGCATCAAACGCTTTATCGGTCGCCGTTGGGATGACACCCAGACAGAGCGCTCTCGCGTTCCTTATAACTGCGCCAAGGGTAAAGACAATACGGTTGATGTGCAAATCCAAGAGCGCAACTACACTCCGCCGCGAGAGCGCAACTATACGCCGCAAGAGATCTCAGCGATCATTCTTCAAAAGCTGAAGCAAGATGCCGAGAACTATCTAGGGGAGGCAGTGACGCAGGCGGTAATTACTGTCCCTGCTTACTTTAGTGATGCTCAACGGCAAGCGACCAAAGACGCAGGGACGATCGCTGGACTTGAAGTTTTGCGAATTATCAACGAGCCGACGGCTGCTGCCCTTGCCTATGGATTAGATCGACCGGATCAAGAACAATGCGTTCTAGTCTTTGACTTGGGAGGCGGCACATTCGACGTGTCAATCCTTCAGCTAGGAGACGGGGTATTTGAAGTCAAGTCAACCTCCGGAAATAACCATCTCGGCGGCGATGACTTTGACGACTGCATTGTTCAGTGGATGATGAAAGCATTTCGGCAGCAAGAAACCATTGACCTGTCCATTGACAAAATGGCGCTGCAAAGGCTGCGAGAGGCAGCAGAAAAAGCCAAAATTGAGCTTTCTGGTACGCTCAATACGACGATTAACCTGCCGTTTATTACCGCCGATGACACGGGTCCCAAGCATCTAGAGATGGAGCTGACGCGTGCCAAGTTTGAAGAACTCGCCAGTGCCCTGATTCAAAGCACGATCGAGCCGATGGAACAGGCACTCAAAGATGCAGAACTGACCATTGATGGCATCGATCGTATTATCCTAGTCGGCGGCTCTACTCGCGTCCCATCAGTTCAAGATGCGCTGCGCAAGTTTTTTAACGGGAAAGCGCCCGATCGTTCTGTCAACCCAGATGAAGCGGTGGCGCTAGGGGCAGCTATTCAAGCAGGAGTCTTGGGTGGAGAAGTGCAAGACTTATTGCTGCTTGATGTAGCACCGCTCTCTTTGGGGATCGAAACCTTAGGGGAAGTCTTTACCAGAGTCATTGAGCGCAACACTACGATTCCAACGAGCAAAACTCAAGTTTTCTCCACAGCTACTGACGGGCAGACCTCTGTTGAGATTCACGTCCTTCAAGGTGAACGGGCAATGGCAAAAGACAATAAGAGTCTCGGTAAATTTCAGCTAACCGGAATTCCGCCAGCCCCGCGAGGAGTCCCTCAGGTTGAAGTGGCATTCGATATTGATGCCAACGGGATTCTCAAAGTCTCTGCCCGCGACAAAGGGACGAATCGCGAACAGAGTATTGAGATTTCCAATACAGGCGGCTTGAGCGGCAGCGAAATCGAGCGGATGAAACAAGAGGCAGAAGTCTTTGCCGAAGAAGATACTCGGCGGAAATACCGCGTCGAGCTGAGAAACAAAGCGGACGGCTTGTTTGCCAGCTATGAATCGACGATGCGAGACAATGGCGAATTTATCAGCGACAGCCTCAAAGAGCAGGCAAACGAAAAAGTTGATGAACTCAAGAACGCGATCGCGAACCCAAAAATCAGCATTGAGGATCTGACTCAGAAAGTAGACGCGCTGCAACAAATTTTGTTTGCGATCGGGGCGGCTGTTTATGGGGGTCTAAACCAAGACCGCGAAGACTCCGGTGAACCGTCAAGCAATGGGGCTTCTAAAAAGCCTTCTCCCAACAGTGATTTCGATTTCGACAACGATGCAACTATGCCAGCAAATTTTGAGAATGATGCTACGATCACTGCTGATTATGAAGCAGTGGATTAAGCAAGCGGATTAAAATATCCGCTCAGAGTTTTTGCAGTTCGCCAAGGCTCCTGATCGCATCCGTTCGCTAGATTTCTTATATAAATGCTAGATTTAGGTCTGAAGCCGTAGTTTTGACTCAGCCGAAATCGCGGTCTATGAGAAGTCTGAGAACCTAGCCCCTCTACCCCTGACACAGCGTTCTATGGCTCGTGACTATTATGAAATTCTAGGTGTCGCTCGCGAAGCAGACAAAGAAGAAATTAAGCAAGCCTATCGTCGTTTAGCGCGAAAATATCATCCCGATGTCAATAGCGAGACGGGAGCCGAAGAGCGGTTTAAAGAAATTAATCTGGCTTATGAGGTGCTTTCAGAACCAGAAACCCGTGCTCGATACGATCGCTTTGGTGAGGCAGGAGTCGGCTCGGCAGCAGGTGCGGGCGGGTTTCAAGACATGGGCGATATGGGAGGCTTTGCAGACATCTTTGAAAGCTTCTTTAGCGGCTTTTCGGGAAGCGCTCCTGGCGGTCAGCAAACTGCACGTCGTCGAGGCGGTCCGGTTCGGGGCGATGACCTGCGGCTAGACCTCAAGCTAGATTTTCGAGAAGCGGTTTTTGGCGGCGAAAAAGAGATTCGGATTAGCCACTTAGAAACCTGCACAAACTGTAGCGGTTCAGGTGCAAAGCCTGGAACCCGTCCGCACACCTGCTCGACGTGTTCTGGAGCAGGTCAGGTTCGTCGAGCCACGCGTACGCCGTTCGGTAGCTTTACTCAAGTTTCTGTTTGCCCAACCTGTAATGGAACGGGACAGGTGGTTGATGAAAAGTGTGAAGTTTGCGGCGGCGATGGGCAGCGCCAAGAAACCAAGAAACTCAAAATTACGATTCCTGCGGGGGTCGATAACGGCACTCGCCTGCGGGTTTCGCAAGAGGGAGATGCAGGACAGCGAAACGGTCCTGCTGGCGATCTGTATGTCTATTTGTTTATCAACGAAGATGCTGAATTTCAGCGAGAGGGCATCAACATTCTGTCTGAGATTGAGGTGAGCTACCTACAAGCCGTCTTAGGGAGTCGTCTAGAGATCAATACGGTAGATGGAACTGAGGAACTGGTGATTCCTCCTGGAACGCAGCCTAATACAGTCCTGACGTTAGAAAGTCGCGGTGTGCCCAAGTTGGGCAACCCGGTGAGCCGTGGGGATCATTTGATTACCATTTCGGTGGATATTCCGACTCGTATCAGTGTTGAGGAGCGAGAACTGCTAGAGAAACTGGCAAAAATCCGAGGCGATCGAGTCGGCAAAGGTGGGATTGAAGGTTTTTTCGGTAAGGTGTTTGGCGGATGAGTAATGCTTCTGACGTGCAGATGGATTTGCGCGGAACCCCTTGCCCAATTAATTTCGTTCGCACCAAGCTGCGCCTTGAACAAATGCAGCCCGGTTCTTTGCTGGAAGTTTGGCTCGATCCCGGTGAGCCGATCGAGCAAGTTCCTGACAGCTTGACGATGGAAGGGTATCTCATTGAAGCGATCGAAGACCGATCGGGGTTCTTTGCTGTGAAAGTTCGGTGCTAGTCTTGGAAGGTTTTTTGTGATGAGTGCTGACTCAGAAGACCTCACCCCTGTGTCTAGTGAAATAATTCCGCAAACCTCAGATGTATTGTTGGGCAAGGTTCTGGCGGTTCAGGCAAATTATTATTGGGTGCGGGTTGAAGGGGAGCATCCAAAATCGATGCTGCTATGCACTCGCCGATCGCTGTTGAAAAAAATCGGTCAACGCGTCATGGTGGGCGATCGAGTTCGCGTCGATGAGCCAGATTGGATTCAAGGAAGTGGGGCGATCGCGGAGATTTTTCCGCGCCGTTCTGTGTTGGATCGCCCTCCGATTGCTAATGCCGATCAGATTCTTTTAGTGTTTGCGCTGTCAGAACCGACGATCGAGCCTTATCAACTGAGTCGATTTTTGACTAAAGCAGAGTCAACAGGCTCAGAAGTTTGTCTGTGCCTCAGCAAAAGTGACTTAGCCACGTTGGAAGAAAAGCAGCATTGGGCAGAGCGTTTGGCTGAGTGGGGCTACTGTCCGCTTTTTATTAGCGTCCGCCAGAGAATGGGTCTGTCGGAAATTAGCGATCGTCTCAGTCAAAAGATTACAGTCGTCGCAGGTCCGTCTGGTGTTGGCAAGTCGAGTTTAATCAATCAACTGATTCCAGCCGCAAATTTGCGAACTGCGGCAGTATCAGGAAAGTTAGCCAAGGGTCGCCACACCACGAGACACACTGAGCTATTTGAGTTGCCAACTAGCGGACTGCTGGCAGACACTCCTGGATTTAATCAGCCTGACTTAGACTGCGCTCCAGAAGATTTAGCAGATTATTTCCCAGAGATTCGGCAGGGATTAGCGGTGGCGAGATGTCAATTTAACGATTGCACACATCGCGATGAGCCGGGATGTGTAGTGCGCGGCAACTGGGAGCGCTATGAACACTATCTGACTTTTTTAGAAGAAGCGATCGTCTTTCAAGCCCACCTTAATCAGCAGTCTGACCCAGACGCGGCAATGAAGCTGAAGTCTAAGAAGGGTGAGGCACAGTATGAACCCCGTCTAGACACGAAGAAGTATCGGCAGGAGTCACGGCGGACTCGGCAGCAGTCGCTTCAGTCACTTAAGAATGACATCGATCGTCTGATGGAAAGTGATGAAGATGAAAGCGACTCAGGGAATTAGCCAAGTTATCGTCGGGTACTGGATGCGGAAATTCTGAAGAGATTAAGTGCTAGAGATGGGAAATTAGACGCTGGAGAGGTATTCTAATCAGGGATTCAAGGTGATTATCATGACCTGGACACGACCTGACGATCGACAACCCGATCAACTCCGACCTGTCTCATTTGAGCGACAATTTACCAAGTTTGCAGCCGGATCGGTGCTGGCAAAGTGTGGCGATACGCAAGTTTTATGCACCGTCAGCATTGAGCCGAAAGTACCCAAATTTCTCTTTGGTAAGGGGGAAGGGTGGCTGACCGCAGAATATCGAATGTTGCCCGGTGCCACGCCCGAACGCCAATCGCGAGAGTTTCTCAAACTGTCGGGTCGCACTCAAGAGATTCAGCGTTTGATTGGGCGAAGTCTGCGATCGACGCTCGACATGAAAGCTTTGGGCGAACGCACCATTACGATCGACGCTGATGTTTTGCAGGCAGATGCTGGGACACGCACAACTGCGATCACAGGGGGATTTGTTGCGCTTCAAGATGCGATTCATGAGTTGTTAGAGTGCGGGGAACTGCTGCGATCGCCGATCGTGCATCAAGTGGCTGCCACCTCAGTTGGGCTAATTCAAGATCAGGCGTTTTTAGATCTGAACTATGATGAAGATGTGATCGCAGATGTAGACTGCAACATCGTGATGAATGACTCGTTTGGTATTATTGAAGTGCAAGGAACGGCTGAGGGAAAGAGTTTTAGCCGTCAGCAGCTCGACCAAATTATGGATCTTGCTGAGAAAGGAATTCGAGAATTATTTGCGCTACAGCGTCAAGCTCTTGAGCAATAGGGTTGCGGATTTTTCAAGAACAGGGAATCATAATAGATAGATGAAGATTAAGTCTTGCGAGTTTTAACCCTTCAAATATACTGATTTAGCTTGGACATGTCTCACCAAGATCATCTGACGGTTAACAGTGATCTAACGGTCCTCAACTCTGTGCAGAAGTGGTTTGAGAAATTTTGGTTGCGGCATCACTCGTCGATCGCACGGCGTGACCATCAGCTATATCGTCTGAACCTCGCTTTAGCTGAGGGGTTTACGAACGCAGTTCGTCATGCTCACTCTGGGCTATCAAGAGACACGTCGATCGAGATTCAAGTCATGATGGATGACGATCGAATGGAGATTCGCATCTGGGATTGGGGACAACCATTTAACCCCGATAATCTTGAAGAACCCAAACCAGGAACGCTGCGAGAAGGTGGCTATGGCTGGTTTTTGCTGCGACGGCTGACTGATCAGGTGAGCTACGATCGCCAGGGGCAACGCAACTGCTTACTCATTGTCAAATACACCACTAAAAGCGGATGACTACTCACCAATCTTCGCCTGAGACTGCCAAAACTTCTGATTTTCAGACCGCGATCGAGGTCGTAGAAGCTCTACCGCTAGAAGATCAAGAAATTCTGCTGGACATTCTTGCTAAACGCCTGAGACATCAGAAACGAGATGAATTTGTCGCATCTATTAAAGAAGCGCAAGAAGAGTATGCTAAGGGAAATTTTCGCAGGGGTTCGGTGGATGACTTATTAGCGGAGCTAGACAGTTGCCCAGACTAAACTGGAGTCCGAAATTTGCTAGAGAATATAAGCGGTTCGCTCGTCGCAATCCTCAACTCCGACCTTTAATTGAACGAACGTTACGGCTCTTGGCTGAAGATCCTCGTCACCCTGCTCTACGAACTCATAAATTGAAAGGGGAGTTGGCTGATGTTTGGTCATGCTCCATTGACTACAACACTCGCATTTTGTTTGAGTTCGCTGAAGATTCTGAGTCGAATGAGATAATCATTGGGCTTCTGAGGTTAGGCGTTCACGACGATGTTTACTAAACGCAAATCGCCCTCTGCTGTTAGTTAGCAAAGAGCGATCGCCATCCAAAGATTGAGAAGTTACGGATTCAGGATTTTAGAAACCGTCAGCACGTCTTTGTCACCGCGACCAGAGCAATTGATCACAAGGCGAGGGCTGCCCGTTAGTTGAGGACAGAGCGTATCGAGGTAAGCGATCGCGTGTGCCGTCTCTAGAGCAGGAATAATTCCTTCTAGCTGCGACAATTGCTGGAAGGCATCTAACGCTTGCTGATCGGTTACGGCATAATATTCGGCGCGTCCAAGCTCCATTAAGAAGCTGTGTTCGGGACCGACTCCTGGATAATCTAGCCCTGCGCTGACCGAGTGAGGCTCAATCACCTGACCGTCTTCATCTTGCAGCAGATAGCTCATTGCCCCGTGCAAAACGCCGACTCGTCCTTTTGTAAGAGTTGCCGCGTGTTTTTCGGTTTCGACTCCGTGACCTGCCGCCTCGACTCCGATTAGACGAACCGTTGGCTCGTCGATAAACTCGTGGAACAGCCCGATCGCGTTCGATCCGCCACCCACACACGCCAAAAGAATGTCTGGCAAGCCGCCCCACTTCTCGTACGCCTGAACGCGAGTCTCTTGACCAATCACCGCATGAAAATCGCGCACCATCATCGGATAGGGATGCGGACCTGCAACCGAGCCGAGAATGTAGTGCGTCGTCTCCACATTCGTTACCCAATCTCGAATCGCCTCAGAACACGCATCTTTGAGCGTCCCTGTGCCCGATGCAACGGGGCAAACTTCTGCGCCCATCAACCGCATCCGAAAGACGTTGAGCGACTGCCGCTCCATATCGTGTACACCCATATAGATGATGCACTTCAGCCCAAATCGGGCGCACACTGTTGCGGTTGCTACCCCATGCTGCCCGGCTCCTGTTTCAGCAATGATGCGCTGTTTGCCCATCCGTTTGGCAAGGAGAGCTTGAGCCAGGGCATTGTTAATTTTATGTGCCCCGGTGTGGTTCAAATCTTCTCGCTTGAGATAAATTTGGACACCTGTGCCATCGGGTCGAGCGTAATGCTCAGTTAATCGCTCCGCAAAATAGAGCGGACTGGGGCGACCCACATAGTCGCGTAAAAGTCCTTGAAGCTCTTGCTGAAAGTCGGGTTCATTGCGATATTGCTGATAGGCTGCTTCTAGCTCAAATAGAGCAGGCATCAAGGTTTCAGGGACATACTTCCCGCCAAACTTGCCAAATCTGCCGAGAGAGTCGGGTCGGCTTTGAGGTGAAGAATCTGCTTGGAGACTGCGAGGAAGCGGTGTAGTCGTCACGATCGCTAGATGAGGATAGAGAACACCCTTTATTATAGAGGTCGGCAGTTTTCTTGTTCTCACTATGGCAGTTTCAAAGCGCAAATCTTCCCAGTCTGGTGATTCCAAGGATCAGATCGTCTACTCTGAGTTTGGCAATAGCCACTCAGAGGCATTACAGCGAGGTGTTCCTGACTTGCTGCCCAATCAGCAGAATTTGAGAGTGCAGGTGTCTCGCAAAGGTCGGGGTGGCAAAACCGTGACTGTGATTACTGGATTTCAAGGAAAAGCCGAAACGCTGGCAGATTTGCTGAAAAAGCTCAAAAACCAGTGCGGAACAGGGGGCACCGTTAGAGAAGAGACGCTAGAGATTCAGGGCGACCATGCTCAAAAGCTGTTGCAAATCTTGGTGCAGTTGGGCTACAAAGCAAAAGTTAGCGGTGGTTAAACAAAGTCGCTTCTCAATACTAAAATGTTAAATCGCTATCGTTGGCAGTTCCGATCGCTCTGTCTATTTGTTTCTCTACTGACGTTTGTTGGAGTCTTTCTATCGAAGGCTCCGCCATCTTTATCTCAGACTCGATTTGCTGATATTCAAGGTCATTGGGCGCAACCCTGCATTGAGGCGCTGACCAAACAGAAGATTATCAACGGCTATTCTGATGGGACGTTTCGCCCCAACAATCCCGTGACTCGTGCAGAGTATGCGGTTCTGCTCGTCAATGCCTTTCCGGGAGTGGTAAATGCGACGCTTCCGGGTAGAGACCTTCAGTTTCGAGACGTTCCTCAGAGCTACTGGGCGTTTGGTGCGATTTATCAAGCCGTAACTGCCTATTTTTTCTCTGGCTATCCTGATAAGACTTTTCGACCGAATCAAAAGATTCCTCGTGTTCAGGCGTTGGTTGCCCTTCCTGCCTATCGATCGCAAAAGCCCGTCGCTGAAACGCTGGCTACCTTCACCGATTCTCAAGCCATTCCTGCTTATGCAAAAGACGCGATCGCGGGTGCCGTTGAGCAGCGAATCGTGGTTAACTATCCCAATGTCAAACAGTTTAACCCCAATCAGCCTGCAACACGGGCAGAGATCGCCGCTTTTCTGTGTCGAGCCTTACCCGGAACAGCAAACCTCGTGCCAGAGCAATATGTAGCAGGACAGCCAAAGACAGCGCTGAGTGAGATTCGTGGGGTTTGGCTGACGAATATTGATAGCGATGTGATGTTTAGTCGCGATCGGCTCACCAAAACCGTTCAAGAATTGGCAGACGCAAATCTCAACACTCTTTATCCCGCTGTCTGGAACTGGGGTTATACCTTGTATCCCAGCCAGACGGCTAAACAGGCGATCGGGGTTGCCTACGATCCGCGACCTGAAGCGGTGGGGCTGACCGATCGAGATATGCTCAAAGAATTTGTAGAACAGGGACACCAGCGCAAATTGAGTGTGATTCCGTGGTTTGAGTTTGGGTTTATGGCACCCGCCGACTCAGAGCTGGCGCGACTGCATCCTGATTGGTTGACGCAGCGATCGGACAAAACGCAAGTCTGGCAAGAAGGCAAATATTCGCGCGTTTGGCTCAACCCGTTTAAGCCAGAAGTGCAGACCTTCATTTCTAATTTAATTTTAGAACTGGTTAATAATTACGATATCGATGGGATTCAGTTTGATGATCATTTTGGATTGCCGTTTGAGTTTGGCTACGATGACTTTACAGTTGCACTTTATCAGAAAGAAAACGCCGGAAAATCTCCTCCAGCCAATGCCCAAGATCCAGCTTGGACAAAGTGGAGAGCCAATAAAATTACGGCATTCATGACGCAGGTTTTTGAGTCTATCAAAGCTCGAAAGAATCACGTTTTGATCTCTCTATCGCCCAATAATTACAATTTTTCTTATACTCACTCGCTGCAAGATTGGCGCGATTGGGAGCAAAAAGGATTGCTAGAAGAGTTGATTTTGCAAGTCTATGGAGACAGTCTTGCAGGATTTGCAGATGAACTGATGCGTCCTGAAGTGCAGGCTGCCCGATCGCATATTCCTACCGGAGTCGGCATTCTAACTGGATTGAAAGATCGTCCGATCGCCTTTAAACAGATTCAGGATCAGGTTCAACTGGTTCGCGATCGCCAGTTTGCCGGAGTCTCGTTTTTCTTCTATGAAACAATGTGGAACTTATCAGGAGAGACAGTGAGCGATCGCCGTTCTGCCTTCGCAAAACTATTTTCAACTCCGCTCTATCGACCCAAATTCCCACCTGATTAAAGATTTTTACGAAATTTATCCTCCTATCGCTGGATTCATCTCTAGAATCGATTCAGTATTTGGGAGTCATTTTCGTCATGACCGCAGCCACGCCCTCTACCACCCGCACCTATGACATTATTTGCTTTGGAGATGAAGTCCCCGGACTGTTAGCGATCGTCAGTGCCGCGCGCGAGTTTCGCCGTCGCATTGGCAAGAATCCTCGCACGCTGGTGATGTTTAAGGGCAACTCGCCCGATGGAGTGGGTGGGCACTTAGTTCGGGGAGGGTTGGCATATCTCGATCGCTCCCATGTTCCCCCAGAGGTGCGATCGGCACTCGGCTTATCGACGTTTGGCGATCCTGCCACGCTGTATAAAGAATTTTTGCAGCGATCGGGCGTGACCGAAATTGCTCTTGACCCGCGCAAAGCCGACGCTGCTCTGCGAAAGATGTTGAGTGAGGCGGGCGCAGACATCATCAGCAGAATCGAGATTCAATCGGTGATCAAAGACGGCACTAGAATCGCGGGAGTTTTGCTGGACAACGGCACCACGTTTTTAGCCAAACAATTCATCGATTGCACCGTGAATGCAGAATTAGCTCAAGCTGCTAGAGTTCTCAAGCTGCAAGGCTTTGGGACGTTTGGCTTACCTGAATCAGAACTGCCCGTCACGCTAATTTTTGAAACGGAAGGACTAACGATCGCGCGTCTGCAACAGGTTGAGTTGGCGTATCTCAAGCGGTTCACAAACTCCAACGATGCAGAGGCTCAACGATTGATCCAGATTGCGGCTGGCTCCGATCCCAGTTTAGTAGCGTGGTTTAAAAAAGATCTGGTAGATGAGCGAGGTGCCTTAAAAGTAATGCGGGTTGGCTCTGATCATATTGATGTTCGCTGCAAAGCGCTGTCGATCGCCTATCACGCCTATCGAGGCAACCGATTTTCGCTCTCTGCGAGTGGTGCCATTCTTGACGCAGGCAATATCGCCATTCTGTCGGGCGGTAGACTCTCTTGGAATGCCCTATTATGCAACGTTACAGGCTCTCAAGCCGAAGCGATCGCTAGAGCAGATTCAAAGCCCACTGCGGCGATTTTGGAGGAAATGTCCTTTGTCGATCGCTTCATGAAAAGTCTAGGTGCGACGATCGTCCGACCTGCTAAAGAGCTTTATATTCGTCATGCTGGGAATGTGACCGGAGTCGTTGAGCCGTTGAGCGGTGCCCAAATGCTCGAAGGAGGAACGTTTGCTGGTGAAGCGATCGGGACGTTTGGCTATCCCTTAGACGTGCGAGGCGGCATTGACGGGTTAGGCGCAAAAGCCGCCGCAAAAGGCTTTACCAGCATCAGCTTTCACAAACCGCCGCTCTTTAATATTGGAATTCGCCACGCCTTGCTAAAATCGGTTCCCAATCTAGCGGTAGTCAGTCCTGCGTCAGGCTTTGATGGCTATGCGTGTGCGGCAGGCAGAATTGTCGAATTTAACGCAGCAGTCGGTCAGGGCATCGGCATTGCTGCAACACTGGCGCTGACGACTAATCGCGACCTGGCAACGATTTCTAATCTCGAAGTCAGACAAGTGCTGGCGCAAACGAAACAACTGCCGCGTATTTATGGCAAGAGTTACGCGATCGAAGCCTCCCGTCTCCGAGAATTTGAGAAGATCATGATTGCATAGGGGAACGATCGAGTCTCCGTAAAATCCCGTAGTCTTACCGTCTTTTCACGGAGACGGTTTGTAAATGGTTTAATTTGTTTTTCCAAAAGCTCGATAACTTTCACTGAAGACGGGATAAATAGAAGGAAGCTAATTGTTTTGATTTGCCCCTTTGTTACCTTTAGCTAAAAATCTTGTATGTCCCCCAACAAACTGCTCCTAAAATTTGCCCTTCGGCACCCGATCTGGGTCGGTTTGACGATCGTTTTGGGGTTTTCAGGCGCGTTGTTTAATGGGGTCAGCACCGTTCTGGTAGTTCCCGTAATTTTGGGGTTTTTGGGGCAAGATGCCAGTCTCAAAGGAGCGCCTCCCGTCCTGAAGCCGATCTTTTCACTCTTGAGCGGCGGAAATAACTCGAATCTGTTGCTGATGATGGGCGTAATCCTAGTCGCGATCGCCCTTAAAAATGTCACCACTTACGCCAGCACATTGGCATCAAGTCACTTATCGCGATCGCTGGTGAATGAGATTCGTCAAGACGGGCTAACACTCCTATTGGAAGTCGATTTAGATTTCTATGCCAAAACCAAAATTGGGGATTTAATCAACCGTCTCGGTGGTGAAGTTGGGTCAGCCGCCAATGCAATTCGGATTGCGATTCAGCTATTGACCACCGCGATTACTATTTTAGTCTTTGTGACGTTGCTGCTTGCAATCTCGTGGCAGTTGACCATCGCATCAACCGCGCTGTTGCTGTTTGTGTCGGTTGCCAATCACTACTTTGTAGTCAGAGCTAAACGATTTGGACAGCAGCTCTCTGATTCCTCACGCGATTATTCTATTCGGCTGCTAGAAGTTCTTAACGGAATGCGGCTCGTTAAAGCAACGGGCAACGAATCGCGAGAATACGGACGGTTAAAGGATTTGATCCACGATCGTGAGCAGGCAGAATTTCGATCTCAAGCCAACACGGCACTGATTGCACCCGTGAATGAGATGGCGGGAATTTTAACGGTGCTGGCGATCGTCATTCTGGGTCGAATGTTTTTTGCGACTCAGCTTGCATCGCTATCCACAGTGCTGCTGACTTATTTGCTGATTCTGTTTCGTCTGCTGCCGTTTGTGTCACAGCTTAATGGCATTCGAGGCGGATTTGCAGGAGCGGCTCCGAGCGTTGCGGTGGTGCATGATTTTCTGCGGCGTGACAACAAACCGTTTATGCAGCAGGGCACTCAGCCTTATCAGCGTTTGCAAGAAGGCATCCGGTTTGAGGGCTTATCGTTTGCTTACCCCGGTCATGACAGCTTGGTGTTAAACCAGATCGATCTGTGGCTGCCCAAAGGAACGACATTGGCGTTGGTCGGTTCATCAGGGGCAGGCAAGTCTACGATCGCGGATCTGCTGCCCAGATTTTACGAACCTATTCAAGGACGCATCACGATCGATCAGCGCGATCTCCGCGAGTTGGATGCGCGATCGCTGCGTCAGTCGATGGGCATCGTCAGTCAAGATACGTTTCTCTTTAACGACTCAGTGCGAAATAACATTGCCTATGCGTGTGAGAACGTCACCGATGAGCAAATTGTCGAAGCTGCAAAACGCGCTAATGCTTACGAGTTTATTGTCAATCTGCCTCAAGGGTTCGACACGCCGATCGGCGATCGCGGCGTGATGTTATCGGGTGGTCAGCGTCAACGTCTAGCGATCGCTCGTGCTTTGCTGCGTGACCCCGATATTCTGATTTTGGACGAGGCAACGAGTGCGCTTGACACCGTTTCTGAGCGACTTGTGCAGCAAGCTCTCGACGAATTGAGCCGCGATCGTACCACGCTGGTGATTGCTCATCGTCTTTCAACCGTTCAGAAGGCGGATCAGATTGCCGTGCTCGATAAAGGTCAAGTTGTCGAAGTGGGCACCCACGAGAGCTTATTGCAAAAACAGGGACTCTACGCCCGTCTTTACGCGATGCAGTTTTCAGACCATGAACAGCCGATTCATCACCAGCAAGTGACTACCCCTCATGACTTTCGCACGTCGCTCGACTCGATGATTGGGGCGCTGCAACTGGTAGTTGATGGAGTAATTGACGATCCTCAAGAGCAGACAGAATTTACTCAAAGCGCTTATCACTCTGCCCTGCATTTGCTGAAGAGTCTGGACGCGATCGAGCACATTAACCAGCATTCAAACGCAGAATAGAGGAGATTATTTTGAAAAAACACTATCTTTTCTTCTCAAATCATCTGTCGCTCAAGCCAGACACGGCTCACGAAATTCACGATGTTTTGTGTGCAAATGCTGCTGCAAATCTGGGTTATTCGTCGGTGTTAACTTATCCCGATCAAACATTAGGGAAATTTAATCCGATCGCGTGGGCAGATCCGTTTAAGCTACAGAAACCTAATCAGCGATTTGCAGAGTTTTATGACACTCAAGACTATTTAAAGATTGCTCCTTTACCGATGCCGTGGTTCAGCGATCGTCACTCTAGCAAATTCACAAATTCCAGCACGATCGCCTGTAAGTATTATTTTCCAGTTCACATTTTGCCAAAGACTCAACTCGTTCAGACTCGCAACTGGAACTTTGCGAAAGCGGCGGTTAAAAACGAGATTCCGGTGATCTACGAATCTCACTATTATCAAGAAACTCCGTTTGAGAAAGCGATCGTGTCGAGTCCCTGGTTTCAAGCTGCGATCACACAATCGACTCTGACACGAGAAAATTTAGTGCAGTGCGGAATGCCACCTGAAAAAGCGGTTGCCCTTCATAACGGGTTTGAGCGATCATTCTTAATTAGACAACCTCAAGAGGCTGAACATTGGCGGCGAGAGCTATTAAAAGATGGACGGAATAAACTGGTAGTCTACTCTGGTGCGTTGTACAAATTTAAGGGAGTTGACCTATTAGTCGAAGTTGCTAAAGAGTTACCTGAGATTCAATTTGTGGTGACTGGTGGAACAGAGTCTCAAGTCAGTTCCTACCGAGAACTTTCTCAACAAAAAAGTGTTGGAAACATCACGTTCTTAGGCTGGATCTTGCCTCGTCAACGGTTAGTGAGTTTATTTCAAGCGGCTGATATGCTCGCTCATCCTCACTGCTCTGGAAAGGAAGCCGATTTTACAAATCCGGTTAAGTTCTTTCAATATATTGCATCTGGAACCCCCATTGTAGCTACTGCAATCGTGCCTCTTCTAGAATTCAAATTGCCTCACTTAGCAATGGATTGGTGTGAACCAGATAATTCAATACAGTTCTCAGATTGTCTAAGATTTGCCCTCAAAAAATATCCTAGAAAAATTGAAGGATACGCAGAAAATATTGAATTTGGAAAACAGTTTTCTTGGGAAAATCGTATTGAAAAGATTCTGAGTTACGTGGATGAAAGACTGCGACCTAAGACCATCAATTTAAACGAATAGATAGATGACTAAAAAGATTGTTGGAATGATTAGTAGCTATACAGGACTGACTCCTAGTCCGGTTGATTGGCTTTGGCAACAAACGCCTCATCCATTTGGAATGTGGGACAGGATTCAAATGTTGGCAAACGCTGAAAAGCCAGATTTTTTGCTGCTTTATAACTTTAATTCTTTTCCAGAAACGCCTCAAAATGTGAATTGGCTTAACGCACAACGTAAGCAGAAATGCAACGACGAGGAAATACGATCGCTGCATTCTAAATTGCGTGGAATTCCTAAAGAACGCACGATCTTTCTTATGCGAGAACCGCCCTTAGAAGAAATAGTACAAAAAAATATTGACTTCTACGAAAAAGCAAAGCCTTATTGTGGCTATATTTCTGGACCTGATGACTTTGCCCCCATTCCAGACTATATGCCTGCAATTTGGTACTTAACGAATCCTTTTCACGACTTAGCAAAACAGCATTCTCCAGAGAAAGTGAAGCCCTGTAGTTGGATCACATCAGGCATTAGCCGAACTGTCAATCATCGCAAGCGATTAGACTTTTTGAGACTGCTGCGATCGAGCGATCTTGATGTCGATTTCTATGGGCGAGATCTGCCAAATTGGGCAAACTCAAAAGGCGCGATCGGGAACAAATGGTATGGCATGGCTCCCTATTATTACAATCTGTCGATCGAGAACTATGCCGACAATAATTGGTATGTCAGCGAGAAGCTGTGGGATTCTCTCCTATCCTGGTGTTTGCCCATCTACTATGGAGGTTCAGCAGCCGACAAACTGTTGCCTCCAGGGAGCTATTTGCGGCTCCCTAGCTTAGATGAAAAAGGCTTAAATTACATTCGAGAAGTGACCGCCACACCTGACGCTTGGTATGAAGCAAAAGACGCGATCGCGGAAGCAAGACAAATCATTTTACACAAGTTAAATTTAATGGAATGGGTGTCAAATTTCTCTAAGAATTTTTTGTAATTTGATGATGAAAAACGGTATTTACATACTCGCAAACGATGTTGTTTATGACCAGCTTGTAGCGCTGTTAAACAGCATTGAGTTAAATGCGGGAGGTCACTTTCCAGTCTGCATCATTCCCTATGACGATCGCTTAGATAAAGTTCGTCAAGAAATTCAAACACGAGATAATGTTTCTCTATTTGAGGATCAAAGCTGTATCGATCGCTGGGAAAACTTTGCGCGAGAAGTTTGGCAAGCTCATCCAGTCGTCAAAAGCACTTGGCAAAAAAACGGCATTTTTGATGTTTACAGAATGGGAATGCACCGTCGCTTTTGTGCATTTGAAGGAATATTTGAAAACTTTATTTATCTAGATGCCGATATTTTAGTTTTAGGCTCGTTGAAACCGATTTTTCACCAGTTAAGTCAATCGGATTGCGTGGTTTATGATTTTCAATATAAAGATCCTGCTCATGTCTATAGTGTAACGTCTGAAAAGCTGCTAGAAACCTTTACTCAACGTCGGGTTTGTTCAGAAGTTTTTTGTGCTGGCTTATATGGATCAAAACGGGGAATATTTAGTCAAGAACACCTTGATCAACTGCTCAAAACCTTAGCCGATGGAGAATCAGAACTTCTCTACTCCAACGCTCCTGATCAGACGATCGTGAATTATATGATGATGCGATCGAACTACTCGATCTACAACTTTGCTTTAGAATTGCCTTCCGACGAAAGCACAGGATGCTGTGTTACGTCACCTCACTTTAAAGAACGGGAGCACTTACTTTACGATCGGGGCAATCGCCTCACTTATTTACACTACATTGGGTTGGCATCGAGTTTATTTAGTCGGGTTTGTGAAGGAGAAAAGATTGACTTTCCCTATCGAGATATTTTTCTGCACTACCGCTACTTACACGAGCCTGACAATCGACCCAGGCTCCAGCAATCTTCGCCTAGTGTGATTAGCCGACTAATGCAAAAACTTAAGTCTGTTAGACAAGGAATCTCATTATGAGTCGTGGCATTTACATTACAGCAAACGATAAAGTCACAGATCACGCGATCGCTCTAATTAACAGCATTCGAGTGCATGATTTAGACACGCCGATCGTGCTGATCCCCTATGATGACAACTATCACCAAGTTGCAGAAATTCTCAAAGAACGGCATGGGGTGCGCGTTTATGAGGATTTAGAGTTTATAGATCGCTTATCAAATCGATTACACGAAATTTTTGGCGGTGATTTTTTTGCTCGCCCAAATCAGTTTCGGAAGCAAGCCTGTTGGTTCGGTGAGTTTGACGAGTTCTTATATATCGATACCGACATTGTTGTATTTGAGAAGCTAATTGACAATCTAGATTACTTTTCTGAATGCGATTTTCTCTCCTGCGACTATCAGCACTTAGGGGGCATCAATAATGTATTTACCCCTAAAGTGATTAAAGATGAAATCTTTAATCAAAATGAACTTAGAGATATTTTTAACGGTGGCTTCTGGGCATCTAAAAAAGGGTTGATTTCTGAGCAAGATCTTTACGATACGTTTTCAGAATGTGCGGCTCATCCTGACTATTTTGATTTTTCTCAAAAGACATCTGATCAGCCAATCATTAACTACATGATCCTCAAGCGCATTGCCCGACGGTTTAATATTGTTCGTAGACCCAAAGGCGCACCTGGAAACTGGGCTGGCAGTTCGCACTTTTTGGTGGATGGCGATCGCTTAATTGACCCCACCGTTGACCAACCCTTGCAATATCTACACTGGGCTGGCATTCGCATTCAGCCTGGTTGCCCTTATTGGCAGATTTGGGAACATTATCGTTATCTTCACGAACCGAAGCCGATCGAACCGCCACAAGTGGTTAAGAAATCGAGCATTTGGCAACAGTTTGTGAGCAAAATAAGCCGTTAGGTAACAACCATTTCATCAGAGAACTATGGTCACGAATATTGTCACAGGCGCAGCAGGATTTATCGGCTCTCACTTAGTAGACACTCTGCTGAGTCAAGGGGAACGAGTCATCGGCGTTGACCAATTCAACGATTATTATGATCCCCTGCTGAAGTGGAAAAACGTTGCGGGCTTCATGCAGCATCCAAACTTTAGGCTGGTCGAAGCTGATATTCAACTTTTAGATTGGCAGATGCTCTTAGCCGACGTGGATGTGGTTTATCACCAGGCGGCTCAAGCAGGAGTGCGCGCCAGTTGGGGAGCCGGGTTTCGCTCATACACCGAGCGGAACATCAACGCGACTCAAGTGATTTTAGAAGCCGCGAAAGATGCCAAGCAGCTCAAACGATTTGTCTATGCTTCAACGTCATCGGTCTACGGCAATGCAGAAACGCTGCCAACTTACGAGACGATCGTGCCTCAGCCTGTTTCACCCTATGGCATTACTAAACTAGCGACAGAGCGGCTGTGTGACCTCTATCATCACAATTTTGGCGTTCCGGTGTGCTCGTTGCGCTACTTTACGGTTTACGGTCCGCGCCAGCGTCCTGATATGGGGTTTCACAAGTTCTTTAAGGCGGTGCTAGACGATCGACCCATTACGATTTATGGCGACGGACAGCAGACCAGAGACTTTACGTTTGTCAGCGACGCGATCGCCGCTAATCTTGCCGCTGCAACCGTTGAAGCCGCGATCGGAGAAGTCTTTAACATTGGCGGCGGCAGTCGAGTCGTACTCAAAGAAGTGATCGACACAATGGAAACGATCGTCGATCGTCCGATTCGGCGCGAACACATCGGGGTGGCGATGGGAGATGCCCGACACACCGCAGCCGATGTCACCAAGGCACGAACGATTCTCAATTACCAGCCCAAAGTGGCGCTGACCGAAGGGCTGATTCAAGAATGGGAATGGGTGAAGAGGCTTTATCAATAAGAGAATCTCTCAGCCTGTAGGGTAGATTCTCTGTCCGGTAGTTGGGTCAAAGAGAAACAGGCGATCGAGATCCAAACTCAGAGGCAACCGATCGCCAGAAATCACCCGCAAATCGGGGCTGACTTGCACGTTTAGCGTGATTTGTGGCGATCGTTCTTCCGTCGGCAGTTTTACGCGAATGAGCGTTTCTCGTCCCAACGGCTCGACGACGCTGACCTCAGTGATCAAGTGAGCATCCTCGCTGACTCGAATGTGTTCTGGACGGATGCCCAAATCGAAATGCTGTCCGGCATGAAGCGAGTCGCCTAGAGTTGAAGGACAGGGAATCTTTTGTCCCTCAAGGTGAAAGGAATCGCCTGTATAAGTGACAGGCAGAATATTCATCGGCGGATTGCCCAAAAAAGTGGCAACCATTCGGTTGGCAGGGTGAGCATAAATGCTTTGGGGTTCTCCAATCTGCTGAATTTTGCCTCGCTCCAAAATGACAATCCGATCGGCAAGGGTCATCGCTTCTACTTGGTCATGAGTGACGTAGATCGTGGTGATGCCGACCTGTTGATGCAGTTGCTTAAGCTCTGAGCGGGTGCCATCTCGCAGTTGAGCATCGAGATTAGACAGCGGTTCATCGAGAAGAAACACCTGGGGCTGACGGGCGATCGCGCGTCCTAATGCGACTCGCTGCTGCTGCCCACCCGATAATTGACGCGGCTTACGGTTTAACAGGTGAGTAATATCTAAAATCCGCGCCATCGTTTCGACGCGCTCCTGCTGGGTTTTGGTATCTGCTCCGCGCATCTTCAGCCCAAAGGCGATGTTCTCAGCTACCGTCATGTTCGGGTAGAGCGCGTAGTTTTGAAACACCATCGCCACATCCCGCTGACGAGCCGGGACTTGATTGACCAGCACCTCTCCAATGTATAAGTTGCCCGATGTCGCCGATTCTAGCCCCGCGATCGTTCTCAAAATCGTAGACTTGCCGCACCCAGACGGACCGACCAACACCCAAAACTGACCATCTGGAACCTCAAAGGTGATGTCTTCGATCGCCACAGCCTGACTAAATCGTCGCGTGATGCCGTCTAATTGGACACTTGCCATAAAACTAGCCCGTCGATTTCACCCTCTAGACAGTAGACTATTCACTTTCAGGAATCAATAACTGGGGTGGAGTTACAACCACTGGGGTGGCAGTCAGACACCTACTGAGTTAAGGCAATGGTAGAGTTGCAGAAACGTTGCGCTGGTAGCGATCGACTCGATGGGGCAATACATTTTCAAGCGTCTACTCGGTTTGGTGCCTGTGCTGTTAGGAATTACCCTGGCGGTGTTTTTGCTGCTGCGATTTATTCCGGGCGATCCGGCGATCGTATTAGCAGGTGAACGGGCAACTCCAGACCAGATTGCAGCCCTGAGAGAACAGCTTGGACTAAATAAGCCGTTGCTATTTCAGTATTTTGCTTTTCTAGGGAACCTGTTGCAGTTAAATTTTGGCAATAGTTTAATCAGTGGCATTCCCGTGATCGATGAAATTCGGACTCGGTGGACCGCAACGTTTGAGTTGGCGATCGCCGCGATGCTGATTGCAATCACGATCGGAATTCCCGCAGGCGTGATGGCGGCGGTTCGCAAAAATCGCTGGCTCGACCAAGTGCTGATGGCGGGTTCGCTTTTAGGAGTCTCGATTCCGGTTTATTGGCTGGGGCTGCTGCTCGTCTATTTGTTTGCAGTCACGCTCAACTGGTTGCCACCCAGCGGACGTATTGGCATCGAAAGCGGACTCAACTTTCAGCCCATTACAGGCTTCTATGTGCTGGATTCGCTGCTCAGGTTAAATCTGCCTGTCTTCAGCGATGTGGTGTCTCATCTCGTCTTACCCGCGTTGACGTTGAGCACGATTCCGTTTGCGATCGTCGCCCGCATCACCCGCAGCGCCATGCTCGACGTGCTAAATCAAGACTACATTCGCACCGCAAAAGCCAAAGGAGTGCCCGATCGACTCGTAATTTTTCGTCACGCTCTCAAGAATGCGCTGCTGCCGATTAACACCACGATCGGGCTACAGTTTGGTACTCTGCTAGGAGGCGCAATTCTCACAGAGACCATCTTTTCGTGGTCGGGCATCGGCTCCTGGATCTATGACGGAATTCTGGCAAGGGATTATCCGGTCGTGCAAGGCGGAGTTGTGTTTATTGCCGTTGTGTTTGTCGTGATCAATCTGCTAGTAGACCTGTCTTACGCTTGGGTTGATCCGAGAATTCAGTATCGCTAATTCAGATTGATGGAACTCCAACCACAGGCAATCCAACGGTTTAGAAAATCGCTCTCTGGCAAAATCGGACTGGGGCTGACGATCGCGCTTGTTCTCCTAGCTTTGCTGGCTCCTCTCCTGCGACCCTACAATCTCGCTGCCGACCAAAGTTATGTCACCCGATTAATTGCGCCTAGTGCGGCTCATCCGTTTGGCACGGATGGATTGGGGCGTGACCTACTGACCTTGGTGTGGTACGGCATCCGAACATCGCTGCTGATCAGTTTAGTGTCGGTTGGCTTTGGGACAGGCATCGGCTTGGTTTTGGGAGTGATGGCTGGATACTTTCGCGGTTGGTTAGACACGATCGTCGGCTGGCTCACCGATATTTTGCTGGCGTTTCCGTCGATTTTGCTGGCGATCGTGATTGTCACCGTAACGAGTCCGAGTTTGCAAAGTGTGATTATTGCGGTAGGAATCGTGCAAATTCCGATTTACATCCGCCTGACCCGCAGTGTGGTGCTGTCTCTGCGAGAACAGGAGTTTGTGCAAGCTGCCAAAGCCCTGGGCGCAACTCCATTCTGGATTATTTGGCGGCATATCTTACCCGCAAGTCTCTCGCCGTTAGTCGTGCAAGCGACTCTTTCGATCGGCACCGCCACCCTAGAAGCTGCCGGACTTGGATTTCTGGGATTGGGGGCGCAACCTCCCACCCCAGAGCTAGGAACGATGCTGGCAGACGCGTTTAAGGGAGGCTATGCGCTCTCGGCTCCGTGGACGACGATTTTTCCGGGATTGGTGATCACCCTGATTGTGCTGGCGTTTAATCTGTTGGGCGACGGGCTGCGAGATGGGTTAGATCCTCGATCGTGATATCCAGTTGAAACGATCAAATTTGACTACAGTAGAAGAAGGCACCTTCTGTTTTGAACGGTTCTCGATCGTAAATTGACCATGAATAAAGCCTCAATGGATTCACTGCTACAAGACTTAAAAAACGCTGATGAAGAAGTCCGTGACCAGGCAACTGAAGAGCTTTGGCGTATCTGGTTCAACCAAAAAGGAACCTCTGGCTTTCAAGCGTTAGAGCGTGCCCAGAGGCTGCTGGAATCGGGAGAAATCACTCAAACTGAAGCGGTTTTGACCGATCTGATTGAAGCAATGCCCGATTTTTCAGAAGCGATCAATCGTCGAGCCGTGCTGTATTTTTTGACTGGAGACTATCAGAAAGCGATCGCCGATTGCCAAGCCGTGATTTGCCTTACCCCCATTCACTTTGGGGCACTGCACGGATTGGGGTTATGCTACGCCGCTTTAGGGGATTATCAAAAAGCGATTCAGGCGTTTCGAGAAGCGCTTAAGATTCAGCCGTTCGCGATTCAAAATCAGCGATTAATATTAGAATGCACAGCCAAACTAAGTTAGTGCTTAGTCATTTTTATTATGCTGAACACGCTTAATTCACTGTTAGGTCGTCACCCCGAACAGATGAAAGCCAACGTAGAAATCTACACCTGGCAAACCTGTCCGTTTTGTATGCGAGCCAAACTGCTGCTGTGGTGGAAGGGAGTCGATTTTATCGAACACAAAATCGATGGAGATGAAGTCGCCCGATCGACGATGGCAGACCGCGCCAACGGCAAGCGCAGCGTTCCCCAAATTTTCATCAATGCTCAACCCATCGGCGGCTGTGACGATATTTATGCGCTCGATCGTCAAGGGCAACTTAATGTCTTACTCACTCAGCCTGCTTAATTTTCTCATCCTGTCTCTGATCCCCAATCTTTTTTCTCAACTTGGCAAACGTCCAGTCAAGCGAGAGAATGGAGAACTGTCACCCACAAGGTCTTGTTGTGAACAACGTCCGCACCGTTTCCGATACCAAACGTGCTTTTTATAACACCCACACGCGTCCGGTAAACTCTATTTACCGTCGAGTCGTCGAAGAATTGCTGGTGGAAATGCACTTGCTCACCGTCAACGTGGACTTCCGCTATGACCCGATTTATGCGTTGGGTGTGGTTACGTCCTTCGATCGCTTTATGCAAGGCTATCGCCCCGAAGTCGATAAGTCTTCGATCTTTAACGCCATTTGTCAGTCGTTAGGCGACAACCCTCCCAACTATCGGGGCGATGCCGAACACCTGATCTCACTCGCCTCACAGCACCCCTGGGAGCAGTTGCTGTCACAGTCGTCTGATATCCCCGAAGCGCATGACCTTCGCAATCATCTTCAAGCGATCGTCAACAATCCTAAGTTCAAATACAGTCGGCTGTTTGCGATCGGGCTGTTGACGCTCATTCAAACCGCCGATCCGGCGATCGTTAAAGACGAAGCCAAACGGACAGAAGCCGTCAAGCAAGTCTGCTCACTGCTGAATCTGCCCCAAGACAAGCTGCAAAAAGACTTAGAGCTTTATAGCAGCAACTTAGAAAAAATGATCCAGGCTCAGATTGTGATGGAAGATCTGATTAAAGCCGATCGTAAAAAGCGGGAAGAACGCGCCCAGGCAAAAGCAGCCTCTACGGAAGCAGCAGTGTCTGAACCGCCCAAAGACGAAGCGACCTCTGGTTCTTAATCGTCAAAAATTCTCATCGGGTGGGCGTTACGTCCGCCCTTTTTTGTGCCCTGGACGAGATGCACGATCGCACTAAAAATTTAGATCGATCTTTAAAGACGAGGTTCAAATTCAAAGTGTGTTGTGTGACTCTAGCAGCTTTCAAGAAGTTGAGTACACCAACCCTTCATCAATCTAGCTCTGCCTATGAGGGATTTGTAACAAGGCAGCACCAACTGTTAGACAAGCAACAACTCAGGGTACTCCAAGAGAACAAACGATTCTGAGTGTCAACAATGGGTAGCCTTGCAAGTTCCTTGACAGATCCTTCTCCAACTCAGCCAGACAAACCGCCTGCTTTCACCAAACACTCACTCAATGTAATGGAAGTCTTAGTGAGTGAGGAAGTCGAGAACCAGCTCAATGCCTTGCCTCACAAGATTGCCCGCCAAGTGAACCCGGCTGAGGTCACTGCTTTTACGCTCAATCGGCTACCTGCTTTGTATGCGACAAGCAAACGCGGTTGGCAACGTCAATGGAAGCGAGGCAAGGGAGAACTACACGCACAGATTGCTACAGCCGTGCGTCAAGGAATTGTAGCTGTGCAACGCGATCCGCTTCATTCCGACAGTCCTCTCACCTTTGCAGAGGCAGATATGGCTCAAGTTGCCCTGGGAGAATTGAAACATTTACTGCAATGTGAGCAGTTGTCGTGGCAGAATCTGCCGAGCGTGGTGAAGCTGGCATTGATGGACACGCTTCGAGGAAAAATTACATGGAATGCGCAGCGTAGCGAGATCTTCGACTGGGAGGAGCACCCTCACCATCAGAGTTAGCGAGGCTGCTTGCGGGAGTGAGTAGCCCCTCGAAACAGGTCAGCATCCTTCCGCCACACTACGCGATGTCCTTTTAACTCAGGGCAAGCGCGATATGTAAAGTATTCTTGCGGCAAAAACCGAATCGAGTCTTGATCGAGGGTGCCAGCAATATCCGGCAAAAATAGATCTAGGAACTCACTAAAAAATGTGGTGAGCAGTTCTTTGAAGAGGCGTTTACCCCGTTGGGGAACTGCGAAGTAACGTGGTCAATCATGAAATTCCTGCAAATCACCGAAAAATGAGTGTGTGATTAAAAAAAGGGTGGACACGATCGCGTCCACCCTTCACAGTCTTTAGTGATATCTAACGTTAAGGCGCTAGAGCATTGCCGCGAATTAGACTCCCGATCGTCTTGGCAGTAATTTTTAACTGCACGAAAGGATTGGCAGGAACCACGGTCTTGTAGAGATAGCTATCAAACGTCAGCTTTTGAACGTCGAGGTCAGAGCACATCTCGACAAAGGCTTCACGAGTCGCATCAGAGCGATAGAACACCGTTTGCAGAATGTCGAGCACTTTGTAAGTGATGCCATACTGACGATCCCACCGCTTGATGTAAACCTTGAGGTCTGCCTCAGTCGGGATCTTGCTGCCGTTTTCAGAAAATTCTACGATCGCTTCTGCACACATTCGGGCAGACTTGGCTGCAAAATAGATGCCTTCACCGGATGATTTTGTCACCGTCCCGGCGGCATCTCCGACGAGGGCAACTCGACCGACGACGCGGCGAGGTCTGGGATGTTCAGGAATCGGGTGTGCTTCGACGCGGATGATTTTGCCCCCGCGCAGTTTTTCGGCGGCTCTGGTGCGAATGCCAGCCTGGAGTTTTTTGATATCGGCTTTGTTGGGCGACATCGTGCCTGTGCCGACCGCAACGTGATCATATTTAGGGAAGACCCAAGCGTAGAAGTCAGTCGAGACATCATCGCCGACATACATTTCCGCGAGATCTTCGTAATATGCCATCTTGTCTTCGGGCAGACGAATCCGCTCTTGGAAGGCGATCGCATAGCGATAATCACCCGCATCAATGGCTTTGGCGACGCGAGAGTTTGCGCCGTCTGCACCGACCACGAGATCGACTTGCAGCGTTTTGGCGGTTCCTTCTAGGCTGCCGTCAGAGTGATCGGCATAGTGCAGCGTGTAGGCTCCTTTGCTGCTCGTCGGAATTTCTAGCTTGTGCATCGTGCCATTGATCAGCACCGCACCATAGGAAATCGCTCGATCTCGCAAAAAGCCATCCAGCACTTCACGACGGCACATGCCGATATATTCTTCGTTCTTGAGGGTGCCCCCGATGTTGACTTCTACATTGGATGGAGAAATCATCTTCATCTTTCGCACCTTGCGATCGATGATGCGATCGGGCAAGTCAAATTCGCTCACCATACAGAGAGGAATCGCACCACCACAGGGCTTTACGTTATCGAGTTTGCGCTCGATCAAAAACGTTTCGATTCCTGCTTTTGCTAAGATCTCAGCCGCAGACGACCCAGCCGGACCTCCACCAACCACCGCAACCCTCAGTACCAAAAGTTTTCTCCCGTTCTCTAAAAGCTACGAAATGAATGGTATCACGGCAATTTGGTTGGATTGGTATTACTCTCACTAATTTGAAACAGAGCTTAACAAATGCGGCTTTCGAGGTCGAAATTCAGATTCAAATCGCAACAATTTAAACTTAGGAGTCAGGCTCTTGAAGCTGATTTCTAAGTTTGAGCGAGTTTCGCTCCCAAAAAACACCATCGGCTAACCCCTGAATGGTTTGCGATGAGTCTGCAAGCTCTAATCTACGTTCAGTCAGAAGACAATACTCTTCACTGAGGTCAATGCCTAGATAGCGTCTGTCCAGTTTCTTTGCCACGACAGACGACGTACCGCTGCCGACAAACGGATCAAACATGACATCCCCTGGATTGGAACTCGCTAAAATCAGCTTCGCAATCAGCTTTTCACTTTTTTGCGTCGGGTGATCGGTGTTTTCAGACATTGACCAAAACGGGATCGTGATATCAGTCCACAGGTTAGAAGGATGGGTGTCTCTCATGTTGCCGTCACCCGTGAGTTGCCAATCTTTGGGAGTTCCTTCTGAAGTGCGGTAGGGAGCCATCACTTTTCTTCGCAGCTTTACGGACTCAACGTTAAACGTGTAGCGGTCTGAAACGGTGCAAAACCAGATATCTTCGCTGGCGTTCTTCCAGTTTGTTTTGGCACCGCGACCCTTTTCTCGCTCCCAGGTGATGCGGTTTCGCACGATGAAGTGCTCGGCGGCGACTGCAAAGATCGATGTTGAGGAAAACCAGTCACCGCAGATGTAGATCGATGCAGTGGACTTGAGAAGAGGCTTGAGCGCACTGATTACTTGATTAAGCCAGATGGTATAGTCTTCGACCGATCGCCGAGCAAATCTCAGCCCATGAAAGGATTTCGCCAGATTATAGGGCGGGTCTAATATCATCAGGTCTATAGAATTTTGCGGCAGCAGATTTACTAGCTCTAAGCAATCTCCCTGAAGGGTTCCGATCGGAAGTTCTAAAAAGTTTCCCGATACAGACGGAATGAGACGCGATCGCAAGCGACCCCGATCCTGCTCTGTGAGTTCTAAGCTGCGATTTCGCGGCGATCGTACTTTGCCATTTTGAGAGTCTTCGTCCGTCATCCGTTCAAACCCTGAGTTTTTAAAAAAGCGCAAAGGTACGTTGAATTTTTTCTAACGCTTGAGGAACTGCATTTCAGTTTATTTATACAGAGTATGGTTCGTAATCTTTTTTGGATCTAGCTAGACTAGCATTGGCTAACTCAGTAAATCTTCGTAAAGCTTTCGTAGTTTGCTAAAATCTCTCGTTAAAATAATTTTACGAGGACTACTGAATTGTTGCTCTATTCGACGGTGTTACCCATGATAAGTGCCTTTTCAGACCGCTTTTTCAAAATGACGATCGCCACCGGGCTGTTTTTTGGCACATTAGGAGCCTATTCCTCCCCTCAGCGTCACAGTGTTTCTACGCAACATTCTCACGCTAGGTCAGCTTCCCTTATGCAGCCGATCGTTGGGTCTGCTCTGAGAAATGCTTTAAGTTGGACAGCCGCTGCAAGCGTAAAGTTTAGCCCAATTCCCAACCCAGAACCGTCTGGAACCGGGGGAACTGGAACTCGCTAGAGTGTAGGTCATGCTTGAGAAACCAATTGCAGTCAAATCCTCAATAGCGCGCAGTTCTTAGCGTCTGAGTCTTAGGGGTGGAGTGCGGATTCTGCTTTTGAGCGCCACGCTTGACGAACTAGAGAGAAAGAGGGGCACAGGTCGCTTTTTGATAGATAGTGAAAGGAAAGCGATTACCCCTTTGGGGAACTGCGAGGCAATCGTGCAAACTGACCGAGAGGGGAACCTGTGGCTTCGCATTCTGACATCGATCTCGCACCGTTTATTGATCATGCCCTACTAAGTCCGATCGCCACGCCTGAGCAGGTTGAGCAGTGGTGTGAAGAAGCCGATCGGTTTAAATTTGCGGCGGTGTGCATCAATCCTATTCATGTCCGGCAGGCAGTCGAATATCTCAGCAACAAAAGTCCGAAAGTCTGCACGGTTATCGGCTTTCCATTAGGGGCAACGACTTCTGCGGTCAAGCTTTATGAAGCTCAAGAAGCCACCGAAAATGGAGCCGACGAGTTAGATGTTGTGATCAACTTGGGCTGGCTCAAAGCCGGAGACGTTGAAGCAGTGCATCGAGAGATCGCTGAGATTCGAGACGCAACCGGACTGGTGATTAAAGCCATCTTAGAAATGTCGCTGCTCACCGACGACGAAAAGCGCATCGCCGCCGAGATCTGCATGGATGCCGGAGCAGACTTTCTCAAAACCAGCACAGGCTGGAACGGCGGAGCCACGATCGCCGATGTCAGAATGCTTAAAGAACTCACCCACGATCGAGTCGGAATTAAGGCTTCTGGAGGAATCCGCACGGTCGATCAAGCTTTAGAGTTAATTATCTCAGGTGCAACTCGACTTGGCACCTCTCGCGGACCCGATTTGATTCGTCAACGCGATACCCTAGATAAGGCGTAAAGAATTCAGCGATGAGTCGAACCTACAAAGCGATCGGAATTAACCTTAAAAGTACGCCGCTCGGCGAGGCAGATCGGATTCTGACTGTCTTGACGCGGGAGTTTGGGCTGATTCGTGCGGTCGCGGTGGGTGCGCGCAAGCAAAATTCTAGACTAGGCGGACGGAGTGGATTGTTTGTGGTTAACGATTTGCTAATTGCCAAAGGGCGATCGCTCGATAAAATCACTCAGGCAGATACGCTGGAATCTTACCCTAAGCTGGGAGGAGACCTCAAAAAGCTCACCGCTGGGCAATATCTAGCAGAGTTAACGCTTCAGCAGGCGTTGAGCGATCAGCCTCAAGAAGAGTTGTTCTATCTGCTCAACGAGCATCTGGGCAGACTGGAGCGATCGCCCTCTTCCCACGTATTGGCACACCTCAGTCATGCCGTGTTTCAGCTACTCGTCTTAGCTGGAATTGCGCCTCAAGTTCATCAATGTTGTGTGACTCAAACGACTCTCAAACCTAATTTAGCCGATTCTAGTTGGCAAGCCGGATTCAGCACGGTAGGCGGTGGGGCAGTCACGTTAGACACATTAGAGGAGCTTCAAATTCAAGATGGGGGCAAACCAACGGGGAAGTATATTCCCTCGCACCACTCAAAGAAAGCTCGACTCAACACGCCGATTAGCGCGATCGAGCTTTCTCTCTTGCAAGAGCTTACCTCCCCAGAATTGCCTCAAGAATGGGTTGCCTGCGAAGAAGCCTGGTTTGCGATCGAACGTCTGCTGCGCCATTATGCCCAATATCATTTTGATCAGCCCATCCGCTCTGCTGTTTTGATTGATAGCTGTTTTGCTCCTGCCCCCTTCTCCGAGCCGTCTGCTTAACCATGATGCGATCTCATCCGTCTGATTATCTCCTGATGTCTTCTCCTAACTCGCCTAACCGCCCCTATCCATCGGTTCCAGACCCATGGCGAAGTGGGGCTGATGGAGTCAGTTTTCCGAGCGATCGTTTAAGTGAAGAGAGAGATGTAGCCATGCTCAGAACTCAAGAGACTCCCGCTGATGATTTTAACGAGTCTGATCAATCCATAGCTGAACCAATGGCGCACCCCAATTCAGTTGCCCAAAATGGAGCAGGAAAGCATCTGTCAAACGGCACGATCGCAGGGTTATTGCCCACTACGGAGCCTTCTGACGCGCCTCTCAGCGAAACCCTTGAGTCAGATTTGCCTCAAGATGAAGATGAGCAAGGCTTTGCACCCGTGCTTAAAAACCGTAACTTTTTGACGCTGTGGGCAGGGCAGGTTTTTTCACAACTCTCAGATAAAGTTTATTTGGTGTTGATGATCGCGCTGATTGAGAGCCGCTTTCAGGCAGAAGGTCAGACGATTAGCGGCTGGGTGTCGTCGATTATGATTGCCTTCACGATTCCGGCGGTGCTGTTTGGCTCAGTTGCCGGGGTGTTTGTCGATCGCTGGTCTAAAAAAACCGTTTTGGTTGCCACCAATCTGCTGCGAGGTGCACTGGTTTTCGCGTTGCCTCCTTTATTGTGGGTGTCTCACGATTGGACAACGGTGCGAAATCTGCCCGTCGGCTTCTGCATTATGTTGGGCATCACCTTTTTAGTGTCCACGTTGACTCAGTTTTTTGCCCCCGCCGAGCAGTCTGCAATTCCGCTGATTGTTGAGCGTCGCCACTTGCTGTCTGCTAATTCGCTTTACACGACGACGATGATGGCATCGGTGATCATCGGCTTTGCAGTCGGTGAGCCACTCTTGGCACTAGCAGACACATTATTTGGTCAACTCGGCGGCTTTGCCGGAGTCGGTAAAGAAGTGCTGGTGGGCGGCGGCTACGCGATCTCCGGACTTCTCCTGGTGGTGCTCAAAACAGGGGAGAAATCAAAAACTGTGATGGTGGACGGCGTTGAGGTTGCCGCAGAAGAGCCTCACGTTTGGGAAGATATCAAAGATGGGTTGCGCTATTTGGGCAAAGAAGTCCACGTCCGCAGTGCCCTGATTCAGCTCGTAATTTTGTTCTCAATTTTTGCAGCATTGGCAGTGCTGGCGGTGCGCTTGGCGGAGGTGATTCCAGAAATTAAATCGTCTCAGTTTGGCTTTTTACTTGCCGCTGGCGGGGTTGGGATGGCAGCCGGAGCCGCACTGTTAGGCACCTTTGGGCAGCGTTTTGCTCACGCTCGATTGGGGTTATATGGCTCGATCGGTATGTCAGTCTCCCTGATCGGACTTGCTTTTTTCTATCATCACCTGTGGGCATCGCTGCTCTTGATCGCCACCCTAGGAGCCTTTGCGTCTCTGGTGGGCATCCCAATGCAGACGACGATTCAGCAAGAAACGCCAGAAGCCATGCGGGGTAAAGTGTTTGGGCTGCAAAATAATGCAATTAACATTGCTTTGAGTTTGCCCTTAGTCTTAGCAGGCGTGTCTGAAACCCTGTTTGGACTACGAGTCGTGTTTTTAGCACTTGCCGCACTGACGATCGCAGGAGCCTCATTAACCTGGTATATTTCCCGTACAACGATTTCTAAATCAGGTAGTTAGTGGTTAGAGGTTAGTCGTTTATTGCCCCAAATCTACCCCTAACGACTAATCGCCAATCATTAATCCTTTTAACACTAAACCCCGAATGCACATCGCTTGGCTAGGCAAAAAAACGCCATTTTGTGGAAACGTCACTTATGGTCGAGAAGTCACGAATGGGCTGCTAGAACATGACCATCAAGTCAGCTTCTTTCACTTTGCCCAAGAGGAAGCGGCTCCTGATAACTGGCCTGACATTCACGAAGTTCCGATTCCGTTTCTCTATAAATCTCAGATTTACACCGTCCCTAATTGGAAGTCGAGTAAGGTGCTGACTCAAGCGCTGCAAGAGTTGTCGCCCAAACCTGATGTAGTACACGCCTCACTTACGCTGTCTCCGCTCGATTTCTTATTGCCAGAAATTTGCCAGAAGCTAAATCTGCCCTTAGTTGCGACGTTTCACCCCGCCTTCGATCGCAAGCGGCGCAACCTGACATCGGGCACTCAACACTTGATGTATCAGCTTTATGCTCCGTCGTTGGCGAAGTACGATCGCATCATCATTTTTTCGCACATTCAGCGAGATATCTTGATCAAGTTGGGCGTTCCTGCCGATCGGATTGCGGTGATCCCCAACGGGGTTGACACCACGAAATATTCTCCCGGTCAATCAGATTTTAAAGAGAGATTGGGTGCCGATCGAGTGTTTCTCTATCAAGGTCGCATTGCACCTGAGAAAAATGTAGAGTCCCTTTTAAAAGCCTGGAAACAAGCAAACATGGGGGAAAACAGCAAGCTCGTGATCGTCGGCAATCATGGCACGTTAGCTTCATCGCTGGTTCCCTTTTATGGCGAAGAACACGGCATCATCTGGCAAGGATTCATCGCCGACGAGCAAAAGCGCATTGAGATTCTCAGAGGAACGGATGTGTTTGTCTTGCCTTCTCTCGTCGAGGGGTTGTCTCTCTCGCTGTTAGAAGCGATGGCGTGTGGCGTGGCGTGTGTTGCTACCGATGCTGGGGCAGATGGAGAAGTGCTAGAAAACGAAGCAGGAGTAATCATCCCCACTCAGGGGGTGACTTCTCAACTCAAATCGCTGCTGCCTCAACTGCGCGATCATCACACTTGGACTGCGATGCTAGGACGAAAAGCGCGACAACGAGCCGAAGAACGCTACACCCTTAGTCGTAACATTACTCAACTGGTCGCTCTCTATGACGATTTGCTAGAGCAACACCACGATCGCAAAAGCCGCATTCGCATTCCGGTTAAAGCTCCGGCTCAATGGCACTCTTCAACGCTAGATTTTCTTCAAGGTCGATCGGTTGTCTCAGATAAAAAAGGAGACTTTTGAACCGTTAGCCCTTTGCCCAACGCCAGTTTGGGCGATTCCATTCATAAATGCCTTGAATCTCGTATTCGCTGCCGTTCTCAAATCGGACGGTGCAGTGAGTGCTGACTTGACTCTCAACCAAGTTGTCTCCGCTGAGAGGGCTGTGAGTTTCAGTGATGCCGATGACGACTCCTGAAAACCACTCTCGGCTACACGGTCCGGTGTCTTGCACCCACTCCCACAAGCCGTTTGAGAGTTTAATCCGATCGCCCACTTTCAGCCGCAGTGACTCTTCTTCATAGTCAGCCAAATTAGCTGAGGTCACGGTTTCTAACCACTGAAGCCCATAGGCATCTCGAATAAATTGGACGTTGCCGGAGGCTCGATCGTGCAGCCAATCATTCAGTAGGGCTACCTTCCAGGATTGGTTTTGCTGCTCCTGGGCTTTGATGAACTGAAACAGTGCCTGACGTTGCTCAGGAGCCAGGGCAGCTAACGGGTTGACCTCTAGAGACGGAGGATTTGATGAATCACAAAGCCGTTCTTTGAGCACCGCCGACAAAATCTGCTGTTGATTCTCACTCAAAGAATAGCCAGCCGTTTCACACTGACGAAAGGCAGTTTGCAGAGCTGCTTCAATCTCAGCTTGGGTCATGGGCAAACCGATAAAGGGAGCGTGGCGAGTCCTACACCTGTCACTCCCAATTATGGCAGAAGTCGTGTTTGACTTACACCGTTTCTGATGGAGCTAGAATCGCGATCGCCCCGTAAGCAGTTTGTAGCCACTCACCAAGGTTGCAAAGGCGATCATAAAGTTCCAGAGGCTAGTGGGCTGGAGAAATACGCCACCACTTAGGAAGACGAGTAAGATTCCTGAACCTAATAAAATCCAGCCCAAGTTTCCAGTTTCTCTAGGAAAGCACAGCAAAGAAACGACCCCTCCCGTAACACACAAAACCGAACCCGTTGCAGGCAAGCTTCGCCAGAAATAGGGAGAGTAGTAGGTAGAAAACATGATGTCTTTCCCTAAAAAATAAAGCCCTGCCACTACCAAGAGAATTCCTAATAATTTGCTCATCGTTTCCTAAAAGACTACCCTCAGATTTTTGTTTCTCAGTCTGAATTAGACATCAGCTTGAGTCTCTTGGAATCCGGATTAACGCTTAGGATTGCTCTGGAAGGGAAAGCGCTAGTTGATAAATTTGACGACGCGGAAGTGATGTTTGTTGGGCAAGCTGGCGACTGGCATCAGAGCGAGAAAGCCCCTGATTGAGAAGGGTTTGCAGTTCGGATCTCAAGGCGGATTCTGATAAGACAACCTTTACAGCTTCAGCACCTGCGACAACGATCGTATATTCTCCTTGAGGCTCTCGTTTGACGTAAAGCTCGATCGCTTCAGCAGTCGTTCCTCGCCAAAATTCTTCGTGCAGTTTGGTCAATTCTCGCGCTAAGGTGATTTTGCGATCGCCACCCAACACATCCGCTAAGTCTTGCAGCGTGGCTCTCAATCGATGGGGAGATTCATAAAAAACGATCGTCCGAGATTCAGATTGTAGACTTTCTAAATGAGTGCGACGCGCTTGACTTTTTGCGGGTAAAAATCCTTCAAAGATGAAGCGATCGCTGGGCAAACCCGATGCACTTAACGCCGCGATCACCGCACTCGCTCCAGGAATCGGAACCACGGTAAATCCTTCTTCAGCACAGGCTTTCACCAATTCATAACCCGGATCAGAAATTCCGGGCATTCCGGCATCACTGACGAGAGCGATCGCCAATCCTTGCTGCAATTTTGCCACTAGCTCCGGGACGCGAATCATACGATTGTGTTCGTGATAGCTAATCTGAGGCGTTTTGATTTGAAAGTGATGCAGCAACTTTCCGGTATGTCGAGTGTCTTCAGCCGCGATGAGATCGACCGTTTGCAAAATTCGCACCGCCCGAACGGTCATATCTTCGAGGTTGCCGATCGGGGTGCCAACAATATAGAGTGTTCCAGCGTTTGCATCCATGTCGCGATCGTAGCCTCTAGAAACCATGAGAAAACACGGACTTTTTATCGGAATGGTGACGCTGGATCTGATTTATCTCGTCGATCAGGTTCCAGCCTGCAATCAGAAAATCGCGGCGCTCAATTCCACGATCGCGGCGGGCGGTCCAGCAACCAATGCTGCCGTCACATTTAGCCATCTAGGAAACGATGCCACACTTTTAGGAGCTGTGGGTGCCCATCCGATCAATCATTTGATTTTGGCAGATTTGCAGCAGTGTAGGGTGACGATCGCCGATCTCGATCCGACTCGATCTGATTCGCCTCCGGTGTCCTCGATTCTCGTGACTCAATCCACAGGCGAACGGGCGGTTATCGCAATGAATGCTGTCAAGTCTCACGGTGACGCAATTTTGCCTAGTTTAGAAGGGGTTGATATTGTCTTGATTGACGGGCATCAACTAGAGGCGAGTGTGGCGATCGCGCAGCAAGCCAAGCAGAAAGGAGTGGCGATCGTCATGGATGGCGGTAGCTGGAAAGTCGGCTTCGATCGGGTGCTGCCTTTAGTTGATTACGCCATTTGTTCTGCAAACTTCTATCCGCCCGACTGTCACAGTTCTGAGCAAGTCTTCGATTATTTGTCTCGGTGGGGAATTGATCGGATTGCGATTACACGGGGGGGAAACTCGATCGAGGTCTTCAATTCAGGAGTGAGAACTCAAATCGAGGTGCCCAACGTTCAGGTGATGGATACGCTCGGTGCGGGTGACATTTTTCACGGTGCCTTCTGCCATTTTATTTTGCAGACTGACTTTTTGAGCGCGTTGAGTGAGGCGGCTAAAGTTGCGGCTAACTCCTGTCAGTGTTTTGGCACTCGTGACTGGATGCTGACAACAGATGAATCATAGTCAGTGTTGATGTGCAGCACTAAAGCGATCGAGTTTAAGTTCTATCGCAATTAGGCAACGTAGACTTCGGTGGAGAAAAAGCAAATCCAAACAAAAATCGGCGTTGATGAATGCAGATATGAAATGCCTTCCTCATGAAGTCCACCGTGTACACACAAGTCTTTCGATCAGTCATTGCTGAGATCCTCGCTCCCTAAATCCCCCAATCTGGGGGACTTCAAGCTAAAATTCCGGGTTCAAAGTCCCCCAATTTTGATGAGTCACTGCCTTGGGCGGGTTCCCCGGCTTAAAGCAAGTGACGTAGGGGGATTTAGGGGGCTGAAAGCCCTGAAACGCAGCGACACAGACTTGTGTGTACACCGTAGCCTCGTGAAGTGGGGCAAGCCCTCGCCAACCCTTCACCCTGGGGAGCAGGGAGCCAGAACTCTTTTCCCCTCTCCATTAGGGAGAGAGCTAGGGTGAGGGTAAAATCTGTGCTTCACCGATCGATTCAGCAACGCCTGTATTTCTTAGGAGTTAAGACTTTCTCTAAGTTTGACAGCTTGTCTTTTGACGAAAAGAAATGAGCAGGACAAAATATTCACAACTGAATCACCGTACATCTGTTTAAGAGGTGCGTGCTCAGCAACAAGTTTCATTCCTCCCGATTTCCCTTTAGGAAGTTTGGGGGATGTTCCTACATAGAAACTTTTAGAGCCACATCATTAATGATCTGGTCATGAAGGAATTAATGCCAATAAGAACGCTGCTCACAGCAATTTTAATCACGCTTGCGCTAGTGTTCATTCCTTTGAGTCAGCCTGCTTTTGCAGATGCTGACATCGCTACAGGTGCAAAGGTCTTTGCGGCAAATTGCGCGTCGTGTTACAGACAAAAAAAGGGCAAACCTTTTTCGCCCTCGCTCATGTGTTGAGGTCAGGGTTCAGTTGTTTGAGTTTGACGCATCTAAGTCGGTTTCAAACCACTCAATTAAGTTGCAGCTTTGAAGGAGGACGGCGCTTTCTGGTATCAGAAAATCTTGTAGCTTATAAACTTGCTGAAGAATTGCCAGTTCTCGCCCATACTCTTGTTGAATCATGGCAATATTGGAGTCAGATTGGGTAGCGATCGAGGCGGTTTTTAGCAGGTGCAGCGCCATGTTGATGCTAGATAAAGGATTGCGTAGCTCTTGATAGAAGTGGTTGAGCAATCCATCGCGGGAGGAAGAATGGTTAGTTTCGACGGCTAGCTGCTGAGAAGAATCAGGACGAAAAGCCCGATCGGGGAGTTGAGTTTGAGTGCTTGCAGTCTGCTTGTTATATCGCTCTAAGAGCGCCGCCTGCTTTGCAAGCCGACCTGAAATGGCACCTAGCAGCTCTGTGGCAGTACACGGTTTGGTGAGATAATCGTCTGCGCCTAACTCCATCCCATAGCGGATATCTGCCTTTGCGCCTCTGGCAGTGAGAAAAATGAAGGGAATATCGGCTGTGTTGGTCGATTGGCGGAGATGGGTCAAGACCGAGTAGCCATCCAAATCAGGCATCTGCACATCGCAGAGAATCAAGTCTGGGTGGTTGTCGCGGGCAAGCTGTAGCCCAACGTTACCGTTTTCGCCTCCAATCCCGCTAAAGCCTTCTGCTTCTAGCAGATCTAAAATCGATTCTCGAACCGTTTGCTCGTCTTCAATGACTAAAATTTTCTTCATAAGTTAACGGGTAGTGCTTCAACGGTAGCGTGACTATAAAGGTCGTTCCTATCTCAACTTCGCTGATTACTTCGATCGTGCCGCCGTGTAGATCAACACACTGTTTGACAATCGATAATCCTAGCCCTGTTCCAGGAATAGTCTTAACATTGCTGGCACGATAGAAAGAATCGAACAGCCGCGATCGGTCACTTATTGGAATCCCAATCCCGCAATCTTGAACGCGGAAAACAACATCTTTATTACTATAAATTAAGTTAAGTTCTACATTCTTGCCCTGTTGAGAATACTTAACTGCATTCGATAACAAATTGGTCAAGATGTGACGCAAAAGATTTTCGTCTAAGCATGGAGAAGACGAATTTTCTAACAATAAAAAATTTGTGTGGCTGTGAGAAAACTGGATGGAGCAATGCATCGCTTGACTTAGCTGCAGTTCGTCAATAATATCCTTACAAAATTGGAGAAGGTCAATCGGCTGAGGGTCAAACGGTAAGTTTCCTGATTCGGTTTCTCCGATCGTTAAAACATCATTCAATAATTGACTCATTCGCCGCACTGATATTTTGATGCGCTGCAAATATCCATGCTTTCGCTCGGCTGAGAGTTCAGAGTCATAGCGCTCTAAAAGCTCAGTCGAGAAAAGAATCGCATTCAGAGGATTGCGGAATTCATGGGAGACCACAGAGATAAATCGCGATTTGAGTTGATTGAGTTCTTTCTCTCTTTCAAGCGCTAACCGAATGGCACCTTCGGCTTTGTGGCGAGAAAGAGCAATCTCGATCGTGGTAATCAACTCCCGATCTTCAAAGGGTTTGAGAATATAACCAAACGGCTCGGTAATCTTTGCGCGCTGTAAGGTATTTTCGTCCGCGTGGGCGGTCAGATAAACAACCGGAAGATTGAACTCTCTGCGAATTTTTTCGGCGGTTTCTACGCCATCTATTTCACCGCGCAGACGAATATCCATCAGCACTAAATTAGGCACATATTGAGCCGTTAGATCGAGTGCCTCCTCTGCACAAGTTGCGATCGCAATTACGGTATAGCCTGCATTAACCAAACTATTTTGAATATCTAAAGCAATGATGCTTTCATCTTCAACAATGAGAATATTGGTGGTTGACATCTAACCCTTCTGTTTTTGCTCGGCAAACGTGATCTTAAATGCAACTCCACGATCGCGCTCTAAATCGATGGTGCCATGTAGCTGTTTAGTGAGGCTACACACTAGCTGTAAGCCTAAAGATTTTGTGTTGCGGAAATCCAAATCTATTGGGAACCCTGAACCGTTATCTTGAACGATGAGCGTATAGCAATCTTCAGTTTCAGAAAAGAAATGAATATTAATTTCTCCTGTTTGACCTGCTGAGAACGCATATTTCAACGAGTTTGAGATTAGCTCGTTAATGATCAGTCCACAGGGAATAGCAGTATCGATGATGAGACGCACATCTTTGACGTTCAGATTGAGTTTAACCATTCGCGAATGCACTGAGTAAGAGCGAAATAAATCAGTTGCTAGACTATGGATATACTCCGCGAAATTGCTTTTGGCTAAATCCTCCGATTGGTAAAGCTTTTCGTGAATGAGTGCCATCGCTCGAACGCGGTTTTGACTTTCTTTAAACACCTCTAAGATGCGATCGTCTTTAATATACCCAGCTTGCAGTTTGAGCAAACTAGAGATGACCTGAAGATTATTTTTGACTCGATGGTGAATTTCTTTAAGCAGCACCTCTTTTTCTTCGAGCGACGCACGAATTTGATTTTCTGCCCGCTTGCGATCGGTGATGTCCACGACTGAGCCGATAATCTCGACAGGTTGCCCTTGATCGCGCAGCAGTTTCATGCCGTCTCGCAGCCAGCGATAAGAGCCATCTTTGTGAAGAAATCGATATTCACAGGTGAGTTGCCCAATCTCAAAGAGTTGAGAGACGTGCTCTAGCACCCTGCTTAAGTCATCGGGATGAATCCGATCGAGCCAGAAGCGGGATTCTTTCAGGTATTGCCAAACTTCATAGCCTAATTGCTGAGTAATATTTTCGCTCACAAATGTGCAGGAGCGGTTGCGATTTGGATGGCAGGTGTAGATGACTGATGGATTGGACGAGAGCAGATACTTTAGACGTGCCTGAGTCGCAATCAGCGCTTTTTCCGCCCACTTACGATCGGTGATGTCTCGCTGCAAGGCAACATAGTGAGTCAACGCTCCATGATCGTCCAAAATGGGCACTAGATTGAGATCGACCCAAAACTCAGAGCCGTTTTTGCGGTAGTTGACTAGCTCTATCTGAATCGATTTTTGATCAAGCAGCGCCTGACGAACTTTGTTGAGTTGAGCACGATCGCTTTTCGGTCCTTGCAAAAGGCGAGGAGTTTTGCCGATGACTTCCTCTGGCGCGTAGCCTGTTGATGCTATAAAAGCAGCGTTGACATACGTGATTTGAGGATTTTCAGGGTCGCCAGTCGTGATGATCACAGAATCACGTCCGTTGACGACGACTGACTCAAATAGACGCAGACGCTCTTCGGCGCGTTGACGTTCTTGCTGGGCTTGCGTTTCTTGAAGGACGATCGAGAGATAATCAGCGATAGTGATCCCGTTTAGGTTCAAGATCAACTCTCTTTCTGCGCCATTGAGAACTTGATGAGCCGCCTGAAGCATATCGGGGTGATCTTTATATAAGTCAAAGATAGACCGTCCGACCACTTCACCTGATTTGAGGTTCATGGCTTCTAGCCCTTTGCCTTCTGAGAGGATAAAGATGCCATCGCGATCGAGGGCATATAAAATCGTTGGCGGGTTGGTGACAACGGTTCGCAGCAGTTCTTCTCGCTTGGCGAGGGCGGCTTCTGTGCGCTGATATTCTAAAATGGTAGGCTGGTCAATCGCTGGGGTTGTTCGTTCGAGAAAGCGAACTTCAGATTCGGCTCGCTGACGCTGTTCTCGCTCCCAAGTTAGCTGCTGTTGAAGCAGGACGATCGTGGCATTTACGTCTGATATGCCCGATCGTAGCTGCGTCGCTAACTCAGGGTTGTGATTAGGGACGGTCTTGATCCACTGGTCGATCGTCTGTTGAAGTGTGACCAATGGGAATGTTGATACTCCCCATGCCTAAAGGCGAGGGGATTCTTGAAGAGTCCACAAGCGAACCTTCAAAGGCGTTAACAAAGCGCCCCTACTGACTCCCTCAAGGCATAGCCCTAAAGTTGTCGCTACTTTTCGCAAGATGTTTGCCGCACCGTTGCAATCAGCATTGATGTACTGATTGTTTTGAGTGCGGTACAAGCCACGTTTAACTCGTCTGCCTGACTCCTTCCACCCTTCGGGTTTCTCACCGATTTTAGGCAGGAAATCATCATCCACAAACGAAGCCTTAGACGTATAGCTTTCTTCCGTCTCAACGAATCGAATCCCGTGCTGTTCGCACAGTTGCGAGACTCTCTCTTTGAGTCTGCCCGTGGGAATCTGGACAAACTTCTGATTGGTTTTAGCACCCATATTGGCACCGTCTTTCTGCCCTCGATTCCAGCCAAACACGACGGTGCCGATTCTGTTCTCAAGACAATGATTGATCACCTTTCTAGCCGCTTTATTGACCGCATCCCTAACCTGACGATTGCGTTTCTCAGTGATGGCAGCTAATCGCTTAGACCAAAAACCTTGAGGCTGATTCTCTTTGAGGGTGGCAACTTGCTTGTTATAAAACTGATTCAGACTCTTAAGATGCAAGCCATCCACCATGAACGAAGTGCCTACATTTGAGATACAGGTTAGCCAGTTATTCAAGCCGTGATC
>NZ_LXYR01000001.1:10357-275582 GCF_001650195.1 Phormidesmis priestleyi BC1401 | reverse complement strand
TGGCTATCCATCCGGTGCGCTTTGTTTCTAATCTGCACCCTAGCTGATGGATAGCTTTTCTGTCCACGTCTGACCGCAAAAACTGTCCGAACTATTGCTTTAGGGAATTGCGGTTTAATCGAGTCCCAACTGACTGGGCTTCGACTTCGCTCAGCCCTCAATTTTTCGCGAGTGGGTTGAGCAAAGTCAAAATCCACAAACTACGCAACGAGGGATTCTATTTTTAAGCCAGTCTTCTAGAGCTTCTCCCAGGTTTGAATCACCTGTCGCAACGCTTTAGGGAGATGCTTGGTCTCTAAATCGACATATTGGGTGATACTGCCCATTCCTTGCAGCGTGGTTGTAGGATAATCGGCTATCACGGGTTTGCTGAAATATCTCAGACCATTGAGATTGAGAAATCGCTGCGTCTGTAATACTTGCTGAAACTGCTCAACTTGTTGCTGAGACAATTGCTTAATCACCACCGGGCGAGAGCGAATATTGGGAGCCGTAATCAACTGCGTAATCGTGCCGTCTGTTGTTAACGTAGTTTGGGTAACTTTGCCAACAAAATCACCGCCGATCGTAGATCGAAAGACGATCGCTGGCTCAATATCAGATTTGGGCGCAGGTTTGGGTTGTGGAATAAATGCAGGCACTAAGCTTCCCCAACTGCCGCTTGCGGTGGGATTTTGGACAATTCGGCTCCCGTCTTGGTCAAGGTGATAGACCCAACTGCGGTTACTGCTGGCAATGACCACCTGCCATCCTTGAAGGGCGATTTTAGTGCAGCCTCGTCCGGGCGTAAAGATACCTAGACAGCCATCCCAAACCGCAGATTTCACATGGGCAATTTGCAATCGAGCCGCCGGAACTCGTACCTCTTTTGCGACCGCGCTGATGAGACGTTGACTGACGATCGGGGGCAAAACTTCTCCCATTGACTGAGGCTCTACCCGAATTGCGTTGGCGGTTTTATCGGTGCGATAGATCCAAGTTTGTTGGTTGTGGGTCATTTCGATACGCCATCCCTCGACTTGAACCAGCAGACAATTTTCGGTTGCACCTCCCAAACCAAAACAACCATCTGACCAGGTTTGGGGCGTAAACCTAACAATTTTGACATCCTGTAATGGGACGTTGAGACGCTGAGAGAGATCTTGGCGAACGGCTTGTTCGACCGATCGGAGCAACGGCACTGAGGGTTCAGCCGCGATTAATTCTAATGAATGCTGAGAGGGTTGCGAAGCCAGTGCAGCGTGCGTCGAGATTCCTGCGCTAGTCATGACCATTAGCCCAGTCAACGCAACGGCTACCACTCTGAAAGGAGACTGTAACATTTTTTGTTTAAGGTGAGTCACTGCTTGCACTGTTTAGATTTGATTGACAGATCTAACTTAAATGATGCGATCGAAGTTTCTGAATGTCGTTGCTAAATTTGTTACGATAAGCCGTCGTAGAAGTTAAGGTCGATCTGTGCAACAAACAATTCAGAATGCTCAGTTAAATATTCTAGAACGAGGTAAAGGAAACCCATCTTTGGTGTTTCTCCACTACTTTGCAGGATCGTCGGAATCATGGTCTGAATTGATTATTCAACTACAAAAAACAAATCACTGCATCGTTCCTGATCTTCCAGGCTTTGGTGATTCACAACCCATTAAAGAACCTACTGTAGAAGCAGTTGCAAAAATCATTGCGGAACTAATTCACAAGCTTGATCTTCAGAATTACATTCTCATTGGGCATTCGATGGGCGGAAAAGTCGCGCTGGCGTTTGCAGCCAATCAACCTTCTGGGTTGCGATCGCTGATTTTACTCGCACCCTCACCTCCGACTCCAGAGCCGATCAAATCATCCGAACGATCGAGACTCCTCAAAACTCACGGCGACCGATCGGCGGCTGAAGAAACCGCTCATAAGATCACGGTTCAAACCTTGAGTGATGTCGCTTTCGATCGAGTGGTTCAAGATAATCTCCGCACGTCTCAAACGGCGTGGAACGCTTGGCTAGAGGTTGGAAGTCGTCAAGATATTTCGTCGGTAATGTCTAGGATCACGGTTCCCGTTCTGGTCATTGTGGGGGCTGATGATCCGGTGATTCCCAAATCATTACTTGAGCAGGACGTGATTTCCTCGATCGCCGATGCTCAATTAGTTGTCGTTCCCAATGCCGGACATTTGCTGCCGATTGAAACGCCACAAGCGATCGGGGATCTGATTCAATCTCATATAAGCCAACACTAGGCGTAACGAAAACTCATTGATGACTCTATTCATCCTCCCTTGGGTGTTAGCCTATAAGAGAATTTGATTCTATTAATTCTCAGTTCATGAACAAAGTTGTGGTAGGACTCTCCGGCGGAGTCGATAGCTCAGTTGCCGCAGCCGCTCTTCATCATCAAGGCTATGGTGTCGTTGGCGTAACCCTCTGGTTGATGAAGGGCAAAGGTCAGTGCTGCTCAGAAGGCATGGTAGACGCTGCCAAACTGTGCGAATTTTTGGGCATTCCTCACCACGTTGTTGATAGCCGCGATCTCTTTCAAGAGAATATTATTGATTATTTAGTGACAGGCTACAGCGACGGAATCACGCCGCTTCCTTGTTCTCAATGCAATAAAGCGGTCAAATTTACGCCCCTGCTCAACTATGCGCGACAGTTGGGCATTGATAAGATTGCTACGGGTCACTATGCTCGAATCCGATATGACAAGCAAACGGGACGCTATCAGCTACTTCGGGCGGTCGATCGCACCAAAGACCAGTCCTACTTTCTCTATGACTTAGAGCAAGAAATTCTCTCTCAAGTGATGTTTCCGCTCGGCGAACAGCCCAAAACTGAGACTCGTCGCATCGCAGCAGAATTTGGCTTACACACTGCCGACAAGCCCGAAAGTCAAGATCTCTGTCTCGTCGAAGCAAACGGCTCTATGCGCGCATTTCTTGACAAATACATCACGCCACAAACGGGCAATATTGTAGACAAATCTGGCAATGTTTTGGGTCAGCATGAAGGTGTGCATCACTACACGATCGGACAGCGCAAGGGTCTCGGCATCGCCCACAGTGAGCCGCTCTACGTCCTCGAACTCGACGCGGGGCGAAATCGGGTCGTGGTTGGCGATCGCTCTGAAGCACAAGATCCCGACTGCACGGTGAATCGAGTGAACTGGGTCTCGATCGAGCCACCCACTACCCCGATTCACGCCGAAGTTCAAATTCGATATCGGTCTGCGGCGGTTCAGGCAATGGTGATTCCGATCGAGCATTCTCGTGTGCGAATCATTTTTGACGACCCTCAGTTCAGCATCACGCCCGGTCAAGCTGCCGTTTGGTATGACGGAGAAGTCTTGCTTGGCGGCGGCATCATCGAAAAGCAGCCCTAGAGAGAGGTGCAAGATGTCTCAAAGTCACACGATCGTCGAGTCTTCAAATCCACCGTCAAAAAAGTGGAACGTGGAGGACTATCACCGCATGATTGAGTTTGGGATCTTGACCCCGGCAGATCAAGTGGAGTTGCTAGAAGGGGTGATTGTTCAATGAATCCTCAACGATCGCCCCATGCTGCCACGACGCAATGTGCCTCAGATTATTTGAGAGAAAGGCTGATGGGGCAGGTGATTGTGCGAGTGCAACTGCCGATTACGCTGCCACCCGATTCTGAACCCGAACCCGAGATTGCCATCGTCCGACTTGAGCTGCGAAAGGACTTCGATCGACATCCGCAGCCGGAAGACGTTTTGTTTCTAGCCGAAGTTGCTGATTCAACCCTGAACGGAGACCGTACCCGTAAAGCAAAACTCTATGCCAAAGCAAATATTTCTGAGTATTGGGTGTTGGATGTCAACAAACGACAGGTTTTAGGGTTTCGTCGATCAAATGGCGATCGCTACGGCGAGGAGTTCACACTCAGCGAGAATGACTCGATCGAGCTTTCTACGTTTCAAGGAATAGTGTTCTCGACTGGTCAGCTATTTCCGTAGTTCGGCATCTATTCAAGTGAGCAGTCACGATCGAGCGCCTGTCTCAACAAATCTCGGTAGCTGCGGTTATTGATGACATGCGAGCCAAACCGCTCTAGATGAGGATTGGTCATCTGAGCATCAAATAGCACAAAATTTCGCTCTCGTAGGCGTTCTACCAGTTTCACCATTGCCACTTTCGAGCCATCTGGAATCTGAAAAAACATTGACTCCCCAATAAAAGCACCTCGAATCACAATGCCCAGAATTCCCCCTGCGAGTTGATTTCCTTGCCATGTTTCAAAGCTGTGCGCCCATCCCGCTTGATGCAGTGCCCAATAGACTTGTTTAAGCTCCTCAGAAATCCAGGTCGTTTCCCGATCGGCGCATCCATCTACCACTGATTTGAAGTCTCGATTCACCGCGATTGTAAAGCGATTTTGATTTAAGACTCGTTGCAGCGATCGGGGATAGCGAAACCGTTCATCTAGCGGAATCAGCGTTCGTTCTCGACTGGAATACCAATCCAAATCATTCCCCGACTCGTCTGCCATCAAGAAATAACCTTGGGCATATCCCTCAACAATCGACGGCACATCAATTTGCATAAAGGGTCATTTGTGATGAGTGACGATAGTTACAAATGACAAGGAGAGCGGATGAATCCCAAACCGATCCGTGTATAGTTTGGATAGTTTAGCCGATCGCTGAAGGTGTCATAACAAATGGTTGAACCCATCCCATCGATCACGCTACCCCCCGCCACCAACCCAGTTCAGGAGGGGGAGTGGCTTCAGCAAAACTTACACCAATGGCTCGATCAAGAGTTTTTGCCAGAAGCCGTCAATCATACGATCGCTCAACGGGCTGCTCAAATTTACGTGCGGCAGCGCATGGAAGACGAAAATGATCTCGGCTCCCTGGTGCTTGCCATCATCTCAGAGATGCAAGCATTTGATTTTTCTCAGAGTTTTTACAGCGAGTTTGCCGTGGCTAACGCAGTCAGTGACATTTTGTTAGATAGTCTGGGCATCGATCGCTGCTGTGGACAGTAGAAAGCTGTGAGTTTTGAGTCAGTCAAAACTCAAAACTCAAAAGCTTACCAGCTTGACTTAACTACACCGGGCAACAATCCCTGGTGCGCCATTTCGCGAAAAACGTGGCGAGACAGCCCAAAGTCGCTATACACGCCTCTAGCACGACCCGTCACCCAACAAATCTTGCGCACGCGTACACGAGCACTGTTGCGAGGCAACTGCTGAATTTGACGATGGATCGCCAGCTTTTGCTGTTGAGTTGTTGCCTTAGCAAACTGCTCTTTCAGTTCTCCGCGCTCTTCAGCGTATTTGTCTACTGTTGCTTGGCGCTTTTTAGCCCGCTCAATCATGCTCTTCTTAGCCATGAAGATTTTTGACCCTTAGTTTAAAGATAGTGTCTCTTATTCTACCGAATGGATCGAGCGAGTGGCGAAATAGATTTGCAATTCTGGTGGATGACACGCTTAAACCGAGCTAGCTGCTTCTAACGTCGGTTCTTCAGATAAGTTGGCAGAGGGGCAGAGATCGGCAAGCTCACAGCGATCACACTGCGGATTTCGAGCCATGCAAACCGCCCGCCCGTGATAAATAATCCGAATTGACCAATTCTCCCAGTCGGGTTGAGGAATCAGTTTCATCAAATCTCGCTCGATTTTGACGGGATCGGTGTTTTTGGTCAATCCAAGTCGATAGGTAAGGCGTTTGACGTGAGTATCGACCGTCACGCCCAAATTCACACCATAGGCGTGAGCAGACACGACGTTCGCCGTTTTGCGCGCCACGCCCGGAAGCCGCAGCAAGTCTTCCATCATTCTCGGAACCTGACCGCCAAACTCCGTCATGATCATCTGACACGCCGCTTGAATATTCTTTGCCTTGTTGCGATAGAATCCGGTCGATCGCACCAAGTTTTCAAGCTCCGCCACGTCTGCCCCTGCCAACGCCGCTGCATCAGGAAATCGCCGAAATAGCTCTGGCGTAACTAAATTTACCCGCGCATCGGTGCACTGAGCCGACAAGATCGTCGCCACCATTAGCTGAACAGGCGTTTCATAGTCCAACGTGCATGGAGCGTCGGGGTAGAGACGCTTGAGGCGAATCAGGATCTCCAGTGCACGCTGTTTTTTGGCGGAAATCTTTCGCGTGATGCTCACTATTGAGGAATCAGATTAACGGTATCTCGAATGATCAGGAACACCCCTAAACCCAGCAGCAGCACCAGTCCGGTTTGCATCACCCCGTCTTGAAACCGCATCGGCAAAGGCTTACCACGGAGTCCTTCAATCAGCAAGAAGGCAAGCTGACCGCCATCCAACGCAGGCAGAGGCAAAATGTTGATCACCGCCAGGTTAATGCTGATCAGAGCCGCAAAGTTAAACAAGCTAGCAGAATCGGCTTGAGCAATTTTGGCACCCGTTGCCACGATCGCCACCGGACCCGCCACCTGTTCCGCAGTCTTGCTAAAGTTACTAATCAGTTGTCCAAACCCTTGCACCGTCAATACAACAATGCGCTGAAACTCTTCGGCAGCAATGCCAAAGATGCTAAAAAGGTTGCTTGGACGCTGATAGACCGTTGACCCATTGGGGCGAAGCTGCACCCCGATGCGACCTCTGCCTTGATCGTCGGCTTTGGGAACAACGGTCAGCGAAACAGGCTCTCCTTTGCGCTGAATCTGTAGCTGGATGGGTTTGCCAGGGTTGGTCTCGATCGCTTGCCGCAAACTATCGGTTGCTTTCGCCGAAGCTTCTAGGGTCTGACCATTGACTGCGACGATCAAATCGCCTTCTTTAACGCCTGCCTGTGCCGCGACAGCATCTTTAGAGATGACCTGCGGCACAATCACGCCTGACTGATAGCTAAAGCTGGTGGGCAACCCGACGATCGCCAACTGCGACACCAAGACAAAATAAGCAAACAACAGATTGGCGATTACGCCTGCGCTGATCACGATCGCTCGATCCAACACGGGACGGTTTCTCAGCAGGTTAGGGTCGTTGGGCGGAATTTTGCTATCGGGGTCATCATCTGGAAACCCCACAAATCCGCCCAGCGGCAAGGCACGAAGCGCATATTCTGTTTGAGATCCCTGATATTTCCACAGGATGGGACCAAACCCGATCGAAAAGCGATTTGCATAAATGCCCTGAAGTCGAGCCGCTAGGAAGTGACCTAGCTCATGCACGAAGATCAGGACTGCGAGAAGGGCAACAACAGCCAAAACTGACATAGGCTAGACCAATAAACTCCGATGACGACATTTCTCTATTCTAGAGTGCAAGCTGAGTCGTCATAAAACTTCATCGCAAAATCGATCGCAGGAGGTAGAGAACACTTACAAAATCTCTCGCCTTAAGTAGGGTTGCAGCACGTCGGGTAATCGCACTGAGCCGTCTGGTTGCTGATAATTCTCTAAAACGGCAGCCATCGTGCGACCGATCGCTAACCCTGACCCGTTGAGCGTGTGGACAAATTGCGTTCCCTTTTGTCCGGCTTCTTTAAAGCGAATATTGCCGCGTCGAGCTTGAAAATCGAGGAAGTTTGAGCAGCTTGAAATCTCGCGATAGGTTCCTGCTGAAGGAAGCCAGACTTCCAGGTCATAGCATTTAGCGGCACCAAAGCCTAAATCTCCCGTGCAAAGCTCGATCGTCCGATAAGGCAATTTCAACGCTTCAAGAATTGCCTCTGCATCCCGCACTAGCGATTGATGTTCCTGTTCAGACGTGCCCGGATTCACCAGTTTAACCAGTTCCACCTTATTAAACTGGTGCAGGCGAATAAGCCCCCGTGTGTCTCTGCCATAGCTCCCAGCCTCTCGCCGAAAGCAAGGCGTAGAGGCGCAGTGATGGATCGGAAGCTGATCCGCTGCGAGAACCTCGTCTCGATAGAGATTCGTCACCGGAACTTCTGCGGTCGGAATCAGCCATAAATCGTCGTCAGCACACTTAAAACTCTCTTCTGCAAATTTTGGAAGCTGACCCGTGGCAGTCAGCGATGCAGTGTTAACCAGTAGAGGAGGCAACACTTCGAGATATCCGGCGGCGATTTGACGATCGAGCATGAACTGAATCAACGCCCGCTCTAACGCCGCACCCGCACCTACCAACACGACAAATCGAGTCTGAGCAATTTTGGCTGCCCGTTCTGCATTCAAAATGCCAAGTTTTTCGCCAATCTCATAGTGAGGCAAAAGGTTCTCACTTTGCGGCTTAAACTCGTCGCCCCAGCGCCGGACTTCTACATTTTCGGTTTCATTTTGACCGATCGGAGTCGAGCCACTCGGCAAATTCGGCAACGTCAGCAACAGCGTCTCAATCTGCGCCTTTAGATCTTTTTCCCGCGGCTCTAATTCGCTCAATTTGGCTTTCATCTGGTTGCCTTCATCCCGCAGCGATTGCACCTCTTCACCATTGGGAGCGCTGCCAGATTTGATCTTTTGCCCAACCAGTTTGCCAATTTCATTACTGCGCGCCTGAAGGCTCGATCGAGTCTTCTCCAAGTCTCGCTGCTGCTGGTCAAGCTGCACGATCGGCTGAATGTCGTAGCTGCCGTTACGCTGGTTCAGTTTCTTTTGAACGAATTCGGGGTTTTCGCGGATTAGCTTCAGGTCAAGCACAGATCTTTCTCAATTGAAGTTGGTTTTGCCCATCAATCAGGATACCTTGCAGATGAGAGGATAAGTTGAAAAACTCTATGTCCAGACCCCCGACTGTCCGAAAATCAGAGGTCTTTGCCGCGATCGATCCTTAATTCATTAAGGAACGGAAATCGGAATCAGGGCATTCTCTGGCAGATATTGCCGATAGCGACCTCCATCCGACAGCACCGCCACCATCCGCAGCGCATAATCGGGATGCACCTGCAAATCTACCCAAGGAATGCTAATTTCCAGACATTTATCGAGTCCGATTTGGGCGCGAGTGGCGCGAGATGACCAGCGGAAATCGTCGGCTGCTTCCTGAAGCCAAACGGTTTGAGTCAAGAGATTGACTCCCAAATGGTGATGGAATTGATAATTCAGCGGGGCTTCATCGGGCAGGTCTACCAGAGGAATCGGGCTGTTTCGCATAGATCTGTCTGCGTAAAACCAGAACAGATTCAACTCAGGCGGACAGTCGATGCCGGGTCGCACGCCCGCCCGAAAATCGAGACGGAGATAGAAGTTAATGTGATCCAACCCATACCAAAGCCGTTGAATTTCGCTGCTCTGGTGCATCGTGCCTCGTGCACCTCCAACTTCGATCCGCCCTGCTTTATCCCAGTCTTGTTCGTCGCCTCGCCCGTCTAAAACTGGATGAATAAAGCCTTGAGGGGCATGGTCGCCCTGCTGCGCGTGCTTCTCAACCGGACGGCGAACATTGTCAGGAACTGGTTCATCAAGTGCCTGATAAAGGGCGATTAAATGTTCTCGGAAAAGCTGATCAAACATGGCATCTTGATTTGAGGAATGCCCTTCGCCAAACCACCAAAACCAATCAGAGCCTTCTGCTGCATAGAGCGCTTCCCACGCCTCTGGATTGGTCTCCTCAGTGGCTTCAGGATGCTGTGCCAACACTTGACGCGCCGTGGTCAGCAGATCCCAGGCGCGATTTTTTGCGGGGTCGCCAATCCAAGTGGTAAAACTGCCATCGACCCACGAGCCGCTATGAAGCTGGTCAGATGGAATTGTCTCAGTCGGTGGAAATTGCTCCGTGAATTCAGAAACGGTGACTAATTTTAGATCAGGGTCATTACTAAGAGTTTGATAGAGATTCTCCAAGAAGGGCTTGCCATCTTGGGGATAGAACTCCCAGCAGTTCTCGCCATCCAACGCGATCGTGACTAACCACGGCTGCTCTAAGGTCGTCCCATTTCCGTTGCGCTGTTTGAGCGATCGAGAGATCGCTTCTAGATGTCCGACCAGATCGGATGCGGCTCGTTTTGGCTCCATCGCGCTGTAGGTAAAGCCAATCAAGTCAGACAAGCGGTGATCTCGAAAGACGATCGCCAAATCTCCCGCCGGGGTTTGCAAGCGATAGGGACGATAGAGCATTTCAGGATCGTAGACGGTGCCCGTCTCATCGCGATTAAAGAAGTGCTTAAGTGACCATCCCAACACCGCTTCATCCGAGCAGAGCCACTTAAATCCTTCTTTAGCAACATAGGGCAAAATCGACGGACTCACTGACTGCTCAGAGGGCCATAACCCACGAGGCGCTTGTCCAAACCGCTCCTCATACATCTGCCAAGCCCGACGGAGATGACGCGGAATATCTTCCTCAAACTGGAATCGTTGCTCAGGCAGCGCCATTTGAGGAACCGCAACTCGACCCGCGTTGGTGTCTGCCAACAACGGCAAAATCGGGTGTGTGTAAGGCGACGTAATCACCTCAAGCTGTCCCGTCTCCTGCATTTTGCGGTGCTGCGGCACGATGCGGCTGAGAATCTCCCGATGTTTTGAAATAATTTGTTGGCGATCGCTCAAGCTAAATCCTTTCCCTTTCTCTAGCCACCCCGCGATCGCTGGGTCATCCCAAAATAGAGGGTCAATCCACGCCAGGTTATGCCACGCCAATAGGTCGCTGTAATCTTGCGAGTTCCAATTTTGCTGACACCAATCGCGTCCTCGATCTTGACGTTGCCCATACAATTCTGCGTAGCGAGGATGGGGATCGATCAGCGTATGGTGATTGGCATCGAAGAAATGCTCGACGATAAATTCTTTTTGGTCGGGGTTGAGTTGCTCGATCGGAGTCAACGTCAAGGCGAGATAGGGATCGATCGCCGTTCCCGCCACATAATCTTCAATCTGAAGAATCAGCGAGGGCACTAAATTCACGGTCTGGTGCAGCTTGGGATACTTCTCCAGCAATAGCACCAAGTCTAGATAATCTTTTGTCCCGTGTAGACGCACCCAAGGCAGACGATATTTGCCCTCCGAAGCGCTGGAACCCTCACCACCCCTACTTTTGTAAAGTGGCTGATGTTGGTGCCAGATAAAGGCAACGTGCAGAGGATAGGACATAAGAATTGGAACGCGAGTTTTGAGTGATGTGTTCTAAGGATCGTGGATTAAATAACCTGTAAGACTTATGAGCGTCTTCTGCCCTCCTCACGAAGTGGAGCAAGCCCTCGCCAACCCTCTCCCCAAGGAGAAGGGAGTTAGAGTCTTGTTCCCTCTCCTTGGGGAGAGGGCTAGGGTGAGGGTGAGAAACTGCACTTTAATCAATCCACGTTCCTAGGGTAAATCAAAACTCACCCCTCAAAACTCAAATCTGTTACATAACTTGTTCGACTTCTTCGATTTCGGGAATGAATTCGCGCAGACGACGTTCGATCCCCATTCTGAGAGTCATTGCCGAACTGGGGCAAGAACCGCACGCACCTTGAAGTCTGAGCTTGACGATCGGACCGTCTAACTCGACTAGCTCGACGTTGCCCCCGTCAGCCATCAAGTAAGGACGCAGCTCGTCCAATACGGTTTCAACATTTTCTGAGGTCAGGGTCAGTGTTTGAGACATAGTTCACCTTTAGGACTGTAATTTATGCGGATTGATCTCGATCCTAGCCCCTGGGACTGAATTTTGGATTTTTAGTAGGAAATCCAATGATTCTCATACCAGCGCAGGCTCTAATAATTTCACGTTCGAGAAACCAAACTCGATCGTTTCGGTCTGACCGTCTTGCTCGGTGCAAATCACCCGCCGAGTCAGGATGTAGTAGTTGCCCACTTTTTCGTACTCGTCTTCAAACTCGCTTTTGCCGCCCTTGACTGCGCCCGTTTGGGGATCGCTGTAGACGGAATCATAGCGATAAGCTAGGTAGCCTTCGCCCGTGTCGTGCGTGCTAAAGGTGTTAATCGTGACGACAATATCGCGAATGTGACGGTGCACCAGGCTCACTTCGTTGTTGTGAACTTTGTAGCGATCGCCCATCGCCGTTCCTTTCACCATAATCTCGACAGCGCCCGTCTCATCGGTCTCCCCTAGCGTGAAGACATTCTTGCTGTGGGTTTCCTCAAAGCTGCGGCGAACTCGGTGAATGGAGGTTTCCCACAACTGACCGTGAATCTCTTTCTTGACTTCTTCGTTATCAATGCCAGAGACCTCAGCTTTCATGTCTGCGTCAATTCGCGCTTTGGCAGTGTAAACGGTGTCACCTTTTTTATAGGTGATATCCATCGTGTAGCCAGGAAAGTTTTTGTCCCAGGTGTAGCGGTTTTCATAAGCAGCCCGAAACAGGTCGCGAGCTTCCATTAGTTCTGTCATGAAATATCCTTTAATCTCCTTCTCTAGTTTAGGGAGTTTAGGGGCGATTGCGGAGAAATTGAGCGCTAGCCCAACCTCATTACAGGTTCTTGAGCGAGCGGAACGGTGAACGTGACCGTAGACCCTAACTCCTCACCCATGCTGTAAAAGTTGACTACGCCGCCCATCGCTTCTACTAGCCTCTGAGAGATCGCTAACCCTAAGCCAGTGCCTCCATATTGACGAGTTAGAGAGCCATCAACTTGGCTGAATGATTGAAATAGTTTGTCTTGCTCCTCTAATGAAACTCCGATCCCGGTGTCCACTACTCGCACTTTCACCATGCCAGGAAGTTCCCTGTCTTGAACCACGACTCGTTTTTTAACGACTTCTGCCGTGATCGTAATGCCGCCCTCATGCGTGAACTTGATCGCATTGTTGACCAGGTTCAACATCACTTGCTTGAGTCGCTGATAGTTGGCGTAGAGAATAATTTCGTCGTAGGTGGACGGCTTTTGAATCTCAAAGGTGAGATTTTTTTGCGAGGTCTGGGTTCTGGCAAACTTCTCGACATCCAGTAAGATTTCATCAAGCTTGACGTGACTCAGATCGATCTGCATTTTTCCAGCTTCGATCTTGGCGATGTCTAAAACATCTTCCAAAATGGCTCCTAGATGCAGCGCCGATGTGTGCGCCTCTTCGGTAAACTCCCGCTGTTCTTCGGGGTCGTCTGCCATGTCGTCTAAAATCAGCCTCAAAAAGCCAATCATCCCGTTGAGCGGAGTTCGCAGCTCGTGGGAGGTGTTGGCGAGAAATTCACTCTTGAGGCGAGACGCTTCTTCTGCCTGATGACGGGCTTCTTCGAGTTCGCGATGCTTTTGCATCAGATTGCCGTTGACTCGCTGAAGATCGATCGCTAAATTTTGGCTTTTGGCAAACAAAGATGCATGAGCGATCGCCGTTCCTACCTGGTCGGCTAACTCTTGCACAAACTCAATTTCTGCCTGAGTCCACGATCGAGTGTGATCACACTGATAGAGCACGATTACCCCATTGGGCTTCTCTTGATAGCACGTCGCCACCACCAGTCGAGTTTGGGGCAGGGGCGAATCGGCTGAGTTCTCAGTCGTTTTACAGATCGTCTCAATGCCCTCGATCACAGGGACATCTGCACTGAGAGGTTTTAAGGTTGTCACGGCTTGACCGAGTGCTGGGTCATCGGTGAGAGAAAACTTTAGTTTTAGCAGAGATGCCAAGGATTCTTGACGATATTCTGCAACCACTTCAATTTCCGAACTCGGAGCTTCAAAGGGGCAGATAATGCATCGACTCACACCCAAAGCTTTGCCAAGCCCGTCAACGGTTTGCTGCCAAATGGTCGGCAAATCTAGAGTGCGACGAATAGTCCAGGCAATTTGAGTTAGCAGCTTTTGATAGCGATCGGAGCGGGGCGACACGTCAACAGGCGAGAGAAGGTCATCTGGGATAGGGTCATCCAGACTGTGAGCTAATTTTCTTCCGGTCACGATTACCATTGAAGCTTCGCTCCCAGGCGACAAAATTGGACTCATCAACAACTCAAACAGCCGCATCTCGGTGTGACAGCGAGAGAAACAAAAAAACTGTTCGGGAGTCTGGCTGTCTAAGACTCTTTGGATTCGCTGTAGATAAGGCACGATCGCGACGGGCGCAAATCTTTCTTCGTCGCCCACCGCTCTACTTGCGTTTTGCCAATAAAAAGACAGAATATTTCCTTCAGCATCCTGAGTCATCACAAACTCGGCAGCATCTTCTCGATCAGCCGAATCAGAGTTTAAGTGGAAATTATCCGATCGCAGGCTTGAAAAATTCACAGAGAAAGTCATCTCACTGAACGCGAAACGTCAAAGCCAGAGAATTCAGGATGACTGCGAAGAAACGCAATTCATGAATTCAACGATTATCTCAAACTGATTGATATAACCCTGATCACTACAGTCTACGTTAACCCGCTTCCATCCGTTTTAAACATTGGGTTCAGTGTTCAAAAAGACACTCTGACTAATCATTCCACTCGCCTCTAGGAGGCACTGGGGGATTTCGCTGGAAACTTCGCGAGGTCTCTTCGTCGCGGTGAGACTCGCTTCTTAACCACTGCCGAATCGCTACTTCGACAACTTTACTAGGGTCGTTGGTCAAGTGCCTGATCTGCTCAAGTAGCTCTGAGTCGATATGAATCGAAAGCTCTACTTTGTCGATCGCTGGAAGAGAGTGAGTTGTTGGGTCAGTCATCAGTAATAAAAACCGTAAATCCCGTCTTATGTGTCCCAAACCTAAGTGTTAGTTTAACCGACTGACTGAAATTCTGAGAATTTGGGCAAAACTTTGAGTTAAAGCTTTTCTGAGATTCAAAACAGTGTAGAGGATGGGTCGCCCATGATCGGGATTCATGCAATAAACTGAGAAGGGATTGAGCTATCCAAACACTTTATATAGTGCAGCGCTGTAGATAGTTCAACGCCGCCTCGCTCACTGTAATTGTTCTTCATTTCACCTTTTATCCTAGAGTCTATGACAGACGTTCCCGTCAGCCGCATCCGCAACTTTTCGATCATTGCCCACATCGATCACGGCAAATCAACGCTGGCAGACCGTCTCTTACAAGCGACGGGCACCGTCGATGCGCGGGAGATGAAAGAACAGTTCCTCGACAACATGGATCTAGAGCGTGAACGCGGCATCACGATTAAGCTGCAAGCTGCCCGAATGGATTACACCGCCAAAGATGGGCAAAATTATGTGCTAAACCTGATTGACACGCCTGGGCACGTCGATTTTTCTTATGAGGTGTCACGATCTCTAGCCGCTTGTGAAGGAGCGCTTCTCGTCGTCGATGCCTCTCAGGGAGTCGAAGCTCAAACCCTAGCAAACGTGTATCTAGCGCTAGAAAACAACCTGGAGATTATTCCGGTTCTCAACAAAATTGATCTACCGGGAGCAGAACCCGATCGGGTCAAACAAGAAATTGAAGAAATCGTCGGACTCGATTGCAGCAATGCAATTTTGGCATCGGCAAAAGAAGGGCGCGGCGTTCCAGAAATTTTGGAGGAGATCGTCCGTCTGGTGCCGCCGCCTGCCAACACGGTCGATCAGCCGTTACGTGCCTTAATTTTTGATAGCTACTATGACCCTTATCGGGGCGTGATCGTCTATTTTCGGCTGATGGATGGTCGGTTGAAGCAGGGTGATAAAGTGCGGCTAATGGCATCGGGCAAAGAGTTTGTTATTGATGAATTGGGTGTTCTATCTCCGACTCAGGTTAAAGTCGATGACCTTCATGCGGGTGAAGTCGGCTATTTAGCAGCTTCGATCAAAGCGGTCGAAGATGCTCGTGTAGGCGACACCATTACTCTTGCCAATAAGCCTGCGACTGAAGCGCTTCCTGGATACATAGAAGCGAAACCGATGGTCTTCTGCGGGATGTTTCCGATCGATGCCGATCAGTTTCCTGAACTGCGCGAGGCGTTAGAGAGACTCAAACTCAACGATGCCGCCCTTCACTACGAGCCAGAAACCTCAAGTGCGATGGGCTTTGGCTTTCGGTGTGGCTTTTTGGGGCTGCTGCACATGGAGATCGTGCAAGAGCGGCTAGAGCGAGAATATAACCTGGATTTGATTATCACTGCGCCCTCGGTTGTCTACCAGGTGACGACGCTCAAAGGCGACGTTATTTACATTGATAATCCCAGCAAATTGCCCGACCCGCAGCAGCGCGAAAAGATTGAAGAACCCTACGTTCAGCTAGACATCATCACGCCAGAAACCTATGTCGGCACGCTGATGGAGTTGTGCCAAACGCGGCGCGGCATCTTTAAAGACATGAAATATCTGACTCCAGGACGCACGACGCTGATTTATGAGATGCCTCTGGCAGAAGTGGTGACAGACTTTTTTGATCTGATGAAGTCTCGATCGCGCGGCTATGCCAGCATGGAATATCAACTGATCGGCTACCGCGAAAACTTTCTCGTGAAGCTGGACATTATGATCAATGGCGATCCCGTCGATCCATTAGCGACGATCGTGCATCGAGATAAAGCTTACGCAGTGGGGCGGGCGTTAACTGAGAAGCTGAAGGAGTTGATTCCTCGCCACCAGTTCAAAATTCCGATTCAAGCCGCGATCGGCAGCAAGGTGATCGCCAGTGAGCACATTTCTGCCATTCGCAAAGATGTGCTGGCAAAATGCTATGGCGGTGACATTTCTCGAAAGAAGAAGCTGCTGCAAAAGCAGGCAAAGGGCAAGAAGCGCATGAAATCGATCGGAACCGTAGACGTTCCTCAAGAAGCCTTCATGGCGGTGTTGCGAATCACGCAGGACTAGCTAAGAGTCGTGAAGCCTCATCCCATTGATTCTGGCAGTCCCCCAAGTCTCTTGATTTTGGGGGATTATGTTTTCTGCCCAATCAACACTCTAACTTTAAGATTCAATGAAGTCTTATCGCTGGGGTTCCGTTTCAAACAAGCTTTTTGTTAAAGTCCTAGTGCAAATGTCAATCCTTCCAGAGTCTATGTGTGGAAGGAATCAAGTCGTTTTACCTAGTCCGCGTTCTGTATATCGGCATCGCTTCTGGGTACGCTTTTGGCATGGAATGGAAAAATCATTTACCGCAGCTTTGAATGGAGAATCCCTCCAACCCGTCTTGCCCGTTTGCAGCTCTAATAGCTTACTGAAACTATGCGAATTCTTGTTACTGGTGGTGCTGGCTTTATTGGCTCCCATCTCATCGATCGTCTCATGGCTGAAGGACATGAAGTAGTTTGTTTAGATAACTTCTATACAGGACATAAGCGTAACCTTCTTCAATGGCTTGATAACCCCTACTTTGAGTTGATTCGCCACGATATTACAGAGCCGATTCGACTAGAAGTTGATCAGATTTATCACCTAGCTTGCCCTGCATCCCCGGTTCACTATCAGTTCAATCCCGTCAAGACGATTAAGACCAATGTAATCGGGACGCTAAATATGTTGGGCTTGGCAAAACGAGTCAATGCTCGATTTTTGCTTGCCTCAACCTCAGAAGTGTATGGCGACCCAGAAGTGCATCCTCAGTCAGAAGAATATCGGGGGAGTGTTAACCCGATCGGCATTCGCAGTTGCTATGACGAAGGTAAGCGGGTTGCAGAAACTCTGGCATTTGACTATCACCGCCAAAACGAGGTCGATATTCGGGTTGCCAGAATCTTCAACACCTATGGTCCGCGGATGTTAGAAAACGATGGTCGAGTGGTCAGCAACCTCGTCGTTCAGGCGCTTCGCAACAAGCCGTTGACGGTCTATGGCGATGGGTCGCAAACCCGCAGTTTCTGCTATGTCTCCGATCTAGTAGAAGGCTTGATGCGCTTGATGAATGGCAACTTTATCGGTCCTGTAAACTTGGGCAACCCAGACGAGTACACCATTCTGCAACTTGCTGAAGCGATTCAGAAGATGGTCAACCCGTCAGCAAATGTGAAGTTTGAGCCACTTCCTCAAGATGATCCCCGTCGTCGGAAGCCCGACATCACCCGTGCCAAGACTCATCTCGGCTGGCAGCCGACAATTCCGCTTCAAGAGGGCTTAGAGCGGACGATCGCAGATTTTCAGAGTCGTATTGGGTCTTACGTTCCGACCGAGCCTGAGTCGGTTGTGGCTCACTAAGAGCAGTGCGTTCCCTCAGTTGCCCTGTCCCTATCTGAGGGAACGCTAGGTGCAGATTTGTCAAACGTTGTGTTCGCTGTCTTTTATTGTCCCCCTTATTCGAGGAGCTTCTATGCGGGTTTGTGTCATTGGTACAGGATATGTTGGGTTAGTGACCGGGGCTTGTTTGGCTCACGTTGGACACCAAGTGATCTGTGTGGACAATAATGAAGCCAAAGTAAAGTTAATGCAGTCTGGGCAATCACCGATTTTTGAACCGGGACTCTCGGAGATCATGCAAGGGTCAATTCAATCGCAACGATTGACATTTACAACGGATCTGGCAGCCGGGGTCGAGCATGGGCAAGTTCTGTTTATCGCTGTGGGAACTCCTGCCTTGCCGACGGGAGAAAGCGACACCCGCTATGTGGAAGCGGTTGCTCGTGGCATTGGGTCTCATCTAAACGGCGGCTATAAAGTGATCGTCAACAAATCGACAGTGCCGATCGGGTCGGGTGACTGGGTGAGAATGCTCGTCCTCGACGGCGTTGCAGAGCGCAAAGGACTCATGGCTCAACCTGTACTCGCAGGAATGGGCATTCAAGACGCTGTGATCCCAGCAACCGTCAGCGAAGACTACGATTTTGATGTCGTCAGCAATCCAGAGTTTCTGCGCGAAGGGTCGGCGGTGCATGACACGTTTAACCCCGATCGTATCGTGTTGGGCGGCAATAGCTCTCGTGCAGCCGCGCTGATGCAAGAACTCTATACGCCAATCATTGAGCGGCAATTTGCTGAAGATAAAACTCAGCCTCCTGTGCCAATGGTGGTGACGGATCTAAGCTCGGCAGAGATGATCAAATACGCGGCGAATGCGTTTCTCGCGACTAAGATCAGCTTTATTAATGAAGTGGCGAATATCTGCGATCGAGTCGGTGCAGATGTAACTCAAGTTGCCAAAGGCATCGGGCTAGACTCTCGCATCGGCAGCAAATTTCTGCAAGCGGGTCTAGGCTGGGGTGGGTCTTGCTTCCCGAAAGACGTGTCGGCACTGATTCACACGGCTGATGACTATGGGTTTGAGACGCAGCTTTTAAAAGCGGCGGTGAGTGTCAACCAACGTCAAAAGCTGATCGTCGTTGAGAAACTTCAGCAAGTTCTCAAAATCTTGAAGGGCAAAACGATCGGTCTGTTGGGGTTGACCTTTAAGCCTGACACCGATGATTTGCGCGATGCGCCTTCGCTGTCTTTAATTGAGAATTTGACGCGCCTAGGTGCCAAGGTCAAAGCCTACGACCCGATCATCTCGCAGACTGGGATGCGCCACGGTCTGTCAGATGTAATTGTCGAAACAGATGCCGAGCGACTAGCCGATAGCTGTGATGCGTTGGTGTTGGTGACTGAGTGGCAGCAGTTCCAAACGCTGGACTATATCAAGATGGCACAGCTAATGCACTCCCCGATCATGATTGACGGTCGCAACTTCTTAAATCAAGCGGTGATTGAAGAAGCTGGGTTCCGCTATGTTGGGATTGGTCGTTAAGGCTCGTTTGTTGAAATAGAAAGCCTGTGGAGATGCTCGATCGAGCTTCCACGGGCTTTTTTGTGACGCTAAATCGGCGAGGCACTCAACAGGAGGAAGACGTTCCGGTGGAACGTCTCTACGGCATTGGGTGAATTTGTTGTTCGATTTGGGCTAATTTTGCTTCTCGAAAATCATCAGGTGCTGTTGCGGTAAATCGTTTTTGGTTTCGAGATAGGTCAGTCCGACGGCTTCCATTTCTTTCTGTACCTGCGTTTGTGTCATTTTGTGAAGTCCTTTGATTAGAATCAGAGGATTTTCAGCGCGATACTCGACTAAGACGGCTCTGCCTTTGGGTTTTAGGGCTTTGACGATCGAGGTCATCACCTCTTGGGGATACTCAAATTCATGATAAGCATCGACCATTAGCGCCACATCGACGCTTTCAGCCGGGAGATTTACATCCATTGTGCTGCTTAAAATAGGCTCGACGTTTGAGAGGTGATTTTTGGCTTTCAGCGTCGTTAGAATCTCAATCATTTCTGGCTGGACATCGACTGCCAGCACTTTGCCCTTTGGCACACGGGGCGCAATCCGAAAGCTGAAGTAGCCTGTTCCAGCGCCGATGTCAGCGACGACATCTGTTGACTTGAGATTCAGGTCATTGATGACTTTTTGGGGTTGCTCCTCACCGTCGCGTCGATAGCGCTCTAGCCAGTTAGCGCCTTCATATCCCATAACATGCGCGATTTCTCGCCCTAAGTAGACTTTGCCAATTCCGTCGGGGTTATGGTGCGATCGCACTTCGTAATTCGAGCTATCCGCGAGGGCGATCGGGGACAATCCCAGCCCACTCAGCCCCAGCACTATCACGGTCATCACCTGCAAGAAAATCTTTCTGACCACAGTTTTACCCTACTTGATAAATCACTCACCATAGGACTTTCAAAACACGTCTTAGCCCTCATCCTTCATGGTTTAGATTCCGTCAGCCCAAACCGGAGTTGGAGCCTGCATCGCCTTGGCAAGTTCTGCTGCGACTTCAGGGCGAGAAAACTCTGGAGGTGGTAGCTCGCCGCGACGCAGCATCTCCCGGACTTTGGTGCCTGAGAGGTGAACCCGCTCTTCAGGAGTGCTGGGGCTAGTTTTAGTTGTTGCCATGCTGAGAGTGCGCTTGCAGTAAAACGCGTGCTCAAACTTCATCGGCTTAATACCTAGTGCATCGGGGTCAAATTCGTCAAAGATATGCTGTGCGTCATAGGTGCCGTAATAGTCGCCCACCCCGGCGTGATCGCGTCCCACGATGAAATGGGTGCAGCCGTAGTTTTTGCGAATCAAGGCGTGGAAAATAGCTTCACGGGGTCCGGCGTAGCGCATCGCGGCAGGATTGATGGCAAGAATGACCCGATCTTTCGGGAAGTAATGTTCCAGCATGATTTCATAGCAGCGCATCCGAATATCAGCCGAAATATCATCGTCTTTAGTGACTCCAACCAGCGGATGAAGGAATAGCCCGTCTACGGTTTCTAGGGCACACTTTTGAATGTATTCATGAGCGCGGTGAATCGGATTGCGAGTCTGAAACGCGACGATCGTCTTCCACCCTTTTTCTCTAAATAGAGTGCGCGACTCGATCGGATCAATCTGATACGTCGGAAACTGAGGATGAGCTTCTCGCTGAAGCATCCACACTGCACCCGCTAGATTGATCGCTCCCTGCTTATAGACGACTGCCACACCGGGATGTTTTTCTTCGTTGGTGCGGTAGACATGAAGCGCCTCGTGAACCTTGTCGTAGGCATATTTCTGCGTGAGTTCGAGCACCCCGATAAAGCGACCGTCACGATCATCTAATCGCACTAGACTTCCTTCTTTGAGAGGCTCGGCAACCTCTTCTGTGACAGGCAGCGTGATCGGAATCGACCAAGGCAACCCATTCGTTAAATGCATCTCATTGACGACCCGATCGTAGTCGGCTTTTTCTAGAAAGCCAGTTAACGGGCTAAAGCCACCAATCGCAATTAGTGCCAGATCAGAAGCTGCCCGTTCATCAAGCTGCACTCTAGGCAGGTGGTCGGCTTTTGAGAGAAATTCGGCTTGTTGGGCGGGGCTTGCGATGCGATTGATTAGCTGCCCACCGTGGGGAGCAATGCTGTCGGGGTGACTCATAATTTGCAGGGTTGCGGGATGTAGAAATCTCCTTCCTTTACGCAAAAAGGAGCCTTTATTGAGGGTAGCAGGATTAGGATCGAGAACGGTAAAATTAGCGGCTCAAAGCGTTGACTTGCTCTAGGAACCGCAGACAGTAGAATGGGTTTGTGATCAGTCCTGTGAATCAACCTCAAAACGATGACGCGGTGCTGGGCGGTCAGGTGACAGTTCCGGCAGGAAGTGTCGTGCTAGGCGGACTAGACGGACTTCGACGACGGTTTGCGAGCGATCGGGCAGACCAGCGCATTGCCGCACTTCGCGAAGGAAAAACGTCTAAGGCGGGGCTAGGTTTTTTGATTCAGGGCTTGCAAGATTCGTCCCTTGAGGTGCAAAAAGTAGCGTATTTGCTGCTGCAAGCGCGATCGGAACTCAAGGCAAAAAAAGCGTTAGACGACTACAGCCCCTATGCGCTGTTTGAATGTCTGGCTACCCTGACGGGACACGCAGCGGGAATTACGGCGATCGCGATCGCCACGCGTCATTTTATCTATCGCCCTGATCAAGAGATTCTAATCAGCGCCAGCCGCGATGGCGTGGTCAAAGTTTGGGATTTGCAGGCGGGTGAGGAATTGTTTAGCGTTAACACCTGGTCGATCGTGTTCGCGATCTCGATCGATGCTGACGAAGACAGTTTCACGATTAGAACTAAACAGCAGGTGGTGAAATCGTGGAGTCTAAGAACCGAGGAAGTGGTAACCCCTTCTCAAAAGCAGCCAAGAAGTATTGCGTCGGTGACGGTGAATGAGGGCAGACATCTGATTAGTGGAAGTCGCAAAACTATCAAGATTTGGGACTTACACGCGGCGCGAGAAGTCTGCTTACTGCAAGGACATTCGAGCTTAGTGACCGCCGTAGCGGTGAGTGGCGATCGCCCTTTATTAGTCAGTGGTAGCGACGATCGCACCGTCAAAATTTGGGGAGTTGTCTAAAGTAGAGATGTGTGGTGTCTCCGAGTTGCGATCGCCAAAAAATGATGGTTCTCACCGTCCTCTATAATTATCCGTCTGATTCGATTCGCTGGGATTTTCAGAACATAATCGGGAAACTTCGATTCACGTCACAGCGATTCTCAATTCAGCCGTATGGTCATTCCTGCTTGTTTTTTAGCTTCTCGAAGCTCTGAGGCAACTGATTGAGTTGAAAATATTGATGAAATTTATCTGTGACCTGAATCCAATACGATCGCCCGTCTGACTGCCGTCGTTTGCGAACAAATCCCTGCAAAACTAGCTCCTGGACGTGCTGATAGGCACCCGATCCTCGCAGGTCTACCAGATCGGTTTGGGCGATTGGACCTTTAATCGCAACCGCCGCTAGAGTTCGCAACTCACCGATCCCCAAATCTGCCGGAACCATAATTTGCACGAGATGTTGAAAGGCTTCTCGTAGCTGTAAGCCATGACCGTTGGGCGTTTCTACAATTTCTAACGCGCTATCTCGGTGAGCATAGTCTGCCATTAACTCTAAAAGTCCTTCTTCGGCAGAGTCACGATCGCACGCCGCCGCCTCGGCAATCTCAGCGATCGACAACGGTTGCGCCTTTAGATAGAGAATCGCTTCAATGGTGCTGGCAAGACGAGACATGAGAAAACTGTGCAAAAGAACAATGAACCGAAGGAGCAGAGTGTCCGCAAATTGTTACATTGATGAGTGACCATCCCTTTAGGGTATTGGCAATCTTAATCGTTTTGTAAGCTGTAACACTTCAAATTTTATGAGCAATCCCTCTCCGATCTCCGAAATTCCGGCTGAGTCTCCAGTCTCTGACTCTAAAGAGAAGAAGCCAAGCTATGTCAAGCTGGCGATGCGAAACATGGTACGCAAACGCGGCACCTCAATCTACCACTTTGCTTTGACCACGATCGGGCTTCTGACTGCCTTGGTCGGGCTTGCTTACATCACTCGTTAGGAGACTCCATGCAGGTTGAAGTCAGCGTCCAAGAGTGTTTTTTAGCCGATCGCGCTCAGACTCTCGTTTCGGTGGAAACTTGGGAGATTTGGTTTCGTCATTGGCTAAAGCTTCTCAACCCGATCGATGTCGAAGACGGTTTACCTCTGCATCTTCATGAAGCCTATGAATTAAGTTTGCGGCTGACCGACGATCGGGAGATTCAAACCCTCAATCACCACTATCGCCATCAAGATCAGCCGACCGACGTGCTGGCGTTTGCGGCACTCGAAGTAGACTCTCCTCAGCCCGTCGATGAGCTTGAAGCGCTGTATCTGGGAGATATCGTGATCTCGATCGACACCGCCACCCGACAGGCACAGCAGCAAGGGCACCCGCTGCAAACCGAGCTTGCTTGGCTGTCAGCACATGGGCTTCTGCATCTTTTAGGGTGGGATCATCCCGACGACGAGAGCTTGACCCGAATGTTGAATCAGCAGCAGGTTTTGCTTGTCGCGATCGGGTTAGCCGTGCCGATCTCTTCTTATTAATTTAATATTTTTGAACAAGTCTTGTAATACAGTTTTCTAAGCTGACTTGTCGCAAAATGAAGCAATAAACCGCCTTCTGCTGAGTCCATCGCGCTAATTTTGCGGCTGATCGCCTATTCTGTTCCCCCGCTAACTATGTCCCAAGAACTTCCTAGCCAACCCCCAAAGCGCCCAGCTAAAGTGGTGCCTCTCAAGCCTACTCGTGATTTGGCGTGGCAAGTGGCTCCAACGCTGTGGACGAGCTTCAAATATGCCTGGATGGGACTCAGCTACGCCTTTCAAACGCAGCGCAATTTTAGAATTCATGTCTTTGTGGGCGCTCTAGCAATCAGCCTGGGCGTTTTTTTGCGTCTCAGCGTGGTTGAACTGGCAGTGATTGGGTTAACGATCGGGGCAGTGTTAGCGATGGAATTACTCAATACCGCGATCGAGTCCGTGGTCGATTTGACGGTCAAGCAGTCTTATCACGAACTCGCTAAAATCGCTAAAGATTGCGCGGCAGCAGCGGTTTTGGTGTCGTCGATCGCGGCTCTATTAGTCGCTGGATTTCTGCTGTTGCCTAAGCTCTTTCTCTTCATCCAAGCGTTTCATTCGTGACTGCTGAGGCAACTCAAAGAGTGTGAGAGGATGAAATAAGTTTCGTCCCTTATGCTTTCAAATGATTCTCGTCATCGACAACTACGACAGCTTTACCTATAATCTAGTGCAATATTTAGGTGAATTAGGGGCTGAGTTTCCTATAGCAGCAGACATTCAAGTTTATCGAAACGACCAAATCACGATCGACCAAGTGCGCCAACTTAACCCAGCAGGAGTCGTCATTTCACCTGGACCGGGACGACCCGACGACGCAGGTATCTCGCTCGACTTGATTCGGCAACTGGGTTCGGCGATGCCAATTTTAGGCGTGTGTCTGGGGCATCAAAGCATCGGGCAGGTGTTTGGAGGCACGATCGTCGCTGCCCCACTGTTAATGCACGGCAAAACCTCTGAAGTGCATCACACCAATGCAGGCGTTTTTAACGGACTCGATAACCCGATGACCGCAACTCGGTATCATAGTCTGGTAATCGAGCGGCAGTCTTGCCCAGAAGTCTTAGAGATCACAGCTTGGGTAGATGATCAGACCATTATGGGCGTGCGTCATCGGCAGTATCCTCACATTCAGGGGGTGCAGTTTCATCCAGAAAGTGTGCTCACGGCATCGGGGAAGCAGCTACTGAGGAACTTTTTGCAGGAAATTAGGGGTCAGAAATGAGAGGGCTTGCCCAATTCTTGCTGATCTCTAATCTCTAACCATCGTTGTGAGGCTTTATGAAACGAAGACAGTTTGTGCAATTTGCCGGAGCCAGCTTGCTCACCGCAGTTGGGACAAGTGTGATCTCCGGGTTTGACTCTGCTCAAGCGCAGACTGGCTCACTCTCGGTGCAATATCTAGGACACACTTGCTTTTTGTTTACCGGAAGCGGGCAGAAAATTCTCGTCAATCCATTTCGGAGTCTGGGTTGCACAGCCGGATATCGTGCGCCAAAAGTCAATGCTGATTTGGTGCTGATCAGCAGTCAGCTTTTGGATGAAGGCGCGATCGAGCTAGTGCCCGGAAATCCTCGCTTGCTGTATGAAGCAGGAGCCTATAATGTCAACGGAATCAAGATTCAGGGAATCAGCGCTGACCACGATCGGGTCGGGGGCAAGCAGTTTGGCAGCAACGTGGCTTGGCGCTGGACTCAGGGAGGGGTAACCGTTCTTCACTTGGGTGGAGCTGCCGCACCTATTTCGCTTGAGCAAAAAATTCTGCTAGGAAGCCCAGACGTGTTGTTTGTCCCAGTGGGCGGCGGACCGAAAGCCTACACGCCTGAAGAAGCCAAACAAGCGATTAACGTGCTGAATCCTAAACTGGTGATTCCAACGCAATATCGCACCCAGGCGGCTAAAGATCAGTGTGATCTGGTGGGTCTCGATGCCTTCCTCAAGCTGATGAGCGGGGTTGCGGTGCGAAAAGGCGGAGACTCCATCTCAATTCAAAAAGCAGATTTGCCCAAAAATGGGATGGCGATTCAAGTTTTGAGTTACAAATTCTAAAGAGGGTGAAGGGTGGAAACTCCTTTTGCCCTTCGTTATGCGATGTGCGACTTTCCTGAAACACCCGCAAAGACAGCCCTCTCCCAGTGGGAGAGGGAACCGGAACGGGCTGAAAGCTCTTCTCGTTGGAGAGAAGGGTTGGGAGGCTTCGCCCCACTGCGTGAGGAGGGGAAATCAGTGGCACATCGCATTTTGTCCTTCACTCTTCAATTTTCCTTATGCAGTCAGATTATCGTCAGCGTCGCGAACAGTTTATGACCAAAATTGGGTCAGGCACCGCCATTCTTCGCAGTGCGCCGACCGCTGTAATGCACAACGATGTGGCATATAACTTTCGGCAAGACAGCAATTTTTTCTACCTGACAGGCTTTGATGAACCGGATGCGGTTGCGGTGTTTGCGCCTCACCATGAAACCCACAAGTTTGTGCTGTTTGTCCGACCCAAAGATGCCGATAAAGAAACCTGGTCAGGCTATCGCATTGGAGTAGACGCTGCCAAAGAAAAATATGGGGCAGATGAAGCCTACCCGATCGCCGAACTCGACGAGAAGTTAACGCAATATGTCGAGAAAGCCGATCGCATCTATTACCATTTGGGGCGCGATCGAGGCTTCAACAACACAGTTCTCAATCTCTGGCAGCGGTTGATGTCCACCTACGAGAAGAAAGGCACAGGACCGATCGCCATTGAAGATCCGGGACCGATTTTGCATCCTTTGCGGCAGGTGAAAAGCGCGGGTGAGCTAGAGCGGATGCGAAAAGCGGTTGCGATCGCGGCAGAGGCGCATAACCTGGCGTTAGAGATGCGAAAACCAGGCTGCTATGAGTATGAAATTCAGGCGGAGATGGAGCGTCTGTTTCTGCTCAGAGGCGGGTTAGGAGCGGCATATCCCTCGATCGTGGCATCGGGCGCAAACGCCTGCATTCTGCACTACACCGAAAACCGTCGCCAAATGCAAGATGGAGAAATTCTGTTAGTCGATGCAGGTTGCTCTTACGACTATTACAACTCCGACATCACGCGGACGTATCCCGTGGGCAGCAAATTCACCGACGAGCAGCGCATTCTGTATAAATTAGTTTTAACGGCGCAGTTGAAGGCGATCGAGCAGGTGCAACCCGGCAATCCCTGGAATCTATTTCACGATGCCGCCGTGCGGACGATCGTCGAAGGGCTAATGGGGCTGGGATTGCTGCAAGGAGACCTCGAAGAAATCATCAAAGAAGAAAAATATAAGCCCTTTTTTATGCACGGCACGGGTCACTGGTTGGGGCTAGATGTCCACGATGTTGGGGTGCGACAGATTGGCGAAACCTGGCAGTCGTTCCAGTCGGGGCAAGTCGTAACAGTCGAACCGGGAATCTATATTCGACCGGACTTTAAGCCATTTGAAGGACAGCCAGAAGTGCCCGATCGCTGGCGTGGCATCGGCATCCGCATTGAGGATGATGTGCTAGTGACCGACACCGGAAATGAAGTGTTGACGGCTGCGGTGCCCAAAGCGATCGAAGCAATGGAGCGACCCTAATCTCTCTGCACGGATAGTAGAGCGGCTGGGAGAAACTAGCGATCGGTCACCCAGCCGTTGCTCACCAAATCGACCCAACTTTCAACGAGTTCGCCCCGGTGCAGCAGTTGCCAAAGTGCCTGATTGACGAGGTTGGGCGCTTCAACCATAACCGAGTGACCCGAAGCGGGCACCGTCAAATGAACGCTGCTCGATAGGTGAGCGGCGAGTTGGTCGCCCATCATTGGCGGAAACACGGGGTCGCGTCCTCCTGTAATCACCACCGTCGGACAAGTCAGCGCGTGTCTTCGACCGTCATAGCCCCAAAACGACTCGATCGCTTCATAGGGGTGTGCGTGTGACGGCAAATCAGACGAGGGATTTGAGTTTTCTGAAGGACTTCGCTGTATCAACTGCTGAATCGGAGATGAGTGATAAATCTGGTATCCGCCCGCCGCAAAAAACTTCATCAGCGGAACTTCCCACCAGGGCGTGAGATTGTGAGTGCCGCCTGCGATCGCGATCATCGCTGTGGTTGGGTGACGCGCTGCCCACTCTAGTCCAATCGTTACGCCATAGCTGTGACAGCACAAAATCGGCTGCTCAAGACTGAAGTGATGCAAGAGCCGAGTCAAATCGCGGCGATGTCTGCCCACCGAATAGCGACGATAGCGCCCAGACTCGCCATGCCCCGCCAGATCGTAAGCGAGAACAGCCCGATCGCGCGACTGCAAAAATTCCCACTGGTTTTGCCAGTTAAAGCGATTGCCTAAGCCCCCATGTACCAGCAAGATCGCAGGAGCTTGCCCCGGTGAATAAGCCACTTGCAAATCTACGCTACCCAGCCTGACGATCGAACCTTTTAAAGACTGCACTGCTGGATCTAACATTAAAAATAAAAGACCGTAAAATCAATATAGCTACCTAAAGGTAAATTTTTCGGGAACTTTGTTTAATTTTGAGTTCTAATGTAACGAGTCTTTTTACTGTTTAACCTCTGAAGCTCCATCAACTGATCAGCTTCTGTTCTAAAGTAAGAGCGGTATGACTATGACCTATAGAATTCATCAAATAACTGGTGAAGTTGCAACCGATGCAGAAACTGGGCAGGCTCTCCACGATCTCATCTAACCGGAACTGCGTGCTGAAGATTCTGTAAAGCTTGACTTTAGCGGAGTCAATGTCTTTGCTCGATCGATAGCGCAAAAGAGTACTATTCTATAGACTTCTGCTCCCTCTAGCAGCGGAACGAATCGAGAGATTGAAAAACTTACGAGTGGCTCTGTTTCTTGCTTTGAATGAACCGAGACATCAAACGTTACAGACTGTTCAGAAAACGTCCTTTAGGGTTATCGTTTGTAGGTTGCTACACTCAGTACGTTTTCAATAGTTAACGCAGGGTAATATTACTTGTCTGTTGGGTATATGAATTAGCAGAACGATTAACTAGACGAGTTTACGATTTTGAAGACATTTCATAGATCGCGAGGTGAGAGTCCGTCGGAACCGCTTCCCTTTGCCGATTTCTTCAATAATTCGTCAGCGATCGCATTCCACTCATCTCGCATTGCTTGGTCTTTGTCGTCACTGCTCAAGAGCTTGCCCTTTTGATTGGGATATTTGATATAGAACTGGTCATTGACCGATCGTACAAAAGCAGCGTAGTCAAGCCCCAATTCTTTACAGCGAGTTTCTAGATCCGTGCTTTGAGACTGATTACTTTGAGGCTTTGAACCTTGGGCGAGTTTTAAAGCGGGTGCAATGCTGGGAACTAACGCCAAAATTTGCGGCACTGCCCACGTCACTAGCCCAATCACAAGCCCGAAAATCACAAGTCGATAGACCAGTTTAAAAACTCCAAACACCGTAAATTTGACGACTCCGAAGACTCCTTTCAAGATAGCTCCGATCAAATAAGCCGTTCCTTTGACCATCCAGACCGGGGAATAGAGAATGGCATTGAGCGGCGATCGTTGAGCCTGTCGAGAAGCAACTTGTCCTGACGACCTCGCCTTTACCACAGTCGTTGCCCGTCTGCGCCCCACCAACGCCAGCGTATTTTGCTGCGTCAGCGAGGTTGGCGCTGATGCCATAGGTTGAGCAACGGGGGCAGGTTGGATCTGGATGGGCGAAAGAACTGCTAAAACATCGTCTGCCGAAGGGTAGCGATCGCTCGGTTTATAACTCAACAGTCGATTGAGAACAAACGCTAACTCAGGGTTCACTGTGACATGGCGCTGCCAGATCCACGTCAGTGCCACTGGGTCATAAAGCGATTTGGGGTCTCGTCCAGTTAACAGCACGACACAAGTGACTGCCAGCGCATACAAATCGCTACTCGGATTTGCGGTGCCTGCCTGAAGTTGCTCAGGGGAAGCGTAACCTGGTTTGCCGACAAGCGTGTGATTGGTGGGTTGGGCGAGTTTGTTGGCGAGGGCTTTGACCACCCCAAAATCGATTAGGACGGGTTTTTGATCGGGCGATCGTAAAATAATATTGTCAGGCGCAATGTCTCGATGCACGATTCCGGCGCTGTGAATGTAGGTCAACACAGGCAAAATCTGATGCAGAAGCTGCAAAATTTCTGCCTCGCTAAAGCCCTGCCCCTGTCGCGCATCCATCAAGGCTTCGTAGGTGGTGCCTTCAATATAGTCTTGGGCGAGAAATAGGAGTTCTCGATCGAGATAATGCACCCGAAACATTTCTCGAAAACGAGGAATCTGAGGATGGCGAAGCTGATAGAGTACGCCTGCCTCGCGTGTAAACAAGTCTTCTGCCTTGCGTAAATTGGCAGCGCTTTGATCCTGAGGCGCAAATTCTTTGAGCACACACAGCTCACTAAAGCGATTGGTGTCGATCGCCAGATAGGTTCTGCCAAACCCTCCGTGCCCCAACACGCGCTCGATGCGATATCGGTTTTGAATCACGGTGCCATCAGGAAGCGGTGAGTGCATAGCAGTAGGGGCAAACGTGTAAGTGCAGGATTTTAAGCGACCAACCGGAAATGCGCCTTACAAATTTAGCATTCCACCCTCCAAAAGCAAGCAGATTGCAGGCAGTTCAGCGATCGACCCAGTTCTGCTCAGGATGTTGGACAATCAATAAAGCACTGTGTCGCCTTTCTAACTTGTGAATCGTCGAAAACTTCTTAAACACCTCCTCCAGACCTCTGGCGGATTGGTTGCGGTTAGCTTGATTGGGGGCTGTCAGAGCAGGACGATCGAGCCGCTCTTTCTCTTGAGTCTGCTAAATCCAGAAACCCCGCTGCCGGATCATCTAATTACGCCGCTAGACGAATTTTATGTCCAGTCCTATGCGCTGCCTTCTACAGTCGAAGCAGATAAGTGGCAACTTAAGATCAAAGGAGCCGTCGAAAAGCCTCTGACTTTGACACTTGAGAATGTTCTGCAAGCGCCGCAAGAAGACTTTCACCTGACAATGGAGTGCATCGGCAACCCCGCAGGCGGCAATCTGATTGGCAATGCCCTGTGGACAGGAACGCCGCTTCTGCCGTTTCTGAGACAGGCGAATGTTCGCTCTGATGTGCAGGAATTTGCCCTCAAGGGGGCTGATTGGTATGAAACCACTTTGCCTGTAGCTGACATTATGCGCGCCGATGTGCGACTCGTCCATCAGATGAACAAAGAGCCTCTGACGGCTGCTCATGGCTATCCGATGCGGCTGATTGTGCCCGGACATTATGGGCAAAAACAGCCCAAATGGATTGTTGAGATTGAGGCAATCACAAAACCAAAAACGGGATTTTGGGAGAACCAGGGCTGGTCAAACACGGCAGAAATTCCGACTCATGCGCTGATGCGGCAGGTGCAAGACACACGGGTGTGGAATCGTCAACATCAAGTTAACGTCAGTCGAGATGGAGAGTCGGGTTGGCAAAAAGGCATTTTATTAGCAGGAGTCGCCCTCGATCGCTCTAGCTCAATTCAGACGATCGAGGTCAGCACTGACAACGGCATTTCCTGGAGTCGAGCCAACCAAAACCGCCCCAATTCACCCCATGAGTGGACGCTATGGCGCTATCTCTGGAAACCTCAGCAGCCTGGAAATTACACCTTATTGGCGCGGGCAACATCCGATCGTCAACAGCAGCCGCTCGAAGATAGCAACGGCAAAGATGGCAGTTCAGGAATTCTAAACATTCAGGTCACATTACAGACTTAGGAAGATGGCAACGATCGTCAAATCGCGCTAGATTCAGATCAGGGTGCTGTTGCTCAACACCAACCTCAGTAAGAGCTATGTTAAAACGTCTGTTTCTAATAGTTGCCTTGTCGGTTTTCGCGATCCCGATTCATGGGGGAGGCGCGATCGCGTCGCCGGGTGATATTGGAGGTTCCCCGGTCAAAGCGGTTCCGACTCCAACCACTTACACGCCGATTTACTCTCAGACCAACTATATCGATCAGTTTGGTGTTCCTCAATCGATCATTATCGTTGCGCCGACCTATACCTACGACAGTTTTGGGTTTAGCTCTACCTCTTCAGTCAGCTATCCTCAAACGGTGATCGTGACTCCTAACCGTCAGACCACCACCATTCGAGGTCTGCTGATTCCGAATGTGCCTTTTCATCCATCTCGATCGTGCAATCAGTTGACGTTGGGGCTGGCAAGCGGTCGATCAGTGTCAATTCACTCTAGTTCAGGGTGTTGGTAAAGCTTAAAGAATCAAGCCGCCGTTACGGTTCCTAAATCGGCTGGAGAGAGATAGGGTTGCATCACCTGACCATCTTTAAACCAGATAACTCGATCGGTGCATCGTGCTACATCGGGTTCGTGAGTCACCATCACAACCGTCATGCCGAACGCGTTGAGTTCGGTAAAAATTGTCAGAATTTCTTTGGTGGTTTGAGAGTCTAGCGCCCCGGTCGGCTCGTCTGCTAGCAAAAGAACGGGATTGTTGACGATCGCGCGGGCGATCGCGACTCTCTGCTGTTGTCCCCCCGATAGTTGATTTGGTCGATTGTTGAGTCGGTTTTCTAACCCGACGCGAATCAATGCCTCGGTTGCTCGTTTGCGGCGTTCCTCTGTTGGAACGTTAGCGTAGATCATCGGCAGCATGACGTTCTCTAGAGCAGATAGCTGCGGTAACAAGTGAAACTGTTGAAACACAAACCCCAGCTTTAAATTGCGGGTGTGTGCCAACTGTTTGTCGGCAATTTGAGAAACATCTGCGCCGTCTAGATAGTAGCGTCCAGCAGTGGGACGATCGAGACATCCAATAATATTCATCATGGTGGATTTGCCTGACCCAGACGCACCCATGATGGCGCAATATTCGCCCTGTTCGATCAGCAAATCGACACCCGCCAATGCATGAACTTCGGTTTCACCAAAGCCGTAAACTTTGGTGACTTCTTCGAGACGAACAATAAGGGGATTTGGCATAGCAAAGAATGAATCGTAGTAGGGTTAGGCGCTTCTGAGTGCCACGATCGGATCGAGTTTTGCCGCTTGTCGCGCCGGAATCACGCCAAAGATCAGCCCGATCGAGCCAGACACGCTCACAGCAAGAGCGATCGCAACTGGTGAAACGCTGGCACTTAAGGGCGAAAAAGCTCCGACTAACAAGATCCCACCGACTCCAACCGCCGTGCCGATCACGCCACCTGCGGCTGAAAGCAACACCGCCTCAATCATAAACTGGATCAGAATGTCGTTTTCGGCGGCCCCGATCGCTTTCCGCAGTCCGATTTCTTGAGTGCGTTCGCTCACCGAGACCAGCATGATATTCATGATGCCGATGCCGCCGACCAACAGAGAGACTGCGGCGATCGCTGCCAGCATTGCCGTCAATCCACCTGTGATCGTGCCGACGATTCGCAGAATATCTTTTTGAGTTTGGACGGTGAAATCATCTTCATTGATGATTTTGTGACGCAGCCTCAGCAGATTTGTGATCTGAAACTCGGCAGCGGGGACACTCGCTTCATTTTTGGCAGAAATTGAGATAATTGAGACATCTAAGCCATAGGGAGAAGTCCGCCCAGTTAAAACGCTGGCAGTCGTCGTCAACGGAACATAGACTGCATCATCTTGATTGCTGCCCAAAAACGAGCCTTTCGACTGCATAATGCCGATCACTTCAAAGCTGACATTGCGAATGCGAATTTGCTGTCCGATCGGGTCTTTTCCAGCAAAAAAGTCAGTGGCAATCTGAGAACCTAGCACCGCAACTCGCTTGTTTCGCTCTAGATCCAAATTGGTGAGAAAGCGACCTTTTGCGACATTAAAGTCACGCACTGAGAGAAACTCTGGCGTAGTTCCAGTGATTAAAGAACTGCGATTGCGTCCGCCATAGATGAGGGGCAGTTGTGCCTGACGTTGAGCCGCGACTCCTTTGACTGAGGGCACTTGAGACGCGATCGCTTTCGCGTCGTCCCAGACCAGCGTTCTCGGCAAGTTTGTCGTTCGCTGTCTCGCTTGGCTAGAGCCAGGAGACACAAACAAAACGTTTGGACCTAACGACTCAAACTGCTCTGATGCTAATCTCTGTGCTCCTTGTCCAATGCCAATCATGGCAATCACTGACGCGTTGCCAATCACCATTCCTAGCATGGTTAAACTTGTTCGCAGTTTATTCGCCGTTAGCGTTTTGACTGCCATTTTTCCGCTTTCTAGCCAGTCCATTGCGATGCACCTTTAATTATTTTTAGTGGCTCCCGGTTTATCTTTGATGATTTCGTCCAGCTTTTTGCCATCTGGAAGCTGCACAAATACCTGATCCCCTGTTTTCACACCGTCCATGATTTGGGTTTGATTGTTGAGATTAGTGCCGATCGTCACGGGTCTAAACTGAGGCTGGTTTTTTGCGTCAGGAACCAACACACCCGTTTGTCCTTTTTTGGTGACGATCGCCACGGTTGGCACAAGCATCGCCGATTTAAGCTGATTGCCCAAGAAACTCAGATCTGCATTCATGCCCGACTTGAGTTTTTCTCGACCTGACAGCAGTTGGATTCGTACCTGAAATGCCGTGACATCTCGCTCAACTACCGCTTCAGGTGAGATCAGACGAACTCGCCCCTTAAATGTCTCTTCAGGAAACGCATCGACCTTCACCTCGACTTCCTGCCCTGGCTTAATTTGTCCAATATCCACCTCCGGGACTTTTGCCAGAACTTCGAGATCACTGGCAAGCGCCACGATCGAGGTCGAGGTCGCCGAAGTCGTGGATGAGGCAGAAGTCGTCGGAGTCACAAATGCCCCAACGCTGGCATAGCGCTGCGTGATCAGTCCAGCAAAGGGGGCGCGAATTATCGTGTCTGCGATGTTGGTGTCAACCTGCGTCACCTGAGCCACTGTCGATGCCACTCGTGCTTCTGCTTGACCGATTTCCTCACGAGTCGAGCCGTTGCGACGCTGTTCTAGCTGCTGAACGGTCTGATTATATTGCGCTTGAGATTGGCTCAGTTGTGCCTGCGCCTGGTTGAGGGTTTGCTTGGCGTTCTGCTCTTTGCGCAAAAATTCTTCTAGCGAGTTGGTCGAAATCGCTCCCTGACCTGCAAGCTCTTGCTGGCGGCGAGTTTGAGATCTGGAAAACTCTAGTAAAGATTGAGCATCGGCAACCTGTCCACGCACGCGATCGATTTCTCCTCTCGCACGAGCCACCTCAGATTCGGCTTGCCTGACTTCTTCAACTCGCGTTCCGGCTTGCAGTTGGGCGAGTCGCTGCTGGGCTTCTTGCACATTGGCAACGGCTTGAGCGCGTTGGGCTTGCAGTTCAGAACTTTCCATGCGCGCGATCGCTTGTCCTGCCTGCACGCGATCGCCCTGTTCGACAAACAGTTCAGCGATTCGTCCAGAAGTTTTAGGACTCAGATTTACGGTTTGGACGGGCGCGATCGTGCCACTTGCCGTAATTCGCACGGTCACGGTCTCTGACTTTACAGGCACCGTTAGCTCGGCTAAGTCTTGCTTTGGAGTTCCTCGTTTTAGAACTCCATAGGTGACTATGGGCACAGTGATCACTCCTGCTGCTAGCAGCCCAATTATCCAGGCGGCGGGCTTTTTACCAACTTTGCCAAACAAAGGAATTTGCATCGGTAGAGTCCTGAAAATAGGACGGGGAGTTAAAAAATAAAGCGTCTCTGTAACCGATCTACTGGTAGAGTCTCATTTATTTAGAAAACTTGACGGTGACCCGACCTGAAGGGTTCACACTGATTCATAAAGATCTTTACAGACCAAAGTGTTAACAATGATCACTTCTTATAGTTTACACTTCGTTACTTGATAGTGTCCTAGAAACTTAACGAAGATATCGATTTAACAGAAACTAGGGAAGTCTTAAAATTGTTACTTGAGCATTGGTTTGAAGCCCGTGAGAAATCAGTATTATGGGCATACTGCTATTGCTGCACTCATGCCCTAAATGCTAAGAATGAGTTTAAAGGTTGACCCTTGTTGAGGATAAAACCCAGCAAGATCTTCAAATCGATCGAGTCAGAAAACAACGCCCGAATGTTTTTTCCGTAAAACGGGTAAAAGCTTTCGGATTCGCCTCCCGTCCGAATGCATTCAGTACAATAGTCTGACTGCCATTCTCTGCCCTCAGCCTGTGACGATGATAGCCTATGAGTCCCTTGCCTAACCGCCCTCTTCAGCCACCTAAGCCTCCCTCATCCCAGCAATCTTCCGATGAGTGGGCGACCAACGTTCAAACAGGTGCGATCGACAGCAGCCACGTGCCCGAACCATCCAACAGTTCAGATGCACAACCCGTGGCTCGACCTCCGTTGATGCGCCCGATCGCTCGACCCGCTGCGCCTCCAGAAGTCAGTGAGCCTAAAAAGCCTGAGCCTGTTGCTGCCGCCCCTGCACCCACGGTTCCGGCTGTGACCGCAGACGCAGCCCCGACTCAATCTGAGTTAGACGGCTTGCGTCAGCAGCCAATTCCGGCACCGAGCGAACCCATGCAATATCGAGCGATCGGGCTATTGCGGGGTCGCTATACAGCCGAAGACGAGCAGTTTACTCGCGGAACTCTAACGACAACTGACGGCACTGACATTCAGGCGGTGCTTTTGGGTCGGGTCATGAGTCTGGTGAGAAATCATCTCGATTTAGAGCAAGACCATCTGTGGGTGGTTTATCCTCGCACTCGTGAAAAAGAGCAAGATCTGCACGCCCAAATCGTCGGGGTGTGGGAGCCAGAAAAGCTGAATAAGTCAGAGTCTGAAGAGACGAGCGAAGAGCAGCCAACCATCTCTTATCAGCCGTCGTCGGAAGTCGATAACGATTATTTCTCGATTCGAGGAGAAGTAATTTTTCAATCGCCAGAAGACAACTCGATCGTGGTGAAGATTCAGCAGGCTCCTCGCAAAAAAGATGGCGATCGCATCAAGTCTTTTAAGCTCAAGCTCGAAGGCAGCCTGACTGGAAAAGTCGTCGGCTATTTTTGGGATCTGCAAGTGCGTCGGCAAGGCGACAATCTAGTCATTCATCAAAGCAGCCCGATCGGGATGATTCCGCCTAAAAAGCGATCTAAATCTTCGTTCGATCAAGGCGATCGTCCGAGACGAGATTTTGCACCTCGTCCTGGCGGCAGCTTTAATCGGAGTCCGCGACCGACTTCTAGCACAGCGGCAAGTAGCCCTGCACCTGTGCGAAAAGACCCGTTACCCAAACCTGTCAAAAAGCAGAATCCGGTAGCAGAAGGTTAGAGACCGTTTAATCAATTGGCTGAGAATGGGGGGCAGATGGCTATCTGCCCCTTATTTATTGAAAGATTTATTTTTTGTAGACGATGAACCCGGCGATCGCATCTAACAAAGCCTGCGGTTCGTCGGCTCGAATTGAGTGCCCGCTGTTTTCAAAAATCCGCAGATCTGAGTTGGGAATCGCGTTGGCAATCTCTTCTGAAAATTCTGGCTGACAGATCCAGTCATGCCGTCCGGCGATCACGAGGGTCGGAGCGGTGATTTTGGGCAACTCAGCACGAATGTCATAGGAGCGGAGAAAGCCACCAAACGCGACGTTAATTGCATCGACTGAGAGAATGGTGCGATCCCAGCTTTCTTGTTTAGCATTGGGATCGTAGGTAACGGAATACATCGATCGCATCAGCCGAAAATAGTCCCGCAACTGGTCTTCGGTTTCAAAGTTGCCATTCCACAGATATTGCGCGATCGCGTTCTGTTCGTCAGTGCCTCGTTCTTTTAAGATTTCTTGAGCGCGACTCAAAAAGCGAGAATCGGGAACGGTGGCGATCGCAATTAAATGAGACACGTTTTGCGGATAGCGAGTCGCATAAGTCAATGCCACCATGCCGCCATAGGAGCCACCAATTACGATAATTTTGCCCAGTCCTAAATGCTGTCGCAGCGCTTCCATGTCCTCGACATTGTTATCGAGCGTGTAGGTCGATTTGTCGCCTCGCGCCGATCGTCCCTGCCCCCGATGGTCAAAATAAACGAGCTGCATCTTCCGACTGAGCGACGAGAAAGTTGGCTTATAGCTGCTGTGATCGGCTCCCGGACCGCCATGAACCAAAAACGCGACGGGTTTCTCCCGCATCTGAGCACGATCGGGCACGAGTCCCGATCCTTCCACATCGAAATAAAGAGTGGTCTCGCGAACGTTGGCAAACATCAACTACCTCGCAAATCTTGCGGAATGAACACCCGATCGTTGGGGATCGGTGCGACAGCTTCACTTAGCATAAACGTCCCGGCTTCGATCCATTGCTTTAGCTCTAGGGCGACTTGGCGGGATAGATAAAGACTCGCAAGCGGCGCAACCCGAACCGATTTGCCATCGATCGCCAACCTGCCTGACTTGAGTTGGGCATAGCTCACCAGCCCAAACGTCGGACGAACGCGACGAGGAATCGAAAAATCGACGACTGGCGCGACTAAATCCTTGTCCTGCACGGCACAGTGAGCGACGACTTCCTCAGTCAGCACCGGGAGCGGAATGCCAACTCCCAGCATTAGAGACGCACCATAACCTTTGAAATAGCAGCCTCTCACCCATCGGGCATCCATTTGTTTTGCGTCGCCAATCAGCGCCAACGTTGCCGCAGGTCCGATCGGAGTCCGGTTGGGCAGTCGTTTTTGTAATGGAAAGTGCTGCGTCCCTTCCCAAGTGACGTATCCGATCGCGCCTCCCAAAAAAACCCGCGTCCCGATGCCGATTAGCTGTAAGTCGGGATCGTTTAACAAAGGCGAAATCGCGCCAGGATTGGAGTAAACCGCATTGCCTAACTGGGGCTGAAGCGGACCTAAATAAGTAAACAGAGGACGATCGCCGCCATTCACGCCAACGATAAAGTTTTGATAGAGATTGCGCGGATTGAACAGATAAAATTGATTGATGCGATCGCGAGAAATCGTTGTCTCAAATGAAGCGCGAGGATAGCAGTCTGTCACCTGTCCGATCGCTCTCAGATGCACCGATTTACCCGCAATCAAATCTTCGATTACGTGCCCACCGCCGCGAATAGTACTTCGCGATTCGTCACCGTCTGCTGCCTCACCCATGCTGGAATACTCAACCATCTGTGAGGCTCCAATGTAGAGATCGACGGCTCCAAACCCGGCATAAGCAGAGACTCCATCGATCCAGCATTGCCGAATTTTGATCGGCGGATCGGTCTGTCCCAAGTTGAGAATTGCGCCCGATGACTCCATTGGCTCAAAGGTGCCAGTCGTGATCACATCGACTTCTTTGGCTGCCTGAGTGACTCCGACCTCTACGACTCGTGCTTTCAATTCTTCTACGGTTTGCACGATCGCTTGTCGCCGCGTGATTTTGTCGTTAATTTCAGCGATCGTTCTCATATCGTCTATTCCTGGAGGCTCACCGCCATTATCCCCCCATCTCTTCTGCCTTAACCGTCCCTACGATAGATGAGAATAGGCAGCTAAACATCGCATCTTGAAAACGTCATCAAATAATTTGTTATGGGAGAGCCGGAATGCTTTTACAAGAAAAACAAACTGGAAACTTAGTTGAAATTTTAGATTTAGAAGAACTCTTTAACCCGGTGCAAAACGAGATTCACGGTCGCATTCAGTCTGGGCAAGAAGAACAAGACCCCGAACCGATTAGCAAAGACACCTTGCTGTTTCCCTCTGGCGAAACGCTGCCTCGCTGCTGGATGGATGCCGACTATCACAGCATTCATTAGAGTCGGTTGAATTGGATCGATCGTGACGGCTCAGAGGGTTGAAGATTAAAGTAAGACCCGAATTTGCCCTCACCCTTACCCTCTTCCCAAGGAGAGGGATCGAGATCTTAGCTCCCTTCTCCCTAGGGAGAAGGGTTGGGGATGAGGGTTATCCGAGAATATGCAATTCCCGGAAGTTACTCAATCCACAATCCAAAGAATGTTTAGAACGATTTGTTTGACAAAAAGCCGCCCGATCGGCACAATAGAGACTGCGCTAATAAAAAAGTGCCCTTAGAAATGAGGGACTGTAGTTCAATTGGTTAGAGCACCGCCCTGTCACGGCGGAAGTTGCGGGTTCGAACCCCGTCAGTCCCGTTAAGAGAAAGGATGAAGAATGAGGGATGAAGGATGAACTAAAATTCATTCGACATCGTTTGGGCTTCATCCTTTTTCTTTTTCGCCCTTCATCCCTCACCCTTATGACAGTTCGCGTTCGCATTGCTCCTAGCCCAACCGGAAATCTACACATTGGTACAGCAAGAACTGCTGTATTCAATTGGCTGTTTGCTCGTCACAAACAAGGGCAATTTATCTTGCGGGTTGAAGATACTGACGTGGAGCGATCGCGCCCTGAGTTTACAGACAACATTCTAGAAGGGATGACGTGGCTGGGGCTGACGTGGGATGAAGGTCCATTTTTTCAGTCAAAGCGGATGGATCTGTATCGCCAGTCAATCCAAACGTTGCTCGATCAGGGGTTGGCATATCGCAGCTATGAAACCCCCGAAGAACTTGACGCGATGCGAGACGCACAGAAAGCTAAAAATGAGGCTCCTCGCTATGACAATCACCACCGCAATCTGACCCCCGATCAGCAAGCTGCGTTTGCGGCTGAGGGACGCAAGCCTGTAGTCCGATTCAAAATTGAGAACGATCGAGAAATCTCCTGGAATGATTTGGTGCGCGGAACGGTTTCCTGGAAAGGTCGCGACTTGGGCGGCGATATGGTGATTGCCCGTGCGTCTGAAGGCGATGATATCGGTCAGCCGCTCTATAACTTTGTCGTCGTCGTGGACGACATTGACATGGGCATTACTCAGGTGATTCGCGGAGAAGATCATATCGGCAATACGCCCAAGCAAATTCTGCTTTACGAAGCGCTTGAAGCCACCGTTCCAGAATTTGGACATACACCGCTGATTCTCAACTCGGCGGGGGCAAAACTCTCAAAACGAGATGGAGTCACCTCGATCGCAGACTTCAAAAAAATGGGCTACACGCCCGAAGCGCTAGTTAACTATATGACGCTGCTGGGCTGGTCGCCTCCAGACTCAACCCAAGAGATTTTTAGTTTGTCTCAAGCGGCAGAAAACTTTAGCTTCGATCGGGTCAACAAAGCCGGAGCTAAGTTCGATTGGGACAAACTCAACTGGATTAATGGGCAATATTTACACGCGATGCCCGTTGATCACCTCACAAATCTGCTGATTCCTTACTGGCAAGAAGCAAGTTATAAATTTGATCCGGTGGGCGATCGCCCTTGGCTAGACCAAATTTCAGCCGTAATTGGGGCAAGTCTGGCTCGCCTTGACGAAGCGATCGAGATGACCCGCTACTTATTCATTGCAGATGTCGGGTTTGACGAAGAAGCCACCACACAGCTTCATCAAGATGGCTTGGCAGCGGCATTAACCGCCGTGTTAGACGCAATTCCTGCCGAACCGTTGACCGATGGAACGATTCAGGAAATCGTTAAGCAAGTCGTCAAAGACAAAAATATCAAGAAAGGCTTTTTGATGAAATCGCTCCGGGCGGCTCTGACGGGTGCCCTCAAAGGACCTGATTTAGTGCAGTCTTGGCTGATTTTAAATCAGCGCGGCATGGATCGGCAGCGATTGCAGCAAGCGATCGCCCTTGCAGAGACGGCATCCTAAAGAAAGTGGGGAAATCACTATCGCCCCGCATCTCAGGTTGATTGTCTGAACGCTCACAATTAGGTTAAATTTGATTAAGATACTTCTCATTAAAAGTTTGGAAGCCTGTCGATCGACGGTCTAAATGAGAAATCACTCTTATGCAAAGGTAACCTGATTCCTTTAGCATGGGGAAAGTGATTGCTGCTGAAGAAATTCCACTTTTATTTACAATTGAGATTTAACTTCAGATTTAATCATTGTTGACGTACTTAGAGGTTGCCAGTTTATGAAAGCTTCCTGGAGAACCATACTGCTGTGGGCACTGCCCGCCTTAGTGATTGGGTTTTTCCTATGGCAAGGGTCATTTGCCCCAACTCCTGCCACCGTGGGCAAAAACACCGCCAGTACCCGCATGACCTACGGGCGCTTCTTAGAATATTTAGATGCCGATCGGGTCAAGAGCGTTGATCTCTATGATGGTGGGCGCACTGCCATTGTCGAAGCGGTCGATCCTGAACTGGACAATCGTCTACAGCGTTTGCGCGTTGACCTGCCGGGTAACGCTCCCGAACTCGTCACCCGCCTGAGAAGCTCTGGCATTAGCTTAGACTCTCACCCTGCCCGCAATGATGGCGCAGTCTGGGGTCTACTCGGAAATCTAGTCTTCCCCGTTCTGCTTTTAGGCGGATTGTTCTTCCTGTTTCGTCGCTCAAACAATGTCCCTGGCGGTCCTGGACAGGCGATGAGCTTTGGTAAGTCTCGCGCTCGGTTCCAGATGGAAGCCAAGACAGGCGTGATGTTTGATGACGTAGCAGGCATCGAAGAAGCCAAAGAAGAACTGCAAGAAGTCGTTACCTTCCTCAAAAAGCCTGAGCGATTCACGGCAGTCGGTGCCCGGATTCCGAAGGGCGTTTTGCTCGTCGGACCTCCTGGAACAGGTAAGACTCTGCTGGCAAAAGCGATCGCAGGTGAAGCCGGAGTTCCCTTTTTCAGCATCTCTGGATCTGAGTTTGTTGAAATGTTCGTTGGCGTGGGTGCATCTCGCGTTCGTGACCTGTTCAAAAAAGCTAAAGAGAACGCCCCTTGCATCATCTTTATCGATGAAATTGACGCAGTGGGTCGTCAACGGGGCGCAGGCATCGGCGGCGGTAACGACGAGCGAGAGCAAACCCTCAACCAACTGCTGACCGAGATGGACGGCTTTGAAGGTAACACGGGCATTATCATCATCGCGGCAACTAACCGAGCTGATGTGCTTGACTCTGCGCTGCTGCGTCCGGGTCGCTTCGATCGCCAAGTCCAGGTCGATGTCCCTGATATCAAGGGTCGTCTGGAAATCTTGAATGTCCACGCTCGCGACAAGAAAATCTCTGACGATGTTTCTCTTGAAGTGATTGCTCGTCGCACCCCTGGATTCTCTGGGGCTGACCTCGCCAACCTGTTGAACGAAGCCGCCATTCTCACCGCTCGTCGTCGTAAAGAAGCGATGACCATGCTAGAGATTGATGCAGCGATCGATCGAGTGGTTGCAGGCATGGAAGGCACTCCGCTTGTAGACAGCAAGAGCAAGCGCTTAATTGCTTATCACGAGATTGGACACGCGGTGATTGGTACGTTGGTCAAAGATCACGACCCTGTGCAAAAAGTGACGCTGGTTCCTCGTGGACAGGCTCAAGGGTTGACCTGGTTTACTCCTTCAGAAGATCAAGGGCTGATTTCTCGCTCTCAAATCATGGCGCGAATTCAAGGTGCTTTGGGTGGACGGGCGGCTGAACAAGTGATCTTTGGCGATGCAGAAATCACGACGGGAGCCGGAAACGACTTGCAGCAAGTGACGGGCATGGCACGTCAGATGGTGACTCGCTATGGGATGTCTGATTTGGGTCCACTGTCGCTCGAAAGTCAGCAGGGCGAAGTCTTTTTAGGCGGCGGCTGGACAAACCGATCGGAATATTCTGAGGTGATTGCGGCTCGAATTGATGGTCAAGTGCGTGAGATTGTCGCCCACTGCTATCAAGAAGCCTGTCGCATCATGCGCGAGAATCGTGAAGTCATCGATCGCTTAGTCGATCTGTTGATTGAGAAAGAAACGATCGACGGTGATGAGTTCCGTCAGATTATGGCTGAATACACCGTAGTTCCTGAGAAAGAACGCTACGTTCCTCAACTATAGATTCAGGATTCAAATCTTATAGGCTGAGTGGGGATGGCAAACGCTGTCCCCACTTTTTTCGTGAATCTACTATTTCAGACCCAAGCCAGCCTTACCTGCATAAATGGCTTGATTGCCCAACTCATCCTCGATTCGCAGCAGTTGGTTATATTTAGCAACCCGCTCACTGCGGCAGAGAGAACCCGTTTTGATCTGCCCCGCACGAGTCGCGACGGCTAAATCTGCGATCGTGGTGTCTTCGGTCTCACCCGATCGGTGACTGATGATCGATCGGAAACTATTGCGCGTCGCTAAATCGATCGCTTGCAGAGTTTCGGTCAACGATCCAATCTGGTTGAGTTTGATCAGAATCGCGTTGGCGGCTTTTTGGTCAATTCCTTTTTGCAAACGGGTGATATTCGTCACAAATAAATCATCGCCAACTAGCTGGCAGCGATCGCCGATTTTTTGCGTCAACGCCTGCCAGCTTTGCCAGTCATCTTCGTGCAAGCCGTCTTCGATCGACACGATCGGATATTGACTCACCAGACTTGCCATATAGTCGATAAACTCACTCGGAGCGTGAGCCGACCCATCGTAGGTATATTGCCCGTCTTTGTAGAATTCGCTGGCGGCAATGTCGAGCGCGAGGGCAACCTCAGTGCCAGGTTTATAGCCTGCTTTCTCGATCGCCATCATCAACAAATCCAGTGCCGCTTGATTGGATTCGAGATTGGGTGCAAAGCCGCCTTCGTCACCCACGCCAGTCAGCAAGCCTTTGTCGTGCAGCACTTTGCTTAACGAAGCAAACACTTCTGCCCCCCAGCGCAGCGCCTCCTTAAAGCTCGTCGCCCCTACTGGGACAATCATAAATTCTTGAAAATCGACGTTGTTATCGGCGTGTGCACCTCCGTTGATTACGTTCATCAACGGCACGGGGAGGAGATTTGCCAACGGTCCGCCGAGATAGCGATAGAGCGGCAATCCGACCGATTCGGCACCTGCTTTTGCGGTGGCTAGCGACACGGCAAGGATTGCGTTTGCGCCTAAATTGGACTTGTTGGGAGAGCCATCGATCTCGATCATCATGCAATCGACTTCTTCTTGATTGACCGCGTGTAGACCAATTAGTTTGGGTGCCAGGATCTCTTTGACGTTTTTAACCGCCGTCAAAACGCCCTTGCCCCCGTAGCGACTTTGATCGTCATCGCGCAATTCATGCGCCTCAAAGCTTCCAGTAGATGCTCCGCTTGGCACTTGAGCAATTCCCATCGCACCGTTGGCAAGATAGACTTCTGCCTCGATCGTTGGGCGACCTCGTGAATCTAGAATTTCGCGAGCATTTATAAACTCAATGGCGGTGTCCGAAGTGTCAATCATTGCTCTATAAGCCTCAAATAGAAGGGAGGAAGGATGAATGGCAGCAGTTGCCCATCGCTTAGAATAAGCCCTTAGCGGGCACTCCGCGATGATATTCACGGTGTCTCAAGATTATTGAGATCCTGTGAGTTTTGTCAGAATGAGCAAGAGTCTTAAAAAACGGGAGAACGGATCATGCGACTACTACACACCATGCTGCGAGTCGGTAATTTAGACGAATCGCTGAAGTTTTACTGTGAGTTTTTGGGCATGAAGCTGCTGCGGAAAAAAGATTATCCGGGCGGTGAGTTTACACTGGCATTCATCGGCTATGGCGACGAATCAGACAATACTGTAATTGAACTGACGTATAACTGGGGCAAAGATCACTACAGTTTGGGTGACGCTTATGGGCATATCGCGATCGGAGTCGATGATATTTACGCGACGTGCCAAGAGATTAGCGATCGGGGCGGCAAAGTCACGCGCCAACCTGGACCGATGAAGCACGGCTCGACGGTGATTGCATTTGTCGAAGATCCCGATGGCTATAAAGTCGAGTTGATTCAGCAAAAACCGCTAGAGTCTGCTGCGTAAGAAAAGTCTCCTAAATCTTCCAAAAGGGAGGAATTTAGGGGACTTAAAGAACTTCTCGCTCCTAACCTCACCGAGCGCTTATACTCCTGATGGAGTGATTGTGGGCTTGTTGTGATGTCTAGTCAGGCAGACAACATCTCGGTGAGGAGTGAGACAGTGAAGCAGATTGAATGGTTGGCGATCGGTTTGGGCAGCCTCGGCGTTTTCGCCCAGCCTCTAGCAGTGTGGGCAAATGAAGCAAGCGTCAAACAGGAAATTTCGCAGATTTCTGTTGGGGATGCCTCACAAAGCCTTGAGATGGTTGCCGAACCTTCTGCGATCGCGACCCCCGACATCATCGCCACACCCGACCGTCCTGACGATGATCCGATGGCGCAAGTCACGTCAGTCTCGCAGCTATCCGATATTAAGCCGAGTGACTGGGCATTTCAAGCGCTGCAAGCGCTCGTCGAGCGCTATGGCGTAATTGTTGGCTATCCAGACGGCACGTTTCGCGGCAACCGTCCTTTGACTCGGTTTGAGTTTAGTGCGGCTTTAAGTGCAGTGCTCGGTAAAGTTGAAGAACAGCTTCTCGCGGGAGATGTTGGCGGCACCGCTCGACAAGACATCTTGACCATTCGACGACTCAACGTTGCGAATGGGAATGCACTGAAGGATTTACGAACCCGACTCGACACCATCACAGGCCGCAATATTCAGTTGACCGATCGCCAATTTTCAACCACCACCAAACTCAACGGACAAACCATTTTTGCCGTCACCAATGGCTCTCAAGATTCGCTGAGTCTGGCATCTCGAACTCGATTGAATCTAATCACCAGCTTTAACGGTCGCGATCGTCTGGTCAGTCAGTTAGAAGCAGGTAACAACGGCAGAGATGCGGTTTCGACGGCTCAAAATCGCGGACAAAACCTGCTGGGAACCACAGGAGTTTTGGCAGATGGCGGCGGTTTAGACTATGTGGAAGTCGATCCCCAAGTGCGCTTGAGAAAGCTCTATTACGTGTTTCAGCCGTCCTCAAATCTTGAAGTCGCGATCGGGTCTAAGCTTCCGCCCAGTGATTTTGTCGATCGCAACAATTTCGCGAATCAGTCAGGCGATAACTTCAACTCTAGCTTTTTTGCGAATAATCCTTTAATTGTGCAAAACGAAATCGATCGTCCGGGCGGTGCGGGGGCTGCTGTCTCCTGGACTGTTCGCGACAACCTGATTTTGCGCGGACTCTATGCCGCCACCGATGCCGCAAATCCTGCTAAGACGAACAACGGCGGGGGCTTGTTTGGCGATCGCTATCAGGGCACTCTAGAAGTTGAATATACGCTTCCTAAACAGCCGATTACCGTGCGGCTGCAATATACTCACGCAGAAATTAATGGCAGCACCATCAACGCGGCGGGCATTAATGCAGAATGGGCGCTCGATCGTCCGTTTGGCGTATTTGGACGATTAGGATTTGGCTCTTATAACGGCTTCAACACAGCTCTAGGGCGAGATTTAGACCTCAGTCCCAAAAGTTGGGCGCTGGGGTTTGCTGTGCGAAGTTTTCTGATCCCAGGATCTAGAGCAGGAATTGCCCTGGGTCAGCCGTTTATCGAGCATAAAATCGGCAACGCCACCCAAACAAATCTAGAAGGCTATTTCGGTTTAGCGTTGAGCGATCACCTCAACATTAGCCCCGGATTTCTAATTGTTTCTAACCCTAACAATCGCGCAAGTCCGACGATTTGGGAGTGGCTAGTCCGGTTTGGGTTTGAGTTCTAGAAAGCTCATCAATAACAGCGAACAGCCCATCACTAAAGGCTACAATGGGATTCAGAGAAGCCGATTTAGAAAGACCGACTGGAGAACATGCAACCCACTGACCCAAGCAAATTTACCGATAAAGCATGGGAGGCGATCGTCCAAGCACAGGATGTTGTCCGTCGCTATAAACACCAAAATTTAGAAGTTGAGCATCTGATTACCAGCGTCTTAGAGCAGAAAGACGGGTTGGCAAATAAGATCTTGACGAAGGCAGGGGTCGATGTGCAGCAGTTGGGGCAGCAGGTCGATGACTACGCTAAACGACAGCCCAAGGTCGGCAACACTGAGCAGCTTTATTTGGGTCGCTATTTAGATACGCTGCTCGATCGCTCTGAGTTAGCGCGCAACAATTGGCAAGATGACTTTATCTCGATCGAGCATTTCTTAATCGGGTTTGCTAACGATCCTCGATTGGGGATGAAACTACTTCGAGCCTTTAATCTCGACACCGCGACTTTGGAAACCGCGATTAAAGAGGTGCGCGGCAGTCAAAAAGTCACCGATCAAAGCCCTGAATCTCGCTACTCGGCGCTAGAAAAATTTGGACAAGACCTCACCGAAAAGGCAAAAGCTGGAAAGATCGATCCCGTGATTGGACGAGATGAAGAGATTCGGCGCGTGATTCAAGTGCTGTCTCGCCGGACGAAAAATAACCCCGTGCTGATTGGCGAACCGGGAGTCGGGAAAACCGCGATCGCTGAAGGACTCGCCCAGCGCATCGTCAACAACGACGTGCCCGAATCGTTGAAAAATCGCGTCCTGATCTCGCTCGATATGGGGTCTCTGATCGCGGGGGCTAAATATCGCGGCGAATTTGAAGACCGTCTCCGCGCTGTTCTCAAAGAAGTGATCAATTCCGATGGGCAAGTCGTTCTCTTTATCGACGAGCTTCACACGGTGGTTGGAGCGGGGGCATCACAAGGCAACATGGATGCGGGAAACCTGTTAAAACCGATGCTGGCGCGAGGCGAACTGCGCTGCATTGGTGCGACCACGCTCGATGAATATCGCAAATACATCGAGAAAGATGCCGCCTTAGAACGGCGATTTCAGCAAGTGTTAGTCGAGCAGCCGTCTGTTGAAGACACGATCTCGATTCTACGGGGACTCAAGAATCGCTATGAAGTTCACCATCAGGTGAAAATTACCGATTCCGCTTTAGTCGCTGCTGCCACGCTTTCAAGTCGCTATATCGCCGATCGCTTCTTGCCCGACAAAGCGATCGATTTAGTAGACGAAGCCGCCGCCAAACTCAAAATGGAGATCACCTCAAAACCTGTTGAGTTAGAAACTATCGATCGTCGTCTGATGCAGCTAGAAATGGAGAAACTTTCTCTTGAAGGCGAAGGTAAAACGACATCGACAGGAACCGCGTTTCGTCCCTCAAAAGACCGCTTAGAGCGCATTCAGCAAGAAATTGACGAATTGGGCGAAAAGCATCAAGGGCTGAGTTCTCAATGGCAAAATGAAAAGCAAATTTTAGAGGGAATTAACCACCTCAAAGAAGAAGAAGAACAGCTTAAAGTGCAAATTGAGCAAGCGGAACGGGCATACGACCTCAACACGGCTGCCAAGCTAAAATACGATCGCCTCAGCACCGTTCAGCACAGTCTAGAGGCACAAGAAGCTCAACTACTAGAAATGCAGAATAACGGCTCAACACTGCTTAGAGAACAAGTGTCTGAGGCTGATATTGCTGAAATCGTTGCCAAGTGGACAGGCATTCCGGTGAATCGGTTGCTGGAGTCAGAGCGACAAAAACTTCTGACTCTAGAACACCATTTGCACCATCGAGTCATCGGTCAACACGATGCCGTTGAAGCCGTGTCAGCCGCCATTCGACGCGCTCGATCGGGCATGAAAGATCCCGGTCGCCCGATCGGATCATTCCTCTTTATGGGTCCCACCGGAGTTGGCAAAACCGAGCTTGCCAAAGCACTCGCGCAGTTTCTTTTTGATGCTGACGACGCAATGGTGCGGATGGATATGTCTGAATATATGGACAAAAGCTCTGTGATGCGCGTAATCGGTGCGCCTCCCGGATATATCGGCTATGAAGAAGGCGGGCAACTGGCAGAAGCGGTGCGTCGCAAACCCTACTCAGTCGTGCTGATGGATGAAGTCGAGAAAGCCCACCCCGACGTGTTTAACATTTTGCTACAAGTGTTAGACGACGGGCGAATTACGGATTCACAAGGCAGAACGATCGACTTCAGCAACACCGTGATTGTGATGACAAGCAACATCGGCAGTGAACACATTCTCGATGTCGCTGGGGATGATTCTAAATACGACGAGATGCAGCGTCGGGTGATGACTGCCCTCCAAAAGCATTTTCGTCCTGAGTTTCTGAATCGGATCGATGACACGATTCTCTTCCATCCGCTCAGTCGGGCTGAGTTGGGCGAAATCGTCGTGTTGCAACTGAGACGCATTCAAGCCATGTTAGCCGACAAAAAAATCATCATCGAACTCACCGAAGCGGCTCGAACCTACATTGCTGATTTGGGCTATGACCCAGTTTATGGTGCTCGTCCGTTAAAGCGTGCCATTCAGCGAGAATTGCAGAACCCGATCGCTACCAAACTGTTAGAAAACACCTTCGTCGATGGCGACACAATCCTGGTTGATTTGACCGATAAAAAGTTGTCATTCAACAAAAAATCCCCGTAGAGACGTTCTGGTAGAACGTCTCTCTTCCCGACGATCGCACCCTATTACCCAATCCCAAAAAACAACCCCCAAGTCAAAATTTGGGGGTTTACCGTTTCAAAATCAAACCCTCGATCGAGTCCTACATTTTGCTAATAATTCGCTGCACGATTTGCACACCCGTCAGCGCTTGCCAACCAAACAAACTCATAATCACCACATTCAAAGAAATGTGCGTGTAGCGTGCCCAATCCTGTCCTTTCTGCATAAACGGCGACAGAGCAGCCGACAGCGCGATCAACGCCGTCATTCCCAGCCCTGCTAGTAGGTGAGACCCAACAAACAGCTTGCCATTGTTGATGTAGGTGACCACCATGCCAGCGATCGAACCCACCACCATCAGCGCCAACACCACTGACCCAATTTGATAATGCTTAAGATTGAACTTTCCTTTAATCAGTTCTTTCTTGAGATCGCCTTCCGCGGCGCGAGTTCGACGGATTTGTACACCCAAATACAGGGCGTAAATCGTCAATCCAAACAGCACCCACATTAAAGCAGGATGCGCAAACTGGCTATAGACCTTAACCGATTCTGGAATCTTATCCAAGGGCATCGAGAGTTCTCCGTGTGCGAGGAAGGTTGTAAGACTTAGCATAATTGGTTTAATGTAAAAAGTGCCGTATGCCCGTGAACACCATGACGATGCCTAACTCATTGGCTGCGTCGATCGACTCTTGATCTCGCAGACTTCCACCCGGTTGAATAATTGCCGCAATTCCTGCTGCTGCCGCCGATCGCACAGAGTCATCAAACGGGAAAAATCCATCACTGGCAAGAACCGATCCGTTAGATTTTTCACCTGCTTGCTCTAAGGCGAGTTTAACCGATCCGACTCGATTCATTTGCCCTGCCCCGACTCCGATCGTCGTGCGACTTTGGGTGACAACGATCGCGTTAGATTTGACGTGCTTACAAATCTTCCAAGCAAACAGCAGTTCTGCAAGCTGGGCTGAAGTCGGTTTTTTCTCGGTGGGTATTTGCCACTGAGTTGGGTCAGCTACGATATCGTCTGAGGTTTGAGCGAGAAATCCTCCGGCGATCGACCTTACCGTTTCTTTTGCACCACTTAGCAAATCTGGCAGCAGCAACACTCGCAGCTTCGATTTAGCTTGCAGAATTTCTTGAGCTTCAGCCTCGATTCCTGGAGCAACGATGCACTCTAAAAAGGTTTTGGTTAAAGCTGTTGCAGTTGCGGTGTCGATCGAGCGATTGAATGCCACAATTCCGCCAAATGCCGAGGTCGAGTCTGCATTAAATGCTTTCTCGTATGCCTCTAATAACGATGATCCCATCGCTGATCCACAGGGGTTTGTATGTTTAATGATCGTCGCGGCTGGATCATTGTCCAAAGCGGCAAATTCAGCAATGATTTGTCGGGCAGCTTCTAGATCAACTAAATTGTTGTAGCTCAGTTCTTTTCCCTGAAGCTTTGTCGCAGATGCCCAGCCTGTGGGCGTAGCTCCCGTTTGATACCAGGCAGCAGGTTGATGCGGATTTTCGCCATAGCGCAACGCTTGCAGTTGATGTCCCGTCAAGGTGAAGTTGGTTGGAAGTCCGTCGCGTTCTGAAGCTTGTTTTTCTAGATAGGCTGAAATGGCACGATCGTAGCTCGCCGTGTGCTGAAATGCCTGCAACGCACAGCTTTGACGAAACGAGAGAGACGCGTTTCCAGCGTTTTGTCTCAACTCTTGGAGATAAGCATCATATTGACTCGAATTGCACAACACCGTGAGATGAGCGAAATTCTTAGCCGATGCCCGCAGCATAGCCGGACCGCCGATATCGATATTCTCGATCGCATCTGCTAACGTCACATTAAGTTTCGCGATCGTTTGCTCAAACGGATAAAGATTGACCACCACAAGGTCGATCGGGCGAATATTCTGCGCCTCTAAGTCTGCCAAATGGTCAGGCAAATCACGCCGCGCCAAGATGCCGCCATGAATTCGTGGATGCAGCGTTTTCACTCGTCCGCCCAAGATCTCAGGCGCTCCCGTGTAGTCAGAAACTTTTGTGACGGGCAAACCCGCTTCTTTTAATGCGGTCGCGGTGCCACCACTACTGATAATGTCGAACCCGAATTTTTCGACTAGGCTTTGTGCTAGATCAATCAGTCCTGTTTTGTCAGATACACTCAGCAGTGCTAGACGTGCCATGAATCTAAAGTCCTCAGTCGTTAAATCGCATCTTTCAGAATAAGGGAAGCGCTGGAAGAATGGGCGATTACCCTTTGGGAACTGCAACGCGACGACCTGAAGATTACCTTTCATCAAATCTAGTTTCTACTAACAAGTTAAATTCTGAGAAAATAACAGTCCTAAATCGTAGAATAAAAGCAATCCTATTCTGACAGATGCGATGAGTATCGAAGAATTAGTCGTCGAAAAATTGCAAAAGCTGGACTCAGAACAACAGCAGCAAGTTCTAGCGTTCATTGACTCACTGCCCAACCAGCAAGAACCTGCCAAAGCTGAACCCAGCTCACTAGGTAAAAAGCTCCGCGAACTTCGCGCTCAAATCGTGGCATCAGGAGAACCGCTCCTTAGCCGCGAAGAACTCGATCGCGAAATCGCAGAACGACGGGGAGGAGTCTCCATTCCCATTGCTGCCTACTAATTTTTTGACACCCAAAGAGTGAAGAAGCAACACCCTGATTGTCGTAGATTGGTAACGTTGATGACTCGATAAAACCTGTGTCTCTAAACGCGATCGCGATTCCTCCAAAATCTGGTAAACCCCCGACTGGCTTAATTGTTATCCTGCACGGTTGGGGTGCAAACGCTCAAGACGTAGCGTTTCTATGCTCAATGCTAGAACTGCCTAACGATCAGTTTGTGGTGCCCGATGCTCCCTTTCCTCACCCCCAAGGCATTGGCGGCAAGATGTGGTACGACTTGTCAGAAAATTTGACCTTTGGCGGCGACATCAGTATGCAATCCGATTTAGTCACCAGCCGACAACTGCTAACCGACTGGCTGATCTCCCTCGAAGCCAGCACCGGAGTTCCGTTATCCAAAACGATATTGGGTGGGTTTTCTCAAGGAGGCGCAATGACGCTTGATGTCGGGCTGCATTTGCCTTTGGCGGGATTGATGGTGCTGAGTGGCTATCTGCACGGAGCCGTCTCGCCTCAAGAGTCTGTTTATCCTCCTATTTTGATGGTGCATGGGCGACAAGACTCTGTGGTTCCTCTCTCGGCGGCTCGAAGTGCTCACGATCGTCTCTCAACTCTAAATGCCACCATTACCTATAAAGAATTTGATATGGGACACGAAATTTCACCGCTAGTCCTGAGTGCAATGCAGCAATTTATTCAAAAAACCATCGGTTAGGAATTATTCATCAAACAACCTGAAACGCTACAGTTTTGCATCCTCCCCAAGGTCTAGGTAAAATTTCGTGCGAAAAGATGGGTTAGTGTAGTTGAAGTTGGCTAATATGCGAGAACAGCTAGGGAGGCGCGGAGTATGACCACTTCACATATCGAACAGGTAGCGGTTTCTAAATTGACCGAAGTTGACGTAGCAGAACTGGCTACGCGACTAGAGCAAGACAACTATGACAACGTGTTTGACGGGTTAAACGACTGGCATTTGCTGCGCGCGATCGCATTCCAGCGCCCTATATTGGTCGAACCCTATCTCTATCTATTAGATCTAGAGTCGTTTGACGAAGCTTAGATTGTGCAGGGTAGACGCGTTTTGATCGGGGTAGGCGGCGGCATCGCTGCCTACAAAGTCTGTGCGGTTGTCTCGACGCTGGCAAAAGATGGGGCAGAGGTGCAGGTGATTTTGACTAACTCTGCCAAAGCGTTTGTGACTCCGTTGACGTTTGCCACGCTCAGTCGCCATTCTGCTCACACAGACGATTCTTTTTGGCAACCGACGCACGATCGTCCGCTTCACATTGCGCTGGGTGAATGGGCAGAAGTCTTTGTGATTGCGCCCCTCACTGCTAACACGTTGGCAAAGTTAACCTACGGTATGGCAGATAATCTGCTGACTAACACCGTTTTGGCTTCGACGTGCCCCGTGCTGCTTGCCCCCGCGATGAACACCGATATGTGGCAGCAGCAGAGTGTGCAGCGCAATTGGCGACAGATTCAGACCGATTTTCGCTATCACGTTGCCAATCCGGGGGAGGGCGTTTTGGCGTGCGATCGCGTCGGCACCGGGCGGATGGCAGAACCCGAAGAACTGTTGCCCCAAATCTATTCGCTGCTGCACACTCAGGGCAAGCAGGATTTGACTGGAAAGCGAGTCTTAATCAGCGCTGGAGGCACACGAGAATTTCTCGATCCGGTGCGCTTTATCGGCAATCCTTCAACAGGCAAAATGGGGGTGGCATTGGCGCAGGCGGCTTTGCATCGCGGGGCGATCGTGACGTTGGTTCATGCTCCGATCGAGGCGCATCTACTGGCTCCGCTTCGCAACATTCGTCTGATCTCAACAACGAGCGCGTTTGAGATGCAGCAAGCCATGCGTGAATGTCTCCCGGATGCAGATTGGATTGTGATGGCGGCGGCGGTTGCGGATGTTAAACCTGCTGCTTACAGTGCCGAAAAACTCTCTAAACGAGAATTGCCTGATCGCCTGTCGCTTTCTCAAGTGCCCGATATCGTGGCAGAGTTGTCAACGCTCAAACATCCTCATCAGCGACTAATCGGGTTTGCGGCTCAATCGGGAGACATCATCACGCCCGCCTTAGAGAAATTGCAGCGCAAAGGATTGGACGCGATCGTGGCAAATCCGATCGACCAACCCGACAGCGGGTTTGGGGTAGACACGAATCAGGCAGTGTTTTTGGATCGATCGGGTCGTCAAGTCCATAGTCCGCTGGGCAGCAAGTTGCAAATGGCGCATCAGTTGATAGACTTTGTACAAGAAATTCCGCCAGAGGATGTCTGAGAAATTCATCTATGTCCCTGATTTATCAATATCCTCCGCTCTATTCGGGCATTTTGCTCAAGCGCTACAAACGATTTTTTGCCGATATTGAGCTGGCATCAGGAGAGGTGATCACGGCTCACTGCCCCAACACCGGACCGATGACGGGACTTTATCTTCCTGGTCAGCCTGTGCGGGTGTCTCGCAGCGATAGCCCGACGCGCAAACTTCCTTACACCTGGGAAATGATTGAGGTGAATGACAATGGTTATCCGGTTTGGGTGGGGGTGAACACGGCATTGCCCAACCGAGTTGTCAAGCTGGCTCTTGAGAAAAATCTGTTTCCAGAATTGGGCAGTTATCACGATATTCGAGGTGAAGTTGCTTACGGACAGGAGAAAAGCCGCATCGACTTTCTGTTAATGGACGATCGCGATCGTTCCATTTACGTCGAGGTCAAAAGCACTACTTGGACGAATCAGACGATCGCCGTATTTCCCGACACCGTAACCACACGCGGACAAAAACATCTGCGAGAACTGATGTCTCTGTTGCCCCAGTCAAGAGCGGTGATGCTGTATTTTATCAATCGTGGTGACTGTGACCAATTTGCGCCCGGAGACGGTGCCGATCCGGTCTATGGTCAGTTATTGCGAGAGGCGATCGCCCTTGGTTTAGAGGTGTTGCCCTGCCGTTTTGACATAACTCCGATCGGAATTTCTTATCTAGGTCTCGCTAAATTAGCCTTCTAGAAGACTGGTCTCCGCATATTTCCATAGCCAGACCTTAAAGATTCAGTAAAGTCTCCGTGATTTGCCAACTACCTTGAGAAAGAGGTGAGGGTAAAATTCCAGGACGCACCAAGATTTTTGTGCTTAAATGAGCCTTGGTCACAGCAGCCAAGCCAAACCCTGGATTGGGATGCCCGATCGCTTAATCTCCCCTAACAACCCTCTCAAGGAGCGAAGGAATGCAGCAAGCCCTGAAATCATTCATGATCCGACTCAGATCCGCCTTCAAAAAATACCTGGTTCTACTCGTAGGATTGGGCTTTGTGACCGCTCTCTTACTCGGATGGAGTCAAGGCAACGCAACTGCTTTAGAACCTGGATCAACTCAAGCAGCCGTCGCGCGCGCGTGGCAAGGTGCATCCTTCCCCGTCGAAAATTTTCAGGGCTATACGTCTCCGTTTGGCTATCGACAATCGCCCGATGGAGCCGTCAATCAAGAGTTTCACCGAGGGTTAGATATGGCAGCCCCCGAAGGCAGCTATATTCGCAGTTGGTGGACAGGCAAAGTAGTTGAAGTCTCTGACAACACCGCTTGCGGCACCTCGATCGTGATCCAATCCGGTGACTGGGAGCACGTCTATTGCCACATGAATGGTCGTGTCGAAACCGATGGCAATGGCAAATATCTAAGCGATCGCACGGGTGGCATTCAAATTTGGCAAGGACAGATGGTTCCTGCGGGTGCTCGAATTGGTCGTGTTGGCATGACCGGACGCACGACTGGACCTCATTTACACTGGGGTTTGAAATATGCTCGTCAGTTAGTTGATCCTGCAATGGTGCTTAGGGCGATGTATGCCGAGCAAAAAGGCTCACAGTCGGTATCGAGCTTGCCTTAAAATCCACCAGGTCTAGAAAGGGGCATGGTTTTGATGTGTCCCTATTCTTTTGCATTAGAGCGGCGACGGCGGCACCGTTCTGAGCAATATTTCACCTCGTCCCAGTTTTTCTCCCATTTTTTGCGCCAGGTGAACGGCAACCCGCAAACCGGGCACACTTTTGTCGGTAAATCAGACTTAGCGCGATCGCGTCCCATAGTTGAGAGAATGTTGAAACGTGTTGAGCTTTCTAAATTAGAACGCAAAATTAAAGCGCCTGTCAGAATTCCTCGAACTTCTCTGCCATGACTGAATCTGCCCTCGATCGAGTCCGCATTATTTTAGTAGAGCCAGCCGGGGCGCTGAATGTTGGCTCGATCGCCCGCATTATGAAAAACATGGGGCTATATCATCTGATTTTGGTGAATCCTCAATGCGATCCCCGATCAGCAGAGGCGCGACAAATGGCAGTCCATGCCAATGACGTGTTAGCAGCCGCGCAAGTTGCGAAGACGCTGCCAGATGCGCTGAGAGGATGTCACCGAGCGATCGCCACTACGGTCAGAACTCGATCGCTGGATATGCCTCTTGAACATCCCAGAGATGCCTTGCCTTGGCTATTAGAAGATTTTCAAACAGACGGACAAACTGCCCTGATCTTCGGAGCCGAAGAACGGGGACTCAGCAACGAGGAACTCAAGTTTGCTCAACGGTTCGTCTATATTCCGTCTAGCCCGATTTATCCATCGTTAAATTTGGCGCAGGCAGTCGCAATCTGCTGTTATGAACTGTCTCAAGCACTTGACAGCGAGAGGTCAGAAGTCCGATCTTTTGCACCCGATACCCAAACCTTGAACCCTGCACCTTTAGACGAAATTGAAGCCTATTGTCAACATCTTGAACGACTCTTGCTCAAAATCGGCTATCTTCACCCTCACACCGCCAACAGCCGCATGGAGAAATTTAGACGGCTCCTCAATCGCGCTTACCCATCAGCCCCCGAAGTCGCTTTATTGAGAGGCATCTTACGTCAGGGCGAGTGGGCACTTAACCAAAGAGACGAGTAGTGGGGTAATCTTCTGACTCCTACTAAACAATTTGCCTAACTCAATGTAAAATCCCTACATCCAGCGGCAAAGTCTTCTTCCAGATTGGTTGTCCTACAGCGGTAAAGGGCACCTGTAATAACCGTTCAAAACTCGTCCATTCAATCACGTTCATCAACAGGGAGCTATCTCAATGTGGGAATCTGGCAACGACCCAACTCTGCCGTCTGAGGACAGTTCTTCAACTCATCAGCAAGATGCGTCTATGCGTTTTGTGCCAGTTCCTCGCTCTGTCAAAGCGTCTCGTCAACGTCCCGCAGACGGTCGATCGCGCAAACCAGAAATGCCTTCACGAGGTCGAAAGCCACCTGTTTCTCCGGCTCCCAACGGGCAGAAAGCTGGCTCCCGCGCTCCACGCCCACCCTTAAAGTTCGACGAAAAACTAGGTAGCGGAGAGCGCCTGAAAGACCTGCGCGATCGCCGCCGCAACGGGGCAAGTTCTCCTGCTGAAAGCCGCCGTCTTAAGCCCGTCCCTAACCCCACAGCGGCAAATACAAATCGACGCCGCCGCAAGCCTCGCAAGGTTTCTATGCTGTCTGCTGGCACGGTCAGCACTCCGCCCCGTCCTCGTACTCGATCGGGCACTGCTCTAGTCTACGGCACTCGCCTACTGATTTTGGGAGTCGGCTTGGGAGTTCTCGCCGGAACCATTCTGTCGGCTTGGGACCCCGCTCGTTACTTTGCAGCCGGAGCTTCTCAGTCAGACAAGACTGAACAAACTGCAACCGTTCCGGCAACTCCTTTAGAACAGGCATCGGCACTGACTCTAGGGCAAGAAATTTTGCCTTTGAAGAACGACATTCAAACTTTAGTGGCTCAACAGCCCCAACTGAACTCTAGTGTGATGCTCGTCGATTTAGATACAAATGCGTTTCTCAACATCAATGCCTCGGTTGCCTTGCCCTGTGCTAGCACGATTAAACTTCCAGTCTTAGTGGCGTTTTTTCAAGATGTGGATGCGGGCAAGATTCATCTTGATGAACTGCTGACAATGCGCCCTGATCTAATCGCCACCGAGTCTGGTGAGATGCAATATCAGCCCCCCGGAACCCAATTCACCGCATTAGAAACGGCGACTAAAATGATCACCGTCAGCGATAACACTGCAACCAATATGCTGATCGATCGCTTAGGCGGCAAAGATGTCTTGACTCAGCGCTTTCAGTCGTGGGGCTTGACCAGCACCGCTATTCGCAACCCATTACCGGATATCGCAGGCACTAATACTAGCAGTTCGCAAGATCTGGTCACGGCATTAGGGCTAGTCACGAATGGCAAACTTATGTCTCTACGATCGCGCGATCGTCTGTTAGACATCATGCGTCGCACCGCCAATTCATCGCTGCTGCCAACTGGCTTGGGTGAAGGAGCGACGATCGCCCACAAAACGGGCAGCATTGGCACTCTAATCGGAGATGTCGGCGTGGTTGATATGCCTAGCGGTAAGCGTTATCTGATTGGGGCACTGGTCAAGCGCCCGCGTGATGATGAGCGCGCTGAAGAGTTGATTCGCAAGGTGTCTCGTCTCACCTATCAATATTTCAGTCAACCTGTTCCGCCTCAAGGGGCTACCAATCCGAGTCAGCCAACCCAACCCCCTGTGCCTTCTGGAACGACTCCACAAGGCAGTTCACCGTTGGGAACGAGAGTGGCTCAACCGAACTAGCGCTCAAACCAAGATAGCTTGCTCAACCTCCTCGGCTGCCTTCATCGCGTCTAGCTGTTGCCAAATTTGATTGAGCAATGGCTCTAACCCTGCGCGGGTGACGGCAGAGATTATAAAGACTGGGGAACTTGTGAGGGTCTGGAGTTGAGCCACGATCGCACCCAAGTCTCGATCGACATCCACAGCATCGGTTTTGTTGAGGGCGATGATTTGAGGACGATCGGGCAAGCCGCGCCCATAGGCGTGCAGTTCTTGAGTGATGGTGTGATAGTCCGCGATCGGGTCTTCGGCGGTGGCATCGACTAGGTGCAGCAGCAAGCGAGTCCGTTCGATGTGCCGCAAAAAGTCGTGTCCTAACCCTAAGCCAGTGTGTGCCCCTTCAATCAATCCAGGAATGTCAGCAAACACGGTGCCGTCTCCGGTGGGTTTGCGAACCACGCCCAAGTTGGGGATCAGCGTCGTAAACGGATAGTCGGCAATTTTGGGACGAGCCGCTGACAGTGCCGAAATCAGCGTCGATTTTCCGGCGTTGGGTAAGCCGATTATTCCCACTTCTGCCAGCAATTTGAGTTCTAATCGCAGAAACCGACCTTCGCCTTCTTGACCGGGCAAGGCTCGTTCGGGAGCGCGATTATGATTGCTGAGGAAGCAGTGGTTTCCGGCACCGCCCCGACCGCCTTTGGCAACGCAAAATGTTTGACCGTTTTCGGTGAGATCGCCGATCGGTTCGTCGGTCTGAGTGTCGTAGATGACGGTGCCACAGGGAACTTCAATAATCAAATCGTCGGCTGATGCGCCCGTCCGTTTATTGTTTCCGCCTTTCTGTCCGTTTTCTGCTTTATAAAGACGGTTGTAGCGGAAGTCTAGCAAGGTTTGCAGGTCTTCACTCACTTGGAGGATTACAGACCCGCCTCTGCCGCCGTTTCCGCCTGATGGTCCACCTGCGGGGACATATTTCTCGCGTCTAAAGCCGATGATGCCATCGCCTCCGTCACCCGCCTGAACCTGAATTTCTGCCTGATCGATGAATTGCATAACCCTATCTGAAGCCCTCTGCTGTGATCTTAGATGCCTAAGCTCGTCTTGTGGTTAGCTCAGAGAAACTTAGGGAACAACCATTATAAGGTGAAACTCTGAATTGTTTTTAGTTCGGGGCTTGTGGACGTAGGGCGAACGCATACGTTTCTTAATATCTCAATAAGGCGAGATATGAGGCAATTTATTACGAATATTCTCATCAACAAGTGCTTGTTGAGAATGTCTGCCTTCACTTTAGTGTTACCGAAGTCTAGATTCGCTAGATATAGCGTGTTGAGAAATGTATGCGTTCGCCCTACTATTGGGTCTCTTCTGCGTGGTTCGCTTTATAGTACATCTGTACTAACTCTCGTCTATAGCCTCAGGTCGAAAGTCAACTAGACAGGTTTGAGGACGTAGATTTTGAAATGCCCGTGCTGTTCTCCTGCTCAAAGTAAAAATATTGAATGAGAGCGATCGACGTAACTGAATTTCTCGTAAGCGATACCCTGATGAAAATCAAGGTACTTATTTGGCAAGAAGATGATGTATGGTGCGCCTCTGTCTCTGCTCTTCCGGGATGTCACACTTGGGGGGAGAGTTATGAGCATTTATTAGAGATGCTTGAAGATGCGATCGGAGGTTGGTTAGAAGTTGCAAGTGAGCGAGAAGCATTTAGTTGAGCTATTTCTATGAAAGCTGTTTCTAGAAAGATGCTGTACAGAATCGTAGAGCATCATAATGGCTGAGACAAAAAGCATAATGAAGAAAGCTGACCTTACTTGAGTGGTGTAGTCATGACCGAATTACTTGAACGAGCGATCGCCCGACTAAAAACTTTGCCGACCAAAGAGCAAGATGCGATCGCCACCCTGATCATGGAAGAACTCGAAGAGGATCAGCAGTGGGACGAGTCCTTTGCGCGTTCCCCAGATTTGTTGGCTAAACTTGCTGCCGAGGCAATGGCTGAGCATCGTGCAGGCAAAACTCAGGACTTAGATCCAGAGACATTGTGAAATCTCGAACCACTGCTCAATTTCGTAAAATGGTTGCTGCCTTACCGGAGCAGGTTCAAGACCAGACCCGCAAAGCGTATCGGCAATTCAAGCAAGATCCCAATTATCCCAGCTTGCGATTTAAGAAAGTTCATCCCAAGTTGCCAATTTACTCTGTACGAATCAACAGAGACTACCGAGCAGTCGGTCAGTTAGATGATGGCACAGTGATTTGGTTCTGGGTTGGTTCTCATGCAGAATACAGTGTGTTGCTTGGTCAACTGTAGGAACATCACTAGCCGATTCCAGTTACGGGACGCGCATTTAGACAGAAGTTGAGTTTGAGAATTGGCAGCGATCGTATCCAAAAACTCCACCCAGCGATCAACTCCCTAAGATCGTTACACTAGAGAAAATTAGGTTGCCTGACTCTCAGCGACTAGACAAGAGTTTGAGCCAAAATCAACAAATCTGGACTTCTATCTAGACATGGCAGACTTTCACATTCAAGCCCCGTTTGAACCGACAGGCGACCAACCCAGCGCGATCGCCACTCTCGTTAAAAGCATCGAAGCCGGAACTCAATATCAAACTCTACGCGGCGCAACGGGAACCGGAAAAACTCACACGATCGCGCGTGTAATCGAAAATTTGGGTAGACCGACGTTAGTATTGGCGCACAACAAAACTCTGGCAGCCCAGCTTTGCAATGAGTTGCGCGAATTCTTCCCGGACAACGCGGTTGAATATTTCATCAGTTATTACGACTACTATCAGCCAGAGGCATACATTCCCGTTAGCGATACGTTTATTGAGAAGACGGCTTCGATCAACGACGAAATTGATATGCTGCGGCACTCGGCGACCCGATCGCTGTTTGAGCGCAAAGATGTGATTGTCGTTGCCTCGATTAGCTGCATCTACGGATTAGGAATTCCGAGTGAATATTTGAATGCGGCGATTCCGCTGCGGATGGGCGAGGAGGTCAATCAGCGTCAGATCTTGCGAGATTTGGTGTCGGTGCAATATAGCCGCAATGATCTCGATTTGGGTCGGGGGAAATTCCGAGTCAAAGGCGATGTGTTGGAGATTGGACCTGCTTACGAAGATCGGATTATTCGCGTCGAGTTCTTTGGCGATGAAATCGATGCAATTCGCTATATCGATCCAGTGACGGGGGCAACTCTGCAAAGCATGGAAGCGGTGAATATTTATCCCGCTCGTCACTTTGTCACACCAGAAGATCGACTCGAATCGGCGTGTGATGCGATCGACGCTGAACTCAAAGAACGCCTAGAGGAACTCGAAAAAGACGGAAAATTGCTCGAAGCGCAACGCCTTGACCAACGCACGAGATATGACTTAGAAGTGCTGCGAGAAGTCGGTTTCTGCAATGGCGTTGAAAACTATTCTCGTCACTTAGCAGGACGTTCGGCAGGAGACTCACCGGAATGCTTAATCGATTACTTTCCTAAAGATTGGCTGCTGGTGATTGACGAATCTCACGTCACGTTGCCCCAAATCAGAGCGATGTATAACGGCGACCAATCGCGCAAAAAGGTGCTGATTGATCACGGCTTTCGGTTGCCGAGTGCGGCAGACAATCGCCCTCTCAAAAATGAAGAGTTTTGGCAGAAGGTAAATCAGTGTATTTTTGTGTCTGCTACCCCTGGAGAGTGGGAAGTTAAGCTTTCTGAAGATCACATCGCCGAGCAGGTGATTCGACCGACAGGTGTTCTCGATCCCGAAATCTTTGTCCGCCCGACTCAGGGACAGGTGGACGATTTGTTCGGCGAAATTCAAGAGCGGATTCCCAAAAATGAGCGGGTTTTGGTGACGACTCTGACCAAGCGCATGGCAGAAGATTTGACCGAATATTTTCAAGAACGGGGCATCAGAGTTCGCTATTTGCACTCGGAGATCAACTCGATCGAGCGCATCGAAATCCTTCAAGATTTACGAGAAGGTCTGTTTGACGTGCTGATCGGCGTTAACCTGCTGCGAGAAGGTCTCGACTTACCCGAAGTGTCGCTCGTCGCGATTTTGGATGCTGATAAAGAAGGCTTCTTGAGATCAGAACGATCGCTGATTCAAACGATCGGACGGGCGGCGCGTCACGTTGATGGTCAGGCGATTCTCTACGGCGATAATCTGACCGACAGCATGGCGAGAGCGATTAAAGTGACTAAGGAGCGTCGCGCCGTTCAGCAAGAACACAACGAGAAAAACGGGATTATTCCCTATTCGATCATCAAGCGATCGGGCAATTCAATTCTGTCTTTCTTAGAAGTCTCGCGCCGGCTCAACGCGCAGGAACTCGATCAAGTCTATGAAAAAGCAGACGAAATTCCGCTCGAAAATATTCCAAACCTGATCGTTCAACTCGAAGCGCAGATGAAAGAATCTGCCAAAAACATGGAGTTTGAAGAGGCTGCAAAATATCGAGACAAGATTAAACATCTTCGGGACAAAATGCTGGGGCGGCGCAGCTAACAGAGGTGAAATATGAACGAGATCGCACTCAAAATTCCTCGACTAACCTTGACAGAATTTGTCGAACTCTGTCACGTCAACCAAAATTTGCGGCTAGAAATGACTGCGACCGGAGAGGTAATCATCATGCCCCCCACTTATTCTTGGACGGGGAAGCAAAACTCCGGTCTGACGGCTCAACTTTGGAACTGGAACGATCGCACCAACTCAGGCATTGTGTTTGACTCGTCTACAGGGTTCACTCTGCCGAATGGAGCGGTACGATCGCCCGATGCTGCCTGGGTCAGCACCGCTCAATGGGAGAACCTTACTGACGAGCAAAAGCACGAGGAATTCTCGCCGTTAGCCCCTGCGTTTGTAGTGGAATTGCGGTCTATCAGTGACTCGATCGAGAAACTTCGAGAAAAAATGCAGGAATACCTCAACAATGGCGTTCTTCTAGGCTGGCTGCTTGACTCTAAAACCAAGCGAGTAGAAATTTATCGCTCAGGTGAGGCTGTAGAACAATTAGAAGCTCCGACTGCGCTATCCGGTGAAACCATACTGCCAGGTTTTGTGCTGAATTTGCAGAAGGTGTGGTGACATAGTACTTACACCCAACGGTTAGACGGAAATCACTCCCTTGATAGGAATCGGTGTGATTGTCTACAATATAATCAGAAATATAAAGATTTGTGAAAAATATGAATTCTAACCTGGAGCAAATTTCGAGCCAATTGGATAGCGAAAGCTCTCGCGATCGCATGATAGCGCTGGCTTCTCTACGAAACGTTTCCGCCGAAGACGCGGTGCCGTTGATTAAGAAAGTGCTGAACGACGAGAGCCTCCAAATTCGCTCAATGGCAGTCTTTGCGCTAGGAATCAAGCCTACTGAGGAGTGCTATTCCATTCTGGTCAGAATTTTAGAAACTGAGAAAGATTATGGCATTCGTGCCGATGCCGCAGGTGCTCTTGGCTATCTCGAAGATATCCGAGCGTTTGAGCCATTGGTCAGAGCCTTTTATGAAGACACCGACTGGCTGGTGCGGTTTAGCGCGGCTGTGGCGTTGGGCAATCTCAAAGATCCCCGTGCCAGAGATGTGTTAGTTCGAGCGCTTGACAGTGAAGAAGTCGTCGTGCAGCAGGCAGCGATCGCGGCTCTTGGCGAAATCAAAGCCGTGGATGCGGTCGATCAAATTCTGCGGTTTGCTCAATCTGAAGACTGGTTAGTGCGTCAACGTCTCGCCGAAGCGTTGGGTCATCTGCCTAGTGAGAAGAGCATTGCCGCTCTGAAATACTTAGAGAAAGATTCAAATTCTAATGTCAGCCAGTCTGCTACTTTTTCCCTTCAAAAGCTAACGGACGTTTAAATTCAATTCATTCATGAATGCGATCGAGCATAAGGTTACCAATCCCCGTAGAGACGTTTCGGTGGAACGTCTTCGCGCCATTTTGAAATAACGCACGATCGCTCAACCGCATCATTCATTAAGCAAGCAATTCTCCAGTTTCTTGCAACGAGTGCAATCGCTGGTAGATGCCACCTTGATGCACCAACTCCTCGTGACTCCCGACCTCGACAATGCTGCCCTGATCCAACACAACGATTTTGTCCGCTTCTCGAATCGTGCTGAGACGGTGAGCAATAATCACCAGCGTGCGAGTGCCGAGAATCGATCGCATCGCCACTTGAATCGATCGCTCCGATTCATAATCTAAACTCGACGTAGCTTCGTCAAAGATCAGCACATCGGGGTCAACAATCAGCGCACGAGCGATGCCAAGTCGCTGTCGCTGTCCGCCTGACAATCGGACTCCTCGCTCACCGACGATCGTCGAATATCCCATCGGCATTTGACGAATAAACTCATCTGCCTGGGCAATGCGACAGGCTTCGCGCACCTGATCAGGGCTGGCGTTGGGGTTGCCATACACGAGATTATCCAAAAGAGTGCCATTGAAGACATCGACTTCTTGATGCACGATCGCTAGTCGTTTTCGATAGCCCGTCACATCCAATCGGCGAATATCTTGACCGTCGATTAGCACCGATCCCTGATTGGGTTCAAAATAGCGAAACAGCAGTTTGACTAACGTAGATTTGCCGGAACCCGATCGACCAACCAGCGCGATCGTCTGATACGGTTCGATCAATAAGTTGATGTCTTTCAGCACCGGGCGCTCTGAGTCATAGCCAAAGGTGAGGTGAGAAAACTCGACTTTTCCGGTGAACTGGTAAGTCGGAACCGCTTCAGGATTTTTGGCAAGTGTGCTGGCATCGGTGCCCACCGGAAGCTGCATAAACTCGTGGAAGCGAATCATCGACGCATAGCGACGGGCAAACACTTCGGCGAGTTGAGTAATCGGCTCTACTTCGGCATACGCCATGCTGGAGATCGTTAGCGTTGTGATGAAGTGTCCTAGCGAGATTTTGCCTTGAACCGTTGCCATTACCGTCAGCGCCAACACGAGGAAAACGCAGGATTGCACGATCGAGCGCTCCCACATTCCCAACTGCACGTAGCCTAAGTGAATGCGATAATCAAGCACTTTAAACTCGCGATCGAGCCGTTGTCTTTGCCGTTTTAACTCCGATGTCTCGGTTGCAAATGCCTTCACCGTTTTGATGTTGGTGATAATCTCAGAATTGCGGCTCTCGGTGTCTTCCATATATTTGTCGAGCCGCGCCTCTTGATCAGAGAGTCGTTTTAACCCTGTGAGGCTAAAGCTGACAATGCAGGCGAATGAAATCAACAGCAGTAGGGCAATGCGCCAATCGATGAACCAAATCACAACAAAAATGCCAACGACGCGAAAAAACTTCGGCAACAGTTGCCCCGTGATTTCTGGATAGGTCCAGGTATGGTTAGAAATGCCTTTTGCAACTCTGGCAGCAATTCGCCCAGAATTATTCTCGTCATAGAATTCTAACGGCAGCGTCAACACTTTCTCTAACGCTTTTTCAGCGTGGTCTCGTCGAGCGCGAAAGGCGGTGTCCCACTGAAACCAGGCACCTAGCCAGGGTTGGATCGGAGCGCGTCCGACTGAGACGAGACACACGAGAATCAGCAAGACTGCGAGAGACAGCATTTTATCGGCTGCAAACCCGGTTACCTGCGAGGCGGTAGTAATGATGGCTTGAACGGGACGATCGACTTCCTGCCCTGACAAGACGTTGAGAATCTGACCCACCGCATAAGGGACAAATAAATCAATAATCTCGAAGAGACTGACCATCGCAATGCTGAAAACTGAAACCTTCCAATAATTGCGGAAGTAATAAATGATGCTTAAAAACTGAGTCATAAATCCCCCTGACGATCGACTGACATCGCGCAGCGTGCTCGCAATATTCATCACTACATATGCTACACTATACTACAAACAAATTCAGTAAGGGCAAGCAAATATAGAGAGACTGCCTTGCTTCTAGAGGGGTGTCCCTGTTCTAAATTTTGGGCTGACTAGAGGAAACTCTCAGCTAATTCACTAGATGATGCTCCATCGTAAACCGGACTAACTCGGCTCGATTGCTCGTGTCTGTTTTTCTGAGCAAACTGCTGACGTGTTTCTCGACTGTGCGCGGGCTTAGGTGCAGCTTGTGTCCAATTTGGTTGTTAGACAGCCCCTCGCTTAAAAAATACAGCACTTCTTTTTCACGACCTGTAAAGTCCATCACGATCATCGGCGCGTAGATCGATGCTTGAGCAGGGGCTTCATTGACTTCGCCTGCCTGCACCCGCGATCGCCATTCTGACTCGATCATCTGCGATCGTTCTAGCAGATTGCGAACGACTGCCCCTAGCTCTGACAGCTCAAACGGCTTTGCTAAATAAATATCGCAGCCAAGCTGATAGCCCAAAACCCGCTCTCTGGGGTCAGTGCGTCCGGTGAGAAAGACGACGGGCAATAGACGCAAAGAGGGTCGCCGTCGAACCTGTCTAACCAACTCATAGCCATCCATTTGGGGCATTGTGATGTCTGTCACGATCAGATGAGGCTGATATGCCTCGACCATCCTAAGCGCCTCCTTGCCATTCTCAGCCGAAAGAATAGAATAGCCAGAAGCTTCAAGATAGTCGCCTATCAAGAGTCGTGTGCTCAGGTCGTCGTCCGCAACAAGGATGGTCAGTGGCATTAGAAAACCCGTCGATTGCAAACCTAATCACTAGAGTAGATCAAGTTCGCATTGATAGAACCAAGAGAAGTTAATGAGTATTTATGCTTAAACAGCGTTTGTGAGCTATCAAACTTTTCTAATTATTTTAACTCTACTCAGGGCGATCATCTTGTCTTAAAAATAAATTGAATGAAGTGAAGCCTTTTTAGACTCTGCGATCGTTTACAGTCCTTGACGTGATATGTTAGTACGTGGATACTATAAATAGTACCATTATACTATATCAATCGTTGAATCCGCTAGCCTAAGGAGCCAACATGAGAGAACTGAAATCAGAAAGCCAATTGATTCAGCCTGATCAGATCGAGCTTGATGGTCATCCCTCTCGCTCCTCTAAATCAAAAAAGCACGCCGTTGATCTTGATCGAGCCGAGAGCGATCGTTCTCTTGCCGATGCTGCACCCGAAGCTGTGCAAGAAGTTACTCCCACCCGCAAGCGTCGAGCCGCCACCGCTAAGACTAAGCCACAAACCACCGTTCAAGCTAAACCGATCGCGTCGACTCAAGTCAAGCTAACCTGGGAGCCAACTCAGCCGTCGATCGTGGCGCGATTTCAGCGATTAGAGCAAGAGTTACGGCAGTTAAAAACTCAGGCAGACCAGATTAATCAACAGTCGATCGGCATTCAGTCAGAGATGCAAGAACTGCGGACGATCGCTCACGCCGCTCATCCACTGTGTCTGGCTGAGGCAACGGTGAAGCAGACTGTCCCATCTCCTGTTCTCGACATCCCGCCATTTTTGCTCGATCGTCGTCCATTTCAACCGGAGGCTATGGCAGAGTCTTTATCTGAAGAGACTAAAATTCCATCGGCTCATCGCCAAAACCCTCCATCCGTAGCGCAACCTAGCCCTTCAGACATCCCTAGATTTTCGACCTCTCCCTGTCCTAGAGTGGCGGTGGCTCCGCGTCGTCGCACACTTCGCTATTATTGGAGGCGACTTCAGCCCCGACTGCAACTGCCGCAGACGCGAGGAGCGATCGCGATCGATGCCGTAATCTGGACGGTTGCTGCCGCGGGGCTACACCTTGGGCTAAAGTTTTTGGTGGGACATTTGCCTTTCCTGGGGTTGCCGATTTCGCTCTTGCTGTTTGTTCCGGCTGTGTTAGCGGGCTATCTGGCGTTTTGTGTGCCTAAGTCGAGTCCCGTTTTCATCTATCGGCTGCTGCTGATTACGCTAGGGCTATTGCTCGGAGGAAAACTATGACGCATCTCAACCTGTCAAGACGCTTTAACCGCAAGCAGCTATTAGCAGGCGGAGCCATTTTGCTATCGTTAGGACTGTTTGTTGATTTGAGAGGGTTGCCTTCTTTGGGTGCAAAAGCCGTTGCCGAACCCTGCCCATCAGCGCCACCTTCTCAGGGGCAACTGTCTAAACAGCAGGTTGCAAAACTGCTGACCGTCGCGGAAGGCGATCAGAAAGATAAAATCCGGGAAATTGTGCGTGAGCCTTCGTGTAAGTTGCCGAATTTGCAGGTGCGATCGGGGTCAATGGCTGAACGAGAAGTCTATACTCTAGGGTTTGAGACGCAAACGTGGATTGTGGTTCTCTATGAGGGTAATCAGTATGCAGGGTATAAGTTCTGGTTTCGCTAGCGCAGGGCTGATACTCCTTCTGCTCGGTGGATGTCAGTCTCAAACGTCAGAACCAACCCCGATCGACATTCAGCTTTTTCAAAAATGGGAACTGCAACCTGGCGACACGATCGCGGGTTATAGAGTCACGGGCGGATTAGGAGACATCTCGATCGCGCTCAAAGGCAGTTCTGCGTACGCCCCGTTTGATGGAGAAGCGCAAATCGATCAGCGCGGCTGCGTGTTCTTCTCAACGGCAGAAATTCCCGCCTATAAGTTTCGGCTGTGCGGGTTAAATTCTCCTAAACTAGGAACCTTGCGTCAAGGCGACCCGATCGGCAGTGGCGACACCCTACAATTTGCTGCCCTTCGCAAACAGCCCGACGGCAAGTGGGCGATCGTAGAACCTGCCAAAAGCATTTTGGAACGAACGTTAAAAACATCCTGACCCGATGCCCCGTAGAGACGTTTCTCTGGAACGTCTCTACGACGATTCCGCTATGACCCAATCGATCGCATTAGGATCTTAAAATTCGCGAGTCGAGAAAATAAGCGACGCGATCGTCAACACTAAAACTATATAAACCAACGCGTAGAGCGCATTGCCAATCAGCACATCTGCATTGGGAATTAAATGATAGGCAGCTTGATTCTTCAAATCGAGTCGGGCGAGATCGGGCAGCACGAGATAAAGTCCTCGCGTGACCGACTCGATCGAAGGATTTTTCGCCAACTTGCCCAACGTGACTAAATCGCGACTGAGCTGCCCCATAAAATAAACAGCAAACGTAAACAGAATCGCTAACAGAGAACTGGTGAAAACGCCAAACCCGATCGCCACTGCCGTGATCAGCGATAGCTGCAAAAACAAAAAGCTAGAAGAAATTAAAATATCCCGCAACGAGAAAGGGACTTGATAGAACAACAGAATGAGGATCGCGATCGCGGTCATCGCCGCCACCAGCACCGCCAACACCGCAGACAGTCCCCAGTGTTTGCCGATGATAAACTCGGTGCGGCTGACGGGTTTGGCGATCAAGACAAAGACGGTGCGCTTCTCGATTTCTTTGTTGACTAACCCAGTTCCGACAAAGACGGCAATCACCAAACCCAACACACTCATCGTTGCCAAACTCAGATCGAGCAGAATTTTTTTCTCAGTGGTGGCGGCGATTTCGGGCAAGAGTCGTCCGGCTAACATCAGTGCCAGCGCATAAAATCCGATCAGATAAAGGATACGATCGCGGATCACTTCTCGAAAAACATTGGTAGCGATCGTTCCTACTCTACCGAGGGTGCCGCCGATGCTAACTACGGTTTGGGTCATTACTCATCTCTTTAAGTTTGCGTTTGCGGAGGAATCGGTCGAGGCTGACTCGGTGCCTCACATTTGACTGTGCCCAACCGAGGCGATGGAGCGGACGATCCAGGGTCAACAGTGGCAGGGGGACCTAGTTTTCGACCTTGGGAAATCTGACACGCCTTAGTGATGTAATAGCCTTCTGTTCTGGCGCTCGGTCCCTGCCAGATGGCTTGCAGTTCTAAAGTGTATTGGCTGTCAGGCAACACCCGCCCTCGCAGATCCCACAGGTTATTTTCAGACGATCGCGGCATCTGCTTTTGCGCGTCAGCAGCGAGTCTGGGTATTTCTTGATTCAACTGTTCTGGAGAAAGCCAGCGCTCTACGTCTGCCCAGGGCTTGCCTTCTAATCGAGTTTTCAAGCTTTGTTCGGCGGCATTTAATAAAGTGATGCCGCCCGTGTTTGATGTGTTTTCGGGATATAGCTCCACTACAAAGGCACTGCGGCTAAAGTCATCCGATCGAATAGTCGGATAGGCGATCAGCCAGTCTTGCAGCAAGAAATGCAGTTGAAACCAGCAGCTAATGATTAAGTTGCTCAAGAGCATCAACACGATGTCTTGACGATCGTCCGGCTTTGGAACGGTGTAGGTCGGCGTTTTCTTGTCAGGGTCACCTTTAATAAAGCGACGGGTTGACCAGATCAGGGCTGAAACAGGAGGCCAACTAATAAAAGAAGCCGGAGTCGGCGCACCGTTCCAACTGCCAAAGAGCCAGAGACACATGATCGCTCCAACGATCCAGGGTCCGATAAACAGCCCATTAAACGTCAGCTTTTTCTTGACGATCGGGTCATAGGTAAACCACCAAATCCCGATCACTAAAAACAGCCAGCCAAGGTTAGCAATAATGATCTGAATGGGCGAGTTGGTGATGCCTGCCACAATCACCGAAAACACGCTCAGGCTGATAAATGTCTGCCAAGATGCCCAGCCAGGAGCCTTTAAGCGTTTCCGAATTTGGTCAAGAATGGTGATCATGATGCCGATCGAAAAGGACTAGACAATGAATCAGGAGTTGCCAAGAGCCTGATCAAACAAGAGGCGAACCCCAATCAGCAGGGTGATGGCGCTAAAGCTAATTGCGTTTGCCCACAAAACCGCTAAGGGGCGATTGGGCACATCTGCAAAGGCGGCGCGCCGTCCGTGTTTTCCCTGAAACTTTGCGGTGGCTCTGGCTTCGGTCTCTGCATCTTTTTTGATGCTCAACAGCAGCTCTAGCCAGGTGATGCCTTCAAGTTTGACTAAAAATGTGGCGATAAAGCTAACAAACGCGAGTCCGATTAAAAGCGGGGGATTGGTGGTGAGATCAAAAAAGATGTAGCTGATTAGCTGCGATCGCCACTCATCTGACAACAGTGGCTCGGCAATAAAGAAGAGCATCCAGCCGATCACGGTTGACAGCAGATTGGTGGTCGCTGCAAACTGAATGCTCGTTTTGCGTCCGATTTCTAAACGGTTTCGCAACACCATCGACTCTAGGGCGATCGCCGTCACCAAAAACAAAAGTTGAAACAGAATCGCTCGCAGCGGCAAAACATCAAAAGAAGCCATGATCAAAAGAAGAGAAGGACGATCGCTCTGATCTTCGCAAAGCAAATCAGCACCGTGATCACAGACGATTTTACGGGTTGTCGGCTCATTTGCACACAAAGTTTGAGAAAAGAGATAATTTTTCAATATGGCTTAGCTTAAGTGTGAACTGTCCTTGCCATTGATTCCCCTTGCTAGCCAATTGGAGCACTATGCCCTATTATCCCGTATAGTTCTCGGTAAGAGTGTAGCCGACAGTCACGCACTGATGCCTACGATACAGTCAGCGTGAGATTGTTGATGAAATGATATTTTGAATTTTGTGAAGTATTTTCTGCTGTTTAGCTTCAAATAGTTGTCTCGATAGTCAAAAAATCACATGGACTCTCAGGTTATTGCTGCAATCATCACAGGAGCATTTGGACTGCTAAGTGGCATTGCTGTCGCGAAAGCTGATTCTATTCAGCTTAATTTTTTGAGTAAAGGTCGCAAGCTTAAAAAGAACTGGCACGGCTTTACACAACGGGTTGCTGCTGAAAATGGAAAGTGCAACCTTAAAAACCAAAATAAATGTACCATGTGCCTTCGGCAGAGAGGGCGAAGAATTAGTGGTGAAATTCAGTCTGAGGTCGAGGATTCACAAGGTAAGGTAAAGACATTTCGGTACTTAATTAAAGATGGAGTTTTGGAGGGAGATTATTTTTTCTGTAATTTAGTATCTAAAGATGAAGATGTACATCGCATAAGAAAACATCTTTTTTATGTGCATACTTCGGGAGAACGTCTGCAAGGTGTTTTTGTGGGTAGCCGTGCATCAGCAGAGAGAATCATACTTGGTTTTTGTGATATGCAAAGCGATTGAATCTTGTTGAACTGACGTTGTTGTAAGTGGTAACCCAAAGATGAGTGTGACTCGGATATTTAACAGTTCTGACTTTTTCCAGCCAACCGACGGAGAGCCGATTCGCTCAGTGGTGACGGAATCTAGAGATGCGACCATAGTCGCTTGGTATATCAAGCCTAATCAAGAAATCCCGGCGCATATTCATCCTCACGGGCAAGATACCTGGACTATTTTGAGCGGAACTGGAGACTATTATCTAGACAAATCAGGCAAGACGCAGCCGATCGTTGCCGGAGATGTGGTGATCGCTTCGATCGGGCGGGTTCACGGTGTAGTCAACACGGGTGAGGAGCCATTGATTTTTATTTCCGTCGTGGCACCTGCCGAGGCGGGGTATCAGCTTGTGTCACTAGACCCTGGACTTGTACCTCGTTCTTGACTACCCCTAAGCACGTTTTGTAATTTGACCGCTACATATAGCGTCGATTGCCTATTTACCTGCTAACCTAACAGGGTCAACTTCGCTAAACTAAGACTGCACGCAGGACACAAACGGCTATGACCAGAACGGGCATTGGCATTCGGACGGCTCAAGCGCGATCGGAGCGGATGATTGGGCAGATTCACGTCTACGATGGTGCTGGAAAAGGAAAATCTCAGGCGGCTCTGGGGGTGGTGCTGCGATCGATCGGTCTGGGCATTCACAACTTTTCTCAAACCCGTGTGCTTCTGCTGCGGTTTCTCAAAGGACCCGGACGCACCTATGACGAAGATGCGGCGATTCAGGCACTTCAGCGCGGGTTTCCTCACTTGATCGATCAGGTTCGCACGGGCAGAGCCGAACATTTTGGGGCAGACGAGATTACCAAGTTCGATCGCCAAGAAGCTCAGCGCGGATGGGATGTGGCAAAAGGCGCGATCGCGTCGGGTCTCTATTCTGTCGTGGTGATGGATGAACTGAATCCTGTACTAGATTTGGGACTGTTGCCGATCGATGAAGTGGTGAGCACTCTCAAGCGCAAGCCTGACCACATGGAGATTATTGCGACGGGTCGCGGTGCGCCTCAAGGCTTGATTGACATTGCCGATCTGCATTCAGAAATGCGACCGCTCTATCACCCAATGGCAAAACAGGGCATCGCTGGCATCGAAATCTATGCGGGGTCTGGCAAAGGCAAATCGACGAGCGCGTTGGGCAAAGCTCTGCAAGCGATCGGAAAGGGCATCGGACAAGACAAATCGCATCGAGTTCTGATTATGCAGTGGCTCAAAGGCGGGGCGGGCTATACCGAAGATGCGGCGATCGCGGCTCTGCGTCAGATTTATCCCAGTTTGGTCGATCATCAGAGATCGGGTCGCGATGCGATCGTTTGGCGCGGTCAACAGCAAGAACTCGATTATGTCGAGGCAGAGCGCGCTTGGGAAATTGCACGAGCCGCGATCGCGTCAGGACTTTATAAAACGATTATTTTGGATGAACTCAATCCGACAGTAGATTTAGAGCTGCTGCCCGAAGAACCGATCGTGCAGGCATTGCTCCGCAAACCTCGCGACACTGAAATTATTATTACGGGACGGTGTAAAAATCCGCTTGCCTATTTTGATCTGGCGACCGTTCACTCTGAGATGATCTGTCACAAACACTATGCGGAAAAGGGCATCGACCTCAAGCGCGGGGTGGACTATTAAAGGTTTGTAGCGTACTTCAACCTTCAGTCGGCTAGTTTTGTGCCGCAGTGAGAGCAGAAACGATCGCTCTCTCGCACTGACTCTCCGCACTGAGCACAAAAGCGATGAGTCGATTGGGCATCGGGTGCGCCCATTTTCATGTGCATTGTGCCCATCTTCATTTCCATCGGCTGCATCTGCATATCGCCCATCTGCATCGGCTTCATCGGCTCTATGGGCTTAAATGACGAGGCGATCGACTCGGTTGACTGAAGTGGCAATACGTCTGCATCTGTCAGGTCAGGTGAGGTATTCAGCATCCCGATGCGCTGGGCTTGCAGACTGAGGAAGGATTGCTTTTGGGCAGAGTCAATTCTCAAAATAATCTCGGTAGCAGTGCGAAATACTTTGGGCGGCGATCGCCAGTTGCCCGTCTCAAAATTGCTCTGCTGACTTTGCTGCTGTCGATCGCTGCCACTCGTCAACCTCACAACCGTTTGCGTTCCTCGATTTTCGAGATAGAGCCGCTGTCCGGTTTCTAAATCACACTGGTAAGCCATAATCATGTCCTGGGTTCTCTATAGTTTGTTCTACCAATCAGACGCGACGAGTCACTCGATCGCTATATTTCTTCACAGCGATCGCGGTTCTAAAAATAGATTAATGTAGTTGCCGCTACAGTTTAAAGTCAGGGGCAACTCTATTCATAAGAAGATGACGGTTAAACTCATTGGGCGATCGCTGTGAATTTGGATGACTATAATCCTGGAGATTTCTATGATGAACTGTTCATTGAGCAAGGAACGCCTCGATCGGATGCGGTTCTATTAGTCGATCGCATCAATTCGCTGTCGATGGAAGAATTGCAGCGACGGCAGCAGTCGGCTCAAATTGCGCTATTCAAAATGGGAGTTACCTTTAATGTTTATGGTGACACAGAGGGCACCGAGCGAATTTTTCCGTTTGATATCATTCCTCGTATTGTCTCGGCAGCCGAGTGGGCAAAGCTAGAAAAAGGCTTAAAACAGCGCATTTATGCTCTCAATCAGTTCTTAGCTGATATTTATGGAGAGCAAAAAATCATTCGCGATGGTGTGATCCCGGCAGAATTAATCTACTCGGCAACGGGGTTTCTCAAACAGTGTGTCGGAGTCAAACCACCAGAAGGTATTTGGTGCCACATCACCGGGACGGATTTAGTACGCGATCGGGCGGGTGAGTGGTATGTCTTAGAAGACAATCTGCGCTGTCCGTCGGGGGTGTCTTATGTGCTAGAAAGTCGGCGGGTGATGAAAAGCACGCTGCCTCTCGTCTTTGAGCGGATGAAGATTCAGCCTGTCGAAGAATATCCCAGTCATTTGCTCGAAACGCTGCTAAATCTGGCTCCCGATCATTTGCCCGATCCCACGGTTGTGCTGCTGACTCCTGGAATCTACAACTCGGCTTACTTTGAGCAGTCGTTTCTCGCACAGCAAATGGGAGTCGAACTGGTCGAAGGGCGCGATTTAGTCGTATCAGACGGCTATCTGCAAATGCGGACGACGAAAGGCTTAAAGCGTGTCGATGTCGTCTATCGCCGCATTGATGACGAATTTATCGATCCGTTGGCGTTTCGTCCCGATTCTCTTTTGGGGATTCCGGGGTTGATGGAGGTCTATCGAGCCGGACGAGTCGGACTTGCCAACGCCCTAGGAACCGGAGTTGCGGACGATAAAGTCATTTATGCCTTTGTCCCGGCGATGATTCGCTACTATTTGGACGAAGAGCCGATTCTTGCCAATGTGCCGACGTATCTCTGCTGGGAGCCGCAGCAGCAAAGCCATGTCTTAGCCAATTTAGATCAGTTGGTCGTCAAATGCGCTAACGAGTCGGGTGGATATGGAATGCTGATCGGTCCTCATTCGACGCAGGCGCAGCGCGACGAGTTTGCCGAAAAGATCAAGGCACAGCCTCGCAATTACATTGCTCAACCGACGCTTTCACTGTCTCGTGTGCCGTCCCTGATTGGCGATCGGTTTGAGGGTTGTCACGTCGATTTGCGTCCTTATGTGCTCTATGGCAAAGAGATTTATGTCAATCCGGGTGGGTTGACTCGCGTGGCGCTCAAGAAAGGATCTCTCGTCGTCAACTCCTCGCAGGGTGGCGGCAGCAAAGATACGTGGGTCGTTTCTAAATAACCGAGTAAATCACAAAAGTTTCTATGCTGAGTCGTGTTGCTGATTCGATTTATTGGCTAAACCGTTATATTGAGCGGGCAGAAAATATTGCTCGATTTATAGACGTTAATTTGAATTTGCTGTTGGATTCTCCGATCGGAGTCACCCAACAATGGGAGCCGTTAGTCTTAACGACTGGAGATTTGCCTCTGTTTAAAGAACGCTATGGAGAGGCGACCGCTGAGAATGTAATCCGGTTTCTCACGTTTGACCGCAATTATTCCAATTCGATTTTGTCGTGTTTAAATTCGGCGCGGGAAAATGCTCGATCGGTGCGAGAAATCATCTCGTCTGAAATGTGGCAACAGGTGAATGCGTTTTATTTCATGGTCAAAGAGGCGGCTCAATCTACCGCCCCGTCTCAGTTGCCAGAATTTTTTAGTGAAGTGAAACTCGCTAGTCACCTGTTTGCTGGCATCACCAATGCGACGATGACTCACAACGAAGGCTGGCATTTTGGACAAATTGGCAGACTTTTAGAACGAGCCGACAAAACGACCCGGATTCTGGACGTAAAGTATTTTATTTTGCTGCCGTCGGTCAAAGATGTAGGCACGATGCTGGATGACTTGCAGTGGATGGCATTACTGCGATCGGCGAGTGCTTACGAGATGTATCGCAAACAGGGGTTGCATCGGATTACGCCAATGTCGGTGGCAAAGTTTTTGGTCTTAGAGCGAGATTTTCCGCGATCGATTCGGTTTTGCATTCAGCAAGGGGAGCGATCGCTGCATGAAATTACAGGAACTCCGATCGGGACGTGGTGCAATCCTGCGGAGCGTACATTAGGACGATTGCGATCGGACTTGGATTATTTGACGATCGATGAAATCGTTCAGGTCGGGCTGCACGAATTTTTAGATAGTCTACAGCGTCGTATGAATGAAGTGGGCAAGAATGTCTTTGAGACCTTTTTTGCATCGCAACCTGTTCATTGAAAAGATGAGGGATGAAATGGTCGAATTGGGTGCTCGATCGAATTTGTGAATGAATGCGGTGGCTGTTGGTTTACCCGATAGCGTGGAGACGTTCCGGTGGAACGTCTCCACGGGGTTTGTGGGTTTTGTTTCTGGTTGCTTTTTTTCGTGCTTTACCAAATTTCACACACTACGACTTATAAATATGGTCAGCCTGTGACGTTGCAGCCTCATCTGGTGCGGCTGCGTCCGCGATCGAATGGCTGGCAAACGCTCAAACTGTTCTCGCTGCAAGTGACTCCGATGCCGAGTTCGCGATCGCAGATTGTCGATCTCGATGGCAATGCTCTAATCAAAGTGTGGTTTCCGCCTGAGAAGACTGACTCTCTGCACGTTCAGGCGCAGTCGCAGATTGAAACTCACGAGTCAAATCCGTTTAACTATTTGATGGAACCTTGGGCGGCACGGCTTCCGATCGATTATCCCGCGTCGCTGTTGTTGCAGCTTCAGCCCTATCTGACCGGACAAAATGTCCTTTATGGAACGTCCGTCGATCCGATCGCCCTTCAGCTTGCTCAAGACATCAACCACGCAGTTTCGGGTGACACTATCAACTTCTTAGGAACTCTCAATCAACGCATTTACGAAACCTGTCGCTATCTAGTGCGCGAAACCGGAGCGCCTCTATCACCGGGAATCACTTGGTCAGAAAAACAGGGATCGTGTCGAGACTTGACGGTTCTCTTCATCGAAGTGTGTCGAGCGATCGGACTTGCGGCGCGGTTTGTCAGCGGCTATCAAGAAGGCGACCCTGATCAAGGCGATCGACATCTTCACGCCTGGGCTGAGGTTTATTTGCCGGGTGCAGGATGGCGAGGCTATGACTCGACGCATGGATTAGCGGTCAGCGATCGTCACATTGCCCTCGTCGCCAGCGCTGTTTCTAACTATGCGGCTCCGATTTCTGGCAGCTTTAGTCAAGGCGGAAATATTCAATCTACCATTCACTATCAGATTCAAATTCAAGGGTTATCTTGATCGGATTCTGAAGACTGATCCCAGTCAATATTAGGCATTCGTTCAAATGCCTCGTTGAGATGACCTTCCCAAAACCTCCGAATCTGAGCGAGATAAGGTGCACCCCGATCGAGCCGAAGCTCATAGCGAATTTTGAAACTATCCGCTTCATACATGACGACATTAATCGGCGGACCGACTGAAATATTTGACTTCATCGTGGAATCGATCGACAGCAGCGCACACTTCGCCGCCGCCTCTAATGACGTGTCAAAATTGAGGACTCGATCGAGAATCGGCTTACCATATTTCGCCTCGCCAATCTGCAAAAATGGCGTTTCTCTAGACGCTTGAATGCAGTTGCCCTGGCTATAGATCATATACAGTTCCGGTTCTTCACCTCGAATCTGTCCGCCCAGCAAAAACGTGCATTTGAAGTCGATGCGATCTTTTTCGAGCCACGATCGATCCTGCTCTTGAATCTGCCGGGTTTTGCCGCCAATGTATCGAGCGATCTCATACAGATTGGGCAGCGTATGCAGGTTAATCGGTTCCTGAACTTTAATGTCTCGTTTGAGCAGCGTCAAAACAGATTGAGTCACCGACAGATTGCCCGACGTGCAGAGCAAAATGACCCGCTCTCCGGGTAGCGAAAAGTCAAACAGCTTTTGGTGGGTCGAAACATAGTCAACCCCGGCATTTGTGCGAGAGTCAGCAGCCATCACCAAGCCAGCGCTGGTTAAAATTCCGAGGCAATAGGTCATTGATGAATCAAAGAGACAACGTTTAGATTTTAGAGCCTATGCCCGTTAAACAGCCTTCAAAGTTCCCGATCGCTTTAAGTCAGCAAGCGTTGCATTTCCGGTACAAAAAAGCACTGTTGTGATTTCTGCGATCAGCACATCGGCTAAGGCATGAGCCGCTTCTTCCGACTCGTTCGCTGCTTGCAAAAATGGAAACGCCAGCCCTGCAAGATCGGCACCCAGCGCGATCGTCTTCGCAATCTCTAATCCGTTTCGCAACCCGCCCGACGCGATTAGGGGAACATCTGGAGAAATAGATCGCACTGCCACAATGCACTCGGCGGTTGGAATGCCCCAATCGGCAAATGTTGCGCCCAGCCGACGCTGTTTGTCGTCGGTTGCCCGTTCGCTCTCGACCTTTGCCCACGACGTGCCGCCTGCTCCTGCTACGTCGATCGCGGCGACTCCTGCCGCAATCAATTTTTGGGCGATCGGGGCAGAAATTCCGTTGCCCACTTCTTTGACAATCACCGGAACGGAAAGTTTGTCACACAGCCCTGCAATTTTCTCTAGCAAGCCGCGAAAGTTAGTATCTCCCTTTGTCTGCACACATTCTTGCAGCGGATTGAGGTGCAAAATCAGGGCATCGGCTTCAAGCTGTTCGATGACTCGCAGACACTCATCAATGCCATAGCGATAGTTAAGCTGAACTGCTCCCAGATTGGCGAACAGAACGGCATCAGGCGCGATCGCTCTCATCGCAAAAGTGTCTGCCACTTGAGGATTTTCGACCGCCACGCGCTGAGACCCTACGCCCATCGCCAGCTTGTAATGTTGAGCGATCGTGGCTAGTCGCTGGTTAATCTGCTTTGCGATCTCCGTTCCCCCGGTCATTGAGGAAATCAGAATCGGTGCGCCTAGCTTTTTGCCTAAAAATGAGGTGCTGAGATTGATATCATCGCGATCGAGATCGGGCAAACAGTTATGAACAAACCGATAATGCTCCAATCCATTCGTCACGTCTCGACACTGCACCTGTTCGTCAAGACAAATGCGAAGGTGATCAGCTTTGCGAATTTGGGTGTCTGCAAAAGAATTCATAGAAATGTCAGATACTCAATAATTCTTCTAACGTAACTGAATTCATCCCTTGATGAGTTCCACGCCATCTCGTCCATCGATATCTTGCACATAAACTTTGACCGTTTCTTCTTTAGCTGTGGGCAGCTTTTTGCCCGTGAAGTCGGGATGAATCGGCACCTCACGATGTCCGCGATCGACCAGCACCGCTAATCGAATCACTTCAGGTCTGCCATGATCAATCACGGCATCTAACGCGGCTCGAATCGTTCGCCCTTTATAGATCACGTCATCGACCAGCACCACAGTTTTGCCCGAAAGATCAAACGGGATGTTGGTTTTAGCAGGGGTGCGAACCGCGATCGTATCCAGGTCATCGCGGTAAAAGGTGATGTCGATCGCTCCGATCGCCACGCGCACTCCTTCCAACGCTTCGATTTGCTCGGCTAACTTTTCAGCTAGTGGCACTCCTCTGGTATAGATTCCTAAGAGCACCAATTTTGAGAGATTGCCCGATTTCTCGACGATTTGGGAGGCTAACCGAGTTAGAGTCCGACGGATTTCGTTAGACGAGAGAATTTCGATCTGTTCTAGCGGCATGAGACGGTGGAATTCACTTTCTTGTACATTAAGCGGTGTTGCGGGTTCCGTCTAGATAATCCTTGTCCACCAAATTCTACCGATCGTGAAGCGATGTAAAAATTTCTGCATTTAGATGTCAAAAATGAGGAGACGCTGAATAGTCGCTTTACATTAGAGGTTTACAGAACTTTTTGCCGGAAAGCTCTTTTTGCAAAAAGTCTCCAGCTAGACCGCCATTGCGAGGCACCTTTTATGAATAACCTGAAAAAATATCGAGTTGTGTGCACCCTCTCATTTGGGGACGTTTACGGTCAGATTATGATCTGGCTGATTGTGATTTTCATCAGTTTGGCGGCTGCAATGGCTCTGATGGGCGCGGCTCGTCCGGTCTATGCATTGGCAACAGTTGGGCTAGTGCTAGTGCTGTCTTTGCCGTTTCTCCTGTTCTCATTTGTGACCACGTTGCTCAACCACATTGAGCTATCACAAGTTGACCCGGCTGCACAATCGCAATATGCTACGTCTGCGACTCCTGCAAGCCAGCAATCTGCTCAAGCAGCTAGCTAACCGATTTGGGCACTGAGTCACTAAAGACGGGTACATAGAATTCGTCTATTGCCCGTTTTTGATCGTCGATCGCCTGTCTAAGAGACTATATTGAATACGCTGTAGATTTCGAGGCAATCCTGTGGCTGAAAAGCGAAAGAATCGTTGGCTGCTGAACGTGGTGTTGATTATCGCAACCGTGGGTTTGTTGGGGGTGTCGATCATTCCTCTGCTCAGTGCGACGTTTACCCCTCAAAAAAATACGGTCGCGACTCCTAGCCCAACGCAGTCAGTCGAAGCCAAAAAAGCAGACGTTGAGGCGCAGGCAAGAGGCTATGAAGAAGTTCTCAAGCGTGAGCCAGATAACCAGACTGCCCTACGAGGATTGCTAGAAGCGCGGCTGAGATTAACCGATATTAAGGGGGCGATCGAGCCGCTCGAAAAGTTAGCCAAGCTGAATCCGGCTCAGTCTGAATATGCAGTGTTGCTGGCTCAAGCCAAGCAGCAGACCGGAGACAAAGAGGGAGCCGCTCAGGCATATCGCAATATTCTCAACACCAAACCGGGCGACCTGAATGCGCTGCAAGGATTAGCCGGACTGTTGATTGAGCAGCAGCGACCCGAAGCGGCGATCGGAATGCTGCAAGACACGCTCAAAACCGCACCCCAAGCGAATAAAAATCAGGCAGGTAGCGTCGACGTGACAGCCGTTCAAGTGTTGCTCGGTCGAGTGTTTGCGTCTCAAAAACGCTACAGCGAAGCCGTCAATGTCTTTGATGAAGCGATTCAGGGCAATAAGCAAGACTTTCAGCCTGTGTTTGGCAAAGCACTGGTGTTAAAGGCGCAGGGCAAAGCAGATCAGGCAAAACCCCTGTTTGACACGGCAGTTTCGCTGGCACCTGCTCAATATAAAGACCAGATTCAAAAGGCGGCGAGTAATGCCCCTCCGGGCGCAACCAGTGCCCCTTCGAGTGCGCCGACTAGCCCAAGTGCGGCTCCGACTTCTGCGGCTCCTAGCTCAGAGGCAAGTCCGGCTCCGAGTGCTGCGCCTAAGAGTGAAGCTGAGAAAAGCGAGAAGAACTAATTGCAATCCGTCTTGTGTGCGGTCGCCCTTGGCAGTAACCTGGGCGACTCTCAAACGATTCTAAAGTCTGCACTCGAAGCTCTCGATCGCACGCCGGGGATCAGCGTCGAGCAGCAGTCACACGGCTACTTAACGAAAGCGCTGACTCTGCCTGATAGCCCTCCTCAGCCCGATTATCTCAACCAGTGTGCCTTACTGAAAACGACGCTCACCCCGCACGAGTTGCTCTACGCTCTTTTAGAGGTTGAGCGTCAGTTTGGCAGAGTCAGACAGCAGCGATGGAGTGCGCGAACCCTTGACTTAGACTTGCTCCTGTTTGATGATGTAATCTTAAATACGCCTGATTTGCAAATCCCCCATCCTCGGATGTGCGATCGTGCCTTTGTTCTCGTTCCCCTAGCAGAAATTGCCCCTGACTGGGTGGAGCCTGTGACGGGTGCTACGATCGCTCAACTCGCTCAACGGGTGGATCACTCAGGGATCAAGCAGGCTATCTTTTAGAAACGTTTACCCTTTACCTCTTTTGCTTATGGCTTTGGGTTCAGAACCGCCTCAGTTGCTCAAACAGCGCCTTTCCTACAAGGGTCGCAAGTTTAGTTTTGAAGTCAATCGACTGCGCTTGCCCAACAAATCTGAGGGCGAGTGGGAGTGCGTGCGCCATCCGGGAGGAGCGCTGGCAGTCCCGGTTAGACCCGATGGCAGACTGGTGCTGACTCGCCAATATCGCTTCACCGTGCAGGGGCGACTGTTAGAGTTTCCGGCAGGGACGCTTGAAGTGGGTGAAGACCCAGCGGGAACGATCGAGCGCGAGATTCAAGAAGAAGTCGGCTATCGAGCAGGCACTTTAAAGAAACTCGGTGAGTTCTTTTTGGCTCCTGGCTATTCAGATGAAATTATCTATACGTTTCTGGCAACGGATCTAGAATTGCTCGAAAATCCTCCTCAGCAAGACGACGATGAGGATATTGAAACGGTTCTCATGAGTCCTGAAGAAGTCGAACAGGCGATCTATTCAGGTGATCTGACGGATGCTAAGTCAATCTGTAGCTTTATGCTGGCGAAACCGTTCTTGACTTAAGAGATAGTAGAGAGTAGACCTCCTGCACGAATCCTCCACCCTCACCCTAGCCCTCTCCCGAAGGAGAGGGGACAAGATTTCTAGCTCCCTTCTCCCCAGGGAGAAGGGTTGGGGATGAGGGTGTATTCGGTCAGGAAGCCTAGTATAGCCATTCTCTCTCTGCTAACTTCTATGTCTGATCTAATTTTATTTTTGCATCGTCGAGATTTGCGAACCGCGGACAATGTGGGGCTGGCGATCGCACGTCAACGATCGCCCAAAGTCGTCGGCGTTTTTTGTTTCGATCCCAACCTGTTGCAGCGAGATGATGTCGCCCCAGCGCGGGTCACGTATATGATCGGGAGTCTGCGATCGCTCCAGCAGCGCTACGCCGAAGCCGGAAGTCAATTACTCATCCTCAACGCCGATCCCCGAACCGCGGTTCCCAAGTTAGCCAAGGCACTCAACGCCCAAGCCGTTTTCTGGAACTGGGATGTCGAACCCTATTCTCAAGAGCGCGATCGAGCCATGATTTCCGCTCTCAACCAAGCTGGAATCGAGGTTAAAACCTCTTGGGATCAGTTGATGCACTCTCCTGAAGAGATCAAGTCTGGTTCGGGTTCGCCTTACACCGTCTACAGTCCGTTTTGGCGGAACTGGGTCAGCAAACCCAAAGCAGAGCCGATGCCCGATTTTGTGGGAGCGGAAGGGTTGACTGAAGCAGAGGCAGAAACTGCAAAACAAGCGGGCACGATCGCGCTCCCCACCGCCAAAGATTTGGGGTTTGTTTGGGACAACTCGTTAATGTTGGAACCGGGCGAACAGGCTGCACAAGAGCGATTAGAAGAATTTTGTCAGTCAGCAATCAATGCCTATCAGGAGCAGCGCAACTTCCCGGCAAATCCGGGCACGTCGTTGTTGAGTGCAGCCCTCAAGTTTGGCGTGATTGGCGTGCGAACCGTTTGGGCAGCAACATTGACAGCATTAGAGCAAAGCCGCAGTGATGAAACTCAAGCCAGCATTCAGACCTGGCGGCAAGAGTTGGCGTGGCGAGAATTTTATCAGCACGTTATGTATTTCTTTCCAGAGTTGGCAGAAGGGGCATACCGCAAAGTGCTCAAAACCTTTCCGTGGGAGAACAACGAGGAGTACTTTCAGGCGTGGTGTGAAGGTCGGACGGGGTATCCGATCGTCGATGCTGCTATGCGTCAAATGAACGAAGCTGCCTGGATGCACAACCGTTGCCGCATGATCGTTGCCAGTTTCTTAACCAAAGATCTGTTGGTCGATTTTAGGCTCGGCGAGAAGTATTTTATGCAAAGACTCTACGATGGCGATCTGTCTGCCAACAATGGCGGCTGGCAGTGGAGCGCATCGAGCGGCATGGACCCCAAACCACTGCGAATCTTCAATCCTGCGAGTCAGGCGAAAAAGTTTGATGCAGACGCAGACTACATTCGCGAATGGTTGCCAGAATTGCGAAGTGTTGACACCAAAGATTTGATTACGGGAGAGATTTCGCAATCCGATCGCGATCGCTGTGGTTATCCATCTCCGATCGTCGATCACAATCAACAGCAACGCAAATTCAAAGAGCAATATCAACAGCAGAGAGCGATCGTGGGCAGCGAACCCGCTAGCTGATTTGATCGGGATCGACTCCAAGCGATCGCAGATATTCAGCCAGTTGATCTGCACGTTCAGCCAGTTGATCCGCACGTTGACGTTCTTGAATCGCGGCTTCATCGGGTGTCGGAACTAAATCTCCATTCCTTGTAAAGTAGCGAAGTTGTTTGCTTTCAATCCCCAAGAAAAGCTCTAGTTCTTCACTCCAGCGCCAACCGTTTGCAGTGAGAGCGATCGGCTCATAACGATGTCCCACTAAACGAAACCCTTCAAACTCCAGGGTGTCTGGAGAAAACCAGAAGTATTCGGGAGTCCGAAAGCGATCTTGATAAAGGGTTTTTTTAAGGCTGCGATCGATGTCGGCAGTCGAAGTTGAGAGCAATTCGATAATCAGATTCGGATATTTGCCGTCTTCTTCCCACGTCACCCAGGCGTTGCGAGGTCGGCGATCGGTCTGCTGAATTAAGAAAAAATCGGGTCCGCGAAAGTCACGGTTTCGCAGTTGTTGGCGGCTGAAGTAAATGGTGAGATTTGCGCCGATAAAGAAATCGTTGCGATCGCGCCACAGAAATTCGAGACAGGCGACCAATAACGCCAGTTGCGCGTAATGTAACGAACTTTCCATCTCTGGCTCATCGCTCAAAAGTTTGCTAGCATCGGGCATCGCGGCTTCTAGCTGCTGGGCGGTTATGCCTGTGATGTGCATAGAATTTTATGACGCAGGTTAGGTTTATTATCGGTGATCGCGCTTTAAGCGATCGAGACATCCAGGCTTTGCAAAAATCCGCCCAGGTCATTATCTCGGTTTAGCCAGCCCGTTAGAAAGACCCCTTGAGTGGGGTTAGAATTTACGCGCTGATTGCGATAGTAAATCCGACCCCGAACGATTTTTTGAGCGGTTTGAGCGTTGTTGTTGGCTAACAGAGCCGCCTGAGTTCCTGGACCAAAAATGCCATCGGCGCTGATCTCCAGTGCTTCTTGCAAAAACTCGATCGCGCCTCCCACTCCAAAGTTAACAGCAGTGTCAAAATGAGCGATCGCTAATGGCAACACCATAATATTGGCTTGTGAAGGCTTCCAATACATCGACAAATAGATGTCATGAACTTCTGCATCGGTGATCAAATCCACTCTGCGAGTCGAGAGCCGATTGTTGATCCGGTAGGTGTTGTAGGTGTCTTGAGTCACGCCCTTGTTGGTGGCACCACCGGGATCATCAGGATGATTCACATAGCCGCCTTCCCAGAGCAGGGTGAATTTAAGAGCCGTTGCCAGTGCATCGGACGTGGGCTGAGGTTTTGCTACCAACGTTGGCGTAACTGGCATTACCGGAGGACGGGTATCGATCAGCTTCCGAGCAAAAGTGGCTCCAAACACGCCCGTGCTGGAGTTGTTGAGATGAGCCGCTTTGCAAAAGCGATCGAGCGCATCTTTAGTCATCGCCCCAAACACACCATCAATCGCAGTGCTGGGATCTCCGGTGAGAAACCCGATCGCGCTGAGGCGAGTTTGCAGATCGGTGACGAGTTCTTTGTCGCTCGTCAGGGTTGATAAGTTAACAACGGTGTTGTGTTCGACTAAATCTTTTAATTGCATGGCGTGACCCTCAAATTATGGGTATCTTGCCTCACTCAGAAAGTCAGGATTGATTTTCTACCTAAAATTTAATATTTGCCTCCTAAACCCTGCTTTTTCTACCAGAGGTAGGACTGTAGAAATTGTTGAGTGCTTGTAACCTAGCGATAAAGGGACTAGAAAGGCACTCATGCAAATTCAAACACCAGACTGGGTGAAACACGCGGTTTTTTATCAAATTTTCCCCGATCGCTTTGCCAAAAGTCAGACGGCACGCAAGCGGCTGCATCACCACGATCGCTGGGAAGATTGGCACGCCATTCCAACGCTGCAAGGCTATAAAGGAGGCGACCTTTGGGGTGTGACTGAAAAGCTCGACTATATTCAAGATTTGGGCATCAATGCGATTTACTTTACGCCCATCTTTCAATCGGCTAGCAATCACCGATATCACACTCACGATTATTATCAGGTCGACCCAATGTTGGGCGGCAATGATGCGTTTCAAGCCCTGTTAGAAGAGTCGCATCGACGAGATATTAAGGTCGTTTTAGATGGAGTATTTAATCACTCTAGTCGCGGTTTTTTCTTCTTTCATGATGTGCTTGAAAACGGTCCGCATTCTCCTTGGGTTGACTGGTTTAAAGTTTATGAATGGCCCGTCAATGCCTATAACGGCGAATATCCTGCTAACTACGAAGGGTGGGACGGCAATCGCGCGTTACCTGTGTTTAATCACGACAATTCCGAGGTGCGCGAATACATCATGGAGATTGCCGAATATTGGATTAAATTCGGCGTAGATGGCTGGCGATTAGATGTGCCATTTGAGATCAAAACGCCTGGATTTTGGCAAGAATTCCGCGATCGGGTCAAAGCCGTCAATCCCGAAGCCTACATCGTGGGTGAGGTGTGGGGTGACTCACGCCAATGGCTTGATGGAACGCAGTTTGATGGCGTGATGAACTATCTGTTTACAGGTCCGACGATCGCGTTTGTGGCGGGCGATCGAGTCGATATCAGTCAAGTGCAAAGCCGAGATTATCAACCCTCTCCTCCTCTGTTTGCGGCGGAGTATGCTGAAAAAATTCGGGCACTGTTGGCGCTCTATGATTGGGAGATTCAGCTCACTCAACTCAATCTCTTAGCCAGTCACGATACGGCTCGGCTGCTGTCGATCGCGGACGGTGATCAGCCCAGCGTCGAACTCGCGACCCTATTGCTGCTGACGTTTCCGGGTGCGCCCAGCATTTATTATGGTGACGAAGTTGGGTTGCCAGGTGCCCTCGATCCTGATTCTCGTCGTGGCTTTCCACTTAAATCTGATTGGAATTACAAGATATTTGAGTGTCACCGACAACTGATTGCGCTGCGTCACGCTCATCCGGCTTTGCGAACGGGAAACTACAAAGTTCTTCACGCTGAAGGAACCGTTTATGTATTTGCTCGCACACTAGGAGATGACACCTTAGTGATTGCAGTCAATGCAGGAACAACTTCGGCTGAACTCACGCTCAATCAATCCGACCTAAAGCCCCAAAGTAAGCTGTTGTATGGCTCTGCTGACATCCAGTGGGTTGAGCAACATTTGGAACTGCATCTGCCTGGGCGATCGGGCTGTGTGTTGGGCTGACCCAAGATAGAGGCGGTTTTGTAACGTAACTCAGATCTTGCACCTGAGCTAAAACCACGCTTGTTGAGAATAAAAAAGTCTAAAAGTCCTTCTGCTCCGTTGCAAAATCGGCTTATTGAGATTGGTGCAAGATGTCAGGTAACCTACATTTGGGAAGAGGACGCGTCTAGAGGGGCTGCTTATCATGATCTCAGATTTTAACCCTAGGAGAATTGATATGTCAGAAGAGCAAATGGGTACGCAGATCGGAGAACCCTCTGAGGAGGCAATGTCTAACCGAGACTCCGATCAAGAAGCCGCAAAACGAGATGATGCAGATGTCGATCAGCAAAGTATGGGTCTACCTGCTGAAGTAACTGACAAACTGCTGGATGGATCTGAGCAGGTATTTTTAGCGGCGTTTCAAAACTCTCAAAACGATGGTCTCAGCAAAGATGCTGCGATGAGTGTTGCTTGGAATAGCGTCAAGCAGGGTTTTGAGCGTGGTCAGGATGGAAGCTGGCACCGCAAACAAAAACCGGATGACAAAACTATCAGTTCAGGCGTTGAGTCTAGCGCTAACTAAACTGATGTGTGACCCGTTATCTTTTATAATCAACCACTGCTGAGGATTATATTCTATTCAGATTCTTAGGTGTGTTGTGGTGTTTCTGCAACACACCTTTTTTTGCATAAAAAAATCCCCAACTTCAAATTGGGGATCTTCCGACAGCTTCTATAGCTTGATTACAACCTTGATACAATTGTCTTTCTTGTGCTTAAAGGTTTCGTAAGCTTGAGGAGCATCGTCGATCGAGATCCGATGCGTAATCACAAACGAAGGGTCGATGTCGCCGTTTTGAATGTGTTTCATCAAAGGGTCAAGGTATTTATGGACGTGGGTTTGACCCATTTTCATCGTCAGCCCTTTGTTAAACGCTGCTCCAAACGGTATCTTGTCCAAAATGCCGCCGTACACTCCTGGAATCGAAACGGTGCCGCCTTTGCCACACGCGACGATGACCTGTCTCAAGGCAGTTGGGCGATCGGTTTCCAATCGAACGGCTTGTTTCGCTTTGTCGTAGAGATAATCGGGACCTGTGCCGTGAGCTTCCATGCCGACCGCATCGATACAGGAATCGGGTCCGCGTCCTCCAGTCATTTCTTTGAGGGCTTCGCCTGCATCTACTTCTTCGTAGTTAATGACTTCTGTTGCGCCTGCTTGCTCTTTTGCCATTTTTAAGCGATCGGGAAAGCGATCGATCGCGATCACTCGCTCCGCTCCCAGTAAGAAGGCACTGCGAATCGCAAACTGCCCAACCGGACCACAACCCCAAATCGCAACGGTGTCTCCAGGTTTGATATTGCAGTTCTCTGCTGCCATGTAGCCCGTCGGAAAAATGTCGCTCAGAAATAGCACTTGATCGTCAGTCAAGCCTTCAGGAACTTTGTATAAACCCACATCTGCAAAGGGAACACGGGCATATTCTGCTTGACCCCCAGCATAGCCGCCAAAAATGTGAGAATAGCCAAACAGTCCTGCTGCGGAGTAACCGTATAACGCTTCTGCCATAAACGCATTGGGATTCGAGTTATCGCACAATGACCACTGGGCAGTTTTGCAGCTATAACAGCTTCCACACGAAATCGTGAATGGAACGATGACCCGATCGCCAATGCTTAAATTCTTGACTCCAGTACCCAGCTCGACGATTTCACCCATAAACTCGTGCCCCATAATGTCGCCCGACATCATACTGGGGATAAAGCCGTCATAGAGGTGCAGGTCAGAGCCACAAATCGCGGTTGAGGTGATTTTGACGATCGCATCGCGAGGGTTAAGAATTTTTGGGTCAGGCACATTTTCGACTCGAACGTCTTTTGCACCGCGCCAGCAAACTGCTTTCATTTGAGGGTTCTCCACAGTGAATTTGTGAATCAGGGGTAATGGATTCTCAAGTGCAATCCATTACCCATTGATGATTTATTTGAGCGTTGTTAGTGTTGACAATCTATCGCTTTGTCTGGTAGTAACCAGGTTTCGATAAGTTTGTCATATCTCTAGCGTTAGATTTTATCGCTTCCTTGCTTTCCTTTGCCGCAGCCTTAGATTTGTCTGCGATATCTTCAACGACTTGTCAAGATTTACCTGTGACCGTATCAGTCGCTTTTCCAACTTCGTCTGCGGCATCGTCTGCTTTCCCAGTTAGCTGTCTGCCAAACTTTTTGGTGCTTTCAGGAATTGGCTCGTTAAGGTTGAGCTTTTCTTTGACGTTTTCAGCCGCTTCTTTGATTTTTTCTTCGGCAGTGCTGATTAAAGGATCGCCTTTTGGTCGATCGGTGATTCGGTCTTGAGCGCTCGTCTTCAGAACGTCTTTTGTGGTGTCTAAAGTGCCGTGATTTTTAAGAATCTCTGAAGAGTCTAACGCTTTCAGATTTCGGGTTGCCTCTTGAACACTATCAGCCTCTTTGATTACTTGTTTTGCCGCATCAGGCGTGACCGCTGCCACCGCTTGAAACGTTGCAGGATTGCTAAATAACAAACCCACAAATAACAGAATGCTGGATAGGAGAGTGGTTAATGATTTGAGCATTTGAGTCGCAGCCAGTAAATAAAGAATTGCAGAAATGAATTAGGGTTTCAGCACAACTTTGATGCAGTTGTCCTTTTTGTGTTTGAACGTCTCATATGCCTGTTTAGCCTGGTCTAGAGGCATCTGGTGCGTGAATACATAGGACGGATCGATCTCACCTTTGACAGCCCGATCGAGCAGCATAGGGATATATTTTTGCCCAAACATTTGTCCCATTTTCAGGGTCAAGCCTTTGCTAAACGCGGCACCCATTGGCATTTTGTCGAGGAAACCAGCATAAACGCCCATGATTGACAGAGTGCCGCCTTTGCGACAGGCAAGAATCATTTGGCGAATGACGTAAGGACGATCGATCGACAGTTTCACAGCTTGTTTTACTTCGTCATAAGCACCCATAAAGCCCATGCCGTGAGCTTCAAGCCCGACAGCATCAATGCAGGCATCGGGTCCGCGTCCGCCAGTCATCTCTTTGAGGGCTTCGCCTGCGCCCACTTCTTCATAGTTGATGGTGTCGGCTCCACTCTGCTCTCTTGCCATTTTTAAGCGTTCGGGGACGCGATCGATGGCGATGACGCGTTCGGCTCCCAGCATGTAGGCACTGCGAATCGTGAATTGACCCACCGGACCGCAGCCCCAAACGGCAACGATATCGCCGCGCTTAATGTTGCACAGATCTGCACCCATAAGCCCAGTCGGGAAGGCATCCGAAATGGGCAAAGCTTGCTCGTCGGTCAGTCCTTCAGGGATTTTGATAGCACCATAATCGGCATACGGAATCCGCACATATTCGGCTTGTGCCCCTGCATAACCGCCAAATAGGTGGGAGTAGCCATAAATTCCCGATGTGCTGAAGCCAAACAGCGGCTCTTGCAGCGCCCCTTTAGGATTTGAGTTGTCGCACAGTGACCACTCTTGATGTTTGCAGTAGCGACATTGACCACAGCTTATCATTGAAGAGACAACGACTCGATCGCCCTTTTTCAACGTTTTGACTTCACGCCCCGTCTCGACGATTTCGCCGACGAATTCATGCCCGATAATGTCACCCGGCATCATTGAAGGGATGTAGCCATCGTAAATGTGTAGGTCAGACCCCGCAGATCGTGGTTGCCGTCACTTTGAGAATGGCATCCCGTGGATTGAGAATCTTCGGGTCAGGAACGTTATCAACCCGAACATCGTTAGCACCGTGCCAGCAAACAGCTTTCATTTAGAACGTCTCCGCAAGTTATTGACCTCTTGATTGCCCTTCGGTCGTGGCAATTTCACCCGTTTCCATCAGTTGCTTAAATCGACGCAGTTCGTCCCCGATTTGCTGTTCGGGTTCTTCACCAAATAGTTTGGCGATCGCGGCTGTCACCATCCCCCCCGGCACGTTGTATTCCATCACTACTTTGACCTCGGTGCCGCGATCGCTAGGGGCAGGAGAAAACCGCACGAAGCCAGAGTTATCGACCTGTGCGCCCTCTTCAGATGCCCAGGCGATTAGTTGATTCGGCTGATCGTTGATGATGTCAGCATCCCACTCGATCGTTTGACCTAAAGGCGCGTTGGCGACCCAGTGAGACCGCCGCATATCGAGCACCTGAACCGATTTGACGTGCTTCATAAAGTTTGGCAGGTTCTCAAAGTTGTGCCAATAGTTATAGAGTTCTTCAGCCGATTTATCAATGGTGACGGTTTTCTCAACTCTAATCGCTTTGTTGATACCCGTTGCATCTACCACTTTGTCTTGAAGACTTTTATCTGCGGTTGCGCCGTGATAAGCAAGACCTCCGCCAGCAATTGCCGTTAGAATTCCTCGCAGCGATCGCTGTTGCAATCCCATCAGCACCATTGCACTGCCACCGACGATCGATGCCCAGCGTTCTTTGTCTGATATCGTCTCGTCGGTTTCGGCTTGACTTTGATTGATTTTTCCTGCTTCTGTTTCCATGATGGCTCTCTATAGAATGTTGTCTCTGTTTGTGTGATCGATGACTCTTTCAAATCTCCCAGATTGCTGGCTTAGACAGCTTTCAGGATTTGTGCAAGAGGTTCATTTTTTGTAGAGACATCACACATAATGTCTCTACAAAAGTCGTTTGCTCAACCACCACTTACGGCAGGTTTGCTCATCGGTTTAGGAGCCTCTGGCACTCCAACTAAACGATCTTTATAGAGATCAGCAATTCGCTGCTCGTCTTTTGCCAGAGTGATTTCCATTTCGTCAAAAATGACGACCGTCGCTGGGTCGGTGAGCTTGTTCCGCAAACTGTAGACATCCACTACGCCCGTCTGCAAATCTCCCAATGCCCGACGCAGAATCTCGACATCGTTTTGGCTGGTTTGGAAGAAGGTCTTCAAGGTTGCAAAGGCACCGCTGGCGTTTGCTTGCAGTGAAGGAGTTTCGCCCAATACTCCCAGACGCGATTCAAGCATCTGAATGTGACGCGATTTGTTAACACGAATCTCCTGAAAGAGTTCTCGCATTGCTTCGTCAGGAGCGCTTGAAGCGTAGTGTTCAAAGGTTTCAAACCCGTAGCGCTCACCCGCGATCGCCGTATTGATCGCACTCACAATCTCGCTTTTGCTAGAGCCGCCCCACTCTTCGCCTAGCTTCCACCAGCCTGCATCTCGATCGCTAAGATCGGGCAGAGTGGTGTCTGCGATCGACAATCCCAAATTCTTTAAAATCGCCGTGGCAAAGATCGGTAAATCACCCGGACGACGAGAGCTAATCAAATTGTCGTCAATGACCAACGGCTCATCCACATAATTCGCGCCTGCGTTTTGCATATCTTTGCGAATTGCGCGAAAGCCAGTAACTCTGACTCCTTTCAGCAAATCGCCCTCAATCAAAACCTGCGGACCATGGCAGACAGAGGCAACTAAAATCCTGGCTGCAAAAGCATCTTGCACAAAACGAACCGTCTTCATGTTGGTTCTCATTTTGTCAGGAGCCATCCCACCGGGGATAATCACTGCGTCAAAATCAGCCGCGATCGATTCTGTAGTGGTTGCATCAGCATTAATTGAAACTTTCTCTTGTTTGCCTTTATACTCCTCATTCATTCGAGAACCCAGAACTACTACGTCGGCTCCCGCTTTCTTCAACGCAGTATAGGGAATCTGAAATTCTGCATCTTCTACGCCTTGCTCAATGAGAATGGCGACTCTTTTTTTATCACTGGTTTGACCATTTGTAACCATTGCAGCTTCTCCTTGCATTCTGACGCTTCTTTTAAGGGCGATGGAGCAATCTGAGTCGTCAGCAGATCCTGCCTTGCTAAGCACCGTTAAGCCTATGTCTGAGGCGCAATCTCGCTCCTCGCTCTATAGAGGTAAGCTCTCCTCTGTCTAGAGAAAGATCTCAGTCTCAAAGCATGGGCGATCTACCTATTTGAAGATTTCTATGAATTTTGAAATTCGTTACCGTTTATGAACGGATAGTTTTGGAGCAACGACCATGTCTGATGCAGAATATGCCGAACCTAGCCAAACCGACCGCGATGATCTTGAGTCAGCAGTTCACGATCTTGGCGGCAATATTGAGCGGTTAGAAGAGCCAGAAGGCGACGAAGAAATTGCGGGTGATGATGTGCCGCAAGAACTCACAGAGTCTTATGGAACGGGCGTTCACGATGTGCCAGGGTTTAGCATCGGCGGTCGAACGATGCTGAATCGAATGCAAGATCTCAACGAGGCAACCCCCGAATTGACGGGCGGTGATATTGATGCCAACTATGAGCAAGCGAATGCGGTTGGTGACGAGTCGGTCGGTGGCACTGTCAACACACCTGATATGAGTGTCGTAGACGATTTGGGTAAAGCAGTCGGTCTAGAAATGAGTGATTTTAATTATCTCCACACCACTGAGATTTTAGAACAACGGGATGACCAACGCTGGGAGCTAGAACCTAAATCATCAGACGATTATGATGAGCGACAAGATTTAGAAGCCCAAGAAGAAATCCTTTAGATCACTTTTCGCGAGAATCAACAACCATAAAAGCGAAGGAATAACAAATGAACTTAAAACCGATTGATCAACAAGTCGTTGTAGTGGTTGGAGCGTCAAGCGGAATTGGTAGAGACACGGCTCTAAAGTTTGCTCAGAAAGGCGCAAAAGTTGTAGTGGCGGCTCGCAGCAAAGAGGGATTAGATACGCTGGTCGAGGAAATCTCTGCAAGCGGAGGCGACGCGATCGCTGTTCCTGCCGATGTCGCTGATTTTGAGCAAGTCAAAGCGATCGCTGAGAAAACCGTTGAGCACTTTGGGCGGATAGATACGTGGGTTAGTCTCGCCGCAACCAGTGTGTTTGCGAACTTTGATAACGTGACTCCTGAAGAGTTCAAACGAGTCATTGATGTCACCTTGATGGGACAGGTTTATGGCGCGATGGTGGCTTTACCTTATCTAAAACGAGAAGGACGAGGCGCGTCGATTCACGTTACTTCGTTAGAGGGACGACGATCGTTGCCTTATCAAAGCGCTTATTCTGCGGCTAAACACGGTGCGATCGGGTTCATTGATGCAATGCGACTCGAACTCAAAAATGAGGGCTACCCGATCAGTGTCACTAACATTATGCCGGGTGTGATCAATACGCCGTTCTACAACAAAGGTAAAACAAAACTAGGCGTAAAACCAACGGGAGTTCCGCCCTACTACAATGCAAGTTTGGTTACGGATGCCATTCTCTATGCAGCAGAAAATCCTGTTCGTGACTACATTGTTAGTGATGTGGGTCGCATTCTAGATATCGCACAAAGAATTTCACCCGGACTTGTAGATGCGTTGCTGTTGGCGATCGCGTTCCCATTCCAAAAAACCGATGAGCCTAAATCTGAAGACGCTCCCAACAATTTGTATGAACCGATTCAAGGCTATGACAAAGTGAATGGTGATTTTGACAAGCTAGAAGTTCCTAGTATTGCTGATATGCTCGATAAAGGTCCGGCATTTGCGATCGGGGCATTTGCTGTCGCTGCACTGGGAGTGGCTGCACTATTAGGCGGACTTGGCGATCGCTAATCCCCTCAAATTTCACGACTTAACGATCGTTAGTAGAGACGCTCTACAAAATGTCTCTACTAACGCAATTTTCCTTTAGATTTTATTGATTTTAATCACTTTAATAATGACGAAGACTCCTAAGCAGACTCTATCTCTTCAGAAGATTGCTCACGATCGTCTCGGTTTTGACAATTTGCGTCCCGGTCAAGAAGCGGCAGTCCAATCGATTTTAGACGGTAGAGACACCCTTGCTGTAATGCCCACAGGCTCTGGGAAATCAGCAATTTACAAGCTAGCTGCGTCTCAGATTCCAGGAGCCACGATCGTCATCTCGCCTCTTCTGGCACTTCAACACGATCAGGTCGGAACGATTGACCATCAAGATGTGGGTGCGGCAGCCGTCGTCAACTCAACCATTCATCCTCAGCAGCGAGCTGAAATCTTTGAGCAGTGGGCAGACGGCAAACTCGAATATCTCTTTTTGGCACCCGAACAGTTTAACAACCCCGATACGATCGAGCATCTGCAAGTCACAAAACCGTCGCTGTTTGTTGTGGATGAGGCGCACTGCGTTAGCGAATGGGGTCATGATTTTCGCCCCGATTATTTGCGCTTGGGAGCGGTGATTGATGCGTTAGGTCACCCTCCCGTGCTGGCGCTGACTGCGACGGCATCGCCTCCCGTGCGCGAAGAAATCATTCAGCGATTGGAGATGCGTGATCCACAAGTTTTAGTTCGCGGATTTGATCGTCCAAATCTCTGGCTGGCGATCGAGCGATTTGGAGATGATGATGAAAAGCGTGAGGTGTTTCTCAATCGAGTTAAGCACGCAGAGAAACCAGGAATCGTGTATGCTGCCACTCGTAAAGTGACGGAGCAAATTGCAGAGTTGCTAAAAAGCGAAGGAATTAACGCGATCGCCTATCACGCTGGGATGAAACCGAAAGAACGCGAACAGGCTCAAGACGCATTTATGAATGATCATGCAGATGTGATTGTTGCAACGACTGCTTTTGGAATGGGAGTGAACAAACATAATGTTCGATTTGTGTTTCACTACAATATCAGCGATTCGATCGACTCTTATTATCAAGAAATTGGACGGGCTGGGCGAGACGACGCTCCGGCAAAAGCGATTTTGTTCTATATGCCCGAAGACTTGAATCTGCGGCGATTCTTTGCTGGCGGCAGCAAACTAGACGCAGAGCAGATTGAGCGAGTCGCTCAAATCATTCAAAGTCAAACGGCTGCGATCGAGCTTCAACAACTTCAAGACTTGACAGATTTATCAAAATCTAAGCTCAAAACCCTACTCAATCAACTGCACCTGGCTGGTGTGGTCGAAACACTGCCAACGAATGAAGTCATTGCCACAAAAAATAGCCCCGATCTTCACAAAGCTACGGCTGAGGTGCTGCAAGCTCAAGAGCGCAAGACAAACGTGGAGCGATCGCGCCTAGAAATGATGCGAGGCTATGCAGAAGTTCGAGATTGTCGCCGTAAATATGTACTCAATTATTTTGGTGAGCAGCTTGACCAAGTCTGCGGACATTGTGATAACTGCAAAGCCGGAATTTCGGCGAGTGACAGCGGTCTAAAACCCTACCCCATCAGCAGCCGAGTAATTCACAAGTCTTGGGGCGAGGGCACTGTGATGCGATACGAAGCCGATAAAGTCGTGATTTTGTTTGAGCAAGTCGGTTACAAAACATTGAGCACGATGACTGCTGTGTTGCGAGGTCTACTCCACAAAGTCAGCGCAGGTTGAGCCATCCGGTAGAGACGTTTCGGTGGAACGTCTCCTTGATTTTGCTGAATTTGGACAGATCGGAAAGTCTTGACGTGACTGCCATTCTAAAACTCGATCGCGCTTCGGTGGGTTGTAGTCTTTTCCCTGAACTTGTTGATAAAGCGTCTTTGCTTCTGCCTCACTGAAGTCTTGATCTTTTTGCAGATAGCCAACCAATTCATCCTCATCCATAAAGTGACGAGCGACCATTGCAAACACCAGTCGTCCATAGTGTCCAATATCTTCACCTGCATCTAGGGCATCTAGCAGATGCACCATCATTTCACTTTTACGAAGGGTTTCGATCGCCATAGGTCTAGTTGTTTAGTACATCTTTACTAACATTTTACGTTCCATAACGATGCCTTCCGTCTATCCTAAGAAAGTTATTTTAGAAGTCGTTTTGTTCTAGATAACAAACTCTGACAACGCCCGATCGTGCCACCTTCCCTGAAACCATTCCGATACAAACGGACGAATCACAAATTTCACAGGTTCACCTGCCCGCACATCAATCCTCAAAAACGAATAGGGGCGGCGCTTTTGAGAACCTCTTCCTTCACGCCCCACGAATAGCTGTGATTTTGCGACCAGAGTGTCTCTTCCATTCAGCGATTCTGTCACCGCTGCCCCTTCAACTCGCTGACGGCGCAAACTATAGCCACTGCCGCCGCACACAATCCAATTTGTGTTGGCATCGGCGTGCCCTGTGTCAGTAGTTCGTAAATATTCTAAACAGTGGGCGTGACCATTGAGAACGAGATCGACGATCGCCCGCCCTTTGGTCAAATCTCCGATCTCCTGAGATACCTCATCCAAGACCTGCCGCAGTCTTCGCCGCACCGCTAATGTCTGTGCCTGTTGCCATTTAGTCGCCTCAGTCACATAGGGCGGATGATGAAAAAACAGCACTCTGCCTCTGACACCTTTTGTTCTCCAGGATTGGATTAGCCGATCGCGCAGCCATTCCAACTGGGCAACATCTGAAACGGTGCTTTCATCTACATTCAGTTGCTTATCAATGTCTCGTTGAACTTCCTCAAGCTGCTCTAACTTGACCCGAATATCATCCAGTTGTTCGGCATCTTGAGGTTGATTAGGATTCAACGTTCCCGATTGCTTTAGGAGTTCCTGCATCTCTAGCTCTACTGCCGCATATCGGGTTTCTAACGTCCGTCGATAGGCTTGCCCCTCTGACGTTTTGGGCAACGGTGCAGGCGCGTTAAACGTGTTGGAGTCTAAGGCAAAAAAATCAATTCCACCGCTGCGAAAAGTGTAATAACGATTGGGCAGCCGCGTAAATTTTCCAGGTTCGTAGCGCAAACATCGCCCCGTGTCGGTCTCAGCCGTATAGTGACGATCGAGATGGTCGCCTAACCCGCCGCGCATCTCAACCGATCGCAACAGATCCAGAAATGCCTGAGCATATGCTTTGCCCTGAAACGAACCATGCCAGCCAATGTCAAAGTTCAGGCGCGATTGCAGCAGTCGCCGAATCGGATAGGTTAGCTGAATCGCCAACCCATAAGCGAGAGGCAAATCGTAGTAGTCATGATTTCCGGGAACTGCCAAAAATGGCAAATTAAATACCATTTGGTCATAAGAAATCCGGTTGTAGTGCTCACCGCCTACGATGAATTCTCGATAGGGCTTGATGAAATTTTTGAGATAAAACTCGCTAGAGCCAACTAGATAAATCACATCGCCTGTGTGCAAAATAAAGCGAGAATCTTGCCGATGGTCGAGCATTCGCTGGGCAATTTGCCGTTGAGGGCTATGACCCCGGTGCTGCCCAGAGCCACTATCTCCAATCACCAAAAACGAAAACTCTGGAGTGTCGTCTTGCCCATCTGTCAAGACAAGCCGCGTCTGATCAATGCCTCGATCGACGATCGCACTTGCTTGCCACCGCACCCGCTCCTCCATTTTTTGGATCTTGATTGCGATCGAAGGATCAGACACAAATTGCATAGCGTCTCACTTAATGTAAACTTCTATGGGTAATCGTAGCCGGACATCCCCTTAGCTCGACATCTACCAGAGGCTGAAACTCTTAAACCCTTCAAGCAAAAAGCATCGTTCACTCGCTCAAGACGTTGAAGATTTGATGAATCTTTTCTGTGTACCAAGTTACATAAAAATTGCCAACAGCCCTAGAAGTCAAGTCAGCACTCGATTAAAAGTTTTGACCAACGTGTGGATTAAGAATTCCACTGGGGTATACTAGCGAAATGTCCATAGAAAGCTTTTCAGAGAAATCTGGAATTTCTTCAGGTAATCCTGTTGGGATTCAAAGCTTTGTGGGTCTTCTCAGTCTACTGGTGTGAATACGGAAGTGATCATGAAAAATACCCTAAAGTCGCTTTTTGCGACTCAAGCACTCTTGAGTGCTACTTTGACTATCTCTGCAACGATCGTAACGGCTGGAATTGCGAGTGCTGCTGATGCACCCAAGCCCCTCGAAATCGCGCAAGCGGCTCCCTCTTCGACCAGCGTTGCCTCCCTCGACCAAGTAAAAGCTTACGGTAGCGAAGGGGTAAACAACGAAGTCAGCCAAGTTACCTCGGTTTCTCAGCTCTCTGACGTGCGCCCCACTGACTGGGCGTTTCAAGCACTGCAATCGCTCGTCGAGCGCTATGGCTGCATTGTGGGCTACCCCGACAAGACCTTTCGCGGCAATCGCGCCCTGACTCGCTTCGAGTTTGCAGCAGGTTTGAACGCATGTCTCGATCGCGTCAACGAGTTAATTGCGGCTTCCACGGCTGACCTGGTTAAGAAAGAAGACCTGGCAACCCTGCAAAAGCTACAGGAAGAATTTTCAGCAGAATTGGCAACCCTGCGCGGTCGCGTCGATTCTCTAGAAGCTCGCGCTACCACCCTTGAAAAGCAGCAGTTCTCCACCACCACCAAGCTCAGAGGAGAAGCGATTTTCTCGTTCTCTGGGGCATTGGGTGGCAGCAAAGCGATCGGTTCCGTTCAACAGAGACGAATTGATGCTGGACTTCCTGGTCCTGCGAGAACTAACGTTGACGAAAACCAGACCTTTAGCGATCGAGTTCGTCTCAGCCTTGCAACCAGCTTCACGGGCAAAGATACGCTCTTAACTCGTCTTCAAGCTCGCAACATTACCGATTTTGGTGCTGCCACTGGAACCAACATGGCACGTTTGTCCTATGAGGGTGCTAGCCCTTCTGGCACTCCCGCCAACAACTCGATCTTTGTAGACAAGCTCTACTACCGTTTCCCCATCGGTGCAGGAAGCGTGACCGTTGACGCGATCGGCGGCGAGTTTTACAACAACATTCCCAACTTCAACCCCCTGCTAGCGAGTGATGGGCAGGGCACAATCTCTCGATTTGGTCGATTTAACCCCATTTACCGTCAGGGCAGCAGCAACAGTGCCAGTGGTGCGGGTGTAACCCTCAACTATCCGTTGGGTCAAGCTCTTACTGTGTCATTGGGCTATCTTGCTGACAACGCCTCTGACCCAACGAATGCAAATGGGTTGTTTAACGGCTCTAGCGCTGCTCTGGCTCAGATCGCCTTTAGACCCACTCAAGGCATTGATTTAGGTCTTACTTACGTCCGTTCTTACGATAAAGGCACCAACGTTGGTGTCACGAGTGCTACAGGCAGCGCTCTTGCAAACCGTCCTTTCGGCAATGTGGCGACATCTTCTGACCAGTTTGGTTTAGAGGGTGCTATTCGTGTGACTCCTGGGTTTACGCTGGCAGGCTGGGCTGGCTATACAACGGCTCGTCGGGAAAGCCCGATCGTTAATGCAGATGCTGACATTTGGAACTGGGCAGTGACTCTTGCATTCCCTGATTTGGGCAAGAAAGGCAACCTGGCAGGAATTGTGCTGGGTCAGCCTCCTAAAGTGACCAACAGCAGTCTTGGAAACGTGGGAGAAGACCGGAACTCCTCCTTCCACGTCGAGGGTCTATATCGCTATCAGTTGAACAACAACATCTCAGTTACTCCGGGCATTATTGTGATCTTCAACCCAGAGAACAACAGCGCAAACGACACCGTTTATGTTGGCACCGTTCGGACAACATTTACCTTCTAGGTTTTGACATTCGGTAAATATTTAGCCCTGCCTTGTGCAGGGCTTTTTTGTGAGTCTGTGAATCTACTAAACCCCAGTGGAAAACCGGGGTATGATTAGAAGTGTTGGGATCACCTGACAGAACTGCTCCTTTACCCTGTGATCTTACCCGTGGAACTTTCTTGTAAAAGCGAGTATGCCCTTTTAGCGCTCATCGAACTGGCGGCTCATTACGACACTGGCGAACCGTTGCAAATTCGGCAGATTGCCGCCCAGCAAAATATTCCCGATCGCTATCTAGAACAACTGCTTGCCACCCTCAGACGCGGCGGAATTATCCGCTCACAGCGCGGGGCAAAAGGCGGCTATACTCTAGCCCGCGAGCCTTGGAAAATCAATCTTCTAGAGGTCTTTATCTGCATAGAAGGGTTAGAAACGCAGCCGAATGCTCAAGACAGCGACGCAAAAAGCGACAAGACTCTAGAGGGTGCAGTGATTCTTGAAATCTGGCAAGAAGCTCATCGCGCTGCCAGTGCAATTCTGCAAAAATATACGCTGCAAGAGCTGCGCGATCGTCGCGACTCTCGGCGACAACTCGATTTTATGTATTACATCTAAAAGACTTAGCCTTTCCCAAAAAAACGGTTCTGGCAGAGCCAGTACTAGAGACTACCGAGATTGGACTGGCGATGGTGATGCCGCAAGAGATGATTGTCTGATCTTGACGATGCCCAAAACGAGGAGGGAGGAGAGACAAAATTTTTGTTCCCTCATGCTGCCTCCTCGCTTTAAAATGGCACTATGCCAGATTCATCCAGCTACTACCAAACTCTAGATGTTGAGCCAAATGCAACCCAGGCGGAGATTAAAAAAGCCTATCGGCAGATGGCAAAGCGGTTTCACCCAGATGTCAATCAAGACACCGCAACTCACGACAAAATTACTCGCATCAATCAAGCTTATGAAGTTTTAAGCGACCCGCAAAGTCGCAGATCGTATGACCATCAGCTTCAATATCAACTGAAGTTCGACGCGGATGGATTTGCGGGTGAAAGTGCCAGCGATCGCCAAAAACGCACGGCTGCCGCGCAGGCAGTTTATCGCCAACAGCGTCAGGCAGAGCAAGACGTTGATAGTCAGCTTCGGCTATGGCTCAACCGAGTTTTCACGCCAGTTAATCGGCAGTTAAATCTGATTTTGCGCCCTCTCAAGGCTCAGATGAAAGAGCTGTCTGCTGACCCGTTTGATGATCAACTGATGGAGGCGTTTCAGGCTTATATCAAAGACTGTCATCAGGCTCTCAGCAAAGCTCAAACCGTTCTTCGTTCGCTGCCTAACCCTGCGATCGCGGCAGGGGCAGCCGCCAATCTTTATCATTGCCTCAATCAGGTGTCTGATGGCATTGATGAATTGGAGTATTTCACAAATAATTACGACGATAGCCATCTCCATACAGGACAGGAGCTATTTAGAATTTCTGAACGCCTGCGAAGAGACGCATTGGCAGAGGTCCGAGAACTGCGTTAGTGATATCGGATACAAACAGACCCTCCATCTCAGGTTAGGTTAATATTTGGTTAAATCACCGTTAAGATAGAAATCCCTCCTGTCAAAGCTAGGAGCTTTTTGGTTAAACGACGAACATTCTCAAAGCCAGAAGTCCTGCAAACTCAGCGTTGCTGAAGCAGATAGATAGGAATGCTTTTCTGATAAGGAGATAAAAAATGGCTGACCAGTTCGATTTTTTGCATCCTCGCAGTCGCTATCGCGGTGAGGTCAAGCCTGAGAACCTAGTTTTTAATGCGAATTTGCAAGAGTTTTCTCAGCGCATCACCTACATTTGCTGTTTAGAGACTGGAGGCAAGTTGACTCCTGAAGAGTCTTATCGAGAAATTAAATCTCTTTGGAAACAACTTAAGAAAAGCAAGAAACAGCTTGGTATTGGCGGGAGTTCTTCGAGTCAAGATGGCGGGGATGTATGTTAGAACAAGGGGCTTAAGCCCCTTGTTGCTTCGACCGCAGCCCAGCATCCTAACGCAATTTCGTAGTGCCATATAAGCAGATAGACCAAGAATTATCCCGAATGAAAAAATTCTTGGTCTGTTTGCATGAATCGTTTCTTTACACAGCGGACACTTGCATTCCGGTTGCCATATCTAACGTATCTGCAATTCTTTCACCCGTGTGGTAGGCAGCCAACAAAACCTCACTGGTTTTGCCCCACGCGATCGCCCCGGTTGCATCCAGTCCGATCGCGCCCAGATCTCGCTTGTGGGTATGAGCTTCTTGCATTGATCGCTCAAAGGCAGCTTTTAGAGATAACCCGTCTGTAACGCGAATCACGATTTTGGCGGCGAGACACTCATCAATGATGTCTTCTCCAATCCCAGTGCAGCTAATACCCGCTTGTGCCGTGGCATAATTTCCAGCAGGCATCGCAGAATCGCTAACACGCCCAACTCGCTCAAAGCCTTTGCCGCCTGTTGAAGTGCCTGCCGCAATGTTGCCTTGACCGTCTAGCGCCACAACTCCGATCGTCCCTCGTCCCGCGTTGTCGCTGACCAGTTCTTGCTCTGCTACCACTCCCGCCATTGTTTTATCAAAGTTTCCGGCACGCTCCTGAATCCATTCTTGGAGTCGCAGATCGGTCGTAGGATCATAGAGCGGCACCTGCAATTCTCGCAGCAGTTCAGCCGAGCCATAGTCTGAAAGAATGCGATCGTCAACATCTTGCAGAAATAACGCCAGGTCGATCGGATGTCTGACGCGAGCGGTGTTGATCACTCCGCTAAACTTTTGAGTAGTGCCATCCATTAAAGATGCACTCATGCGAGTCTGCCCGTCAGATTGCAGCACCGAACCCGTTCCGGCATTAAAGCGCGGATCGTCTTCTAAAAGCTGACAGCCCCGCACAACCGCTGCCTGAGCAGTTGCCCCTTCTTGCAAGAGCAGATAGACTTCCTCAATCACGCTGTAGAGCGACTGCCGGACTGCATCGGCTCCGCCTTTGCCCTTGAGTGAGCTACCTGCTCCGCCGTGAATGATGAGTTTGGGTAGAATCTGATTTGATGGACGGAAATCTGAAGAATCGCTAGACATAAAATCTGAAACCGTGAATAGTGGCTTGCTGGATCGATACAAACGTTTATTATCGCCGAACGGTTGAGTTGAGCCGCAGGTGATCTCTGACTTCCACAGATGATATATCGACAGTCGGCTCCAACGATTTGCTCTGCCGCGTTTGGTTGTTCCTGTGGCAGCCGACTACGCCATTTTTTTAGGTCTTGAGAGCAGGCGATGCCCAATTAGTCACCCATATTGGAGATCGAGAAGCGGATCTCTACGAGGAATGGGCAACCGTCCCAGACCGCTACAACCGTCTTCTAGTGAGAATCAAACAAGACCGTCGTCTGGTTGAGAAGGCTCAATCACTCTACTGCTATTTGTCGTCCCAGCCTTTTAGCGGGAGCTACCGCAGTAGGGTAGAAGGGGATTCTCGCCAAACCAGAACGACCAGAGAGGCAGTCCTGAGCGTCCGTTGCACTGCCGTAGACATCCAACGTCCCGATCCATTGAAGGATAAAAACTACCCAGACCGGATCAGACTGTACGCGGTCGAAGCCACGGAAGCCAATCCACCCAGGGGTCAAAAACCAGTGCATCAGCGTTTGATGACCACGCACGAAGTGGTCTGTCTAGAACAAGCATTACAGGTGATTGAGTGGGACTGCTGGCGATGACGGATCGAGCAACTCTTTGCCACCATCAAACAGAAGGGATCAAATGTCGAGGCGAGTCAAATGGAGTTCATATCCGCCATTCAGGGTCTGACCGTTTTAGCTTTATCGGTGGCAGTCAGAACATTACAGATGGTAGAGGGTCGGGATAATCCGACGATTTCAGCTTCTGTTGTTTTCTCTGAGGCACAACAGCAATGTCCATCGCAGATTGCGCCGAGTTTGGCAGGAAAAACGAAAAAATAGCAAAACCCTTCAACCCCTTCAACCCTGCCTTGGGCAGTTTGGTTCATTGCCAGAATGGGTGGATGGTCAGGCTGTAACACCCAAAGACCACCCGGAATGCCAACATTGGTGAGGGGGCTACGACAGTTTGAAGCCACCTTTATGGGTTGGAAAATGGCTCTGGGTGGACTTGTGTATACACGGTAGCCCCAAGGAGAGGGCTGGGGTGAGGGCGGAGTATGCAGGAGGTCTAATATCTAATACAGTCAAATTGCTAAACGTTGTTGCCCTGACCGCTGACCTTCCTCGATACAATGTGTGGCGTGGGCAGGTTGGAACGATCGTTGAGACATTGGCTAATGGCACAGCGTTTGAAGTTGAATTCAGCGATCGCAATGGACGCACTCACAAGTCTTTAGGACTACGCCCAGAGCAAATTATGGTGCTGCATTTTCAACCAGCATCGCCTGGATTTAAGCCTGAAAGGGGCACAGCATAGCGGAAAGGACGGACGAAAGCCAGTGGTGAGTTACCAAGGTTATCTACCAGTCAAACTCTAGGATAGTTGCCAAACTTTTATCGTATTGTCAGAACTGCCGCTCGCAAACTGGTGTCCATCAGCGCTAATCGCTACCACGTTGACAGAATTGGTGTGTTCGGTAAGGGTGCCAATTAACTCACCTGTTCCAAGATTCCACAGCTTTATCGTTTTATCGTGGCTGCCGCTAATCAGCGTTTTTCCGTCGGGGCTGATGACGATCGAGTTGACAATATCGGTGTGACCCAACAGCGTGCGAATGACTGCGCCTGTGTTGGGGTTCCACACCTTGATCGTTTTGTCTTTACTGCTGCTTGCCAAAATTTGCCCATCGGGGCTGATGGCGATCGACATGACTGAGTTGCTGTGTCCGGTCAGGGTTCGCACCAGATGCCCGGTGTTGAGGTTCCAGAGTTTAATGTGGTTATCGAGACCGCCACTGGCGAGAATCTGACTGTTGGGGCTGATTGCCACCGATCGCACCATTCCCGCCAAATCGGTAAAGCTTTGCAGCAGTTCCCCGGTTCTCAGTCGCCACACGCAAACCGTGCGGTCTTCGCTGCCACTGGCAAAAAACTGTCCGTCTGGGCTAACCGCGACCGAATTGACATCTCGACTGTGACCCGCTAGCGATCGCAGCATCGCTCCATTGGGCAACTGCCAGATCTTAATCGAGTCGTCGTCACTGCAGCTAATCAACGTCTTACCATCAGGACTTGTGGCTAAACAGTTGATCGGTTTGTTGTGCCCTGTGAGAATTCCGAGCCGTTCCCCGGTGCTCAAATCCCACAGCATAATGCGATCGTCTAACCCGCCACTGATCAGCGTTCTGCCATCAGAGGTGAGCGCGATCGACACGACCCAAGACGAGTGCCCACTCAACGTATGCAAACATCGACGAATCTTGGGGCTGCCAGAAATCGGTGAGCCATAGCTTCTCGGAGAGGAAGGTGGCATGATCGGCTGAGAAGGGCTTGCCGCAGAGGATAGTCTTTCTCTAGAGGGTCTGCTGTTAGAAGCGCTATTCCCTGAGTGGCTGGGCGTTCCAGAAGTGGGGGGTTGAGTCACCCCTGACGATGCACCCGTCAAGCGAGACGACCCTTGAGGAGAAGCAAAGGCAGGCGTAGACAGTGCCGATCGCAAATCGCGCATCGCTTCATCTGCGGTTTGATAGCGATCGTTCACCAAATCTTTGAGCATTTTGTCGAGCATCCACCCGACGCGATCGCTAATAGAGGCTCCTCGCTGGGCAAGTTTGTCTCGCCACAGCCACCGCCCCACTAAGGGATCGTAGAGATCTTCGGGTCTGATTTGAGTCAGCAAATAAACGCAGGTTGCGCCCAAGCTATAAAAGTCACTCGCGGGATATGCCTGACCATTTCGCAACTGCTCAATAGGGGCATAGCCTTCGGTGCCGATCTTGGTGCCGGGCTGAGTGGCGGTGCTTTCGGTCAACAGTTTGGCGATCCCAAAATCGATTAAGACGAGTCTGCCGTCAAGTTTGCGGCGAATAATGTTGGTTGGTGTGATATCGCGATGAATAATGTGGCGATCGTGCACAAACTTCAAAATTGGCAGCAGCCGCACCAGCACTTCTCGAATCTTCTGTTCACTAAATGCCCCTTGCCGATGAAGCTCTTGCGCTAAAGTCGGACCTTCAACAAACTGCTGGACTAGATAGAGTCGCTGATCTTGCTCAAAATATGCCAGCAGAGCCGGAATGTGAGGATGTTCCCCCAATTCATGCAGGCGCATTGCCTCTTGCTCAAACAGTTTCACGGCTTTTTCTAGCGCTTTCGTGCCTTTAAGCTGGGGTGAAAATTGCTTGATCACACACTGGGTTTTTAGCCGATCTTCATCCAGGGCGAGAAACGTTTTGCCAAAACCTCCCTGACCCAACGGCTTCAAAACTCGATAGCGCCCCCGCAGTAGTGGCACCAGATTTGCACCGCAGCTTTGACAAAATTCTGCCCCGTCAAAATTTTGCGGACGCTTACAGTCAAGATTTAAGCAGTAGGTCATCAATCAGAAGGCATAAGTAACAGGATGGCGAGCAGTGGCAAGGCTTCACGCGCATCAGTGAAGCGGTGTTGTCTTAATTTTACTCCTCAAACGATCAGCTAGTAAGCTGATAGCCGATAGCTCATTCTTAACTGCTTTTAATCATGCCTGATTCCATCACGATCGTGGTCAAACTGTTTGCGGCTTATCAAGAAGCCTATGGGGTCTCAGAATTGAGGCTAGAACTCCCGACTGGGGCAACGGTGGCTCAGGTGCGCGATCGTCTGCTCGCCGAGCACCCCGAACTCACTCAATGGCGCGACCTGACTCGCTTTGGCGTGAATCTTCAGTTTGTTGAGCCTGACACTGTGTTGCAATCCGGTGACGAAGTGGTTTTCATTCCTCCAGTCAGCGGCGGACTCTAATCCCGACTCTTTTTATCGGGATTGTTTGACTCGATTTTTCGCCCATGTTAGTATCAATTTACATCAGACGTTAAACCTACAGAACGCTTGCACCGAGGGGACTTCACGATATGACTCAGGCGACTCAACTCAAAGCTCATTCCACCACTGCTGCCTTTGAAGCCTTGAAATGCAAAGAGTGTGGTGCCGAGTATGAACTCAAAGCGACCCATGTTTGCGAGTTTTGCTTCGGTCCGCTAGAAGTGAAATATGACTATGATTTGCTGCGTCGCACCGTCACTCGCGAAACGATTCAGGCTGGTCCTCACTCGATTTGGCGCTATCGTCCGTTTTTACCCGTCGCTACCAACACCCCGATCGATGTCGGCACTGGCATGACTCCCCTCGTGCAAGCCAACCGTTTAGCCCGTCGCCTGGGTCTCAAAAAGCTTTACATCAAAAATGACGCGGTGAATATGCCGACCCTGAGCTTTAAGGATCGGGTCGTATCGGTTGCGCTGACTCGTGCTCAAGAGCTAGGCTTTACCACCGTTTCGTGTGCTAGCACTGGAAATTTAGCAAACTCGACAGCCGCGATCGCCGCTCATGCGGGTTTAGAGTGCTGCGTGTTTATCCCGTCTGACTTAGAAGCAGGCAAAGTGATGGGCACTCTGATTTACAATCCGACTGTGATGTCAGTTCATGGCAATTACGATCAGGTGAATCGGCTTTGCTCTGAGGTCGCCAACACCCACGGATGGGGATTTGTGAATATCAATCTTCGCCCCTACTATTCAGAAGGCTCTAAGACGCTGGGCTATGAAGTCGCCGAACAGTTGGGCTGGCAGTTGCCCGACCATATCGTTGCGCCGTTGGCATCGGGTTCTCTGTTTACCAAGATTTACAAAGGCTTCCAAGAATTTGTTGAAGTTGGATTAGTCGATGCGAAGCCCGTGCGGTTTAGCGGTGCCCAAGCAGAAGGCTGTTCTCCGATCGCCAAAGCTTTTGAGGAAGGACGCGACTTTATCTCGCCTGTGAAGCCCAACACGATCGCGAAATCTATCGCGATCGGCAACCCCGCAGATGGGGTTTACGCGATCGATATCGCCCGTAAAACAAATGGCAACATCGCCTCCGTTAACGATGCCGAAATCATTGAGGGCATCAAGCTATTAGCCGAAACCGAAGGCATTTTCACCGAAACCGCAGGCGGAACGACGATCGCCGTTCTCAAAAAGCTGGTTGAAGCAGGTAAAATTGATCCCGAAGAAACCACGGTTGTCTACATCACGGGCAACGGTCTTAAAACGCAAGAAGCGGTTCAAGGCTATGTGGGCGAACCGTTTACGATCGAGCCAAAACTCGACAGCTTTGAGCGTGCCCTAGAGCGGTCAAAAACCCTCGATCGTCTAGAGTGGCAGCAAGTTCTGGTTTAGTTTTTCATTCCTGATCCTTCATTTTTTCTGATATGTCTGTTAAAGTTCTGATTCCGACTCCCCTTCAAAAATTGACTAATGATCAAGCCACTCTTGATTGCGATGGCACCAGCGTTGTCGAGTTGCTAGAGTCTCTAGAGCAAAGTTGTCCCGGCATCAAAGCCCGTTTGTGTGATGAACAAGGACAACTGCGCCGATTCGTTAATTTCTACGTTAATAGTGAAGATATTCGCTTTTTAGATGGCATTAACACATCTTTAAGTGATGGTGATGAAGTCAGCATCATTCCAGCAATCGCGGGCGGCTAATCACGCTCATCTATCCATCATTCATCAAGCCGTTGGTCAAGAATTCTTGACCAACGGCTTTTAGTATGTGTCAAACGGTTTGCGGATTCGCTAAAAAAACTTGAGTTTGATATTTCAGATAGACCCATCCTTCATCTGCCCACTTCTCATACAAACCATTGAGATCGGTGATTAGTTGTTCATAGTGGGTAGCTGGGACGATAGTCGGCGTAATTGGAAGCCCGATCGCTAAATCGATTCAACGGGTCAAGCTGATAAAGCGAAATAGACATAGACAGTATGGTTGGAAGGTGGACTACCTTACTGATCAATGCCGTGATCAGCGATAAAATACAAGGGTTTCTTCTTGCTGGTGCTCGCTATGGTCGATACCCTTCCCACCCAGACCAACGCTGACCCTGACGGCTGGAATCCTCCCATGCCGCCCACCGACTTGATCTTCGACGATGGAGAACCCTTGGAAACCAATCAACATCGCGTCGCGATGAATGTGCTGATTCGCTCTTATCAGCAATATCGGATCGGGCAGACCGACTTTTATGTCGGGGGCAATATGTTTATTTACTACAGCAGCACTCAGGTTAAAAATCGCGACTTTAGAGGACCTGATTTCTTTGTCGTACTAGACGTAGAAGGAACCCGCGATCGCCAAGGCTGGGTTGTCTGGGAAGAAGAGGGGCGCTATCCCGATGTCATTATTGAACTGATGTCTCCTAGCACTGCCAAGGTCGATTTGGGTCTAAAAAAGCAGCTATACGATCGGGTCTTTAAGACTCAAGATTACTTCGTCTATAATCCTTTTGATTCAACCTCACTGCAGGGCTGGCATCGAAGCAGCGCCTACGACGAGATTCTGCCTGACAGCCGGGGTTGGCTATGGTGTGAAACCTTGGGTTTATGGTTAGGCACTTGGACGGGAACCCTCGATCGCGAGACGACAAGCTGGCTGCGGTTTTATGACGCGAATGGCTCACTGGTGCTCTTACCCGAAGAGGTTGCTCAACAACGAGCGGAAGCAGAGACGCAACGAGCAGAAGCAGAGACACAACGAGCGGAAGCAGAGACACAACGAGCGGAAGTGGAACGACTCAGGGCTGAACGCTTGGCGGCTCGTCTGCGGGAGTTGGGTGAAGATCCAGATCTCATTTAGTGGTTCAGCATTCGGTGTCTTTCTTATCCACAAAAGACCCCCGACCAGTGCCAGGGGTGAATCATCAGGGTGCATCTACCATTCCTCTATCCTTTAGAAACCTACTGTGTACACACAAGTCGGTTGATCGGTCATTGCCAAAATCTTTCGCCCCTAAATCCCCCACGTCACTTGCCTTAAGTCGGGGAACCCGCCCAACGCAGTGACCCATCAAAATTGGGGGACTCTGAGACAGAAAGGGGTTCAAAGTTCAGCCACCGCTCCGGCTCAAAGTCCTCCAGAATGGGGGATTTAGTGGGCTGAAGCCGACCCAAACGAAGTGACGAGGACTTGTGTGTACACGGTAGCCTTTGAAAATAGAGCGCTTTCTGGAGAAAATCAAAGGAGGTCGATAAAGATTGTGCGGCGATCGGCTGTGCTGATTAGTGTCGCTGCCGATCGGCGGCTTGTTTAATTGGCTCCAGCAAGTTTAACGACAGATGCAAACTGTTGAGAGACGAATAATCATCGCGCTTGGTTTCGGGGTTGGGTCCGTGATAGTCGCTGCCGCCCGTCATCAGCAGTTGATACTCCTCACAGAGCGCTTCGAGTCGCGCCACTTGCCTGAGCGTGTGGCTGGGGTGAAATACTTCGATACCCATCAATCCCGCATCGACAAGTTGAGGCAAAATCTCTTCGACATAACCGCCTCGAAATAGACAGGGATGCGCCCACACCGGAACCGCTTTGCACGATCGCAGCAACTCTATTCCGTCCTCGCTGTCAAATTTTTCATAATGCACATAGGCTGGTTTATCGTCCCCCAGGAAGCGATCGAACGCCTCTCGCGATGAGCCGACATATCCAGCGCGCACCATTGCCGACGCAATGTGAGGACGACCGGGAGCCATGCCTTCTCCCATCTCTGGCAGTTCGACGGGATAGCCAAGATCGGCAAGTTTTTCGATGATTGCTTGCGATCGCCGTTTGCGTCCTTCCAATCGTTCATTTAACGGTGCAGATAGAAGATCTCGATCGGGGTAGAAGCCCAAAATGTGAAGAGAGCGATCATTGCAAACGGTGCTGAGTTCGAGTCCGGGGACGATCTCGATCTGGTCAATCGCGGCGGCAAACGCTTCATCCCAGCCGCTCATGGTGTCGTGGTCCGTGATCGCTAACGCCTGGACTTGTTTGGCGATCGCGGCGTTGACTAGCTCTGTAGGGGTAAGCGTGCCGTCAGAATAGGTTGTGTGACAGTGAAGTTCTAGCATACTTCTATTACAACACTGATTACTTAGGTCGTTGAGATGCCTGAAGGTCCAGAAATTAGACAAGCGGCTGACGAGGTGGCAAAGGCATTGGTCGATCGACCCGTGACTGAGATTTTCTTCGCGTTCGATCGGCTCAAATCATTTGAGGAAACGCTGACTGGAGAAACCATCACAGCGGTTAGAACGCGCGGAAAAGCGATGGTGATTTGCTTCTCCGTTCCGCTTTACATCTATAGCCACAATCAGCTTTATGGTCGCTGGTATGTGCGAAACTTACAGTCTTACCCGACGACGAATCGGCAGTTGCGATTGGCGATTCACAACTCAAAAAAATCGGCTCTGCTCTACAGTGCGTCTGACATTCAGGTGTTAGATGAGCATGGGTTAGCGACTCATCCGTTTCTAGGTCGAGTCGAATTGGATGTGTTGGATCAAGCCGTCACGATCGAGGAAGTGGTCGATCGCTTTCTCGATAAACGATTCCATCGTCGGCAATTGACATCGCTCTTGCTAGACCAACACTTTTTAGGAGGATTAGGAAACTATCTTCGCAGCGAGATCTTGTTCGTCGCCAAAGTGCATCCGTCTTTACGCCCCGTAGACTGCGATACTGGACAGATTCAGGCGTTGGCGCAAGCAGTATTATCGGTGACCCATCAGTCTTATCTGACAAAGGGCATCACCAATGATTTACAGATTGTTGCCCAGCTTAAAGAGCAGCACTATAAACGCAGTGACTATCGGCACTGTGTCTTTGGTCGTCAAGGCAAACCCTGTTTTTTGTGCGGAACGGCGATCGTCAAAGACATTTATGCAGGGCGGCGGCTCTATTTTTGTCCTCAATGTCAGGCTCTCTAAACCGAAATCTATGGAACTGATTCGTGTGATGCAAACGCTGTTTGATCGTCCTCCGATTCCGTTTGATCCCAATCGGCAGTCGCTGAAGAGTTGGGCAAAGTTTTGCCTGCAAGATCGCGGGTTTAAGGTGGTCTATGCTCAAAACGCAGACTTTGCGATCGAGACCAACACAGGCGAAAAAGTCTATTTCAAAGTCAGCACCCACGCTGAAGATTTAGATCTTGGAACGGGCTGGATTGTCGTTGACGAGTCGGGTCGAACCGCGACGGTGATTGCTCCTCAACTCTAACTGACTCTAGCTTTGCGAGACGCTCTGACGATCGCCACATCAGGACTGCGACGCAATCGATCGGAAGCGGTGCGTCGCCCTGCTCGATCGGGGCGCAACTCGACGGTGGCGCTTTGGTTGAGAATCGACATTCCTCTAACTTCTTGCCAAAAGGGACGATCGGACTTGTGCAAATCAAGCAATAGCAGCGTCACGCTCAGCAGCAAAATTCCGACTCCGACGACGAATAGCGTGAGAGCCGTTGTAATTAACCACGCCGCATCCCAGACCGTTCTCAGCGACAGCGCGAAGGTGCTGGCAACAAAAACCATAAAAGCGTAGTGAATGGCAACAGTGCTGTTTCGCGATAGTTTAACCTGCTGCTGGAGGTGGCGGAGCTGCTTTTTGAGCAACAAAAGGCGATCGCCCTGAGAGCCATAGGCGAGATGCAACACCTGATAATATTCTAAGCTGGTGGTTTGCAGACGCTGTTCTAGGGCGCTTCGTCTCAGCAATAAGCCTGCCAAAATAAAGGCACAGGCGACCACCATCAGCACTGAGTTGAGAATTAGCTGAATCAGTTGGGTAGTCTGCTCAACACTCATAAAATTGCCTCCGCACCAGGTTTGAGATGAGGATAGCATAGTTTAGTATATTTGTACTAACTGCTTCTAGTAAAGTGACCAGTGATCATGAGACAGACCACGGAAAGTATCAACTCGCCAGTTTGACAACCGCTTGAGTCAGCCCTTCTAAGGTATATTCTTCGGCTTCTACGTCAACCCGTCCGAATAGAGCGTGGCAGGTTTTTGAGGTTTGAGGACCGATCGAGGCAATGCCGACATTTTCTAAATAAGTTTGCCACGCTTCGCCCAGCGACGTTTCGACGAGTTGACAGAAATATTTTACTGTTTTAGAACTGGCGAACGTAATCACATCAACCTGACGATTTTGCAGAGCGGCTAACGCGCTGGGGTCGATCGTCACAGGGCACCCCGACTGATAAGCCGCCACTTCCGTCACGTCTGCCCCTTGATCGCTAAACTCTTTCATCAACACTTCTCGCCCGCCCGTCTCGACTCGCGGAAACAGCAGTTTCTTGCCGCTCACAGGCTCTGGGAAATTGGCTACCATTGAGTCAGCGACAAACGCAGGAGGAATAAAATCTGCCTGTAGCCCTCGCTGCTTAAGAATAAACGCGGTTTTCTCACCCACCACTGCGATCTTGATCTCAGACAAGCCTCTCACATCTTGCAGCCGCGACGCTAACCGCTCAAAAAAATAGTCAACCGCATTGCCAGACGTGAGAATCAGCCAATCGAACTCATTGAGTTGAGCGATCGCGTCGTCTAAATCTTGCCAATCAGACGGCGGCGTGATTTCTAATGTGGGCATCTCAACCACGGTTGCACCTTGCTGTTGCAGCAGCTTAGTAAACTGGCTCGACTGCCCCGCCGATCGCGTGACGAGAATGGTTTTGCTAGAAAGAGGAAGGGTACACACAGCACATGTCGGGTAGAGGACTATATCAATAGAAATTCATCGCATTCCGACCGCACGATCGTGCGAGGTTAACCATCTAAAGTCGGATCAGGAAGATGAATAGACGGTTGCAGAAATGAATGCAACCCCACAACTTCGCCAATCACAATCACACAAGGCGATAGCGATTGGTTACCTGAGTGTGCCAGAATTTGGGACAGTGTGCTGATCCAAATCTGCTGTTGAGAGTGCCCTGCCCACCGAATAATCGCGATCGGAGTCTGAGACGATCGTCCTTGTTTTTGCAATTGCTGAACGATCGCAGACAAATGCTGCCCTCCCATGAGAATCACTAAAGTATCAATTTGGGCGAGAGTCTGCCAGTTTAGATTATCGGGTTCGTGAGCGCTCAGAACAGTAAAACAGCGGCTGAGAACCAGATCGGTGAGGGGAATCCCCGCTAGCAGAGGAGCCGCCAGCGCTGAAGAGATGCCCGGAACGACTTCAAAATCACATCCTGCGGCGATCAGTGCCTGAATCTCGGAGGTCGATCGCCCAAAAATAAACGGGTCTCCACTTTTGAGACGGATGACTTGCTTTCCTTGTTGACACTGTTTGACCAGGAGGCGATCGATGTAAGGTTGTTTCATGCTAGGCTTTCCGCCTCGTTTGCCGACGTTGAGCTTGAGACAATGGTCAGGGACAAGTTGCAGCAACTCTACATCAACCAAGGCATCATAGACAAGAACTTCTGCTTGCGCCAGAAGCCGATAGCCTTTGACGGTCAGATAATCGACGGTTCCAGGTCCAGCGCCAACGAGATAAACTTTGCCCACTGAAGTCATAACGCCAAAAGATGAGAGATGAATTAAACCTATCGTGATTCATTCATCAGCTTTTTTGATCGTTTTTTTAATGTAAGAGACACGCGATCGGAAAAAGTAAGTATTCCAGAAAAAACATCTTCCAAATAAATTGATAAAACTTCGCGACTTCTTGCGGATCTTGCAGATCGACTTTCTGACTTCGCAACCACAAAACGCCCACCAGTATTAGGTGACTCACGATCAAAAAAGGCGCATTCACCAACGGCAACCAGAATGCAGCCGCGACCACTCCGAGATAACACGCCGTTAATACCCAGCGAGACAAGCTGAATACAGCTTTCTTACCGACTCTCAGACTAAAGGTGCTGATATTATATTGTCGATCGCCCTCCATGTCAGGAACATCTTTAAAGATCGCGATCGCAAATGTGAACACCAACACAAATAGCGTCAGTGCCCACACGTTAGCCGGAATCGGAAACCCATTGTTAAAGTGCAAAAACAATCCGAGATTGACGATCGCGCCCCGAACGCTAAAAATACACACCGAAGCCCAAAAGGGAAACCGCTTAAGACGAATCGGCGGCAGCGAATAGGCAGTGCCGATCGCCAAACTCAATCCCACCATTCCCAACAAATATTGCCCTTGTAAAGCAGCGAGAAGGATCGCCAAAATGCCTGTGATTGCGACGATCGCGACTCCTTGCGATCGCGAAAACTCTCCAGAGGCTAAGGGTAAATGAGGTTTATTGATGCGGTCGATCGCGACATCTTCTAGCTGATTGAGTCCGACGATATAAACGTTGCCACAGAGACACGCGATCAGAGGAAAGAGGAAGGAAGACGGGAAGGAGGATTGATTTGCCGCCGCGATCACATACATGCCCAAAACGCTGCAAGAAGTGCCAATGATGGTGTGAGGGCGAGAAAACTTCCAGAAAGCATAAAGCCAGGGAGCGTGTTTTTTAACGAAGTTTGAAGGAACCGAAGAAACGGATGATTTTGGAGAAGTGCGGCTCATAGGTAAGGCTGAATTTACGAATAGATGTCATCGTCAGCGATCGGGTTCGTCCCATTATTTGGTGGCACAGATCAACCCAAATTTAATCAACCCCCGATCGTAGCCTCGACTCATCAAGCCCAATGACAACGCGGCTTGAATCGTCGTCCAGCCAGAGGTTAAAAGCCCCCAAAAAGCGGCAGGTGTAAACGCTGAATCGATGACGACGTTCCAAAAAGGCGCGACAGCGGTTGACCAATCGGCTGATCTCAAGTTTTGTAGACCAACCTCACGGGCAATTTGTTCATACTCCGGCAGCGAAATCACGTAAGGCAAACAGTAGACTCGATAAATGTCTTCTAAGTGCGTTTGCTCGTCGGCGGTGAGCGCTTGGCGATCGGTCGATCGATGACACCACGTTGCAAAAATAAACGTGCCGCCCGGTTTGAGAACTCGGTAACACTCTTGCAAAAACTTCACCTTGTCGGGCATATGTTCGCCACTTTCTAGCGACCACACCAGATCAAAAGAATTATCCGCGAAGGGCATGTCTAACGCATTTGCCACTTGAAAATGGGCATTGAGGTTTGCGGATTGGGCACGCTCGATCGCTCGGTTTGCCTGCACCGGACTTAACGTGATCCCTGTTGCTTTTGCCGTGAATTTTTTTGCCAAATAAAGCGAACTGCCGCCAATACCGCAGCCAACATCCAAAATATTTTCAGCCTGGGTGACGTTTGCCCACCGCAATAGTTCTTCGATCAGATCGATCTGTGCCTGTCTGCGCTCTTTTGGCTCTCGACCGTCTGCCCCATAATAGCCGTGGTGCATGTGTTCTCCCCAAACCTGCTCCCACAGGCTCGAAGAAGCATCATAAAACTGCTGAATTTGTTGATAGAGCGTCGAAGTCATGCAGGAAATTTTCTAAAAGACTGAAAATAGCCTACCTTATTGGCAGCAGTTTGATGAGACTCTGAGGTAGGTTGACGATCGAGCAAAATTGCGATTCCTGGAATGGCTGAATCGCAATCACTCGACCGACAGCATAATTAACTTTGAACTATCGCCCATTTCTGACTCATCTGTTTTGCTCCACTCACTTTTCTAACTATGACTGTCTCTCGCACGATTTGTCTCGGATTTCTTGCTGTCATCACGATCGGAGCGCTGCTGTTGATGATGCCGTTTTCCCTCTTGAGTAGAACGTGGAGCGATCCAGTAGTTGCTCTGTTTACCTCTACATCGGCGGTGTGTGTCACTGGATTATCGGTAGTAGATGTCGGCAAGTTTTACTCGTTTTGGGGGCAGCTAGTGATTTTGCTGCTGGTGCAAGTGGGCGGACTTGGCTATATGACCGCGACAACGGTGCTGCTGCTGCTGCTCGGCAGACGACTGGGACTCAGAGACAAAGTTGCTATTCAGCAATCGTTAGATATCCCTGGGCTGTCGGAGTTGTCGATGTTGATCCGATCGATTATCGCCACTACTTTGATTTTTGAACTCACAGGCATCTTTTTGTTAATGACGATTTTCGTGCCTCAGTTTGGCTTTCACGAAGGAGTATGGCTCTCAATTTTTCACAGCGTTAATGCGTTTAACAACGCTGGATTTAGCTTATTCTCTGATAACTTGATTCAGTATGCGAGATCGCCGTTGATGAATGCTGTGATCACGCTGCTGATCATTTTTGGGGGCATTGGCTATCAGGCGATTATGGAAATGTTTTATTGGGGACGCGATCGCATTTCTAATCCCTCAAAAAAATCGTTTTTCACCCTCAATTTTAGGATTGCATTAAGTACAACACTGCTGTTATTAGCGATCGGCACGATCGCGTTTCTCGCCACCGAATCTAGCAACGTTCAAACACTGGGGGCGATAGGTTGGAGCGATCGAGTCATGGCAGCCTGGTTTCAATCGGTCACGCCTCGAACAGCAGGCTTTAACACGATCGACATCAGCAAAATGACCAACGCCGGGTTATTTATTACGATCGCGCTCATGTTCATCGGCGCAAGTCCAGGTGGAACGGGAGGCGGCATTAAAACCACAACATTTCGAGTGTTAATCACCTGTACGCAAGCCGTTCTTGAGGGAAAAGATGAGGTGCTGTGCTATCACCGTCAGATTCCGATGCCTCTGATTTTGAAAGCGGTGGGCGTGCTGGTGGGTTCAACCATGACGGTGATTGGCGGAACGATTTTGATTGCCCTCACCGACCCAGAGCTTAGTTTTATTCATATTTTGTTTGAAGTGGTGTCTGCCTTTGCAACAGTCGGTCTATCAGCAGTCGGAACGCTTAATATCTCGCCCCTCGGACAGCTTGTAATCATTGGAATCATGTATGTGGGTCGAGTTGGCATCTTGCTGCTAGTGGGTGCGCTGTTAGGAGATCCCAAGCCTAGTTTTGTCCACTACCCCGAAGAAAATCTGCTCGTGGGCTAATTTGCAGGCTCAACTCGTTAGATACTTTAAACGGCGAAGAGGCGTACTTTCTTTTTATCCCATCACCCTCCTAAAATTGTGAATCTATCTGCGCTTAAATTTTTTCATGGGCTGCGATCGGACTCCAAAAACAGGCAGTTTGCGGTGGTTGGTCTGGGGCGCTTTGGTCGGGCAGTCTGTTCGACATTGCATGGTCAGGGCTACGACGTTTTGGGAGTCGATGCCAACATGGAACGAGTCGATCAGGCGTTGAACGATCGCATCGTTGCTCATTCTCGTCAGCTTGACTCGACGCAGCCCGCCGCCCTCAAAGAAGCTGGACTATTTGAGCAAGACACTGTGATTGTAGCGATCGGAAACTATGTCCAGGAAAGTATTATTACAACGCTAAACCTCAAAGAGGGCGGCGTTCGGCACGTGGTTGCTAAAGCCTCGTCTGAGATTCACGAAAAGCTGCTCAAAAAAGTGGGTGCTGATCATGTGGTGTTTCCAGAACACGATGCGGGCTACGAGTTGGCTCGATCGCTGACCAAACCCGGCATCCTCGATCGCTTTGAGCTTGATCCTGAAAACAGCATTGTCGAAGTGATTGTGCCCGAAGAATTTGATCAGCGCACAATTTCTGAGCTAAAACTGCGGTCTCGCTATGGGCTAAATGTGCTGGCGTTTAGTCAAGATGGCAAGTTTGTGATCAATCCTGATCCGATTACAATTCTTCGCAAGGGGTCAGCGATCGTGGTGATTGGGTCGAATAAAAACCTCGATCGATTACCGATTTAGATTTTGTGGTTTTGTCAGGTTGTGTAGAGAAGATTAAATGGCAACCGTCGATCGATTAATACAGGTTCTCTGATGCAAAATGATGTCGTGTCCTTATTTTCAGGTTGCGGAGGGCTAGATTTAGGTTTCTCTAAAGCAGGTTTTAACGTCCTATGGGCAAATGAATTTGATAAGGCTATCTGGGAAACCTATGAAAAAAATCACCCTCACACAATTTTTGACAAGAGAAGCATTAGAGATATTCCTTCATCAGATATCCCAGACTGTGCTGGAATCATGGGAGGTCCTCCTTGTCAAAGTTGGAGCGAGGCAGGTAGTCAAAGAGGAATGGAAGATGAACGGGGTCAGCTTTTTTGGGAATATGTTCGCATCTTAAAAGATAAACAACCCTTATTTTTTCTTGCTGAAAATGTTTCTGGAATGCTTCACAAAAAGCATGGAACTGCTCTACAGAATATTATTTTGGCTTTTGAAGAAGCTGGCTACGTCGTAACTTATAAGCTGCTAGATGCTAAAAACTATGCTGTTCCCCAAGAAAGAAAGCGTGTTATTTTTGTTGGGTTTCACGCTAGTTTAGGGAAGAAATTTCAGTTTGATGCAGTGAAGTCTGCCTCTAATAGTTGCACCTTAAAGCAAGCGATCGGAGATTTGCAGGGATCTGAGTTGCCCGCGATCGGTAGAAGTAAAACGAATGGCGAAGCTTGTCTTGTATCAAATCATGAATATATGCAAGGCGATTTTTCTAGTATTTATATGTCTCGAAATCGCGTCCGATCGTGGGATCAACCTTCTTTTACGATTCAAGCGGGTGGTCGTCATGCTCCTATTCATCCACAGGCTAATTGCATGATTCACGTTGGAAAAGACAAGTGGATTTTTGATACATCTTCTCAATTTCCCTATCGAAGATTGACGATTCGCGAATGTGCCAGAATTCAAACATTTCCAGATGATTTTATTTTTTACTATCAAGATCTAGCGGCTGCATACAAAATGATAGGAAATGCCGTTCCAGTTAACTTTGCTTGTGAAATAGCAAAATCTATCGCCCAAGAATTAAATAAAAGCTCATGTTTAATCACCCACTCAGATGAAGTTGTTTTGGGAAAAATGAGAAGGCTATTCAAATGCTTTTAGAATTAAGGTAGAAATTTGATGGATCAGCATTATGAATTATCAAGCGTCAACCAATATTCTTAAAGCGATCAAAACGATCGTAGACAGCGGAATTCCTGATGTGATTGAATACTATCGAAGTGAAAATCGCATTAATTCTGTTGGAGATGCTTTAGAAGATTTCGCAAAAGACATATTCGCGGACTCGATCAGCATTAGCGATCGCTGTGAAAAGGCTAAAGCTCATAGAAGTGTTTTCTCCTGGGGTGGTAATGCAAATAATCCGCCAGACTTTATGATCAGGGGTGGCGATGCTGTTGAAGTTAAAAAAATCACAACTCCAACCGCGAGGATAGCTCTTAATAGCTCTTATCCGTCTGCAAAGTTGTTTGCTGATAGCTTAATGATTCTTTCTGATTGCCGAAAATGTGAAGATTGGACTGAAAAAGATAATATTTATTGCATTGGTCATATTGGAGGGCAAAGACAGCTATCTTCATTATGGCTGGTTTATGGCGACTGTTATGCAGCAATGGTCCGGACAGTTTTGAATCGCCAACGGCAGAATGCGGGTTTGAGCCTCCTCGGCGCGGTCAGATGCTGACGGTAGAATGCGGGGTTCAGCCTCTGCCTCAAAAATTGTCCGGACTATTGATGCAGCAAACAAAGAAGTTTACGAAAGAATTAGAAGTAATATTATTAACGGCATCGCTGAGATTCGAGGAGTTGAGTTAAGCGTAACCAAAGAGTTAGCGAGAGTGAACAAGATTGATCCGTTAGGCATCACCAATCTAAGAGTGAGAGGTATGTGGGACATTGCTCATCCTTTCAAAGTCTATGACTATCTAAATGTCACTTCAGATTTAGAAAAATCTTTTCAACTGTTCGTTTTGATGAGAACTTCAAAATATCTTTCTTTTCCTGAATCCGATAGAAGTCATATTGAAACGCTGGCAAGTTTGGGTTCATTGGATCTTAGAGACGTAGAGGTTAAATCTCCAAATAATACAATGGAAACCATTGCTGCTAAATTAATTGTTTACGAAATTTCGTAACACTCATTAGGAAGCTATACCCCGACGCACCAAAACAAGTTCGGCACCGATGCTGACAGCGATTTCTTCGGGTGTTAGCGCCCCAATCTCTAGCCCGATCGGGGCATAAATCCCTTTCAGCTTACTTTCAGAAACACCCATTTTCTCAAGCGCCTGATACACCTGTCGGACTCGTTTCTCACTACCAATCATGCCGACATAAGCGCAAACACTATCCCGTTTCAAAAGACATTCTAAAGCGGCTAAATCGTAGTGATATCCGCGGGTTACAAGAGCAACGTATAAATTTGAATGGGCTGAAAATTGCTCAATGACTTCAGCGATCGAGCCATTAAAAATTCCAGCAGCTTGAGGATATCGTTGTGAATTTGCCCACTCTGCCCGATCGTCATGCACCATAATTTGAAACCCGATTAAGTGCGCAACTTTTGCTAACTGTTCGCCTACATGACCTGCGCCAATGATTAATAAAGTTGGTGGCGGTTGCAGCGTTTCGATGAATGCGTTGGGTGTGGATTCGGGGTGATGCACGAGGTAGGGAGAGCAATCAGCATAAAACGGAGTCACCAAGGTTGCAGTTCGTCCAGCGTTGAGCAAATGCAGAATAGATTGAACCAGTGCGATCGCCACTTCTCCTGACCAACGCTCTAACCACACCTGCATTTTGCCGCCGCAAATTCCTTGGGTTTCTCGCTGAGGTGCGCCTGTTAAGTCAATTTCAACACTCTGTTTTTGAGCCGTTTCGAGAACGATTAGCGCGTGTTGAATCACCTTTGCTTCGCCTGCGCCGCCCCCGATCGTGCCAAAGATCCGATCAGAACCCATGATCATTTTCGCGCCCACTTCTCTCGGAACGGAGCCTTGAACCCTCGTCACTGTGGCGAGAACAATGGGTTCCTGCCTTAACCATTGAGCAAACTGCCGATAAAACTCGATCATTTGGAAGGGACTAACACGTCGAGATCGGTTGGTGTGTTCAGCGAAAAGGACTCGGCGCGAACCTGCTCGATCGCCCACAAAATGACTTCAGGCGTGGCGGGAGACGTGAGCGGAACGTGACTCGGTTGACCAAATGCCGCGATCGCTGCTCGAATGGCTTCTCGAACTGAGATCGCCAGCATAAAGGGAGGTTCTCCGATCGCTTTACTGCCATAGATCACGCCATCTTGAGCGGCTCGTTCGAGCAGATGCACCTGAAAGTGTTCGGGCACTTCTCCGATCGTCGGAATTTTGTAGGTGCTAGGCGCATCCGTTCGGAGTCGTCCTTGCGTGTCCCAGACTAATTCTTCCATCGTTAACCAGCCCATGCCCTGCACAAAGCCACCCTCTATTTGACCTTGATCGATGAGGGGATTAAGCGATGCGCCTGCGTCATGGACGATATCAACCTGACGCAGTTTGAAAGTGCCTGTGAATCCGTCCACTTCAACCTCGCTCACCGCCACACCATAGGCGAAATAGTAGAACGGTCTGCCTTTGCCTGTGGTTTCATCCCAATAAATGTTGGGCGTGCGGTAATAGCCCGTTGCCGAGAGACTAATCCGATCGCTGTATGCCTGCTTGACGACATCGGCAAACAAAACGCGATTTTGAGGATAGCTGCGGCAATAAATCCAGTCGTTGGCAAAGACTAAATCTTCCGGTGTGTCGAGGGTCATCATTCTCACCGCGACTGTGGCAAGACGCGACTGAATGGTTTCACAGGCGTTTTTGACGGCTTGACCGTTGAGATCCGAGCCGCTAGAGGCTGCGGTTGCCGAGGTGTTGGGCACTTTGTCGGTACTCGTAGGCATGATGCGAAAGCGATCGAGACTCACGCCCAAGGTTTGCGCCGCGACTTGCAGCATTTTGGTGTGCAGCCCTTGCCCCATCTCGGTGCCGCCGTGATTGAGTTGAATGCTGCCATCGGCGTAGACGAGAATCAGCGCCCCGGCTTGGTTATATTGAGTTTTGTTGAATGAGATGCCGAACTTAACGGGCGTGATCGCAATGCCGCGTTTTTTGTGGAGATTGGCTTGATTGAATTGGGCGATCGCGACCTGCCGTTCTGCAAAATTAGCGACCACTCCAGACGGAGAACTGCTTCGCAACGCTTTTGCTTCGTGCCAAATTCGGGCGAGGCGGTTGTCGTAGAGTTCTTGTCCGTAGTGAGTGGTGTTGGTTTCACCTGTGCCGTGATAGAAGTTACGTTCGCGCACCACATCGGGCGGCAGATTTAGGGTTCGGGCGACGCGATCGAGAATATCTTCAATCACCACCATTCCTTGAGGACCGCCAAACCCCCGAAACGCCGTGTTTGAGACACGATTCAATTTCGCAATTCGTCCCCTCACTTCGAGGTGCGGAATGTAGTAGGTGTTATCGACGTGCAGCATGGCTCGCAGCAGCACAGGAGGAGACAAGTCGAGACTCCAACCGCCATCGGCATAGAGATCAACATCCAACGCGGTAATCAATCCGTCGGCGGTGAATCCAACGTGGTATTGCCCTAAATAGCCGTGCCGTTTGCCCGTGAGAATCATGTCGTGATGTCGTCTCAGCTTGACTCGCGCCGGACGACCTGTTTTGTGAGCCGCGATCGCTGCTACCGATGCAAAGGGGTTTGCTTGTGATTCTTTGCCGCCAAATCCGCCGCCCATTCTCAAACAGGTGACGACCACTTGATTGCTGGCGATGCCCAACACGCGCGCCACAATAATCTGAGTTTCGGTCGGGTGCTGGGTCGATGAATAAACCTGATAATGTCCTTCGCCATCGGGGATGACCCAACTCGTTTGAGTTTCGAGATAGAAATGGTCTTGTCCATTCATTTCGACTTCTCCATCCAGGCAGAAGTCGGCGGATTGGAGAGCCGTTTGGGGATCGCCGCGACGCACGACTTGAGGTGAGTGGTGGAAACTTTGAGCCACGATCGCGTCTTTAATGCTGAGAATCGGGTCGAGTGTCTCATAGGTAACAATGACTTTTTCGGCTCCTAGTCGTGCGGCTTCCTCGGTTTCACCTGCGACCCAAATCACTGCCTGCCCCCAATAGCTGACTTCATCGGTGGCAAGCAAGATCTCATCGTGGACAATGACTCCCGTGTTGTTTTCGCCAGGAACGTCGTCTGCGGTCAAAACGGTGACGACACCCTCGACCTCGTAAGCCGCAGACACATCGATTTTGGTGATTCTCGCCTTCGCATGAGGAGCCAAAACCGGAAACAGCGACAGCATCCCAGATGGAAGGCGCTGATCGTCGGTGTAAATCGCGGTGCCGCTGACATGGGCTTCTGCGCTCTCGTGGCTTTTGCGTTTGCCGACGCTCATGCGGTCACCTCCAATGCCTGAATGGGTGCTTCCCCAAATTCTACAAAGAATTTCTCAAACAAATTGGCAACTAAGAGACTTCGATAGTCTGCGCTGCCTCTCAAGTCGGTCAACGGCGTAAATGCCTGCTTGAGCGCTGGTTTGACGTGCTGAATGGTTTCGTGATTCCAAAATTTGCCGATTAGCATTTGTTCGACCGCGATCGCCCGAATCGGAATCGCTGCTACTCCCCCATAAGCCAGTCGAGCGTGAAGGATGCGATCATCCTCATCTAGATCGATCACAAATGCAGCCGCGACAATACTAATGTCATCGGTTCCGCGTTTGCCAATTTTATAAGCCTGACTTAAGCGACGAGTCGATGCGCTTTTCGGAATTTTCACCGAAACAATCACCTCTCCAGGCTGCAAATCGGTTTGTCGATAGCCTTTGAAAAAATCGCTGAGGGGAATCGTGCGATCGCCCATTGAGTGAGCAAGTTTCAGTTCGGCATCAAGGGACAACAAAACGGGCGGGAGATCTCCGATCGGAGACGCGGTTCCAATATTGCCGCCGATCGTGGCACGAGTCCGAATCTGTCTCGCTGCGAACCAATGCAGCATTTCATCTAAACTAGGAAAGACTCCGCGTAGTGTCTCTTCAACGTGAATTAACGGCACGGCTGCCCCGATTTCTACAAACTCTAGCGTGTTTTCCAGCGTTTTCAATTCTGTCACTGCTTCGAGTGAAATCATTACCTCGCAGTGTTGACGGTGATAGCTAATTTCCAATCCTAAATCCGTTCCTCCAGCAATCAGCGTTGCATCTGGATACTGTTCCATCAGCGTCAATACGTCCTGGAGTCGCGTTGGACGATAAAACCATTGATCGTTACCGTTATAAGAAATTTCACTCAAGTCCGCACTGGTAGTTTGCAGGTGTTGGTGAAACCGATCGTCCGAATCATCCGGTTGATTCTCTACAACCTCTTGAGCGGCTCGACGAATCGCTAAATAACCTGTACAGCGACACAGATTGCCTTCGACACAGGCATCGTTTAAGGCGCGATCGTAATAAGCCGCAAACAAACTCATCACAAATCCTGGAGTGCAATAGCCACACTGCGATCCGCCCGTCGTCACCATCGCCGTTTGCACCGGATGCAATCGATCGCGACTCACCCCTTCAACCGTAACGATTTCTCGCCCCGCCACCGCACCTAATGGAATTAAACAGCTATTCATCGCCTGATAGTGAGGTTTGCCGTCAGAGCCTTGAGCCACGATCGCCACCGTACACGCCCCGCAGTCGCCATCGCCGCAGCCTTCTTTGGTGCCAATGCGTCCGCTTTGCCGGAGATAGTGCAGCAAGGTCATCGTCGGCGACACGTCTTTGAGACGAACGGTCGCGCCATTGATGACGATCGTGAAATGATTTTGAAGGGCTGAGGTCACGTTATCAGAAGAGGTAATGATGACTTACTTTTATTATCCCGCAAAGCATACTGTATGCACTTCAATCAGAACAGAGTGTACTGGGGTATACCTTTCAGCCTAGAAGAACGACGAGTCATGACCCTAACCCTGGGCACATTCTTTTGACTTCCTCACTAGCAGGATAGAATGAATCCAGCAAACGTTCTCAACATTTAGTTAGACACGCGAGGAGCACCGCAAGGCATGGGAAGAGTAGTCGGTATTGACCTGGGGACTACAAACTCGGTGGTGGCAGTTATGGAAGGCGGCAAGCCCGTCGTCATCGCCAACGCAGAAGGAATGCGAACAACGCCCTCCGTGGTCGGCATTAACAAAGAGGGCGAACGGTTGGTCGGGCAAATGGCGCGGCGACAATCGGTGCTCGACCCTCAAAACACCTTTTTTGGAGTCAAACGCTTTATTGGTCGTCGATATGGCGAGCTATCACCCGAATCGAAGCGAGTGCCCTACACCATTCGCAAAGATGAAGAGGGCAACGTTCGGATCAAGTGTCCGAGGCTCGATCGAGCCTTTGCCCCCGAAGAAATCTCGGCGATGATTCTCAAAAAGCTGGCAGATGAAGCGGCGCGCTATCTGGGCGAGCCGATTAGTGGAGCCGTGATTACCGTTCCCGCTTATTTCAACGATTCGCAGCGACAGGCAACCCGCGACGCAGGGCGCATTGCTGGCTTGGACGTGAAGCGAGTTCTCAATGAGCCAACGGCGGCATCTTTGGCATATGGACTCGATCGGGGACAAAGCGAAACCATTCTCGTGTTTGACTTGGGCGGTGGTACGTTTGACGTATCCATTCTTGAGGTGGGAGATGGGGTGTTTGAGGTCAAAGGCACGAGCGGCGACACGCAGTTAGGCGGCAACGACTTCGACGAAAAAATCGTGGACTTCTTAGCTGAAGAATTTCTAGAAAAAGAAAAAGTCGATCTGCGACGCAATCGTCAAGCACTTCAGCGACTCACCGAAGCGGCTGAGAAAGCAAAAATTGAACTCTCCGGGGTGGCAGTCACCGAGATTAATCTGCCCTTTATTGACGCGAACGAAGATGGACCGCTGCACATCGAAACTCGGCTGACCCGATCGCAGTTTGAAGGATTTTGTGGCGATTTGCTCTCGCGACTGCGTGGACCGCTCAAACAAGCATTCCGTGATGCCGGGATGACTCCGGCGGATATTGATGACATTGTGCTAGTCGGCGGCTCCACGCGCATTCCGATGGTGCAGCAAGTCGTCCGATCGATCATCAACAAAGAACCGAATCAAAACGTCAACCCCGATGAGGTTGTCGCAGTCGGTGCCGCGATTCAGGCAGGAATTCTTGCCGGAGAAATCAAAGATATTCTGCTGTTGGATGTCACGCCGTTATCGTTTGGCTTAGAGACGATCGGGGGAGTCATGAAGAAGTTAATCCCTCGCAACACGACGATTCCGACTCGTCGATCGGACACGTTTTCGACCTCAGAAGACAATCAGACAATGGTGGAAGTTCATATCCTGCAAGGCGAACGCGATATGGCATCGGGCAACAAATCGCTCGGTCGCTTTAAGCTAATGGGCATTCCTCCCGCACCGCGAGGCATTCCTCAAGTGCAGGTGTCGTTTGACGTGGATGCCAACGGCATTTTGCAAGTCACCGCAATGGATCGCACCACGGGACGAGAGCAGAGCATCACCGTTCAGGGCGCTTCGACGCTGGGCGAAGAAGAAGTGCGGCAGATGATTCGCAATGCCGAAGAGTTTGCAGAGGTCGATCGACTTCGCAAAGAAAAAATCGAGAAGCGCAATCGGGCGGAAGCGCTGACCTTTCAAGCCGAACGGCAGCTTCGAGAAGCAACCCTCGATTTTGGAATGCAGTTTGTCAGCGGCTACCGATCGCGAATTGAGCCACTGATTCGACAACTCCGGGAAGCTCTAGCAGACAACAACGATCGAGGGGTTGACATTGCCGAAGCCGATCTTAAAGACGTTCTCTATGAGCTAAACCGAGAAGTCTATCAGCAAAATCAGGGTGACGAAGAAGGCGGCTTCTTTGAGTCAATCAAAAAATTCTTTCTCGACGATGACGACGATTACGACTACTACAACGATCGTCGCGACCCTTACGATAATGGTGCCCGACGTGATAACGGCTGGGATGCGCCTCGACAAGATCCCTACGATTATGGTTCTCGCCGCGACTATGATCTGCCCAGACGCGACTCACGAGACGGATACGATTCTGGAAACGTGCCTCGCGACTATTCTTCAGAACCGAGACGCAATAACGATTACGACGCGCCCAGACGCAACGGTGATTCTGGGAATGTGCCTCGCGATCGCGACTACGACGCGCCGAGACGCAACAATGATTCTGGAAACCCCTCCAGAGACTATGATGCGCCGAGACGCAACAATGATTCTGGAAATGTGCCCCGCGATCGCGACGTGCCGAGACGCAATAACGGTTCTGGAAATGCACCTAGTCGAGATTCACGCGATTCTTATGGCGATCGCGACTACACTGCTCCGAGACGCAACGACGCTGACTCGCCGAGACAGAATGACTATCCTCCTGCCCGTCCACCGCGCAATGACCCGTCTGGAATTCGAGACAACGGCGCGCCGAAACGGAGTTCTCAAAGTGATCCCTATGGAACCCGCAGCGATGTCCCTTACGACGCTGGCGATCGTCGCCCAAATCGGGGTGACACCTCCAAAAAACGTCCGGGTCGCCCCAACTACAGCCAAGACAACTGGGACGACGAAGACGATTGGCTGTAGAACGTTTGAAGGATGACGCTATCTCAGCTTCATCCCTCACCTTTGATAGTTTTTTCCTCCTTGCTTGAACGCTATGCAGAATTTCAGAAATTATTACGAAATCTTGGGGGTCGAAAAAGATGCGACGAGCGACGAAATCAAGACGGCGTATCGCAAACTAGCCCGCAAATATCACCCCGATGTCAACCCTGGCGACCAAGCGGCTGAGGAGAAGTTTAAAGAACTCGGCGAAGCGTATGAAGTGCTGGGAGATGTCACTAAGCGATCGCAGTATGACCAGTTCGGCAAGTTTTGGCAGCAAAGAGGATTTCAAGGAGCCGCCAGAGCCGCAAAAAATGCCTGGAACAAAGCAGGCAGCAATGGCTCGCAAGAAGCAGATTTTGGTGAATATCGCAACTTCAACGATTTTGTCGATCAGTTGCTGAATCGGCGTGTGACAACCAACACCACGAGCACCCGACCGCCCCAAACTGACTACTACCGTCCTGGCACGAGCAAAACGAGCTATACCATTCCTAGCGAGCGATCGACGACGACTCGCCGCGATGCCGAAGCACGCCTCACCGTGCCGTTAGAAAAAGCTTACTCAGGTGGGCGAGAGCGAATTCGACTCGAAGATGGGCGATCGCTCGAAGTCAATATGCCTGCTGGCATGGTCACGGGGCAACGAATTCGACTGAAGGGACAGGGGATGTCAGGGGGCAATCTATATCTCAAAATTGAGGTGTCACCGCATCCGTTCTTTAAGTTAGAAAGTTCTGATGTCGTGTGTCAGTTGCCTATTACGCCCAGTGAGGCAGTGTTGGGCGGCGCGATCGAGGTTCCAACTTTAGACGGCTTGGTCAAAATGACGATTCCGAGCGGGGTGCGATCGGGTCAGCGGTTGCGATTGGCAAATAAAGGCTATCCCGAAATCGGCAGCGATGAGCGGGGCGATTTGCCCAAAGAACGGGGCGACCAAATTGTTGAATTGCAAATTGTGATGCCTAAAGAAATAACGGCTCAAGAACGCGAACTCTATGAAAAGCTACGTCAGTTAGAAACCTTTGATCCTCGTGCAAATTTGCCTGTGTGAGCGATCGCTCACTGGTTTAGAGGAGCCGCTTAAATTTCGGGTAATTGAAGGAGAATCTCGATGACTGTGTTGCTGGCGGGAGACATCGGCGGAACGAAGACGATTTTGCGATTGGTCAAATCAGAAGACTCGCTGCAGGCGCTCTACGAGGTGCGATATCTCAGTCGTGATTTTCCTGATTTGGTGCCGATGGTGCAGACGTTTCTGGCGGCTGCCGATCGCGAATTGGGACAGACGTTTTCGCCTGAGAAAGCCTGTTTTGCGATCGCCGGACCTGTGATCAACAACACTTCAAAAGTCACCAACGTCGGCTGGACTTTAGAAGCCGATCGGATGTCGCAAGTGTTGGCGATTTCTAAAATCTCTCTGATTAATGACTTTGAAGCGGTTGGCTATGGCGTGTTGGGCTTGGGCGAGTCAGATCTGCATCTGCTGCAAGCCGGACACCCGCAGGAAAAAGCTCCGATCGCGGTTTTAGGTGCAGGAACAGGATTAGGGCAAGGCTATCTCATTCATACAGGAGAAGGCTATCAGGTGTTTGGCTCCGAAGGCGGACACGCAGATTTTGCACCCCGATCGGAGCTAGAGTTTCAGCTTTCTCGCTATTTGCTCGACAAACATCATATCGATCGCATTTCAGCCGAGCGTGTGGTGTCGGGTCAGGGCGTGGTGGCGATCTATCAGTTTTTGCGCGATCGTCAATTTGCTACAGAATCTTCTGAAGTGGGTAACGTGGTTAGAGATTGGGAGTCTCAGGCAGGACGCAGCGAGAAAACCGTCGATCCGGCAGCAGAAATCGCGATCGCGGCGTTAGAAAATCGCGATTTGCTGTCTGAAAAAACGATGCAAATGTTTGTCGAAGCCTACGGCGCTGAAGCAGGAAATTTAGCGCTAAAACTTCTCCCTTACGCGGGTGTGTATGTTGCAGGTGGCATCGCGGCGAAGATTCTGCCCTTAATTGAGGAGGGCGGTTTTCTCACTGCCTTTATTCACAAAGGTCGAATGGGATCGATTTTAGAACGCATCCCGGTTCATGTAGTTCTCAACCCAAACGTTGGGCTAATTGGCGCGGCTCTCTGTGCATCGAAGCTATGATGCGGTTGCCTTGTATAGCTAGAAATAGGTTTAGACAACGACTACTTAAAGATCAGATCGAGTCGCTGCTGAGAGGCTTTTAACGCGTCTACCGGAGAACTCCGATCGAGCAAGGTCGCCTCGATCGCCCGTCCCAAATTATCTGAGATGCGGTTGTAGCCGGGAAAGATGGGGCGCGATCGTCCATATTTTGCCTGTTGCAGAAATACATCGACGGCAGGCTGTTGAGCTTTGAACGCCAGATAGTCGGGATTTTTACGAGATTTGAGATTGATGGGTAAATAGCCCGTTCCGATCGCCCATTCGGTTTGAAATTCGTCACTCATCACATATTCTGCAAACGTAAAGGCGGCTCGTTCCCGCTCTGGAGTCGATTTAAACAGAAACAGATTTTCACCGCCGATCGCCGTGGCGGGTCGTGCCCCGATCGGAATCGGCAACACTCCAAAATCGACTTTAGTGGATTGCAATTGTCCTAACGTCCACGGACCTGATAGCTGCATCGCTACTTTTCCAGCAAGAAAGCCGTCTAATTCATAGCCTCGTTCTGGCTGCGAGAGAATTGCCGAACCGTCTTGAATCAAATCGCGCCAGAGTTGCAGAGCCGCGATCGCTCCCTCATTCACAATGTTCACGGTTTCTGTCACAACAGAACCTGTATTAATCCGGTTGCCGTATCGCAGAATTTCTTTTTTCTCGATCAATTCGCCGCCGCCGCTCCACATAAACGGTAGCCACGTAAACACGCTCCATTCACCTTTGCCAAGCGGAAGCAAAATCCCGTGGGTGTCTATGCGCCCGTCTCCATTGGTGTCACGAGTCAGCCGCTTTGCCACTTGCCGAAAGTCTTCCCAGGTTTTGGGGAGTTCAGTGATTCCAGCCGCTTTAAACAGACTGGGACGATAAAAAATTCCGACATTATTTGCGCCGAAAGGAATTGACCAAACGTGTCCCTCGTAGGTCATCGTGTCCAAAAGGGCAGGATCAAGCTGTGCCTTGAGGGGCGAAGCAGATAGAAAATCGTCTAGCGATCGCAGCGCATTTAATTCAACAAGTTGCCCAGTCAACATGGGCGCAAACCACAGCATATCGGGGGCAGCGTTACCCACCACGGCTGAGAGAATTTTGGGCATCTGCTGATCGCCCTGCCCCACATACAGCGATTCAACCTGAATGTCTGGATGCTGCTGGTTAAATTTATTGACCAGTCTTTGCAAAACGTCGCGATTAGGAGGCGGATTGACTCCTTGCCAAAGCGTTAACTGAGTCACATCGGACGATCGTGCAGGTGCCTGACATCCTGATAGCAGAAGGCTGAGACACAGGGCGATCGCTCCAGACCAGAACTTCCAACCATTTTGCCTTCTTAAAAACGCTGCAAATTGTTGCAAAATCATTGAGCGCTACTCCGTCATCTTTGCGAATCTGAACATCATTATCTCAACTTGAAACGCTTTTGTTCTAAAGTCTGTCTTACGAGAGTCAGATTCAGATTTAACACCCTCGATAATGCTCATCAGATACGGTTTTTAAAAAACTTCTCTATGAAAAAGCTGCTTTCTAGTTTGGCATTTTCAGCTTTACTTTTGTTAACAAACTCGTGTCGTTCTGGTGATAAGAATGAAGGGGCGATCGAGATTACACTGAGTGGCTGGCAGAGTAACCCGATCGAGTCTCGACTTTTAGAAAAAGTAATTGACCAATTTGAAGCGAAATATCCCAATATCAAAGTTAAACATGAAGTGATCAACAGTCAATATATGGATGTGATCAAAACTCGTTTAATTGGAGAAGTCGCCCCCGATGTTTTTTATTTAGATGCCTTTGAAGCCCCTTTATTAATGAAATATGAGGTATTAGAACCTCTGAATTCATACATCAAGTCTGAGTTTAATCTAGCTGACTTTGAACCTAATTTAATCAATGCCTTTAAGCGGAACGGAAACCTCTACGGCATTCCAAAGGATTTCTCTACGTTAGCTCTTTTCTATAACGAGACGGCATTCGCCAAAGCAAAGATTCAGCAACCTCCCAAAACATGGAATCAGCTAATTGAATATTCAAAAAAGTTGACGCTTTATGACCAAACTGGCAAAGTCAATCAATATGGATTTGGCATCACTCCAGAGTTGCCTAGACAGCAATTTATTATTCAAGCATTTGGTGGTGAGTTGGTCGATCGTAACCACTATGCAGCCTTCGCCACACCAGAAAGTTTAAAAGGTTTACAGCTTGTGATTGAGCAATATCGCCACGATCGCTCATCGGCTCAACCCTCTGATGTGGGGGCTAGCTCAGGCGATGATATGTTTGGGCAGGGAAAAGCCGCGATGATGCTGTCGGGTGCCTGGACGATTCCCTACTTTAAAGAAACGTTTCCCAATTTGAAATTTTCGACCGCGGAAGTTCCAACGATTAATAATAGAAAAGGCACAATGGCTTACACCGTTGCTTACGTGATGAATCGTAAGTCAACCCAAAAAGAAGCTGCCTGGAAACTCATTGAATATTTAACTAGCGAAGCCACAATGAAAGAATCAGGAAGCCAAGGCTTTGCTTTACCGTCTCGACGATCGGTGCTGAAGGGATTAGACTCCGATCGTCACTCTCTTTACGCTCCATTAATTGCCGGATCAACGTATGCAACGATTTGGCAAGCAGGAGAAACATTACCTACAATTTTGACCAACTTCGACAATCAATTTGTAAGTGCTTTAATCGGTCAGCAATCGCTCAAAGATGCAATGCAAAAAGCTCAAGACACTGCGAACCGAGAAATCTATTTATCCAATTAATCGATATGCTAAACAAAACCATCTGGAATAAGCAAAGTACACGAGAAACGGTGTCGGGCTATCTATTTATGACTCCGGCAATCGTCGTTTTAGGAATCTTTCTAATCGTCCCTGTTATCTTTACGATCGTGCTGGCTTTTTACCGAGTTCAGCTTTTAGGTGAAGTCAGCTTTCAATTCGCAGGGTTCAAAAACTTTGTGCGAATGAGATCAGACGAGCGAGTCTGGATTGCGCTGAAAAACACGGCTGAATATGTGGCGATCGTCGTTCCTATCCAAACAATTTTAGCGCTTGGACTAGCCTTGATTCTCAACACCAACATCAAAGGAAAAAGCTGGTTTCGGGTCGCGTTTTTTCTGCCAACCGTCACATCGTCAGCCGTTCTCACATTGATCTTTATGTGGATTTACAACACAAACGGTTTACTCAATAGCTTCCTCGGCTTTTTTGGGCTTCCGACCTATAACTGGCTAGGCGATCCAGATGTTGCACTTAAAGGCATTATGCTAATGAATATTTGGGCAACTGCTCCGCTTTTTATGGTGATTTATTTAGCGGCACTGCAGGATATTCCAGAGAGTTTATATGAGGCAGCCTCGATCGATGGTGCAGCTCCGTGGGAGAAGTTTTGGTGCATCACACTGCCATTTCTTAAACCTGTAACGTTCTTTGTGATTGTGATGGGAATTATTGGCACCTTTCAGTTATTCGATCAGTCCTATATTTTCTCAAGCGGATCAGGAGGACCGAATAACGCAACTCTGACGATCGTGCTTCTTATCTATCAATATGCCTTCAAAAATCTGGATATGGGATATGCGCTGGCGTTGACTCTGATGTTGGCACTGGTGATTATGACGGTGACGCTAATTCAACGCAGTTTGTTTAAAGAAGAATCATTAGATTAGAGGTGAAACATGATTGCAAAATCGGCTCGATCGTGGATATGGCTTCTTTACGCAGCGCTTGCTGTCTATGCGTTCATCACATTTATTCCGTTTACTTGGGCGCTGTCTGCTTCATTTAAATCACTACCAGAAATCTCAGCAGGAGGGGCAGATTTCATTCCTAAAGCCTTCACATTAGAGAACTACAAAACCATCTTTTTGCAAGAACCTTTATTTGGAAGATGGTTAGCTAATAGCGTCATGGTTGCTGTTACAGTCACCCTCTTTAATTTGCTATTTAACTCAATGGCAGGCTATGCACTCGCTCGAATTAAATTCCCTGGAAATCGGCTCTTGTTCGTGTTGGTTTTAGCGGTCTTAGTCATACCAGGACAAATCACTCTCTTACCTAAGTTCTTGATTCTTAAGTCGTTTGGTTGGCTCAATTCTTATCAAGGTTTGATTGCACCTGCACTTGTGAATGCCACCTTTATTTTTATGATGCGACAATTTTTTCTCAACTTCCCCAAAGAGTTAGAAGAAGCCGCCGCACTCGATGGATTAAATCGATTTGAAACCTTCTTTCAGGTCGTGATGCCTCTCGCAAAACCCGCACTAGCGGCTCAAACAATTTTTATTTTTATGGGTTCCTGGAATGAATTTTTACTGCCTTTGGTGGTCATGTCTAACCCAGAAATGTTTACACTTCCTTTAGGGCTAAATGCATTTAAGGGTCAATACGTTACTTACTGGAATTACATCATGGCAGCCTCCATGATTTCTACGCTTCCTGCTTTGGCAATCTACGCCTTTTTTAACCGATACTTCATTCAAGGAGTCACCTTCACCGGGGGAAAAGGTTGAAAAACGCCGCGATCGTTTAGATTGAATCTACTATCAGCATCTAGTTTCATTCCAATATGGCAGGACATAGTAAGTGGGCGAATATTAAGCGCCAAAAAGCACGAGTCGATGCGGTTAAAGGCAAAGTCTTCACCAAAATCTCGCGAGAAATTATCGTAGCGGCTCGCAGCGGTGTACCCGATCCGGCGGCAAACTTTCAGCTTCGCACGGCGATCGAGAAAGCTAAAGCCGCCAGCATTCCCGCAGACAACATCGATCGAGCGATCGCCAAAGGTGCAGGCAAAGGCGCAGACAGCACTGAGTTAGAAGCCATTCGCTATGAAGGCTATGGCTCTGGTGGAGTCGCGGTTTTAATCGAGGCACTCACTGACAATCGCAATCGCACCGCCGCCACCCTCAGAGAAGCGTTTAGCAAAAACGGCGGCAACTTGGGCGAATCTGGGTGCGTCGGCTGGATGTTTGAGCAAAAGGGCATCGTTGAAGTGGCGATGACGACTTCACAGGTCAAACGGGGGCGCAATCGGACTCTTGAAAACGATCCAGTAGACGAAGAAGAATTTCTAGAAGCGTGTCTTGAAGGCGGTGCTGAAGCTTACGAGATGATCGACACCGAAGACGGAAACGTGGCTGAAGTCGTGACGGACGTAGAGAATCTGGAAGCGTTGAGCCAAACGCTCAGAGACCAATACACCGTCAGTCTGGTTGAGTTGCGCTGGATTCCGACCACGACGATCGAGGTCACTCAGCCCGATCACGCCCGATCGCTCCTCAAGCTGATGGATGCTTTAGAAGACCTCGACGATGTGCAATCCGTCACCGCCAACTTTGAAATGGCGGCTGATCTGATGACATCCAGCCTTGCTTAATTTTAGATTATGGGGTCAGTGTGGCTGCGGTCCAAATTGTCCAGCCGTCGATCGCCAACAGCATCACCGTCAAGCCCAGCAGAATGAGATACATCCAGGGCTGAGACAACGGCTTCACGTCTCTTGTGTCAATTCCGGTTTCTGCCTCAACTCGTCGGACTAGCCGCGCAAATCCAGCGACGCGCATCGGCAACAGATAGCCCTGCCCCGACTGGCTGAGAAAATAGTAGACCAGTCCACCTTGACCCGTCGATCGCGGCTTTAGTGCTTTGACTTCTGCCCAAGGCAACTGCCAACCCTTGCGAAAAAACTTCGGCACCCAGCGCGGATACGTCACCTCAATTCCTTGCGGGTTTACGACAACCCGTTCACACAACACGGCGTAGAGTCCGATCGCTCCAAGAGCAATGCCCACCCACAGCAAATTAGGCGGAACTGGCGATTTCGTCACCTCCGAGAGAAACGGCAGCGGAGTCGTCAACGCCCCATACAAACTCAGCAGCGTGATGCGAATCAGAGGAGAAATCCGAAACAGATCTTCTGCCGAGTGAGAAGGTTCTACGATCGAGGATTCAGAGGAATTTGTAGGGTCGCTCACAGGGGTAAATTCTCGTAAGTGCGGACAATCAGCGATATCACAAGCCCTAACCGAGCGCATCTGACAAATAATCTGCTGTGGCTTCAACGAGGGCGATCGTGTCTTCATAAACCATTCGCGTCGGACCCAAAACCCCTACGCTGCCGACTGCCGCAGATCCTCGGCTATAGGTCGAAGAAATCAGCGTGCAGGCGCGAATCGGTTCTAAAAGATTTTCAGAGCCAATGCGAACAGATACGCGTCGCCCCGATCCGTCTGAGTCGGGCTGCTCAAAAATCAGCGGCATTAGCTGGTGTTGTTCTTCTTCGAGCAGGTGCATAATAGTCTTGATGTGATGCAGCTCCGAGAATTCGGGCTGTCTGAGAACTTCTGAGACTCCGCTAATTAAGATCTGGGTTGGCAGCGCAGACGACTGGGAAAGGCGACGAGTCAGATCAGTCAGCAACGACGTGAGCGAATGGCTATAGCGTTCAAACTCGCGTCCCAACTCGCTCCAGTCGAGGGTGGCGAGATCGGCAGGCGATCGTCCTCTCAGTTGCTCGTTTAAAAAGTTTGAGAGAATTTGCAGTTCGCGATCGACCCGTTCTGGATCAAGTTTGCTGTCGTCGTTGGATTTGGGCAATTCCATCAGCAGAGATCGAGTCTCATAAGAATCGGTGACGACAATCAGCATGATCCGCTCTGGGTCAACCTGCACAAGCTGCAAATGGCGTAACTCAGTCGTGCGAGTCAGCGGCATCGTAATCAGCGTGATATAGCCGCTCAACGTTGAGAGAATCTGAGCAGCCCCGCGCAGCAATGCTTCAAAGCTCCACTCGTCACCATTGAGACGACACGACAGCAGTTGCTCAATTTGACTGGTCGCCTCGATCGAGGGTTTGATCAAGTTATCTACATAAATTCGATAGCCAGAATCAGACGGAATTCTCCCGGCTGAGGTGTGGGGTTGATAAAGCAGCCCTGATTTTTCTAAAACACCCATTGCATTGCGAATCGTGGCAGAACTGACGCTGAGGTTATATTCCTTCACCAGCGCTTCTGACCCGACTGGCTCGGCGGTGGCGATATAGTGACGCACTGTTGCCCAAAGAACCTGCTGCTGACGGTTTGTAAGATTGATAGGAAGGGACATTTTTAAATAAACAAGATTATGATCGCAGTCGTCTAACACTCAAAACTCTGAATCACCCAGCGCAGATACACATCAAGGCTGAAACTAAGATAGCAGATTCTTAAGTTTGTCTTTTATTTCAAATCAGCGTCGTAACAAGCACATCAAAACGAGTTGGCTGATCACCTTATCTCAATTTTATTCTGAGTCTTGCTACCTTTCCTACTCCTTACAAGGCTAAAGTCGAGCTAGGAGGCGAGTTTGCTCCAAGAGAGATAAGGCAGAGTGGCGGCGGTGGCACGAGTCCGATCGCTCTGAGCAACCAGTTGACCACACGCATCCCAAGTGCCAGCCATCAGCATCATGCGAGAGCCTTCACCCATCGAAATTGGGGCACTAAAGTTATCGCATTTCACTTGCATCGCTTCAAGATCGACGGTGATCTCAGCGTGAGGATCGGCAGTCACCATTTCCTGCAATTGTTTAGTCGTTGTAGAATCAGCCGCCACACAGGGAATACCCATCACCACACAGTTACCAAAAAAGATCTCGGCAAAACTTTCACCCACGATCGCTCCAATTCCCCACTTAGCGATCGCTTGCGGCGCGTGTTCGCGACTAGAGCCACAGCCAAAATTATCATTGACCACGAGAACTTTAGCGCCCTGGTATTGAGATTGATCAAACGGGTGTTGACCCTTGGCTTGTGCTCGATCGTCGGCAAACACATCGGCTCCTAGCCCATCAAACGTGACGCACCGCAAAAAACGGGCGGGAATGATCCGATCGGTGTCGATATCGTTGCCTACTAGAGGAATGCCGCGTCCTGAGACTGTCTTGACTTCGCTGACCATGTTCACTCGTTGACTTCAGTTTGCTTATTTTCTCACATCAAATTAACCCACGACCCAAATAGATGATGGATTCACCCGATGCTGTCGAGACGTTTCGGTGGAACGTCTCGCCGATCGCGCCATGACCCACAACCACCCGCATTCAAGGTCATCCCAACAGCAAAAAAGGGAGATAGATCAAACTATCCCCCTTCTAAAGCTTATGGAACGATCGGAGATCCCTTAGAAGATCGACCTATCGACATTAGTAGCGATAACCGCTGCTGCTACTGCTGCTGCCGTTGTTGCTGCTGCCGGGTTTGTGAACAATAAAGCTCATCACCTGACACTGCTTAATGTTGTCAAATGCAACGATGCGAATGTAGCAGTTCGAGTACTCAGAGCGGCACTGCTGCACTTCGTTGAGAACTTCTTGAGGGCTGGTTGCGTTAAACAGAGGCAACTTCCACATCGTCCAATAGTAGGTTTCGGGTTCAGACGTTTCGTTGAACTCGATACAAGGGAAATAGCCCTGGTCGATCGTGTATTGGAGCTGACGAGCGATTTGCGCATCGGTTAGCGGAGGGAGATACGAAAAAGTTTCGTAATGGCGCTCTTTAGGCAGAGTTTTCATGAATTTCCTCGATCGAAGGTTTTGCGTTCTTAAGGTTAGGGCGACTCGTCATAAGCCTCTTCATTAGAGATTTCTGACGAGTCAGGAGAAGAAATGGGAGTCGTCAACTCGAATTGCGTGATCCGTTCTAGCTGCTGGCGGCGTTGCTCCATGTTGGCTTGCTGAACCGTCGATCGCAGCATCTCTGGCAAAAACTCAGCAATTTCGTTGGCAAGATGCTCTCTCACCGTCAAAATGCGGAATGCAAGGTCTTGCCTTTCTCGAAAGAGTGCCTGCATATAAGCTTCACCGTCCTGAATCTTTTCTCGCGCTGAGAATTGATGCAGCCAATAGGCACGCTTAGGTTCGGTTTCATCCAACTGGGAGATCACCACCCGCACTGCCTGATAAGTCAGGTAGCTCGTTAGCGTCTTTGTCGTATCTTTCGCAATCCGCTTGAGATCCATGAGCGAAATAATTTAGGGCTTGGATTTTAGATTAAACGTTAACGCTAAAATCCAAAACCCAACATTTCAACCGATCATCAGACCGTATCGACAGCCTCAAACTCAAACTTGATTTCCTTCCACAGCTCACAAGCAGCCGCCAATTCAGGAGACCAACGGCAGGCTTCACGAATCACGTCGCCGCCTTCACGCATCAGGTCACGACCTTCGTTCCGCGCTTGCACACACGCTTCGAGCGCGACGCGGTTTGCGGTTGCACCCGGCGCATTACCCCAAGGGTGTCCGAGAGTTCCACCACCGAATTGCAGGACAGAATCATCGCCAAAGATGTCTACCAGCGCAGGCATGTGCCATACGTGGATACCACCCGACGCGACTGCCATCACACCCGGCATCGAAGCCCAGTCTTGAGTGAAGTAGATACCACGAGACGGATCGCGCTCAATGTAGTTTTCACGCAGCAGGTCGATGAAACCCAAAGTGATCGCTTTGTCGCCTTCGAGCTTACCAACAACGGTTCCGGTGTGAATGTGGTCGCCACCCGACATCCGCAGACACTTCGCTAACACGCGGAAGTGGATGCCGTGATTTTTCTGACGGTCGATCACGGCGTGCATGGCGCGGTGAATGTGCAGCAAGACTCCGTTATCGCGGCACCAGTGCGCCAGCGTGGTATTGGCGGTGAATCCTGCGGTCAGGAAGTCGTGCATGATGATGGGCATTTCGAGTTCTTTGGCGTACTCAGCCCGCTTCAGCATTTCTTCGCACGTTGCAGCCGTACAGTTTAGGTAGTGACCTTTGATTTCTCCGGTTTCTGCCTGAGCCTTGTGGATCGCATCTGCCACAAACAAGAAGCGATCTCGCCAGCGTTGGAAGGGCTGGGAGTTGATGTTTTCGTCGTCTTTGGTGAAGTCCAAGCCACCGCGCAGACATTCGTAAACGGCGCGTCCGTAGTTTTTAGCCGACAAACCGAGCTTCGGCTTGATGGTGCAACCCAGCATGGGGCGACCATATTTGTTGATTTTGTCGCGCTCAACCTGAATGCCGTGGGGAGGTCCTTGGAAGGTCTTCAAATAAGCAACGGGAATGCGAAGGTCTTCTAGACGCAGCGCTTTGAGAGCTTTAAAACCAAACACATTGCCGACAAGTGAGGTCAGCAGGTTGGTGACAGAGCCTTCTTCAAACAAATCTAACGGATAGGCGATGTAGGCGATGAACTGGCTGTCTTCGCCCTTAACGGGTTCGATGTCGTAGCAGCGTCCTTTGTAGCGATCGAGGTCGGTCAGCAGGTCTGTCCACACGGTCGTCCAGGTTCCCGTGGAGGATTCTGCGGCAACTGCGGCGGCGGCTTCTTCGGGGGGAACGCCAGGCTGAGGAGTCACCCGGAACGCTGCCAAAATATCGGTATCTTTAGGCGTGTAGTCTGGGGTGTAGTAGGTTAAGCGGTAATCTTGAACCCCAGCTTTATACCCGGCTTTAGCCTGGGTTTTGGTTTGAGCGTACGACATATCTCCCTTCCTGTTTAAATCGTCAAATCTTTCTCAGCAAGCAGCACCAGCAGCGCCCAGACAATCTGCCTGAACCACGTTTGGTCGTCAACTATGTACATTACACCGATGAGGGATCGACTTTTCACATTTGATCCCAAAGTTTAAAATCAAGTTTTAAGAAGCGCCTCACTGGGTGACTTAGTGACATCTTCATTAAGGATAGTATCAGGATTTTGATAAGCAATACTTGAGAAATTCTGTAGCGTTAGATAAACGATCGTTATCAATTAAGTCGTTAGATATCGCTTTGTAAAGAGAGATTAAGCGAGGCTTCAGAGATTGTCTTGTAGAATCTCTGAGGCAGAAACTGTGATAGTCAAGCGTGGAACCCACTGAAGATCAGTATCTCGTGCTGAATGCCCTCGAAACATTAGGTTTCATTGAAAGAAGGCTCTATGATCCAGAAATCGGGGTTTGGTGTATCGAAACCGCTAGCCCCATTTTGGCGATCGCCTTTGTTCTAGCCGATGGTGAGATTGTTCCTATTTACTGGCTGCAAGACCCATGAGAGAACCCACCGACCTTGAAAGGCAGCAGTATGCCAGACTGAGAGAGCTTCTTGACGTGTCTCATCAGCGCTATCTTGAGGCAGGCGGCGACCCTGACAAGACGCACAGTGGGCTGCCCGGACATGACTATTTGAGCGATGCCGAGCGAGTCGAGATGGTGACGCTAATGCGACAGCTTGCCGGAATTCGGATATTGGGAGAGCAGGCACACTATCAGGGGCGATCGTGGCAAATTCAGTCTCCATCCGAGATTCAGCCGTTGTGATCACGCAGTAGATTTTGATCAGACGCGGCTGTGAGATGATGGCTAGAACGCATTTTGCGTTGCCTATTTTAAAGGAGTTCCGCCTGTCGTGAAACCGTCTTCATCTCCTCTGCAAGTGTTTCAAAGCCGCAAGATGGTGGCTCTCTTATGGCTGGGCTTCGCATCAGGACTGCCGCTCTATTTGACGAGCAAAACGCTGCAAGCGTGGATGACTGTTGAAGGCATTCAACTAAGCGCGATCGGGCTGTTTAGCTTAGTCGGGTTGCCTTACTCGCTGAAGTTTCTTTGGTCGCCCCTTTTAGATCGGTTTGTGCCGCCGTTTCTCGGTCGCCGCCGGGGATGGCTGGTGATTATGCAAATCGGATTGGTGATAGCGATCGCGGCAATGGCGCTGCAAAATCCTAAACAATCGCTGCAGCTATTAGCAATTAATTCGCTGGTGATTGCGTTTCTGAGTGCGAGTCAAGACATTGCGTTTGATGCCTATCGCACCGATATTTTAGAGCCACTCGAAATGGGCGCGGGGGCAGCCGTTTCAGTGCTCGGATATCGAATTGCCTTATTGGTGACAGGCGCATTGGCGTTGATTTTGGCAGACCGGACTTCCTGGCAAGTCGTCTATCTACTTCTGTCTCTCGTGATGGGGATTGGAATTCTCGCCTCTTTGTGGGCACCCGAACCGAAGCTGCAACCCCAACCGCCCGACTCGTTGCGGGAAGCAGTCACTCTGCCCTTTATCGAGTTTTTTCAACGATTGGGGACGCTGCGGGGCAGTGCTGTCTTGGTCTTCATTGTGCTTTATAAATTGGGGGATTCCCTCGTCAACAATATGTCGCTGCCGTTTTTATTAAAGACGGGCTTCACCCAAACCGATGTGGGTGCCATTCAAGGAGGAATGGGATTATTGGCAACGATCGTGGGCGTTTTAGCAGGGGGAGCCGTTCTCAGCAAATTGGGCATCGCTCGATCGCTCTGGGTGTTTGGTGGTTTGCAGGCAATCAGCAACCTGACTTATCTGGGGTTGGCGCAGGTTGGCAAAAACTATCCCTTTATGGTGGTGGCGATCAACATTGAGAACTTTTGTGCAGGACTGGGCACGGCTGCTTTTGTGGCATTCTTTATGAGTCTTTGTAATCAGCGCTTTTCAGCGACTCAATTTGCTCTATTTTCTAGTCTGATGGCGGTCAGTCAAAATATTTTAGTGGCTCCGGCTGGGCGATTGGTCGAGGCGACAGGCTGGACGTGGTTTTTCATCATCACCATTTTCGCTTCCCTGCCAGGGTTGATGCTTTTACCCATCTTTGCGCCCTGGAACGCTGACTCTACGCCTTTGGACGAGCTTTAAATTTTTCCATCTTAGAAGGGGTGATCAGCGGTAGGATAAGATGAGAGGTTTTTAACAAATCTTGAGCTATTTTTTAGAAAAATCCCTTCATTGCGATCGCCCGTCCTATGGCTTTTCTTCGTCAGTATGTCGCCCCTCTACTGGTCGTGCTAGTTTTCTTAGTTGCCTTGGTGGCAGTCAGTGCTCGAATCTTTCTTCCTTCAGACATGGCGGCTCCGGCTCCGATCGAAGAAGTCAATCCAACTAGCGACAAAGCTCAGGCTCCTGACTCCAACTCTGTGGCTGGCTTGCCTCCCGCCCTGTCTGCTCTGATTAAAGGACTGCCTGACGATCTTGCCCCATCCGAGAAGCTCTAATCCGTTACTCGTGTCTAGTCAGCTACCCTCTGATTATCGACTGCAAGTAGGCTCGACACTAGACAGGGCGCTGCTAGTGAAGTTTATGCAGCGCACATATCAAGAGCTTTATCCGACGGGCGACTTGACTCACTTAGCAGTAACGATCGAGCAATATCTCTCAAATCAAACGCCGATCTGGTGGGTTGAATCCAGTCAGGTTATTTCTACGGGAGGTCTGCCTTCCTCGCGCTCGCTACGGCAGCCGATCGCGGGTTTGTGGCTGGGCAACGCCATCGACCAAGCCAGCGGCGATCGCCACGCTCACATTTTTTTGCTGTATGTCATGCCAAATCACCGACGCAAAGGCATTGGGGCGGCGTTGGTTCGTCATGCCGAAAACTGGGCAAAAGAGCGGGGCGATCGACAGATTGGCTTACAAGTCTTTACATCCAATCAGCCTGCTCTTCAGCTATACCAGACATTAGGCTACCAAACTCAATCACTGTGGATGGTCAAGTCGTTGGAATTATGATAATTTTTGAATTCAAAATTCTCTAGTCATCGGGTGCGGTAAAGTTACTAGATATGTATAGCGATGATGATTTGACCGTCTTAGATATCGACGTTGATTTAGCCAACCCGCTAGATCAAATTCCTGCGATCGAAGATGAGTCAGAAGTCCAGAAGCCTAACCCCGACTTGATGCTGGCAATCCTTGACTCGCAGGATGTGCAGCAGAGAATGATGGCGACACGAGCCTTTTGTGAACTGCAAGACGATCGGGCGATTCCTCATTTAATTCGACTGTTGAGCGATGCCTGCCCGCTGGTGCGCGTGAGTGCTGCCTACGCGTTAGGGCGCAACCCTAGCAAAGATGCGGTCGAGCCACTGGTCAAGCAGTATGACGAAGATTGGAATGGCTATGTGCGGAAAGGTGTCGTCTGGGCGCTGGGAAACTGCCGCGATCGTCGCTCCCTACCAACGCTAATTACAGCGGTCAGAACAGACATTCCAGCCGTTCGGCTGTGGGCAGCCAGTGCGCTGGCACAAATGACATCGGTAGGGTATGACGTGGTGGTGGCGGCGGTCGCCCCGCTGATTGAGGCATTGAGACAAGACCCAGTAGCGGCGATTCGCAGTAATGCGGCGTGGGCGTTGGGTCAACTCTGTCGAGAACTGCCGTCAAACGTGATTTATGCGACGGCGATCGACGCGCTCATTGAGTCATTTGCTGAAGATTCAGACGTAGGTGTGCGCGAAGATGCAAAATCGGCGATGCTCAAATTGGGTGACATTCGCGGGCTGCAGGTGATTGAAGAGTTAGAACAAGAGGGGCTTTTGTGGGAGCACGGCAAAGAATCTTGGGACTAGAGACACTGAGTAGAAGCTTCTAAACGCTGCTTGATATACATCTCTTTAATCTTCGGATCTTTACTATTGTGAGTTTCTTTAAAGTCAAAGATATTGGTCGCTTTTAACAACTTCCAAAGCTGATTGTGACCATAGTTTTTGGGATTGAAGCTTGGGGACAGCTTTTTAATTTGTGCTCCCAGAGTTCCTAGACGTGTCCATCCATCATTTTCTACGATCGCCGCATAAGCATCCTTCAAAAGCTTCAACAACTTCTTATCGATTTTCAAGCTTTGCTGACTCGTATTCGTTGACGTAGAAGCAGGGGCTTTAGATGCCTTCTGTGCGTCTTTTGAGTTCTGCTTAGTTCCGCTGGACGGAGCGATTGAATCAAAAGGAGAAGGAACGGATGCTTTCTGCGCATCTTTTGAGCGTTGCTTGTTTCCGGTTGATAGATCAGATGTAGAACTTTCCAGTGGCTTGGATTTGTCAGTGTAGATAAATTCGTCGCAGGCACTCACAAAAGCCTCTGGCGTTTTTGGCTCACCAAATCCATAAACCACTAGCCCTGATTCTCGAATGCGACTGGCTAAACGAGTGAAATCACTATCGCTAGAAACGATGCAAAACCCGTCAAAGTTGCGCGTGTAGAGCAAATCCATCGCGTCGATAATCAGAGCACTGTCTGTCGAATTTTTGCCCGTCGTATATCGAAACTGCTGAATGGGTTGAATGGCAAGTTTGTTAAGTTTGGCTTTCCAATTGACAAGTTGCCCGCTTGTCCAATCGCCGTAGATTCGTTTAACGTGGGCGGTTCCATATTGAGTCACTTCCTGCAAAAGCGTCTCAATCCCGTCAGCACTCGCGTTTTCTGCATCAATCAACACGGCAAGCCGCTTGCTCTTAAACGACATATCATTGTCCATTTGCGCTCGATCGACTGACAAAATAACGACCCAGTTTATAAATACCCACAAACTGACCTCCATTACGGCTCGGATATCTTTATTTATTGATTTCTGTTAAAAATTGGAGCAAAGTGGCAACACTAAAGGGGTACCATCTGCCCAATGTCTTGCTGAACGCCCGAAACAGAAGTCACTGTCGGCGATCGGCTGTTTCCTATCTTTGCAAAGGAGTTCGTTATTAATGGAATACACAATTCCAGAGCTTGATCCTATTAGCCGCCAGTTGGTGAGTTTAGAGCGTCCTAAGAAGACCAAAATGCTGGTCGTCGATGATGAGCCAGATAACCTTGATTTGCTCTATCGCACCTTTCGGCGAGATTTTCAGGTTCTCAAAGCCGAGAGTGGGATGCAAGCATTAGAAATTTTGTCTGCTGAGGGAGAGGTCGCGGTGATCATCTCCGATCAGCGGATGCCCGAAATGAAAGGGACAGAGTTTTTGAGCCGCACGGTGCCCCAGTTTCCTGACACGATGCGAATTATTCTCACCGGGTTTACCGACGTTGAAGACCTGGTTGAGGCAATCAATTCTGGACAGGTTTACAAATACATCACCAAACCTTGGGACCCTAGCGAGCTAAAAGCAGTTGTGCAGCGAGCCGCCGAGACCTATGAATTGCTCAAACAACGCACCGAAGAACTGCGGCGATCGCAGGCTCAAACCGCGTTGCTTTCGACGATCATTCAGGTCGCTCAAAATGCCTCTAGCTCAGAAAGCACGTTGACCCCGATCGCGACCGCATTTGGCAAAAACTTTGTAGCCGATGGCTGCATTTTGCAACTCGTCGAGAAGGAAACGCTTACAGCTCACGGCAGCTATAGCACCGCCGAGCCTTTAGAAAATTGGTTAGAGAAAGACTCAATGGTGAGAGAGGCGATCGCGTCTCAAAAAATTCAGGTTTCTGTCAACGTTCCTGCCGATGCCAGTTTGTCAGACAGCCCTCACTACACCAGTTCTGGAATTCAGGCGCACCTGATTGTTCCGGTGACGCTGCGAGGTGAACTGCTGGCGGTGCTGTCTCTGCAATGGAAGCAACCTTGCACCCTCAGAGAAGATGAACTTTTGCTCTTACATCTCTCTGCCCAACAGGTTGCGTTGGCGTTGACGTGCAGCCATTATTCTTCTGTGGTGGCATAGAGATTAGGTTAATTAATACGATTTAGCAGCGCGAAGCCAAAAAGCAGGTCTTTAAAATCTAGAATTTTAAAGACCTGCTTTTTTCAAGGGGTCTTCAGTCCAAAATCGGTAGCCCAAAATCGGATGAAATCTGACCAAATCCAAGCCTTATTCGATCGCATCGCACCTGTCTATGATGAGCTAAATACAGTTCTCAGCTTTGGGCAACACCGCATCTGGAAACAAATGGCGGTCAAGTGGAGCGGTGCCAAACCGGGAGACGTGTGCCTCGATCTTTGCTGTGGCAGCGGCGACCTTGCCCAGATGTTAGCCGAGAAAGTAGGCAAAACAGGACAGGTTTACGGCGTTGATTTTTCGTCGGCTCAGTTAGCGGTGGCAAGTGATCGGGCAACTCGTCGCTGTCTCAAACCCGCGATTCAATGGGTAGAATCGGACGTTTTGACGTTGCCCTTTTCTGATAACCAGTTTGATTGCGCCACGATGGGCTATGGGCTGCGGAACGTGACCGACATTCTGCTCAGTTTGAAAGAAATTCGCCGCGTCTTGAAGCCGGGGGCAAAAGCTGCCATTCTCGATATGCACCGTCCGAGTAATGGGTGGGTGAGGGCGTTCCAAAAGTGGTATCTCGATGAAGTGGTCGTTCCGGCGGCTCATCGGCTAGGCTTTACCGAAGAATATGCCTACATCGCTCCCAGTCTCGACAAATTTCCGACGGGTGCAAAACAAGTCAGCCTTGCCAACCAAGCCGGATTTGCATCTGCTATGCACTATCCCACTGCCGGGGGTACGATGGGAGTGTTGGTCATTATGAAAGGATGACAGATCTCTCTACACTTTGGCTCTTTGTCGCTCCTCCGATCGTGGGTGGAATTATTGGATATTTCACCAACGATGTCGCGATCAAAATGCTGTTTCGCCCCTATCGAGCGCTTTATCTGGGCAAACAGCGCATTCCGTTTACGCCGGGTCTGATTCCTCGCAATCAAGAACGCCTTGCTAGACGAATTTCTGACACGATTATGGGATCGTTGCTGACTCCTGATGAGCTGCAAAAACTGGCGCGGCGATTGCTGCAAACTGAGCGGGTGCAGAGTGCGCTGCTGTGGCTTTTAAAACTGGCGCTTGAGCAGCTCGAATCAGACAAAGAGCAGAAAACCGCCAAAATTGTGGCAAACATTCTGCGAGATTTATTTGGGCAGTCGTTGCCGCGATTATTAAAGGTGTTGGCACGGCGTGAAGACTTTCTAGAGGAGCAGCTTAACCAGATTTTTGATCAGGTGATTCTAGAATTTCAACTCAGCAATGATCAGTCTGGCAAATTGGCAGATTGGGTGACTCAAGCGGTTGCACCGCCCGATCGGATTCGTCAAGTGTTGATTGATTTTTTGACCGATCGCAATATTCAAGTCATTGATGAAGGTTTTCGAGAAAAAACAAGCGGGACGTATTGGGTCGTCGCTAATCTTTTTGGCGTTCGCAACTCTTTGGTGCGGTTAAGAGCCTTCTGTTTAGACGAAAGAGAAGCGTGTAATAAAGTCTTGGCAGAGCTGGTGTTTTCGCTCGGCGTTAAAACTCGCTTAAGAGAATGGCTGCAAAACCTCTCGCTGCAAGACCTGCCCGTTTCAACGGTCAGACAACTCCGCAAAACCATGCGCGAAAGCGTCCGCCAATATCTGCAAGACCGAGGGGCTGACGTGTTGCAGGGCTTGAGCAAGTCGGTCGATTGGGAAAATGTGGCATCGGTGGTTTTGGCTCGTCTGCAAACGTCGGAGGCGGTGACTGGCTCATTAGAAGTGATCAGTCAGGAATTGGCGTTGATTTTAGAGCGATATCTGGAGCGAGATCTCGAAAACATTGTGGCTCAAGCCATCCCGATTTTGAATATTGATCAGGTGATTGTCGATCGCGTCGGAGCCACGTCTCCCGCAGATTTAGAAAACGCGATTAACGGAATTGTGAAAAGTGAACTGCAAGCGATCGTCAACTTGGGCGGCATCTTAGGGTTTGTGATCGGTCTGCTTCAGTCTGCGATTTTGTTGATTCGCTGATCAAACGATCGCTTAATATCAAAAAAACTAATTGAGAACTCATTGACGCTTACCTCGAAGAAGGAGAAAACGAGTTTGAAGCGTTGCGGCGATCGCTGAGGCAAAAAAATCCGGCTCTATATCAAAAGTTGGCAGAGGCTCAGGTGCAGAAGCAAACCAACGGATGACTAAGCTTCAATTTCAAGCAGATGCCGATCTCAAACACGCGATCGTGACTGGAATCCTTCGCAGATAACCAACCATTGATTTTCAATCAGCTAATGCAGCAGGATTAGAAGCAAAACCAGATTGCGAAGCGCTGACGATCGCGGCACAAGATGGAATTTTGGTCACGCACGATCGTAAAACGATGCCTACGGAATTTGGTGTATTTATCACGACGCAAACTAGCGCGGGTATTTTGATTCTTTCTCAAAAGTTGCCGATTAGTGATGCCACTTTAAAATCGAGAAATTTGGGCGCGATTGCTCAAATCATTCCTCAATGCCGCATCACAACTGCAAGCGGAATCACAATCCTTGATGCTCAGTGCATTCTCAAACATTCATCTCTAAAATAGGAACTGAAGTGACCTAAATTGTGAGATTAAGCTTTGTGACCACTGCTGCGTCTTCTCCAAGTTCTATCGAGCTAGCTCCGAGCTACACGATTCCGATCGTGCTGGGCTTATCTGCCGTGCCCTTGCTGTTTGTGCAAATTTGGGTAAGTTTAGCGATCGCCCTATTCAGTCTGTTTTTGCTGATCCAAACCGTGATGCTGCGTCTGAGATTTACCGAGACCGATTTGGATATTTATCGAGGTGAAACGCTGATTCGTCGCTTTCCCTTTCGAGAGTGGCAAAACTGGGAAATCTTTTGGTCGCCTGTGCCGATTTTGTTTTATTTCAAAGAAGTCAATAGCATCCACTTTTTGCCGATCATCTTCGACCCAAAGACGCTGCGGACTTGTTTAGAACAGCGATTTCCCAAAAACCAAAACGCTAACACCTGATTTCCTGTAAAGTACAGACGCGATTCACTCTCTCTAACCTTTAATCTCTAGACCCACGCTCTATGAATTCTGACGAACTGCCGACCCAAATATCTGACGCGATCGAGGAGATACTTTTAGACTCTGCTGATGTGGCAAAACTTGCTGAATTGGTTGAAGAAAATCCGATTTCGGAGCCAGAAATCGAGACTTTAACGCAGAAGATTGCCGACTTAAACCAGCAAGAACAGTCACTCAAAGCAGACATCGCGTCTCTGCAAACGGTTCGGAGTCAGTTGCAAGAACAGACTCTAAACGCTCAGACTTCTCTGGGGCGGCTTGTGCAAGACAGCTTAGGCGACTTAGAATATCGTCGGCAAACGCTGCAAATCGCGATCGAGCAGTTAGAGCGCCGTCAAGAACGCATTCGCAATGAGATGCGAACCACCTTTGCTGGAACCTCGCAAGATATCGCCATTCGAGTCCAGAGCTTTAAAGATTATTTGGTGGGCAGTTTGCAAGATTTGGCACTCGCCGCAGAACAGTTGGAGTTTGAGAAACCTCAGCCGCCAGAAAGAACGGTGGTGTCGATCGTAGAAGACAAACCCCAAAAGCCATCGACTCCCAGATTTGCCGAGCAGAGTTTTCAAGAGCAAACCAAAAAGATTCGCAATCTAATCGATCAGTTTCGCAATCAGCCTGACTATTACGGGTCGGTTTGGCAACTGCGACGCACTTTTGAGCCGATTCACGCCGAGCGAGTCTCTAACTGGTTTTTCACCCAGGGCGGACGGGGCGCAGTTCGCACGACGGGTTCTCGACTACAAAACATTCTCGTCTCGTCTGCGGTGATTTCGATTTTGTATCAAATCTACGGCGATCGTCTCCGCACCCTAATTCTCGCAAACTCTCCCGAACGTCTAGGAGAATGGCGGCGCGGGTTGCAAGATTGTCTAGGCGTATCTCGCAGTGATTTTGGCTCCGATCGGGGCTTAACTTTATTTGAGACTCCAGAACCTTTGGCGATGAAAGCCGATCGCTTAGTGAAAGATGGGCTGCTTCCGCTGATCGTCATCGACGAAACCGAAGAGATGATTAGTTTGGCGATGCTGCAATTCCCAATGTGGCTGGCGTTTGCGCCCAACCCTCAGCAGATGCCGCAGCAAAATTATTATTACTAAAAATTATTTCAGCGGCGCTCAGACGGATCACGCTCTTTAGCTTCAATCATGGCAATCAGTCTAGAAACACTCTCGGCTTGCATTCGAGCGGTTTCGTTTTGTCGTCGTGATTCTTCTTTGACATCCTGAAATCCGTTCGTTGTCAAATCAGCAAGTCGATCGAGCTTCAGACTGGTTCGCTCAAATCCAGCCGCGATCGTTTCCTTCAGATCTACAATGCCTTCTCGCATATCTCGGATGCCATCGGTGAGCGTATCGATCTTCTCAGATAGCTCAAAGGTGGCTTGGGCGATTTGCTTCAATTCTTGCTGAATTCCGGGTGCTGCGTCGTTGCTCATCATTTCGATCTGTAAGAGGATCTTTCAGATCTATTAGTACCATGAAGATCTTTTTGCGATCGTCGCCCCAATTCTGCCCAACGATTCAATCAGACAACGACTGATGGATAATTAAGTTTTCATCCCTCATCACTCATTCCTCTTATGCTCCCCTGGTATATCAATAACGAACTCCTCCTGATCCTGGCTTATTTGCTGGGTTCGATTCCGACAGGCTATCTAGCCGGACGGCTGCTTAAAGGCATTGATATTCGAGACGAAGGATCAGGCTCGATCGGGGCAACAAACGTGCTGCGGACGCTGGGAAAAGCACCCGCGATCGTGGTTTTATTGATCGACGCACTTAAGGGATTTTTGGCGATCGCAGCCGTAAATTTCGCATTCACTCGTCTCCCCGGATGGCTCTATTACACCAAAGTCGTAGACGTAAATCTTGCCAACTGGCAGCCCTGGATGATTACCCTCGCTGGATTGCTGGCGCTATTGGGACACAGCAAACCGATCTGGCTCAACTTCAAAGGAGGCAAGTCGGTCGCGACCAGCATCGGCGTTCTGTTAGCAATGGATTGGCGAATTGGATTAAGCACGATCGCCGTATTTGCGGTCAGCATTACCATCAGCCGCATCGTATCCCTAAGTTCTATTACCGGAGCGATCAGCGTTACGGCGTTGATGATCGCGTTTCGTCAGCCCCTGCCCTATTGTTTGTTTGCGATCGCAGGGGGCGTTTACGTGATTTGGCTTCACCGCACAAATATTCAGCGCTTGTTAGCCGGGACAGAACCTCGCCTCGGACAAAAAGCCGAACAGCCAGAAGTCGATGCAGGATAGCGCTACTGCTGTGGCTGTGGAGTGATTTGAAGCTCGACTCTGCCCCCGTTGACCGCGACTTGCTGATCGTCAAGCTTGCCCGACGCTCTCGGACCTAAAAGGCTAAACGGCGGATTTTCTTGTCGATAATTCACGTTGCCTGTTGCCTCAAATCGCTGTGTAGTGATGAACCAGAGCACTCGATCGGCATCTAACTTCGACTGATTTTTTTGCCCCACTCCCCGGACGTTTCCTACCAGATCAACCGTGTTTTTCTGCAAATCCACCGCTCCCTGATTGGCGTTTAAGGTGACTTGCTGAGGCGGATTGACAATCGTAATCGGCTGGCTAGAAGCAAGGGTTTGAGCATCCAAATTCCAAAGCAGACTGTTACTGCTGACCTGCACCCCTTTTTCTTTCAAGTCGAGTCTGGCGTTTTGCTGGAGGTTGACGGTTTTGGCTTTCAAATCGACCTCCGCTTTGTCAGCCGAGCCTCGATCGGTCAACACTTTATTTTTATACTGGTCAACCTGAATCGGGCGATCGCCCATTACTCTCTCTCCCTTAACATCCCACGTCAGGTGCTCTGTTCTAATCTGAAGTTCGGGCGTTTTAGACAAAGCAACAATCTGACGAAAGAGTTCGATCGTTCGAGCGCGAGTCAAAACCCGTCCCTCTTGGGCTGAAAACTGCATTTGTTTGTGGGTGCCCGTTACGTTATTGCGGACGAACAGCACATCCTCAGTGGGTTTCCACTCTAACTCGTCACCCTTTAAAATTGTGCCATCTCGAAGATCAGTCGCTACGATCGCTCCCTTGAGCAAGATAGACTTGCCATCGCCTTTGACCTCACCTTTTTGTGCCGCGATCTGAAACACAGGCTTGCCATCCTGATAAAGTTCGCCTTTTGGGTCTTCGATGACTGCGTTCTTTTGATCTTTGCTATAGCTGGCTTGCTTGGCTTTCATCTTCCACCACAGCTTTCCCTTGTCGTCTGCTTGCTCAAGGGTGACATCGTTAAACGTGAGGTTGCTGTCAAATCGCTGAATTTCTTTCGTGTCTTCTTTGAGTTTGTCGGCGGTTCGGTTGCGATTAAAACAGCCGCCTGTGCCTATGAGTAAGGTGATGAGCAGTAAATTTAGAGCGATCGCGCGATTCAAACTGGGCTTTTTAATAGAAATCAGCATAGAACTATTTGAGGCATTCATAAACATTTGGACGCGATCGAGCGCCAAAATGATCCCCGTTTGGCTTCTAGCTTTCTCGCTCAACAGAGGAATAAGGAAGTGTGGCGTAGCTCTCGATCACTCCCCTACTCTTGTTTGAATCACCGATTAGATCGAGTGATCGTCGTCGGAGTCGTCCATGATCCCCACCCCAGTTAGCGGACGGTAGGTGTAGGTGCGCGGTGTTTTTTGAATATCTTCTTTGATGTTGTCGAGGTCAATATAGCGATCGGCAACATTAATTAAACTGTCGCTGGTCATCGATCGCAGACTGACCACTTCAACCCGCACCCCACGATAGCTGACAGCATTCACCGCATACGCCAAATCGCCATCGCCGCTCACCAACACCGCCGTGTCATACGACCCTACTAGCGACATCATATCGACTGCGATTTCGACATCCAGGTTTGCTTTTTTAGAGCCATCGGGAAGCTGCACCAGATCTTTTGAGATGACGCGATAGCCGTTACGACGCATCCACAGCAAGAAGCCCTGCTGCTTTTCGTTGGTGCGATCGACCCCCGTGTAGAAGAACGATCGCAGCAGGCGAGACCCCGCCGTTAAGCGACAAAGCAGTTTAGTGTAGTCAATTTCGATCCCCAGTTGCAGCGCTGCATAAAAGAGATTAGACCCATCAATAAAGATGGCAACTCGACCGCGATTTTCAAGAACTTGCTCTGGTGAAAAGACGGTTTCAGATTCGTTTAAATGATTCAACACGATTGCTAACCTCAGTTTGTTATGAAAAGAATGTGATGCTTAATCTGTATGAAATGTAGAAAAACCATGACCTTAAGCCCTTAAGGAGAACCTTCCCCCGGAAGCTCTAACTTTTGAAACACCGGATGCGGCTCTCCTAAAATTTGTCTAGCTGGAAGGATTCCCCACGTCTGATGGCTTGAAAAGGTGGTCGAAACATCCAGTAAACGAGTGTCACTAAAGTCAGCCGAATATCCTAACTGCTGATAAATTTGGGTGCTTATCGTTGGAATGATAGGTGACAAAAGATACGCTGCTAATCGAACTGATTCTAAAACCGAGTAAAGAACTTGCTCAACGTCCGCTTGTTTACCTTGCTTATAGAGCGTCCAGGGTGCTTGTTCATCGATATACTTGTTGCCCATTCTAACCAATGTCAAAATGGCTTCACAAGCACTGCTAAATGCAAGAGCATTATAAAAGCTAGCAGCTCGATCGCCTAATTCTACCCCCCCCAATTTTAAGAAATTATCGGTCGGCACCTCCTCACCAGAGATATTAGGAACGCTACCGCCACAATATCTTTGTGCCATTTTTAGCGTTCGATTGAGCAAATTTCCTAAATCGTTTGCTAAGTCGGCGTTAAGAATGTTGACAAAACGCACCTCATCAAACACCCCATCTCGCCCAAACTCGATTTCCTTCAGGAAATAGTAACGAACGGCATCGGCTCCATAGCGATCGACAAGAGGCACTGGGTCAATCGCGTTCCCTGTGCTTTTGCCTATTTTTAGACCATCACGGACGAGAAAACCGTGACCAAAGACACGATCGGGGAGAGACAGCCCTGCTGACATCAGCATCGCAGGCCAATAAACCGCGTGAAACCGCAGAATGTCTTTGCCAATCAGATGAATGTCGATCGGCCACCACTGAGACAGCGCGTTGTCTAACGTCGGATCGCTATCGGGATCAAGCAGGGCAGTGATGTACCCCAACAAAGCATCAAACCAAACATAGAGCGTGTGCTTATGATTGATAGGCACCGGGAAGCCCCAATCTAAGTTTATCCTAGAGATTGAAAAATCTCGCAAGCCTTGCCCCACAAAACCCAGCACTTCATTGCGGCGGGTGGTCGGCAAAATAAAGTTGGGGTGATCTTGATAGAGTTGTTCGAGTTTTTGCTGATAGTTTGACAGCCGAAAGAAATAGTTTTCTTCGTCGCGCCACTCGGCTTGTTTGTTGGGGTGAATCGCACAGTAGTGGTCGTCGAGAAGCTCTCGCTCTTCTTTAAACTCTTCACAAGCCACACAATACCAGCCCTGTTGCTGACTCAGATAGATATCGCCGTTATCCCAAACTCGTTGAAAAAACTCGTTGACGATCGCGGCGTGACGCTCGTCAGTGGTGCGAATGAAGCGATCGTAGCGAATGTTGAGCTTATCCCACAGGCTCTTAAAACCCTCTACGACCAGATCGCAGTGCTCTTGCGGCGATCGCCCCAAGCCCTCAGCGGTGCGCTCAATTTTTTGCCCATGCTCATCGCTTCCGGTCACAAACAGCACAGATTTTCCCTGCAATCGCTGAAAACGCGCCATCGCATCTGCCGCGATCGTCGGGTATGCACTACCAATGTGAGGTAGATCGTTTACATAGTAGAGCGGTGTTGTAATCGAAAATGTGTGCTTCTTTATGTCAGAACTCATGGATACCATCAAAACGATCCCCGAATTGACTGTCAGCAGTTCACAAGGGGCTTGAACTCGCTACTGACAGTGATTCGATCTAAATCAGCGTCGGCTTTTAATAAACACAGAGCAGCCCTACTCCTACTTATCGCCGCTTTGCCCAGTTTAACCAATAACGTCGTGCAAGATTAGGCAGACAATCTTAAATAACTGAACAGAAGGTTCAAGGAAGCCTATCAGCCCACGGTTAACCCGACGATTCTTGACTTTAGCTCGATCGCCTCATCACAAGTGTTGCTCAGAACCTGCGGAAGCATCGCCAGCCAGAGAGTTGACCTTTAGAACCGTCGAGCAAATACTTCTATCCTGAGACATTTATTAACCTTAGTAAAGTAAGGTTAATAATTAGATTAACGATCCATTTGTAGAAACTCTAGTTCGATTTGCATGGCTTCTGATAGTCCGCTTCAAATTTCGCGGTTGCTGCTCTCGGCGATGGGCATTCAAATGTATCTACATCACCGCGATCGAGTACCTCAAACGGGTGCCACTCTCATAGTCAGCAATCATCGCAGCTTTCTCGATGCCCCTCTATTAATGTCGGCAATTAACCGCCCGATTCGGTTCGTTTGCCATCACTACATGGGGCAGGTGCCCGTCATGCGCGAAGTGGTCACAAAGTTAGGCTGCTTTCCGCTCGAAAGCTCTGATCAACGGCAGCAGAGTTTTTTCCATCAGGCGATTCAACTATTGCAAACCCAGCAAGCGGTGGGCGTGTTCCCAGAAGGAACCGAGCCAATGGTCAACAGTCCGGCACGATGCGAGATGGGAGACTTTCAGCGAGGGTTTGCTCATTTGGCGCTCAAAGCTCCGGTGCAAGATTTGGCAGTGTTGCCGATCGCGATCGCGGTTCAAGATGAGATGAAGAGTTCGGCGGTTCCTCTCAAGCTACTCAGTTTTTTTGACCCCTCTGAGCCACTATTCAAGCAAGAGGGTTGGCATCCACTCGTGATTTATCAGCGCGTAGATGTCCTGATAGGTCGTCCGTTTTGGATCACTCCATCCCAACGACAAAAATATCAAGGCAGGGGGGCACGCGAAATCGTTCATCATCTCACCAGCCATTGCCACGATGAGATTAATCGCTTACTGCTTCAGGGATGCTATTGAGAGAGTTTCAATTTTTAATTAAGTGTTTGTTCCATGAGCCACCCTTGTTTTCTGACCCCTAAAACGCTCAAGCCCAACTGTCCGCTGTTTGTGTTTCTACCCGGAATGGACGGGACAGGGCAACTTCTGAGAGCACAGACAGAAGGACTAGAAGCCGCATTTGATGTGCGATGTCTAGCAATTCCGCCTGACGACTTAACGGGTTGGGACGAATTAGCTCAGCAGGTGACCGACTTAATCAAAGGCGAACTAGCTGGAAATCAGCGATCGGTTTATTTGTGCGGAGAATCCTTCGGGGGCTGCTTGGCGATGAAGGTGGCAGTTCTAGCACCTGACCTATTTCACCGAATCATTCTAGTCAACCCCGCTTCATCTTTTAATCGCAGACCTTGGATCGCGTGGGGATCGCAAATCAGCCGCTATTTACCAGAAGTGGCTTATCGATTTTCGTCCGTGACGTTTTTACCGCTCTTGGCATCGTTTGATCGCATAGCAGATGTAGATCGACAGGCATTGATTCAGGCGGTGAGATCGGTGCCTCAAAAAACTTCGATCTGGCGAATGGCTTTACTTCACCAATTTCGGGTGCCTCAGCAGCAGTTAAAACAGCTCACTCAGCCAACATTGATTATTGCGAGCGCAGAAGATAGGCTGCTGCCATCGTTGCCAGAAGCCTATCGCTTAAAACGGGCGTTTCGCAATGCCAATGTGGTGATTCTGCCCGAAAGTGGTCACAGCTGCCTGCTGGAGAACGAGGTGAATCTCTATGACATTATGAAAACGCATGGTTTTTTAGATGAACACAGCGTTCCGACTCAGGTGAGTTCTGCTGCGGTGGGTTGAGCGATCGTGATTTCACCGAGGGGCTGTTATTACAATAACCCCTCAAATTCTGGTCTCATTTGCAGCGTTTTGAGAACGGTTTTGATCTCTTGAGTTCGATCTTTTTTGACAATTAGGGTCACTTTTCCGTCGCGGACAACCACCGTATCTTCTAAACCGATCGTGACAATCAGCTCATCGGCATCGGTTGAGTAAAGCACGGCTCCTTGGGTGTCTAAGCCAACATGGGTCGCCAGTTCTACGTTGGGGTTGTCTGCTTTTTTGAGGAGCCGCTCGATCGCTCCCCAATCGCCTAAGTCGTCCCAGCCAAACGTGACAGGCAGCACATAGGCACGATCGGTTTTCTCCATCAAGGCATAGTCGATGCTCTTTTTAGGAAGCGTCGGATAAGCAGCAACGCCTTTCTCTTCGAGCGGCAGCAAAATTTCTGGAGCATGGTGACGTAATTCTTTGAGAGCAACGTCTGCCTGAAAGACAAACATCCCGCCATTCCAGCTAAAGCGACCACTGTCTAGAAATGCTTGAGCAGTCTCGCGATCGGGTTTTTCTGTGAAGCGATCGACGCGATAGCCCGGATACCCTGAACCACTGCCGTAAAGCCCAACTTTTTCGCCTTGCTCAATATAGCCATAGCCTGTTGCCGCTTGATTGCAGGTTATGCCGAGTGTCACGATCGCGGCTTCTTTGACGGCAAGATCGACGGCGGCAGCGAGGGTGTCCTCAAAAATCTCCTGATTGTCGATCCAGTGATCGGCAGGGAAAAACCCTACGATCGCATTCTCTCCGTAGCGTTTTGCGATCTCTAAAGTGCTCCAAGCGACGGCAGGGGCAGTATCTCGTCCTTCAGGTTCGATGAGCAAATTTGCGAGAGGCAATTCAGGCAGTTGTTCGCAGACTCCCTGAGCTAGGTGAGAAGCGGTGACCACCCAAAGATTGTCCCACCCCTTGGCGATGTGGAGCAGACGATCGGCGGTTGACTGTAAGAGGCTACGATCGCTCCCGTCAAGACATAAGAACTGCTTGGGACGATGTTTGCGGCTCAAAGGCCAAAAGCGTTCGCCCTTGCCTCCAGCGAGAATAACGGGCACGAGAGGTTGGGTCATAGGGAATATCGGCTGCGTGGCACGTCAAAGGAGAAGAAAATTTGGAGCCGAAACCGGGTAGTTAGCTGCGAGAGAAGCATTCAGACAGATGTTTACCCCGTCACAATCTTAGTGAATCCCAGAATTTTAGATCTCCTAAACAGTGGCTCTTCGCGGATTCTTCTCAATTCATCCTACCTTTTCAATAAAGACGATAAAGTCTGGTGAAAAGTTCGGGATGGCTGAAATCGGTTAGTTAGTCTGCTTCGGCTAGATAGTTAAAGCTCAGGTTCAAAGGTAGGATTTCCAGAAGATTACACGGGTAACGATTTCTTTATCAATAGAGGAATAGCTCGGTTTCTTGACTGAGAGAAGCTTCTTGCAATCAAGCGATACAGCCAATTCCATCGGGATGGTGAGAGAAAGCCAGAAGGTTTAGGTTAAGATGTCGAAGAATCATTTGGGGTGACCAGTTTCGATCAAATCTGGGTGATGAGGCTAGTTTTTTTAAAGGGTAGGGAGTGGATCAGTTGAAGAGTCAATCAACGTCAAGACAGCCGACCGTGCTAGAAAATCGTGAAGGGCAGTCTGTGCCTACTGTTTCTGGCTCTTCGGTGCCGATTCCCTCAAAAAAGTCTGCCGGAGGTATTCCGATCGCCCGCTCCCTATTTTGGGGCTTTACCTTTTTGATTGCTGCCACCGCTTCTGCGACGATCGGCACCACGCTTGCAATGATTACTCCGCTCCCTGGTGCGGTTGCCCCTGCGGAAGGACAAAAGATCTTTAATGACTTGTGGCGCAGTGGTTTTCAATATCATGTGGGTCGCCCCGTCAACATTTTGGTGATGGGAATTGATAAAGTTCCTGGAGTCGCTGATAGCTCAGAAGAAATTTTCTCTGGTCGCAGTGACACCATGCTGCTGCTGCGAATCGACCCATCTGACAACACCGTCAATCTGCTGTCAATTCCCAGAGATACTCAAGTTGAGATTCCGGGGATCGGGGTGACAAAGATCAATCAGGCAAACGCGAGTGGCGGTCCGGCGCTGGCTCGTCAAGTCGTCACCAACACCATGAACGGCATTGAGGTCGATCGCTATGTGCGCGTTAGCACCAATGCGTTTCGCGAGTTGGTCGATCTGCTGGGCGGCGTTGAAGTCTATGTGCCCGAACGGATGTCTTATGTAGACAATACTCAAAAGCTAAAGATTGACCTGGCTCAAGGCTGGCAAACTCTAAACGGTGACCAGGCAGAGCAGTTTGCGCGATTTCGTCACGATAATTTTGGCGATATTGGACGGGTTCAGCGTCAGCAAACACTAATCAAGGCACTGCGATCGAAGTTGGCAAGCCCTTTGGTGCTGCCACGAGTGCCCAGTCTAATTGCGATGATGCAGAAGTATATTGACACCAACCTCAGCGTCGAAGAAATGTTGGCGTTGGTCAACTTTGGGGTGAAATTAGAGAAAGATGACTTTAAAATGGTGATGCTGCCAGGACGGTTTAGCACGCCAGACGAGTTTGCTGCCAGCTATTGGATTATGGACCCGCAGAAACGCGATCGCGTCATGCAGGACTATTTCAAAATCGGGTCTGCTGATCCGTCCAGTCCACCTGCCAGCGCTCCTGTCAAAATCGCGGTGCAAAATGCGTCTAGCCAGCCCAACGCAGGCAATCAATTTGTCAGCTATCTGACCAGCTTGGGATATCAGAATATCTATCTCACGCAAGATTGGGCAGATCATCAGAGCCAAACTCAGATCATTGTGCAGAAAGGCGACTTACGATCGGCAAAAACTTTGCAAGGAGCGATCGGGTTTGGTGGAGTCGAGTCTGCCTCGGTTGGAGACTTAGATTCTGATTTAACCATTCGTGTGGGAGATGACTGGTTAGCTCAACAGGCGGTTAAATCTAAGAAATAAGAGAAGATAAGAAGCCCATCAAAATTCTGCATTTTTTGCCGATGCACTTGTTTACTCAGCCCTCGATCGTGCCTCAAACATCTAAAGGGACTGCACCCGCAGTCTCATTTCTCGTCCGTCTAGCTATTCTTCTAGCGCTGGCTTGCCTTTGGGTATTGCTGGCTGCAGCTCCTGCCGCCAACGCTCAAAGTAAGACCATTAACTACACCAGCACTCAGCTTCAACATCGTGACTTCTCGAATGCTGATTTAGAGGGAGGGGTTTTTGTCGGGGCTGAGATGCGAGAAGCCAATTTTCAAGGGGCTAACTTAAAGAGCGCAATTTTGACCAACGGAAATCTGCTGTCAGCCAATTTAGCAGGGGCAAACCTGAAATGGGCATTAGCCGATCGCGTCACGTTCTATAAGGCAGACTTGAGCAACACGATTTTTGTTGAGGCGACCCTCTCGCGCAGCATTTTAGATGAGGCAAACGTGACGGGAGCAGATTTTACCGATGCGTTGCTCGATCGCTACACCGTCAAGAAGCTTTGCGAAACGGCTTCAGGAACCAATCCAATCACTGGGGTTGCGACAAGAGACAGTCTCGGATGCCCTTAAGAAATTGCACATAGAGGTTTACTGCTCAGACTTCAGCTTCGCCCCCAACCTTTGATTACGTCAGTTAGACAAACGTGACTCGCTACGATTCCGCCTCGCCCGTGACTGGAAGTCCGGGCTAACCGTGCGAAACCCGTTGAAACGGGTTGAAGTCAAACTTCACCGAGCTTTCAGTCCCTTTAGTAGACTTCGCACGGTTAGCCCGGATTTTTAATCCAGGGCGGGTGAGCAACGCAGCGACAGAATTTCTCGAACTCACGTTTGATTGGTAAGTTGAGCGGAGTCGAAACTCCCATCATTAGACCGAATTTGCCCAGTCTTTTGCCCAGTCGAGCGTTTGATGCAGCAGATCCATCGTTGCCGCTTCGCAGTAAAGCCGCAGAACGGATTCGGTGCCACTAAAGCGAATCAATAACCAACTCTGATCTGCCAGCCGAAATTTGTAGCCGTCGTCGGTTTGACAATGAATCACCGATCGTCCTGCAATCTCCTTTAAAGGCTGGGTTTGCAGTTGAGTGAGCAGCTTTGCCCGAATCTCCATGCTGGCGAGGGGGAGATCAATGCGATCGTAAACCGCTGTGAAGCCCGTTTTTTGTCGAAGCTGATGATATTGTTCGCCCAAGTCTTGCCCCGTTTGCACCACGGTTTCTAGAAGATAAAGGGCAGCGAGCAGCGCATCTCGTTCAGGAATGTGATGCCCATAGCCGATCCCACCCGATTCTTCACCGCCCAAGAGAACTTGAGTGTCTAACATCCGATCGGCGATGTATTTGTATCCGATCGGAGTCTCAAACACGGGTAGGTTATGCAGTTTAGCAACTTGGGGCATCAAATCTGAGCCGCTCACCGTCTTTACAACTTCGCCCCAATAGCCCTTGCGGACAAAAAGATGCTCGATCAAAATGGGGATCAAGACTTGAGAACTGAGGAAATTGCCCTGTCCATCGACGGCAGCGATGCGATCGGCATCTCCATCAAATACCAATCCCACAACGGGGGCATCGCTGCGATAATCGCGAATCGTTTGCAGTAGCTTGGATAGATAGCGCGGTAATGGTTCAGGGGCACCGCCTTCAAATAGGGGATCGCGATCGCTGTTTAATTCCTGAATCGGAACTCCTAGCAGTCTTTCCAGTCCCGTTGCGGCTGCACCGTGCATCACATCGGCAAAAACCGTGAGTTTGCCCTGGGCGATCGCCTCTCGAATGACATCGATATTGACCAGTGATCTCAGCCCTTCACAGTAACTTGTCCAAGGATTAAAGAGTTGTAATGAACCTGGCTTCTCAGACGGTTGCTCTACGGTTTCTGTCTGGATCAAGGCTTCGATCTGCTGCGTCACTTCGGGCGGCACTGATCCCCCAAAGGCTCCCTTGACCTTCAGCCCAGAATAGCTACCTGGATTGTGACTCGCCGTAATCACCAGCGCCCCCAGCGCATTTTGCTGTTTAGCGACCCAGCTAAAGGCAGGAGTCGGCGCAAAGCATTCAGACAGCATGACATCGAACCCGATCGCTCTCACCGAGTCTACTGTCGCTTGGGCAAATTCCTCCGACAAGAAACGGCGATCGTATCCCACAATAATGGTGTTGCTCCCGGTGGTGCTGCCGTAGACTTTTGCCAGAATTTGCGCCGCAAGAGGCGCAACGAATCTGAGGCGATCGAAGGTAAAGTCGGCGGCGATCAATCCCCGCCAGCCATCGGTGCCAAACTTAATCGGGTTGATCGTCGTTACGATCGGAGCGGGATGAACCATGTGCCACAACCTCACTAAAAATCTGCGTCGTTTTGAGTCTATCTACGATGCGAGTTCCTGATCTCAGTATTTGGCAGATGCTACTTGATAACTTAATCAATCTGAAGGTGAGAGATCCGTAAGATCACAGCTTAACTTTATGAGAGCAACACGGGCGAGAGAGCGGCTTCTGTTTGAGTCGAGTTGGCAGCCCCCGAATAAACAAAGCCTCGCTGCATATCGAGTGTGACAATCTCACCATCACGGATCACGGCTGTTGCGTTTTTGACACCTACAATCACAGGCACCCCCAATCGAAGACCAATCACGGCAGCGTGGCTCGTAAGGCTGCTGTCTTCAGTGATGATCCCCGCCGCTTTGCGAATCGCTTCAACATTATCGGCACTCGTGGCAGACACGACCAGGATTTCTCCTGCATTGAAGTGAGAAATCTCGGCTCCGATCGCCGCAACTCTCGCCCGTCCGCTCACCGATCCCTGCCCGATCGCGACTCCTTTGCCGCGAATAGCAGTCACGACTTCTACTTTAATCAAGTCAGTCGAACCCGGCACCCCTTGTAGCGTTCCAGCAGTCAGCACCACTAAATCGCCTTCGCACACCAACCCTTTCTCTTGGGCGACGTTGAGAGCCGCTTGAAAAGTTTGCCAGGTTGACGGCAGATCCAAAACGAGTAGAGGCTTTACCCCCCAAACAAGCTGAAGCTGTCGAGCGACATCCACGTGGGGCGTAATTGCCAAAATGGGCGTTGTTGGACGAAACTTCGAGACGTTTCGGGCAGTGGCTCCTGTTTTGGTAAGCGTCATCACGGCTCCGGCTCCTAGCTGCTCTGAGATCCGTCCGACCGCTTGACTGATGGCATTGGGGATCGATCGTCCGGCATCTTCTGAAATACGCTTGCCCTTCTCTTTCTCAATCCGCACCGCAATTTGCGCCATCGTTAGCACGGCTTCGATCGGATAGTTGCCAACAGCGGTCTCATTGGAGAGCATTACTGCATCGGTGCCGTCTAGAATGGCGTTTGCCACGTCAGAAATCTCAGCACGAGTCGGGCGCGGGCTGTTGACCATACTGTCTAGCATTTGGGTCGCCGTAATCACCGGAATGCCGAGTCGATTTGAGGTAGCAATTAAGCGCTTTTGCAAAATGGGCACGTCTTCGGCGGGAAGCTCAACGCCCAAATCGCCCCGCGCCACCATCACCCCATCAGAGATCGATAAAATGGCTTCCATTTGCTCGATCGCTTCGTGTTTCTCAATCTTGACAATCACCGGAACGGCTTTTCCAGCGCTAGAAATCAGTTCTTTGATTTCTAAAACATCTTGAGGATTGCGAACAAAACTCAGAGCAACCCAATCTACGCCCTGGTCTAAGCCAAACACTAAATCTTTGCGATCCTTGTCGGTGAGAGCTTTGACTGAGAGATAAACCCCCGGAAAGTTCACCCCTTTGTTGTTAGAAAGCGGTCCGCCGACGACGACGCGACAGTGCAGCGATCGATCCGCGCGATCGACTGATTCTACTTTCATCTCGACTCTGCCATCGTCTAGCATAATCGTGGCATCCGACGGCACTTCTTCAGCCAGTAAGTCATAGGTGACCGAGCTAATCTCTTGAGTGCCGGGGATCAAACGGCTCGTAAGCGTGAACGGATCGCCTTTTTTGAGCACGATCGCACCATTCTCAAAGCGTCCTAATCGAATTTTGGGTCCCTGCAAATCTTGCAAGATGCCAACGGGCTGATTTAAGTCGTAGGAGATCTGCCGAATCAGTCGAATGCTTCGTAAATGATCGTCGTGAGTGCCGTGAGAAAAATTGAGGCGTAGCGTGGTTGCTCCAGCTTCGATGAGTTGACGTAAGACTTCTGGACTACTGGTCGCCGGACCGATCGTCGCCACAATTTTGGTTCTACGCTGGGAAGGTTGCAATTGCATGAACAGAATCCAGAAGGACTACAAAGAGTAAATGTTAGCGAGATGACAATCAGGTTTCTAAAACTGTGGAAGGGTCAAAGTCTCGACGGGCTGCTCTGTCTCGCTAAGACTATGGGCAAAAACGGCTGCTTATGGATTTGACTAAGTCGCTCGATCGAATCTTAGCTTTGATTAAAAAAGTTTATGTAAGTAGTTTAAGCGAAGACTCGTCTCTAGTGGGCACTTCTAAGAGCAAAGCTTTTTAGCCAGATGTCAATGATCTCTAACACAGAGGCATCAGGGATATTACCATGTTTGACCCCGTTTCAGTGTCAGCTAGATATTCACATGACAAAGCCAGCCAAACCCGATCGACTCAGCGCGATCGTGATTCAACTGGCAGAAAAATTAAGAGAGCCTGTGAGCGAGAACTTCTAACGGCGGAACAATTGAGGCAAGCGAGGTGCTGAGTTAGAACGAACGGCAGACCCGCCATTTAAGCGTTCGCCTGTGCCGCCATCTTTACGATCGAGAAATGGCTTTAGGTTGATGTCACTGCGTACAACTCTCGGAGCCGCTGCCCTACTGCGTCCCATGCCACGAATGCCCAGCAGACCGCCTAGCTGATTGAGAATATTGCTGTCTGAGCCATTTTGCCCGTAGGTTAAAACGCCCTGAGTTTGTTGACCGCTATCGGCGATCGTCAAGTTTTGAAACACGCGATCGCGAGTCGCGAGGGGATCTTGTCCGGTAGGCACCGTCAACACAATGCGGCAAGACGGAACGCGATCAGTCGTGACGCAAATCGTGTTGTAGCCATTCTCAACGGCGGTCTTCATCTCCACTAACCCATCAGATCGATAAGACTCTAGACGACGAGCAATTTCACCACAGCGACGATCAGAACTCCAGCCTCCCCCCAAAGCACTTGGAACAGCCCAAGGATAGGACTGATTGGGCTGACTCTCTGGCATATACATCACGGTAGGCTGACCGTTAGAACTTTGGCACGCAAACCGCACCCCGCTCAACGGCGGGTTCGGAATCGTAGAACCAGGAATCGTAGAGCCAGGAATTGAATTTCCGCCCGTTCCTTCAATAGGAACTACGACATCTCCAGAAGGCGACGCAGCTTGCGCGAGCAGCACGTTTTGGCTAGGTGCCGCGATCGCCGCGCCACTCAACAGCATCGCCGCACCCATTGCTAGTGTGCCAACTTGCAAACCTGTCTTAACCTGCGATCGCACCATTGTAGTGAACCTCAATTGGATAAACAATTTAGATGGGAAAGTGCAACTGATAGATGGGAGTTCGCTGCGTCTGACTATGCGACTCAACCCCGCGTCAACCTTAAAAACCCCTGAAGTTACAAAGCTTTCAGACCAATACGTTTCTCTCGCATCTTGATCACTTTGACCACGTTTTTTCTACCATGTTCCCAATCACCTAAAGATTGCCCAACCCTGTCTTCTGACCAGGCAATGACCGATCGCGACTGGGTTGACGGAATTTGATCTGATTTAATAGTCACGCTGAATGGGCTTTACTTAAGTTCACGATTCTGCGTATCGTATACATTAAGTGAGAATACGACAAAGGAGAAAGAAATAATGTCGGCGGCAACAAAGCCCCTGACAGTTCCTAAAGAGTTGCTGGGTCCTCCTGGCGACTTCAATCCAACCCTGTTGATTTTTTGGCTCTCAGTAGCGTTAGCGGTGATGACAACGCTGGGCTATTGGTGCTGGGGTTGGGTTGATTGGTGCTGCTTCTGCCTAAATGTTTTGGCGCTTCACATGGTAGGAACCGTGATTCACGATGCCTGTCATGGGGTTGCCCATCGAAATAAACTTGTGAACGCTTTTTTGGGGCACGGCAGCGCGTTTTTGCTGTGTTTCTCATATCCAGTGTTTACGCGGGTGCACATGCAGCATCACGCAAATGTGAATGATCCTGACAACGACCCTGACCATGTGGTTTCTACGATGGGTCCGCTGTGGATTATCAACGCCCGATTTATGTATCACGAGTTCTTTTTCTTTAAGCGCAAGCTGTGGCGCAAGAATGAACTTTTAGAATGGTTTTTAGCGCGGCTCTCTCTGGGGCTAGTGGTTTACCTCGCTTATCACTACGATTTCCTGGGATATGTGTTTAACTTCTGGTTTATTCCACTTGCGATCGTGGGCTTAGTTTTAGGGTTGTTCTTCGACTATTTTCCGCATCGCCCCTTTAAGGAGCGCGATCGCTGGAAAAATGCCAGAGTCTATCCGAATCGCTTACTCAACTGGCTGATTATGGGTCAAAACTATCACCTGATCCATCATTTGTGGCCCTCGGTGCCGTGGTATCACTACGAACGAGCCTATGTTGCAACCAAGCCGCTGTTAGATGCAAAAGGAAGCCCTCAGTCGATCGGGCTACTTAAAGAAAACTTTCTCGGCTTCATTTATGACATTTTTCTGGGAATCCGGTTTCACTCTAAAAAAGAGGATTCTGTTAAAGAGGGGGTGCCGATCGTTAACGCGCTATCGGAAACCTCTATCAAATAGGTGAGCATCTCTACGACTTAGAATCTATCTCCATGAAGAGGCTTTCACCTCACTGCTGCGTCAAAATCGGTTTTAGAAAAACTGATTATTAATGAAGCTTGAGGGAAAAATAATGTTGGGATATTTGTTTGTAGTCTTGTCAACTGCGTTGAGCCTGCTAGTCGTCGATATCGTGCTACCTGGCGTGAATATTGCGTCTTTTCCAGCGGCTTTGATTGCTGGAGTCGCGATCGGGTTAGTTAATGCCTTCGTAAAGCCAATCCTGTCGTTGCTCACCCTGCCTGTTAACTTTTTAACATTGGGCTTATTTTCTCTCGTCGTGAACGGCATTTGCTTTTCACTAGCGGCGGCGATCACTCCTGGGTTTGGCGTTCATGGGACTTTGGCATTTATCCTCGGACCTGTGATTTTGTCGTTTGCAAGCACCTTCCTCAACAAGTATTTTGCAGAGCGAACCGTTGACCTTAAAACTGAAGCCTAATCTCCTAAAACTGAATTAAAAGGGGGTTCACGGTAGTAGTGAACCCCTTTTTTGATCTTCAATTAATTCGTTAATCACGAGATCTGATTCTCATGGGTGAAGCCGTAAGTTGAGCCAAAGTCCAATCGGGTCGAAGGCTTTTTGCATGGCGCAAGTAAGGATGATAAATTCTGATTTCTGGGTCAGGCGTGTTGAAATGGATTAGGAAACGAATGCAGCGCTCTAGACTGCCTTCTACATACATCTGCTGCACATCTAGCAGCGGCACATCTGACCAGTGAGGACGCTCACGAGCGATCGCGGCTGGATAGATGGCATCTAAATCACGAGTTGCGGAAAATGTAGCACTGATGATCTCGTCAAAATCAAGTCGATTATGAGCTTCCAGTTCATTTAGTAACTCAGTGACCGCTTCTCGAATTGCCTCGGCGCTGTTTGCCGAGACTGTTGTTGCCCCACGAACCGCTCGAACTCTCCACTGCACAGATTTATCCCTCCAGGTTTTGCTAGCTCGATTGTAGTCGCTCTTGCCTTAATCACTAGCTTATCAAGAGAGTGTGAAGGGATAAGGGATCAATGATAAAGAAAGTTTTAGAGCGGGTTGGTAAACCTGCCGATCTAGATTCCTCAGAGTTGTGCCTACTGAGAATAGGCATCGGGATGCTGAAACCATTCTGCACAGCCCGACAATAATCTTAATTAGGGACGATATAACCATAGGGGAAGCCCACTGGTAGACAGCTCAAACTCTAGCCAATCGGCACCTGCCGCGAGTCCGGGAACGGTGTAAATGGCTTGGGCAAGACTGTTGCTTGATGTGAGACGGCTAAAGAGAGGTTTTTTCTCCTCAAAGGTGAAGGATTTGGTTTTTTTGGGATCGAGTCCAACAAGTTCGGCTGCCCAGCGACGGGCATCTTCTTCGGTGCCCAGACGATCGACCAATCCCAACGCTAAAGCCTGCTGCCCCGTAAAGACGCGACCATCGGCAAAGCTTCTCACTGCATCGGTTGTCAGATTTCGCCCTTCTGCGACCACTCCCACAAATTGAGAATAGCTGACATCAATCAGTTCTTGCAGAATGTCTTTTTCGGGGTCGGTGAGTTCACGATCGAACGCCAAAATATCTTTATAAGGTCCCGATTTAATCACTTTAAAGGACACACCGACTTTCTCTAGCAGGCGCTCTAGGTTGTTGCCTCGCAAAATCACGCCAATGCTGCCTGTGATCGTGCCAGGGTTGGCGACGATGTGTTCAGCGCCCACGCCGATATAAACGCCGCCCGACGCTGAGATGTTGCCAAAACTGGCGACGATTTTGACTTTTTCTCGAAGTCGTTTGAGCGCACAGTAAATCTCGTGCGAGTCAGCAACGGTTCCACCGGGGCTATCGATTCGCAGCAGTAGGACGGGAAAGCGTCTTTCTTCAACCGATTTGAGGTCTTTGAGGACACGATCGCGCGTTGCACCTGCAATCGCCCCTTTGATCTCAATCCGAGCAATTTGTTTGCGAAACCGGGACTTAAAAAGCGAAATCATGGGCATTAGACCGACGGTAAATGAAAACGACTTGAACTTCTAGTGTGCCTCATGGAACGCATGGAAAGTGGAAACCTGGGGATCAGAAAACCGTCCGATCGGGGCAGCGGTCACGTAACATAAGTACATAATTGAATAGAACTAGCCAAGACTTTAGCCATCAATCCCCCATGCATCTCAAGCTCACCGAGTCTCGATTACCATTTGCCCCTCTCTTACTCGTCGCCCCTTTCTTTTTGTGGGGAACGGCAATGGTTGCCATGAAAGGCGTGATTCCCAACACAACACCGTTTTTTATGGCGGGTGTGCGGTTAGTTCCGGCAGGTGTGCTGGTGCTGATTGCGGGTGCATTTATGGGAAGACCTCAGCCTAAAGGGTGGGCGGCTTGGCTGTGGATTGCGCTGTTTGGCTTGATTGATGGGGCACTCTTTCAAGGATTTTTAGCTCAGGGCTTGATGAGAACGGGGGCAGGTCTGGGGTCTGTGATGATCGATTCTCAACCTTTGGCGGTTGCCCTACTCGCCCTGTGGCTATTTGGGGAGACGATCGGGCTGTGGGGCTGGCTCGGTCTAGCGGTCGGAGTGTTGGGGATCACGCTGTTGGGACTGCCGGAAGAATGGATCTGGTCGGCAGGAAGTTGGGTATCGCCTGCAATCGCTAATCAGCCGTGGACGTTTCCCACCGATGGAGCATTCACCGACTTCTTTCTGGGTTTATTCGACAACGGACAGTGGCTAATGCTACTAGCCGCGCTGTCAATGGCGATCGGGACGGTCATCATCCGCTATGTTTGTCGTTATGCCGACCCTGTAACCGCGACGGGATGGCACATGATTTTGGGTGGCTTACCCTTATTTGCGCTGTCTCATCAATTAGAGTCTGCTCAGTGGGTAAATTTGACGACCTCTAACTGGATGGCTCTGGCTTACTCGACGATTTTTGGCAGCGCGATCGCTTACGGATTGTTCTTCTACTTCGCCTCTAGCGGCAGCCTGACGAGTCTGAGTTCTCTGACGTTTCTGACCCCTGTGTTTGCCCTTCTGTTTGGCAACCTCTTTTTATCAGAGGTGCTGAGTCCGCTTCAGTGGTTTGGGGTAGGTTTGACGCTAGTGAGCATCTATTTAATCAATCAACGAGACGTGTTGAGCGAGAAACTAAGACGATCTAGCTTAGAGGCGGTGTCTCTCGATCAGGGAAATGAGATTCAGAATCGAGAAATGGGTGAAGTCACGATCGCGTCATCCACGATAGAGCCTGAATCCGAGTGATAAAAGAGGGATTGGGAAGTTGCCGCAGAGATAGAACTCCCTGCTGCCATTGTCCTTGGTTTCGACTCTGCTCAACCCACTCGTTGAGTAGTCTGATTAAGCGTTGAGAGATGAGCGAAGCCGAAGCCCGATCGGTGATTTCTAAAAGATAATCCTCATGCAAAAAGCCTCCAGTCTTTTGAACTGAAGGCTTTTTGATTTGGTGGCGGGGCATGGATTTGAACCATGGACCTTCGGGTTATGAGCCCGACGAGCTACCAGACTGCTCTACCCCGCGTTGCTTCCAACTCATCTAATATAGCGTTAAGTTGTCAGGTTTGACAACCTTATTTTCAAACTTAGAACAAACTCAGGCGCTTAACTCGTGAAAGAGCCTGACAGAGCTAGGAAAACGGCGTAACGTGAATAGAGATGACTGCTCGATTTGTTCCTTCACCCCTCGCACCGCATGGATATCTTGATCGTTGAAGATGAAGCCGAAATCGCTCAACTGATTCAGCTTTATTTAGAAAAAGAAGGCTTCTCTTGTCGCACTTGCCGCGATGGGTTAACGGCTTTACAGATCTTTCAAGAGCAAAAACCCGATCTAATTATTCTCGATTTGATGATTCCTAAACTAGATGGGTTGGAGGTTTGCGCCCGCATTCGGCAAAAACCCGGCACCAAAGATCCCTATATTTTGATGCTGACAGCGAAAGGGGAAGAACTCGATCGGATCATTGGTCTCTCAACCGGAGCCGATGACTACATGGTCAAACCCTTTAGCCCTAAAGAATTAGTTGCGCGAGTCAGAGCGTTATTGAGAAGAACTCTGCGACAAGGCGGACAAAGCCAGATTTATCGAACTCACAGCTTCTCGATCGACCTCGACCAGCGATCGGCAACTCGTCACCTCAGCCCCGACAAGTCAGAACCGCTCGATTTGACGACCCTGGAGTTTGACCTGCTGGCGACCTTTATGAGCTACCCCGGTCGCGTCTGGAACCGAACTCAGTTGATCGATAAACTTTGGGGCGACAACTTCTTTGGCGATGAGCGAGTCGTCGATACGCACGTCGCCCGTCTTCGCAAAAAAGTTGAACTTGATCCCGCCAATCCTACCTTTGTTAAAACGGTGATTGGAGTCGGCTATAAATTTGAGGATGCCAGTCATTCATGAGTAAACTCGGCTTACGGGGACGGCTCTTTTTGTCTCACACGATCGTCATGTTGGTGGGCTTAAGCACCCTATTAACCGTGGGCAAACTTTACTCTCCGCAGCTATTTATCACCCACATCGAAAAGATTCAGATCGGGGGAGTCAACGTTCGATATTTTCGTCGTCAACTGCTCGAAGGGTTTGAGTCAGCCTGGAGTCGCGGCGCGTTTTGGTCGGTGATCGTCGGCGGCAGCACCGCAGGAGCTTTAAGTTATTTGGTGTCTCAACGCATTGTGCAACCGTTGATTCAGCTAGAGCGAATTACGCGCAAGTTTGCATCGGGGCATCTAGAAGAACGAGTCCCTCCCAATGAGATTCCTGAGTTAAATCGGTTGGCTGAAAGTTTTAACCACATGGCAAAAGAGCTAGAGGGCGTTGAGCAGCGTCGTCGTGATCTGGTCAGTGACTTGAGCCACGAGTTGAGAACTCCGCTCACCGTTGTTGAGGGCTATCTTGAAGGGTTGGCAGACGGCACGATCGAGGCTTCGTCTGATATTTATCAACGGCTGGCTAAAGAAACAACTCGACTGCGCCGACTGGTCAACGACCTGCAAGAATTATCTCAGGCAGAAGCGGGCTATCTCCCCATCAATGCAAAACCGCTCAATATCCGTCCTCTGTTAGCGTCTCTGGTACAGCGATTCTCAGATCAACTTCTAGAAAGCGCAACGACTCTCAGCCTTGATTGCTCTGTGGATTTGTCACCCGCGATCGCAGACCCCGAACGAGTCGAGCAAATCTTGGTCAATCTGATTGGCAATGCGCTGCAATATACACCTCAAGGCACGGTGACGCTGCAAGCGTGGCAGGAATCAGATAAGCTGTGGATTGCCGTTAAAGATACCGGACAGGGCATTTCGGCGGATGATTTGCCCCATGTGTTTGAGCGATTTTGGCGATCGGATCGATCGCGCGATCGTCATTCTGGGGGCACGGGCATCGGGCTGGCAATCTCTCGTCGCCTGGTCGAATTGCAGAAAGGCGTTATTTTGGCTGAAAGTGAACTGGGCGAGGGGAGTCTATTTCGATTTTCGCTGCCGATCGCGCCACGATTCACCGCTTCGTGACAAGGCAGTCACAGAGGTGTCAGATCAGATCACTACAGTGAAGAAAGTGAACTTTGCGGAACCTGTCATGTTTCCTTTTCCGTTGATGGCGCTGATCATCGGCTGCGTTGTGTTAACTGCGTTTGCAACTCTGCGCGTTTTATTTCCGGCTAGTAAACCCCCTTGTCGCAGACGAGTCAAGCCCAGAAGCTAGGACTTTAGTTCAGTTGCTTTCTGAGACTGACTATCTCGGTTTAATAGAACGATCGCGCGGTATGAAGAACATCGGACTTCAATCGCAAAACCCTCTTCACTCAAGATTGAACTGCTCCTAGAGTTGTCTCCAGAAGAAGTTACGCCGTTGCTGCAACCGTCTCGCGATCAGTGAGTCGATCGCGTCACTAGCGTGTCATTAATTGAGCCAAACAACTGAAGCAGCCTGAATGAGAACAGACCCTTGATAGAGCGCAACGATCGCACTTAATCTGAGAGGCGTGTCGTTTTTTGTCGGAATGATGACGGTTTGCGGAAGAGATTAGATTTCTTAGGTATAAGAGAGATATCCCCTACCCGGAGTTTTCTCGATGGAACCTGTAACCACGTTGACGGCTGCCGCGATCGCTGACCTTGCTTTTAGAAAATTTATCGAATCGGGGGCAGGTGAGCTTGCCAAAAAGTTTACGGAGGGGGCGATCTTGCAAATGGACGCGCTCCGACAGAAGATTTGGGACAAAATGCGGGGGAAACCTACGGCAGAAGCAGCATTAACTTCAATCGAACAGGGATCAAAGGCAGAACTCGATCGGCTGGTCGCTTATATTCAGGTGGCGATGGATGACGATCCGCAGTTTGCTGATGATATTCGATTGACGGCGCAGCAAATTAATGCAGGCAAGATTCAAGACAATAGCTCAATGACGCAAAATAATTATGATTCCAGCACAGGATATCAAACCAAGATAGAAGGCGGAACCGGATTTGTGGGAGGAACGCATTATCACGGTGAGAAACCTTGACTAGAGCCGTCGGGAGGGGCACCGATAAAAAAAAGCACCCCACAGAATCTGCCTTATAGCGGAGTTAGCAAGTTCGTTGGGCGAGATGACGATCTCGAAACGTTGCACAAGCAATTGCAAGCGGGAACGACGGTGGCGATTTCTGCAATTGCGGGGATGGGTGGCATTGGCAAGACTGAATTAGCGTGGCACTATGCTGATTTTCATGCAAAAGCGGAGACGTATCCGGGGGGAGTCTGCTGGCTGAAGGCACGCGAGGATGTGGGATTGCAGATTATTGCATTTGCCCGATCGCACCTCGATCTCAAACCGCCAGATGAGGGCGAATTAGTTGATCGGGTGCAGTGGTGTTGGCGACATTGGCAGGATGGAGCGACATTATTGATCTTGGATGATGTGCAGACCTATGACGATATCCGATCGCTGTTGCCGCGTTCTGAATCGCGCTTTAAAGTTTTGCTGACGACGCGATCGCGCTTTGGGTCTCCGGTCAAAACCCATGAAATCAAGGTGCTGAGTGAAGCGGCATCGCTGGATTTGTTGCGATCGCTGGTATCAGATGGACGAGTGGATCAGGACTTAGCGACTGCTAAACGGGTTTGTGACTGGTTGGGCTATTTGCCGTTGGGATTGGAGCTAGTGGGGCGGTATTTGGCGCGCAAGAAGGGAACGTCGATCGCGAAACTGTGGGAACGGTTGCAAGAGAAAAGGTTAGCGGCGCAGGCATTGCTAAAAACCGAGACAAGCATGACGGCATCGTTGGGTGTCACGGCGGCGTTTGAGTTGAGTTGGCAGGAATTGAATGAGGATGCACAGCAATTGGCGGCGCTTTTGAGTCTGTTTGCGTTGGCTGAGATTCCTTGGGGGTTGGTGCAAGGGTGTTTGCCAGAAGCAGATGAGGAAGCGTTAGACGATTTGCGCGATGAACAGTTGGTGAATCTGAGTTTGCTGAGTTATGAGCGCGAAGGGATCTATCAACTGCATCAATTGCTGCGGGAGTTTTTTAGAACGAAAATTGGTGAGTTGGAACGTAAGCCGCTAAAAACCGCACTGGCGACGGTGCTGATTAAAGTGGCGAAACAAATTCCTCAAGACCCGACGCTGGAAGTGATTAAATCGGTCACTTTGGCGATTCCTCACCTGCAAGAAGTAGCAGAAGACTTATCAAAGCTTGGAAGCAGAGCAGATCTTTTTATTCAAGACGACGATGATCTATTTTGGGCGTTTGTTGGAATTGGTCGATTTTATCAAGGTCAGGGATTTTATGCTGAGGCAGAACCTTGGTATAGGAATTGTTTGGCAGTGGTGCGATCGCTCTTAGGAGAGAGCCATCCCGGTGTGGTGAGCAGCCTCAACAATTTGGCAGGACTCTATCACGTTCAAGGACGCTACGAGGAGGCAGAACCGCTCTATCTCCAAGCCTTGCAATTACAGCGATCGCTCTTGGGAGAGAGCCATCCCGATGTGGCAACCAGCCTCAACAATTTGGCAGAACTCTATCGCGCTCAAGGACGCTATGAGGAGGCAGAACCGCTCTATCTCCAAGCCTTGCAATTACAGCGATCACTCTTAGGAGAGAGCCATCCCTTTGTGGCAACCAGCCTCAACAATTTGGCAGCACTCTATCGCGCTCAAGGACGCTACGAGGCGGCAGAACCGCTCTATCTCCAAGCCTTGCAATTACGGCGATCGCTCCTAGGAGAGAGCCATCCTTCTGTGGCAATGAGCCTCAACAATTTGGCAGTGCTGTACGCCAATCAAGGGCGATTGACAGACGCAGAGCCATTGTTGGTGCAAGCGTTAGAACGATATCAGCGACTTTTGGGACATCAGCATCCCGATACAGTGATGATGCGGCAGAGTTTGGAATATTTGCGGCAAGTGATGGGTAAAACGCAGGATGAAGGATGAGCGATCGGGGTCAATCGTCCAACGATCGAGCAATTTATGGGGACGATCGAGCTTTTTGCACGAACAGTCATGGTTTTTATAGGAACGATCGAGCTTTTTGGGGGAGCGATCGGGCAATTTGGAGCAACGATCGAGGTTTTTGCACGAACAGTCAGGGTTTTTATAGGAACGATCGAGGTTTTTGCACGGACGATCGAGGTTTTTACAGGAACGATCGAGCTTTTTGGGGAAGCGATCGCACCTGGGGCAACGGCAATTTAGGATTTAAACGGCACGATCGAGAATGTGGGGTCGATCGAGGTTGCTGGCTGCGATTCCATCCCGCCCGTGAATGGAATTCCGGGCTAGCCTTGCGAAGTCCACTAAAGGGACTAAAAGCCAGTCAGTCCCGCGTCTTCAGTCCGTTTCAACGGACTTCGCAAGGCTAGCCCCGACTTCAGTCCGGGGCGGATTAGCAACGATAGTGAAGAGGCTTTCCATACTTCTCAAACGCCCTCTTGGAGCAACGATCGAGTTTTTTGCACGAACGATCGAGCTTTTTGCACCAACGATCGCACATGGGGCAACGGCAATTTAGGATTTGATCGGCACGATCGAGAACGTGGGGTCGATCGAGGTTGCTGGCTGCGATTGCATCCCGCCCGTGAATGGAATTCCGGGCTAGCCTTGCGAAGTCCACTAAAGGGGACTGAGAGAACTGGAGTGATTAATCGGAACGGGTAGGGTCTCGATCGCACCGTCGATGCATCTGATGCCATTTGGGTCATTCTAAACAGAAGATTTTCTACTTCAGATTGCATCATGCCGCTTTGGAACCTCTACTATCATTTCGTTTGGGCAACCCATGAGCGACAACCCTTAATTACCCCCATTCGAGAAGCCCCGCTTTATCAATTCATCGATCACAAAACAACTGAATTAGGCGGCTCACTCCACGCGATCGGAGGCATTGCCGATCATATTCATGTGATTGTGTCCAGTCCTCCCAGTCTTGCCCTGTCTGAATACATCAGACTCATCAAAGGCAGCAGTTCTCGCTATCTCAACGCCAACCATCCCAGTCCTTCTGCCAAGTTCAAATGGCAACAAGAGTATGGGGTCTTCTCCATCAGCCCCAAAAACCTCGACTTGGCGATCACCTACGCCCAAACCCAAAAACGTCACCACGCCCAAGGCATGACCTTCCCTCGCTTAGAACCCGATGCCATCTTCACTCCCACCTCTCCCTAGTCCATTTCAATGGACTTCGCAAGGCTAGCCCCGAATTCTATTCCGGGGCGGGTCATCGGACAAACCAACACGACCCGAATCTCCCGATCGGACATGATCGCTCACTAAACCTCAACAATGGGCACTACCTCAATCAGCGATCGAGGTTTTTGAGAGAACGATCGAGCTTTTTGAGGGAGCGATCGCACAGTATGAAGAACATCAGACTCCAATCGCGAAGCCCTCTTCACTCAAAATTGAACTGCTCCTAGAGTTGTCTCCAGAAGAATTTACGCCGTTGCTGCAACCGTCTCGCGATCAGTGAGTCGATCGCTTCTCCAATCAAACCCTTAAAAAAACTTGATTTTGCGAGACGCATACAGACACATTTGCAGCAAAATTAAGCCCTCACGCACATGAGCGATATTCGAGGTTCCGTAAGTGCGAGGCTGATAGCGCACAGGCACATCGACCATGTGCAAACTCAACTTGGTAGCCCCAAACAGGAGATCGAAATCTCCGAAAGGGTCGAAGTCCCCCAAATAGCTGCGTCCGGTAGCGATTTTTTCGTAGTCTTCACGCCGCAAAACCTTGGTGCCGCACAGCGTATCTTTGAGCGGTTGCCCCAACAGAAACGAAAACGCCAGACTAAAGAATTTATTTGCCCAATTATTTAGCCAGGGCATTGCTTGACCCGATCGGGGATAAACCAACCGAGAGCCATTGGCAAATTCTCCGCGACCAGAGGCGATCACCTCAAAAAAGTGGGGCAGATCTTCGGGCTGAACGGTCAAATCTGCATCTAGAATCATCAAAATATCGCCCGTTGCGTGTTCAAACCCCAATCGCACGGCATCGGCTTTTCCCTTCCCTGACTGCTGGAAGGCTTTAAGCGTGAAGCGATCGTGTCCTTGATGCACGACTCGCTGAATCTCTGCCCAGGTGTGATCGTGAGAATGCCCTTCGACAAAAATCACTTCAGTGTGTCTGCCGAGCGAGGGTAAGCGCTCGATCGCACCTTGAATATTGCCTGCTTCGTTACGAGCGGGAATAATTACCGAGCAGGTAGAAGCATTCACATTTGCAGGACGATCGGGTCTAGCGACGATGTAATTTGTGAGACAGAAGTGATTGATTCCGGGCAGGTGGGCAACGATGCGGTTGAGCAAAAACGCCAGTCCGGGAATCGGCTTAGGCAGAAGGAACCGCCGCCCCGATCGTACGGGCAAGTACCCTGTAATCTTCAGCAAATTCTGAACGTCGGTCATTGAGAGCCAGCTTTGAGGCGGCTGCGGACGGCGCTGACCCAGGCGATTTGCCAAGTGTAGAAGGGGTTGCCACAAAAAATTGTGAAACGTCAGAATTAGCCGCGTTCGCGGGTGACAAAAAACCTGTAGCTGCTGCAAAACCTGCTGGATGTCTCCCAAATGACCCAACACGCCCGACAGCACAATGAAATCAAAGGGGATCTCATCACCAAACTCCTTTGAAGCCAGCGTTTCAGCATCCAGGCAATAGAACTGTAGATGAGGATAGTTTGATTGGGCAATCGCGATCGCTGGTTGAGAGAAATCAATGCCGACTCCGACAGCGGGATTTAACGCCGCCAGCAGATTGCCCGTGCCGCAGCCGACTTCTAACACGCGACTGCCAGGGGGAATTAAAAATTGATGGAGACGATCGAGATCCTGGTAGTAGTATTTATTGCGACGACTCCAGCGATCGAGATCGGGTGCAATCTGCTCAAAATAAGTTCGCACTTGCTCTTTAAATGCATCTTTAACGAGCGGAGTCGGCAGTTTGGTCGTAGGTTGAGTCACAGGCGCGATTCTAGAAGAGGATGCCGAGAGAAGCACTCAATCTTCTCATAGTTTCTTGGCGAGTCCTTTGATCGCAGCCCGATCGTGACTTCGCATTAATAAACTCTTATGTCTCTAGTCAGAATCGCAAATTTATCATAAGTTGATTCTGTTCGGCTCGCTGGGCTGATTCCTAAAAGGCTAGAAAACCAATCTTGTTTTTAGGATTGCAGCGTTAAAAAACCTACATTCTGGTGGGTGTAAACACAATGACGATAAAAAAATCTTCAGTCGGTAGCCTCGTTCTCCTCATAGGTGCAGTGTCTCAGCCTTTAACCGCCTCTTTCAATTCAGTGTCGGCGCAGTCGGTTAACTTTGCGCTTCCCAATTCGGTGCCCCAAGGAACGGCAATTCGGATTGATGGCTCAACTAGCATGGCAACCCTCAGCAAGTCCTTAAAGCAGCGCTTTGAGCAGCAATATCCCGGCACTCAGGTCAGCGTCGAGACGAGCGGCACTTCGGCGGGTCTGCAAGCTTTGCTCAATGGAAAGGCAGATTTGGCGGCGATCGGTCGTCCGCTCACGGCTCAAGAAACAGCAGAGGGATTCATCGCCGTGCCTGTTGGACGAGACAAAATCGCGATCGTCGTGGGCGCAAAAAATCCATTATCAAAAAGTTTAGATATCAACCAGTTCGCCAAAATATTTCGAGGTGAAATCAAGAACTGGTCACAGGTTGGAGGAACCGCAGGCGCAATTCGGGTCGTCGATCGTCCTGCCGTCAACGATACGCGTCAGGCGTTTCAGAAATATCCAGCGTTTAAAGATGCCCCGTTTGAAACAGGTGCCACTGCCGTCAAGCTCAACGATGAAAGCGCGGCGGCGGTGATCCAAAAATTGGGAACGGATGGCATTAGTTATCTTCCAGCCAATCAGGTGCGCGGTCAGGCTGGGGTGAAAGCCGTCTCCATGCAGGGAACGGCTCCGACCAATCCTAAATACCCCTTTTCGCAGCCGTTATCTTACGTTTATAAAGGGGCACCGACTCCTGCGGTTCAGGCATTTTTGGGCTATGCGACTGCAAAAGCAGGACAGGACGCGATTAAAGCCTCTGGCGTTGAAGCGATCGCCCTCACAACTGCTGCAAAAGCGGTGCAAACCTCAAAAGCGACGAATGGGAAGGTAAACCCGTCTGTTAATACGACGGCGAATGGTTCTGTTAACGCTGGAGGAAAAGCTACAAAAAGCCTTCCCGGAAGCAAGGCGGCTTCGCTCAATGCTCCATCCAGTCAAACGGGTGAGAATCTCAACAATCAAACCGCCCTCGCGCCTTCTTCGGGGGCAACGGCTGAGGCTGCGCCTGAAAGAGGGTTTTCTTGGTGGTGGCTGCTGCCCATCGGTTCGCTGGCTGCGCTTGTTTGGATGTTGAGCAAAGGGAGATTGCGTCCGTCTCCTCAAGCTTACAATCCACCTCCGGGATATGAAGACGATTTCCCTGGAGGGTTTGATCCTCATCAATCTGATCAGGATTTAGCAGGAACTCGATCGCAGTTTGATTCTCCTTTAGATGGAGCAGGAGCCTATTTAGACCACGATCGAGATACGACAGGTCTTGACGCTGAGACAGATCAAAACCTGGGATCGCCAAACTTTTTAGAAAGCGCCGCTAATCCCACGAGCGAGGCAGCCACGACAGCAGGCTCACCACTGGCGACAGGTGCGGCGATCGCAGGAGGAGCAGGTGCCGCCGCGTGGTCATTTTTATCAGGAAATCGCAGTCAATCAGCCCCGTCTCTGAATGGGGAACCAGCGGCTCCGGTCAGTGAGTTAGACTGTCTCCCGGTCGAGACTGAGGGGCAAATTAGCATTCTGCCGCGCAGCGCTGAATGGGCGACCCTGCGATGGACTGTGCCGCGATCGCTGAGAGCCGATGTCCCGCGTCAAGGAGGAGAGCATCTCGTGGTAAGGCTCTATGATGTCACCGGGCTTGACCTGGCTACCCAAACCCCCGATCGCTTTGAGCAGTTTGACTGCAACGAGCTGGCTTTGAGCTGCAATGTGCCAATCTCGGCAAGCGATCGCACGTATATCGCTGAGATTGGCTATTTGAGCGCGGGCGATCGCTGGACACGGTTTGCTCGATCGACTCCGGTTTTTATCCCTTCAACAGAACGAATGGGCTAGAGCAGAACTCCCCGGTATCTCTGAAGAAATCGGGGATCTGACAATGGCTGAAGATTGTTTGCGTCTAAACAATCGATGTGTTATCTTAGTTCTAGAAAGTACGAATTCAAACATTCAAAGTTCAAACAAATCGCACCGTGAATTTTTAGGAGGCAATGATGATCACGATTCGTAAGGCAAACGATCGGGGACACGCCAATCACGGTTGGCTAGACTCTTATCACACCTTCTCTTTCGCCGACTATTACGACCCGACGTTCATGGGTTTTCGTGACCTGCGGGTGATTAACGAAGACTGGGTAGCCGCTAAACAAGGCTTTGGCAAACATCCTCACCGCGACATGGAGATTATTACTTATGTGCTAGACGGTGCGCTAGAACATCGTGACAGCATGGGCAACAGTGCCGTGATGCGTCCGGGAGACGTGCAGCGCATGACCGCTGGAACCGGAGTCACCCACAGCGAGTCTAACCACTCCGATCGAGACCCCGTTCATCTGCTGCAAATCTGGATTTTGCCCGACACAAAAAACCTAGAGCCTGGATATGAGCAAAAAGCCTATTTAGAATCAGAAAAACGCGGAAAGCTTCGCCTGATTGCGTCTTACGATGGTCGCGATGGCTCAGTCACGGTTCATCAAGATCTCAATCTCTACGCCACGATCTTAGGAAATGGTGAGCAGGTGAATCTTGCGGTGAACGGCGATCGCCACGTTTGGGTTCAGGTTGCTCGTGGCTCGATCGTGCTAAACGGTCAACGTCTAAACCAAGGCGATGCAGCAGCCGTCAGCCAAGAAGACGTGCTTGATTTGACAGGCGAAGAAGACGCTGAAGTGCTGCTGTTCGACCTTGCTTAACGATGTCAGCGAAACTATGAGGTTTGAGTGATGAGGTTTAACTCAGAAACGCCTACACTCAAAACTCAAAATTCAAACCTACTTCAGGAGACTGCAATGGCACTAGGAATGATGGTCGAAGGCAAATGGACGACCGATTGGACAGAGCGCGACGAAAAAGGGCAATTTAATCGAATGCCGACTCATTTTCGCGATCGCGTCACCGCCGATGGATCAAGTGGCTTTAAAGCGGAAGCCGGACGCTATCACCTCTATATCTCGCTGGCGTGTCCTTGGGCGCACCGGACTTTGATTATGCGCCAACTGAAGGGGCTGGATGACGCGATCGGGCTGTCGATCGTCGATGCCGTTTTGAGTGACAAAGGCTGGATGTTTTCTGAAGAACCGGGGGCAATTCCTGATTCGGTGAATCACGCTCACTATTTGCAGGAGATTTATCTCAAAGCTGACCCAAAATACACTGGACGTATTACGGTGCCTGTGCTGTGGGACAAAGAAAAACAGACGATCGTCAACAACGAATCTCGTGAAATTATTCGGATGTTCGATCTGGAGTTTGGCACGATCGCAAAGTCCGATATCGATTTATATCCTCAAAACTTACGCGAAACGATTGATCAGACGATTGACGCAATCTATATGCCGATTAACAACGGAGTCTATCGGTCTGGATTCGCAACGTCTCAAGCAGCGTATGAAACAGCCGTGACAGAACTGTTTGAGAATCTCGATCGCTGGGAAACCGTTTTAGGAATGCAGCGATATCTGTGTGGCGATCGCTTAACCGAAGCCGATATCTGTCTGTTTACAACGCTGGTGCGATTCGATTCGGTCTATCACGGTCATTTCAAATGCAATCTCAAACGCATTGCTGATTATCCTAATCTTTGGAACTATCTCAAAGATTTATATCAACATCCAGCGATTAGAGAAACCTGTAATTTAGATCATATCAAGCGACACTATTACATGAGTCAGACGCAGATTAATCCTAATCAGATTGTGCCGAAAGGTCCGTTGATTGATTTTGATGAGGGGCACGATCGCGATCGGTTTTGATGGTTGTTTGGGTGCGATCGTCGGGAAGAGAGACGTTCTGGTAGAACGTCTCTCCGGGTTAATCTCGCCACAGCACGATTCCGCCCAATAGACCGGATACGTTGGGGACAATTTTGACGTTGGGTGGCAACTCGATCGTGACTTTGTTGGTGTTGCCGCCGCCAATGTAGAGACGATCGTAGTTGAATAGATTTTTGAGAGACGAGATCGCTTTCTCTAAGCGGCGATTCCATTTTTTCTGTCCGACGCGATCTAAAGCGGCTCGTCCTAACTGCTGTTCATAGGTTTCTTCGTTGCGAAATTCGTGATGTCCCATTTCTAAGTTGGATACCAGTTTGCCATTGAGAAACAAAGCAGATCCAAAGCCAGTACCGATCGTGATCACCAGTTCAACCCCTTGCCCCGAAATCGCGCCCATTCCCTGCATATCGGCATCATTGACCACTCGGACAGGTTTGCCTAAGCGATCGCTCAAAGCTTTTGCAAAATCGAACCCAATCCAAGTAGGGTCAAGATTCACGGCGGTTTCGGTAACGCCCGCACGGACTACGCCTGGAAACCCCGCCGAAGCTCGATCGAACTCTCCCTGCTGGTTGGCAAGAGACACGATCGCGTTAATCACCAAATCAGGGTTAGCGGGTTGAGGAGTCTCGACGCGGTTGCGCTCTGTTTGAGGCTGCCCCGATTCGTCTAGCACCAGGGTCTTAATGCCGCTTCCACCAATGTCGATCGCTAAGGTTCTCATCATCTGTCGTTTGTCGTTCGTCGTTGCTTTTTGTCACTGCTTTTATTGTGCAACTGACAGGTGACAATTGACTCGATTTAGTCAAACCAGCCAATATCTTGATCTGAGAAGCCATTTGACATCGGTCCGTTCGGGAAAACCGGATGAGCCAGCGTCGCCGCCTGCTGTCTGCGAAAACTATCTTCTCGACTCTCAGCCGCAGGTTTTGCTGGGGCAGGTTGCACCGTGAGCTGTGCCGATTTTGCCTTGGTTTCGAGTTCTGCTTTTAGGGTTTGCTGTGCCTGTTTAAGGGTTTTGTTTTCGTCAATTAAGGCTTGATTAGACTCGGCTAATTTCAGCGCTTCTTTTTGGGTCTTATCTAGCTCAGACTGAATTTTAGTTGCCTTCTCTAGGCTGACTTGCAGTTTTTGAACCAGTGAAGTTTGTTCATCAAGCTGCGATCGTAGCTCTTCAACACTTTTCTGCAAATGCTGCTCTTTCTGACTGGACTGATCCAACGACTCTTTGAGCGCTGTCACACTGGCTTCTAAGGCTGAAACGGCAGGGTCTTCTTTGGGCGCAGCGTCGGGTTTAGATTCGGCGACCACCTCGACTTCAACAGTCTCTGCCCATTCATCTTTCTCTAAATCGGTTGCTTCAACGCTCCTAGCATCTTCGGGCAACAGTTTCCCCTCTACAGCAGGAGCTTGGGGCTTTTTGCGGGGAGTTGTCTTGCGGGAATTAGCGGGGGGCTGCCTTCTGACCATAACCTTCTCCTAGACGATTACCCGATTGGGGATCGAGGCAAACGCCTCTGTCGTGACTATACCGTGTTGGCTCACCCAAAACGTCGATTTGTTACGGTTCGTTTGCCAATGTCTGTCGAAAGTGAGAGCAGCCCATCGGCAAGTCAAACATGTGTAACTCAAATTCACGCGCCAAGTCTTCACAGACTTTAATGCCGCGCACGCTATTGCCGTGAGAGTCCAATGGTGGTGAGAAAACTGCGATGCCTACCTGATTGGGAACCACTGCGATAATGCCACCTGAGACTCCACTCTTGGCAGGAATTCCGACTTTATACGCCCACTCGCCCGCAAAGTTATACATTCCACACGTATACATCACCGACAACACATCTCGAATGTAGTGAGACGGAATCGCTCGATCGTCCGTGATCGGGTTCACTCCTTTATTTGCCAACGTTGCCGCCATCACTGCCAGATCGCGACAGTTGACCATCAGCGAACATTGCTGAAAATAGAGATCCAGCGCTTCGTCGATGTTCTCGTCGATCATGCCAAAGTGCCGCATCAAGTGTGCCATTGCTCGATTGCGGTGCCCCGTCGATCGCTCCGACATAAACACCGACATATCGATATAGACATCCCGCCCGATATAGCGACGAAACATATCGAGCATTTGGTTTAAGCGCTCGGTGGCTCCGGTGCCCTTGATCAAACTGGTGGTAGCGATCGCGCCTGCATTTACCATCGGGTTATCGGGTCGCTTTGACGATTCATCCAGTCGAATCAGGGAGTTAAACGGGTCGCCCGTCGGCTCAACGCCTACTTTAGACAGCACTTTGTCGCGCCCGTGTTCTGCCAGCGCCATGCCATAGACAAATACCTTCGAGATCGACTGAATCGTGAATAGCTGATGCGCATCTCCCACTTCAAAAATCCGCCCGTCTACGGTGACGACACAAATACTAAAGCAGTTGGGATCGACCTTCGCCAATTCAGGAATATAACTGGCAAGAGTGCCGTCGGTTAAAGGCTTATATTTGAGATAGAGATCGTTGAGAAACGACTGAAAGGGGTGTTCTAAATCTCCCATGCTGGTGGCTATGTGCGGATGAATGAGTCAACTCTAAGCGAACTGCCGCTAAAATAAACAATACTGTTCAAGGAACCGACCGATCGTATGGATACTGTAGAACTAAAGCGCGACGTTGAAGGGTTATCTAATCGCCTGGGTAAAACTCAGGAGTATCTTTGACGTTCCTGCTTTGACCGCAAAAATTCAAGATTTAGAGCAAGTCGCTGCACAACCCGAACTGTGGGAAGACCAAACAAAAGCTCAACAGATTTTGCAAGAACTCAATGACTATAAATCGCACCTTCAGCAGTTTGAGCAGTGGCGGTCGTCTCTCGCAGATTCTCAGGCGATTTTAGAATTGCTGGAGCTAGAGATGGACGACTCGCTGCTGGAAGAAGGACAGCAAAAAACTCATCAACTCAAGCAAGAACTTGACCAGTGGGAGCTTCAGCAGATGCTGTCAGGCACCTACGACACCAAGGGAGCGATTCTTACGATTAATGCGGGGGCTGGGGGCACCGATGCTCAAGATTGGGCAGAGATGCTGCTGAGAATGTATACGCGCTGGGGGGAAGCTCACGGCTATAAAGTGCATCTCACCGACGAGTCAGAGGGCGACGAAGCGGGGATTAAGTCCGCCACGCTAGAGATTGATGGCAAATATGCTTACGGATATCTTAAGGTCGAAAAGGGCACCCATCGCCTCGTGCGAATTTCGCCCTTTAACGCCAACGACAAGCGACAAACGAGCTTCGCTGGGGTGGAAGTGATGCCGATGATCGACACGTCGGTTAAGTTAGACATTCCCGATAAAGACTTAGAGATTACGACTTCTCGTGCGGGTGGCAAAGGCGGACAAAACGTCAACAAAGTCGAGACCGCCGTGAGAATTACGCACCTGCCGACCGGAATTGCGGTGAGATGCACCGAGGAACGATCGCAGCTTCAAAACAAAGAAAAAGCCCTGGTGATTCTCAAAGCCAAACTGCTGATCATCGCTCAAGAGCAGAAAGCAAAAGAAGTCGCTGACATCCGAGGCGACATTGTCGAAGCGGCTTGGGGCAACCAGATTCGCAACTATGTGTTTCACCCTTATCAAATGGTGAAGGATCTCCGCACCGGGGTAGAAACGACTGCGATTCAAGATGTCATGAATGGCGAACTAGACGGCTTCATCGAAGCGTGTTTGCGGCAAGACAACCAGCTTGTTGAAGCTTAGAAAGGCATTACTGAATCGAAGCGATTGACCCTTTGTGTGCACGCGGTAGCTCCTGCGCGCGAGGGAAGCTAGGAATCTTGTTCCCTCTCCTGCGGGAGCGGGCTAGGGTGAGGGCAAATTTCTTGGTTCATGCCCGAATTTAGCAACGCCGCTCAGATTCAGTCAACGAATCGAGAAAAGCTCTTCACCAGAGGATGGATGAATCCCGATCGCCCGATCGAGTTCCTGCTTTGTGATTCCCTGTTTCATTGCCAATGCGAATCCTTGTAAGATTTCTGCTGCATGATCGCCGACGATGTGAATGCCAATCACTCGATCGTCCTCTCCGTTGACAATGAGCTTAATTAAAGCTTTTTCATTTTGACCGCTCAAGCTGTGAAATAACGGCTGAAACTCGCTTTGATAACAGCGAACAGCATCGCCTAGTTGAGTCTGCGCCTCTGGCTCTGTCACTCCCACAGAGGCGGCTTCGGGGCGACAGCAGATCGCCGATGGCACGCTGTCATAGTCCACTGTCCAGGCGTAGTCACCAAAAGTCGTGTCAGCAAACGCCCGACCTTCTGATAGTGCAACCGGAGTTAATTGTTTGCGATCGGTGCAGTCTCCAACAGCAAAGATATTGGGTTGACTGGTGCGACTGTGAGCATCGACCGCGATCGCACGCTGATCGATTTCAACGCCGACCTGTTCTAAGCCGAGATTTTCTAGATTGGGAGTGCGTCCGATCGCGCACAGCACTAAATCAACCGTGATATCTGCGGAGTCGCCTGACAAAATTAGCTGCAATCCTCGATCGGTCTGAATAATTTCTTCGGCGGTGGTGTTGCAGGCAACTTGGATGCCTCGGTCAGTGAATCCTTTATGAATAGCAGTGCTAATGGCGGGATCAAATCCATTTAGGATGCAGTGTTCGTGGCTCATTAAAAATACGTCTGTCCCGAAGGCATGGAGCGCACTTGCAAACTCAACGCCGATATATCCACCGCCAATAATGGCAATTTTTTTAGGCAACTGTGGGAGGTGAAACATCTCTTTAGACGTAACCGCGTGTTCGATGCCGGGAATGTCGGGCTTGCTGGCGTGACCTCCCACAGCAATCAAGATGTGATCGGCAGTGATTTTTTGTTCACCGACTTCTAGAGTGTGGGCATCGATGAACTGTGCCCGATCGCGGATCAGACGAATTCCCAGTTTGGTCAGCGATCGCTCATGAGATTGACGGAATCGCTCGATCGCCTGATCTCTCGCTTTGACAAATTTTGTCCAACTAAAGTGAGGCTGTTCTCCGCTCCAGCCATAGCCTTTAGAGGCTTCTGCTAAGTGACCAAAATCAGCCGCATACACCATCAGTTTTTTGGGAATGCAACCCATGTTTGCACAGGTGCCGCCGAGGTGATTGGCTTCAGCGATCGCGACTCGTGCGCCATAGTGTGCAGCTTGTTTTGCGGCTGCCAAGCCCCCCGGACCTGCCCCAATCACAAATAAATCATAGTCATAGATCATGGTGGGCTGACTGTAGAGTGCTCATCTTTTGTGACTCTAGAAAGTGAGTGTTATTCATGACACCTGCCTAGAGGAGGAGACGATCGATGAAGAGCGATCGACATTCACAATCAAAGGATAGAGGTGAGCGATCGCACAATTCAATATCTTTAAAGCTGTAAAAACAAAAGATTTGCAGACGATGACTGAGACATTTAAGAAGGGCGATCGAGTTGAGTGGAATAGTTCTGGTAACATGGTCGAAGGCATTGTTAAGAAAAAATTGACTGAGCCTACTGAGTTGAAAGGACATCACTTTGATGCTTCAAAAGAGGATCCTGAGTATCTAGTCGAGAGCGACAAGACGGGAAAAGAAGCCATTCATAAGCCCGGATCGCTCAAGAAAATCGAGGAATGATGACACCCAAACTAGGACTCGTCTGCATTACAGCATCTAAGGCAGTCCGTTATCGAACCGTAACGCGCAAGCGACTCTTACAGTTTGACTCCTTAGAACAAGAGCGAATGCTGCGAGAACTCTATGCCGACAACTTGCGGCGTTTGGGCGGGGCGATCGAGTTCTGCAACCTCAACAATATTCGACTCTATCGCCTCAGTTCTGCGCTGTTTCCATTTGCTGATGATGTGATTGGTGAGCGAATCTTAGCGGAATTTGAGGAAGCAATGGGATTAGTCGGCGATCGGGCAATCCAGCTAAACATCCGGTTAGTGCTGCATCCCAATCAGTTTGTAGTATTGAGTTCCGATCGCCCTGACGTGATCGACAACAGCATCAAAATTCTCAAAACTCACGCCCGAATCCTCGATTTTTTGAGACTCCCTCAATCACCGTGGGCATTGATGAATATTCACGGCGGCAAGGGCGATCGAGCGGAGCGATTGATTCGCGTGATTCAAGAATTGCCTGACAATGTACGATCGCGGCTGACGCTAGAAAATGATGAATATACCTACAGCAGCCAGGATATTTTTGCCGTGTGTCAGTCAGCAAACGTGCCAATGTTATTTGATGCCCACCGTCATGTGATTCACGAACAGGTAAACACTTATGAAGATCCTACCGTTGCAGAAATGCTAGAAGCGGCGCGATCGACGTGGGCGACTCCAGAATGGCAGGTAGTGCATATCTCAAACGGGGCAGAAACCTTTAGCAATCAGCGTCACAGTGATTATATTACAGCGATGCCGAGTGCTTATCGTCATGCCCCTTGGATCGAGGTAGAAGCCAGGCAAAAAGAATTGGCAATCAAAAAATTACAAGACGAATGGTTATTTACGAACGTGAACGAGCTGACTCCTGTGATTTGTGAAGCTGCATCACCGATCGCGCAACAAATAGATGAAACGGCTCTAGCTGAAGACAGTCCTAAGTTGGTAAAGCAAAATACATTTAGATGAAAACTAGAACACCTAAACTCTACCTTTAGATTGATCGATCTATCTCTTGAGTAGATGGAATTCACTAAAAATGTAAATCAATATGTAAGTGAAAATACAAATCGAAATCACAATCCATGCAAGGTAGCTTAGTTGCATTTCCAGAAACCGCACGGGTGATTCCTAGAACCCTAGAAACTCAGCTAAAACATAATCCCTACTACACGGCTGAAGATGCGTTTGTCAAACTCATCGAAGTCGAGGATTTAGATCGCAATCTACAGGCTCACTCGTCCACGGTTGACCTCTTTGAAAATGCGCTCACTTCTGCATTAGAAGAAGCCTATCAAACGCTGTCATCGGAGGCGGCTCATCGCTTTGTTCAGCGAGTGCTTTACCGTATTAATCGGCTTAATCTCTTTTGGTACGATGACCTGCGGCACTACACCAACGAGCGATCGCTCTACCTGCATCAAGTTCGCGATCGGATTGAAACCGCTTGGCAAACGTGGGAATTATCAAAACTCAATGTCGATCAGTATCAATCGTTGGATGCAAAGCAGGCATTGCTCGATCGCTTTGCCGCTGATCTTGACCCATCGCTCTCGATCGACGCTGACTATATGCGTAAGCAGATGACGTTTGAGGGCTATCGTTATTTGCTGGCAATCACCTCATTTGATGGGCTGATTGAAGCCAGTCGTCTGTCTCGCATTTTGGGAGGTGCAGCCAACGAAGTGCAAGCCACTCTGACCAAAGTGCTGCTCGAAGAATATGGCAACGGTCGCCTGTCTCGCAAGCATTCCACGTTCTTTGCCCAAATGTTGACTGAACTCGGACTCAGCACTCAACCAGAGGCATATTTTGAGCTAGTGCCTTGGGAAGTGTTGGCTAGCATCAACCATAACTTCTTGTTGACCGAGTGCAAGCGTCATTTTCTGCGCTATAACGGCGGACTTGCCTACTTTGAAGTCGCTGGACCTTCGGCTTATCGTACCTACTTGGCAGCCGCAAAACGCCTGCAGCTTTCAGATGGGGCAATGGGCTATTGGGATCTGCATATCAAAGAAGACGAGCGACACGGACGCTGGATGATCGAAAGCGTCACACTGCCTCTCGTTAAGATGTATCCCGATCAGGCTTGGCAAATCTTGTTGGGCTATGACCAGGAAAAACTGATGGGCGATCGAGCCAGTGCAGCCGCAGTAAAGATTATCCGTCAGGGTGAACAAACCGCCCATCTGCCCGTCATTTCGGCACCTTAGTCTTGAAGGGCAAGTAAATTGCTTGCCCTTCGCCAAACTTTCCCCGTTAATAACTCCATCATTAAAGTGAGGTCATTACCTTGACTGAAACATTATTGCGCTCTTCTGGATTTTCGCAATCCTTCTCTGAGAAGGAGGTTTTCTTTTGTCCTGAAGAATCTCATTTCTATTCCCATTGTTTAGAGCGTTTAGTATTTAATCAGTGCAGCAATTCTGATCTGGTTGTAGAGTTTGGCTGCGGTGATGGAACTCCGGTTATTAACTCTTTGACTAGAGTAAGTTTTGACGGCAGGATTCATGGCTACGAACTGAATCCGTCAGCGTGTCAAATTGCGCAGTCTAGAATCGCTCACCATGACATAAGCCATCAATACTCGGTTCGCAATCAGTCGTTCTTTGATACATTCCAATCGGATGCTCAATATCTAATTGCCAATCCACCTTACATTCCTGCGCCTGATGACAACATTGCAATGCCGTTGCTGCACGGTGGAGTCGATGGTGCAACGATTACAAATCGACTGCTTTCGCTAGACTATCCGAATGTGATGCTGCTAGTGTCTAGTTATTCTAATCCAGTTGGTACGATCGCTCATGCGCTTGCCAATAATTACAGCGTTGCTGATTTCATGATTACACCGCTAAAATTTGGTTACTACAGTTCTGAACCCAAAGTCAAAAATCACATTTCTGAGCTACGCAAAAGCCGTAAAGCTTTTTACTCTGGAAACATCTACTTCTTGGCAGGCGTTCTGTTCAAGAAGCGTGATGTTTCTGACCTAAATTTATCGACTGAGCTGATCCGAGTCATGACATCTCTATGACATCTACGTCATAAATTTGGCGTTCGTAGGTAGTGAATAAACTCATTACCTATTTCTCATATTTAAATGTCGTTAAGGTGTGTGAAATGGCAACGGTTGATATTCTCATTCTTACTTACAATCACCCTTCAGCGTTGGCGATATACGATCGCGAGTCTTATTTCCCAAACCTGTCGCGACTTTCGCCTGATCAGACCGAAGACTTTGATGCTGGCTCGATCGCTGAGGTGCAGTCTGTTTTGCGAGTCTTGCGATCGCGTGGTCACCCGATCGAAATTCACAAGCATTTACCGCGTCAGGGCATGGCAGAGCATCGCCAATTTCTCTTAGATCAAGTGACGGCTCCCTATGCTCTATTTCTAGATGACGATTTAATTTTAGAATCTTGTGTCGTGCAGCAAACGTTGACCGCAATTCAAGAAGAAAGCTGTGGTTTAATTCCATCAGGCGTTTATCACCAAGAATTAGAAACAACGATTCACGATCGCACCATTAACGCCCCTGTCGTGTTGTCTCTTCTCCCAAGTTGACCAACGAATCTACCCGATGCCGTAGAGACGTTTCGGTGAAACGTCTCGCCAATTCAGCCACGACCGATCGCACTCAAAAACGACCTCAAAAAACAAGGGGCTTAAGCCCCTTGTCTGTCATCATCCAATCAACTAAGTTAAAACCCGCTGAAGTTATAGCCAACACCCAACAAGATTCCAATAGCGGCTTCTCCAGTCACGGTGGCATTCACTGCTGCGGTTGCCGTAAACTGTGAGCTGATGGGCACGTCAACGCCACCCGTCAGCAGCAGAGCAACATCGCCACCCCCTCCGGTTGAAATCGCCGCTCCAATTCCGACATAAGGGGCGGCTGTAAAGCCCAGCGTATTAGTCGGACCTTCCCCGAACGAGAAGTCGTAGGTGATAGGAAGCAAAATCGTCACGTTATCGCTAAACAAGATCGAAGGACGTACTGAATAGGAAGGCAGTAAGCCAATCTTACTAATCAGCGCAAAGCTACTCTGACCCAATTGAGTATCGCCACTTCCAATTCCGATGTTGCCCCCTACGCCAAAATAGCTCGACCCCGATCGTGTCGCCCGACCCGGAGAAACTAGGGGTTGAGAGATCGTTGAGTCAGGAGTGGTTGGGGTTGTCTGAGTTGGAGTAGTTGGGGTAGTCGGTTGGATCTGAGGAGTGGTCTGCGTCTCTGCCGGGGTTTGGACAGGCTGTGGAGAGGTCTGGATTTGAATGGGCGCACCCGATGGAGACGACTGAGAACTTCCATAAGGGCTGGTGGTCGCAGGACCTACCTCTTGTTGAGCCGTGATCGTTCCAGATGGGGTAGAAGATGCAACGTTGACATCAGCAGGAGTCTTAACAGCTTGAGACGATCGTAGACTCGATAACTCAACCGCAGCGGTGGTCACTTCACCCGGAACAGGCTTGACTACGCGATTAGCGACATCGGGCACGATCGACATCGATCTAGCGAGATTAGCCGAACCTTGAATGCTCGTTTTTTGCAAACTGACCGGAGCACTGACAGGACTTTCTGCAAGATGTGCATCGCTAGAATCTTCTGCGTGTGCCTTCAAGTTTCCTGCAAAAACGGCTAGGCAGACAAAACTGAGAGGCAAGAAGACGCGCTTGAACCGAAACAAATTAAAATTCATGGCTTATTGATTGCATATAAGACGTGGGTTCTTTAGACGACTGAAAAATCCTGACACTTCTTCAGTACGCCTTTAAAGCATAAGAACGATCGCCCTTTAACTCCTCTCTCTAAAGAAGGAATATTTGCAACGTGAGAGGGTAAAGAACTAGAATTCTCTATTGTCGTAAGCGGGTGGCAAAGTTTTGCGATCGGGTCGGTGATAGCGTCCGCGCTTTGAGAATGGCAGCCCCTAAAAAGGCATAAGACAAAATTCCCACGAGCGCCAAAATAAAAGGACTCACAGAACCCATCGCATTCCACAGCGCGTGTAAGCTGGCAGCCGATAAATAGCCGATTCCTAAAATAATTCCGCTTTGTCTGGGTTTTAAGACGCTCAACCCGATGAAGTAGCCAAAATAGCCGCTATACGCCATGTGTCCTGCGATCGAGCCTAACAGACGAGGAATGAGCAGTTGCAGCCCCATTAGCTGTTTCGGTCCATCGCCGATTTGCAATGTCGTGTTTTGAATCATATCTGGCACATATTGCCCCAGAGTTTCTAAAAGCGTAAAGCCAACTGCCGAGGCAGTTCCTAAAAGAATGCCGTCCAACGGTTCTAAAATGCCGATGCGCTCTTTCCACGGAGTCGGGAGCAGTCGTCCTAACCAATAAAATCCCAACAGAGGAAGGGCTTTGAGTAGCTCCTCCATCAGTCCGGCTCCAAAAAACATCCGAATTAGCAGCACTACAAAATTCATCGGCTCCCCTGCTTCGGGCACTTGCCCCGGCAGAAGTTGTCGAAACAGCACAATGAAGAGGGGCAACACCGGACTTTGCAACAGCAGCACCGTGGTTAACCCCGCCGTAAGCAACACCCACCAGGGCTTATGTTTGCCGCACAGTTGATAGACAAAATAGTAAGCAGCGAGGGCAATATAAGTCGCCAATAAAAGGTTGAATAAAACAGAGTTTCCGATCGCCACAAACAAACCAACGACAAAGCCGACGGTGATCATGCCTGGAGCGAGGTAGGCTTTTTGGCTCAAATCCAGCCCCGATGAGGCGATCGGAAAAAGCTGGGTAAACGTGACAGAATTTCTAAGCGGTCGTGAACGTGGAATCGGCTCGATCGCCTCTAAAGAGCTGCTGACTGCGGAGGGTGAAGGGTTTGTCTCCCGACAATAATCAAATACGAATTCTGGACCGTTTTGCCCCAAAGACACGCGATCGCCTGCTTTTAAGACTCTACATCCGCGCAGGCGTTTGCCATTGAGATAGGTGCCGTTTGAGCTATTGAGGTCGCACACCCACCACGTTGGTTGCCCATCTACCAGTGTGGACGTGGGACGAATCTCAATATGACGACGCGAAACCGAGCCATAGATAAGCGGGTCGAGAACAATTTGGCACCGAGGATCACGCCCGATCGCGACAATTTGTTCAGTAGAAAGCGGATAAGTTGGCTGTTTCTGTTTAGAAAGGCTTCCGTTGGACAGTTGCCGCAAGGAAGCGATCGCAAGGGATTCACCCGTCATGGGTCACGGATTCCAGCAAATGTCATCAGCCGGGGGCATCCGGTAGAGGTGTTAGGCGATAGGTAGCATTAAGAACCATTCTATACTTAACACTGAGCACTCCTGATTAAATTGTGAACTGTGAACAGTGAATTTTGCATTAAGAATTCGCCGTTCAGTCGCTATTTCTGATTTGCTTTTGTGTCTAACACTGCTGTGTAGAAAAAGACTGCTGTGAGTGGAACGCTAACTGCGAGAATGACACCAGTCAGGGTTCCGCCTAGCTGAGGGCTACCAGAAGACAGTTCAAACACAGAACCGACAGCGGCGATCGCGGCAACGCACGATCCTCCTAAAAACACACCACTTTTTGGAGTCACAAAATTTTCGCCTTTAATCAATAATATTAAGCTTAAGCTTTGAATGTCCAGTGAATCATTCAAAGCTCAAAATTCAAGCAATCGGTTTAACGGCGTGAGACGAGAACCCTCGCTTTGTGAGTTCTTGGGTGAGGGCGAGTTTGTTTTCGACACGATCGACAAACAGCACCCCATTTAAGTGATCAATCTCGTGCTGAATGGCGCGGGACAGTAGCCCTGCTGCACTGAGAGTTTGCGGACGACCATGCTCATCTTTAAACGACACCTCGATCGCTTCGGGTCGCGTCACGTCTAGATAGACTCCCGGAATGCTGAGACAGCCTTCTTGCCCGACCTCAAGGTCACGGCTCGATTTTTTAATCATCGGGTTAATCAAAATCAGAGGCGGAGCCGCCGCATTTTCAGGGTCGCAGTCTATGACGATAAGCTGCTTGTTAATTGCCACTTGGGGCGCTGCTAACCCAATTCCATCTTCGCTATACATGGTTTGCAGCATCTCCCGCACCATCTGCCGAATCTCAGCATCAATCTTTGAGACGCGCTTGGCAGGCTGACGCAGCACCCGATCGCCGAGTTGATAAATCTCTAGGGGGGGCTTCGCTAACTTTTTCTTCTCAACCAAAACTTCAGAAGTCATGGACTTAATTTCTCACCGTTATGATAAAGGTCGAACTGATTCCGCTTTAAGTCTATCTTAACGAATGGCGACTCCCTCAAGGGTTAAAATTTTTGCGTCTCCGGTGATCCAGATTTTTTGTGGAGCTTTGTCAACTTAGTGATAAAAGAGAACGGAGACGACCAAACTTTAGGACTAACGCGTGTTTCGTTTTCTGACAAAGCTAGATTATTTGCTGAGAGAAACGCTGCTCGGTTTGCGTCGCGGCGGCTGGATGAATTGGGCAGCCATCAGCACGGTGACGGTGCTGCTGTTTCTGTTTGGCACTGGCTTGCAGGCTTCTTGGCAGCTAGAAGGATTGCTCAACCAAGTGGGCAGTCAGCTAGAGGTTTCGGCTTATCTAGAAACCGGAGTGGATGGGGCAATGCTCAAACCTGTGATTGAAAGGTTCCCAGAAGCGGAGGTAGTGAAGAGCATTTCTAAAGAAGAAGCCTGGGCAAGTTTGGTCAAGGATCTCGGCATTTCTGATCTCAAAGACGCGTCTCGACAGCTAGAAGGAAATCCTCTAGTAGACGAATTGAAGGTGAGGGCAAAATCTTCGGCATCCGTCCCGATTTTGGCGAAAAAGCTGAAAAATTTGCAGGGGGTCGAAGACGTGCAGTATGTAGACGAAGCGGTAAAGCGAATTGCTCAACTCGATCGAGGGTTAAACTGGCTAAGCTTGATGATCACGGGATTGTTGACAGTGACGACGATCGCCGTCATCAGCACTACCATTCGTCTGATTGTGATGGCGCGTCGTCGCGAAATCGAAGTGATGCAGCTCGTAGGCGCAACCTCAAGCTGGATTTATTTCCCATTTATTTTGCAGGGCATTGTGTTTGGTGTCGTCGGCGCGACGATCGCCTGGGGCTTGATTCAAGCAGTCGGACAGTTTTTACAAAACTTGCTGGCACAGCAGCCAGAGTTTGTACAATTCTTAGCAGCAGAGGGGTCACTTCGTCCGATCAACTCGATCGCGCTGCCGCTGATCTTGCTAGGATTTGGTGGCTCGGTCGGTCTATTAGGAAGTCTTCTTGCAGTCCGTCGGTTTGCAACTCGCTAATTCAACCCTTATGAAATCGCAATGGGACTGTTTTCTACAAAATTTAGGAGAGTGGCAGGGTTCGTTTACGCAACTCTCGCAGCGAGGAGAAGTTCTCAATGATACGCCGTCTTTTTTGTCTTTAGAAGGGCTAGACAACAATCAGAAGGTGCGTCTGACGCTGCGCCGTGACGGAAAACCAGAGGTCGTGCTGGAGTATGAAACGATTGGCGGCGGACTTAAGTTTTGTGAAAATGGGTCATTTTCGCAAGGGGCAATACAGTTTGCGCCCTATACCCAATTTGGGGCAGAGTTGGCTTTGCTGCATGGCGATCGTCGTCTTCGCTTGGTGCAGTTGTTTAACAAAGAGAGCCAGTTTGAGCAGTTAACGCTAATTCGAGAGCGACGCGTGGGAACGGATGCGCCAGAGCGGTTGCCGTTGACGATCGAGGATCTGATCGGTGAGTGGCGCGGTGAGGCGGTGACAATTTATCCTGACTGGCGATCGCCGGACGCGTATCAAACGTCTCTAAAACTGCAACATCAAGGAAGCGATCGACTGGTGCAGGAGTTGTCCATTGGAGGAGAGAAAGTCTTGACTTCAACGGCGACGATTCAGGGTTCGGTGCTGTCGTTTGATGGAGTTCAGGTGCTGCTGTTGCCCGATGGGGCTTCTTCGACGTGCCCAGTGCAGATCCGATCGGGTCAACCGTTGTTTTTAGAGGTGGGTTGGCTGCTTCAACCCGATTTGCGTCAACGTCTGATTCGTCGCTATAGCGATAAAGGAGAATGGGTGAGTTTGACGCTGGTGACGGAAAGGAAAACCTCTGTCAGTTAAATCTCACTGTATGAGTAGATAGACTTAATTGAACACAAAATGCTGGAGATGCCCTCACTCCAACCCTCTCCTGTGGGAGAGGGAGCCAGAGTCCGGTTCCCTGTCTCCCTGGGGAGAAGGGTTAGGAGATGAGGGTCTTCAGTGAGAGAAAATTATATGACTAACTCTGGCGAAATCCTCAAATTGCAACTTTACCCTCGATCGACAGAAGCCGTATCGACTGAAGTTCCGATCGAGACGTTGGAATCGCTCAAGAAGGTTGCAGGTAGTCGAGAGATGTCTGTAGAAGCGCTGATGAGGCTTTACATTGGGCGAGGACTGCGGCACTGACACAGATTTAAGAATTCGTAGGAGCGTGCAGAAAACGCCCCGACTAAACGCATTAACGAATTGTCCCATTGTAAAGAACAGTTGTCTTAAAATCGGCTTTGTCTACTCGCACTTCGCTCTCTACAAACGGAGTGTCAGAACCGGGAGCGCTGCCTTTAAAGGTGAAGAGCCAAAAATCACCTTTATCTACATAAGGAGATTGGGCAGCAGATCCGTGCATCGATCGCTCAGCCCGATAAACACCTATCCCACCGTTGGCAGCTTCGCCCGCTTGACGAGCTAGATTTTTGGCGCGGCTGAGTGCCTCAATCTCTTTGACCCTAGCTTGAACGGCCGGATCGGTGAACTGAGCACGCGCGATCGGACTCACGACAAACGGAAACCCCAGCAGCGTTAATAACATGAAATATCGCATGGTTGAAAACCCTAGGAGAAGCGGCAATGGCTGAACAAACGGCTAGTTAATTCGGCGTTGCTGAACCTAGCTATGAATTGTCAGATTCGCCCTCACCCTAGCCCTCTCCCAAAAGGAGAGGGGACAGGATTTCTGGCTCCCTTCTCCTTGGGGAGAAGGGTTGGCGAGGGCTTCGCCCCACTTCGTGAGGAGGGCATTTCATACTTGCATTCAGCAATGCCATTAACTCTACATAGCAACCGTATTTCTAGCTACTATGAATGCAGTTCGCATCGCGATCGCTTCATGCTTCTAAAAAGATAGTTTTCTCAAAATAATTAAAGAATAGTTTCTACCAGAATGTTTGCAAACAAATGATGAATCAGGCTCTTACTGTGATCAATGAAGAACGAGAACCCATTCACACGCCAGGTTCCATTCAGCCACATGGTCTGTTATGCGTCCTTTCAGAATTAGACTTTCGCATTACGCAGGTGAGCCTCAATGCTAAAGACATTTTCGGAATTACGCCCGAAAACCTGCTCGATCGCCCGCTAGCAGATTTTATTGAGGGCGATCGCATTGCTGAGATTAGAGCCTGCCTCGATCCCGACTCTGAGCAAACCAATCCGATCAATCTTTCGGTCACAGTAGACGAGGGTTCTACCCAGTTTTTTAATGGCATTGTTCACCGGGCGATCAGTGGTGAAATTGTATTGGAACTGGAGCTGATCGCAGCGACGGCTAAACGCGACTTTACCCAATCTTATCGCCACCTCAAAGACACGCTGGCAAAAATTCAGGTCACAAAAACGCTGTCTGAACTGTGCGACCTGATCGTTAAAGAAGTGCGACAGATTACGGGGTTCGATCGGGTCATGGTCTATCGCTTTAATGAAACTGGCGATGGCACGGTGATTGCGGAAGACAGGAAACCTAATTTAGAGCCTTTTTTAGGACTGTATTATCCCGACACAGACATTCCGCAACGGGCAAAGCACCTTTATTTGCTCAACTGGCTGCGGTTGCTGCCCGATGTCAACCATCCGCCCAGTCTGCTCACAGGTTTGCCCGGAACTGAGCCTGCTGATCTCGATATGAGCCATTGCGTGTTGCGGAGTCTGTCACCCTGCCACATCGAATATTTGCAGAATATGGGAGTTGTCGCTTCGATGAGCATCTCCCTGATCCAGGAGCAACGGCTGTGGGGGATGATTGCCTGCCATCACAACACGCCCAAATTTGTGCCTTACGAAATCCGCACGATTTGCGAGTTTCTCGGTCAACTGATGTCTACCGAGCTATCGGTGAAGGAAGCCACTCAAAACCTTGACTACAAACTCCGGCTCAAAGCCACCGAGGTGCAGTTTGTCAATCGCCTGACGAATGCGACCGATTTTTTGCAGGCACTGGAAGACTCTCCTGACGATTTGCTTGCCCTCACAGGCGCACAGGGCGCGGCGGTGTGTGAAGGAGATCGCATTGCCCTGATTGGCAGCACTCCTGACAAAGAAGAGGTGATTGATCTGTTGGGGTGGTTGCCCGATCGCTTTGAGAACGACCTATTTGTGACCGACTCTCTGCCCAGCCTCTACCCAAATGCCAAAGCCTATAAAAAGGTCGCGAGTGGGTTACTGGCGATGGCAATTTCAAGAACCCAACATCGCTATGTGCTGTGGTTTCGTCCCGAATTTTTGCAAACGGTGACCTGGGCAGGCAACCCTGACAACCCCACACGGATTGAAGCCGATGGCAGTGTGACGATTTCTCCGCGCCAATCGTTTGCAGCTTGGCAAGAAACCGTTCGCCTCAAGTCTCTTAACTGGTTGCAGTGCGAAATTGAAGTGGCGATCGAGCTACGGAGTTTAATCGTAGACGTGATTTTGGCTCAGACAGACGAAATGGCAAGAGTCAATCTAGAACTGACCCGCAGCAACATTGAGCTAGATTCCTTTGCTTATATTGCGTCCCACGATCTCAAAGAGCCACTGAGAGGGATTCATAACTACTCTAATTTCTTGATGGAAGACTATGCTGACGTGTTGCCCGAAGACGGCGTTACCAAGCTGCAAACGGTGGTGCGTCTGACTCAGCGCATGGACGATTTGATTAGCTCGCTGATGCACTATTCTCAGCTAGGACGATCTGAAGTGGTGCGGCAGTCTGTGGATCTGAATGTCTTGGTGCAGCAGACGATCGCTACGCTCAAAATTAGTCATCCCCAACACCAGATCGAGTTTCGTCTACCCCAACCGCTGCCGACAATTTGCTGCGATCGCTCTCAGATGAGCGAGTTATTTACTAACCTGATCGGCAACGCGATTAAATATAACGACAACGCTGAGAAATGGGTTGAGATTGGCTCTGTCGAATCAAAACCAGTGCGGAATGGCACCCAGATTTCTCATACGCTCTACATCCGCGACAACAGCATTGGCATTCCCCCTGAGCACCTTGAGCGAATTTTTGAAATCTTTAAGCGACTTCACCCGCAAGATCAATATGGTGGGGGCACTGGGGCGGGCTTAACGATCGTCCGCAAAATTGTGGAGCGGCATGAGGGGAAAATTTGGGTAGAGTCTACGCCAGGTGAGGGCAGTACGTTTTACTTCACCCTGTCGGAAGCGGTGAAACCATGATTGCACCTTCAGTCATCTCCAATGTGCAACCCCTATTGCTGGTCGTTGAAGACAGCAACGAGGATTTTGAAGCATTCCAGCGTTTCTTGCGCCAGTCTCCTTTGGCTATTCCTGTCTACCGATGTCTGAATGGCGACCAGGCTTTAGCGTTTCTCTACCACACCGATCGCTATACTGATCCTGAAAGTGCTCCCCGCCCTGGGCTAATTTTGCTCGACCTAAACTTGCCGGGAACCGATGGACGAGAGGTGCTGCGCCAAATCAAACAGGATGACGCTCTAAAATCGGTGCCCGTGGTCATCTTTACCACGTCGAATAACCCGAAAGACATCGAAGCCTGCTATCGGCAAGGGGTGAATGGCTATATGATCAAGCCAATGGATTTTAAACTGTTAAAACGAAGCATCCAGACATTACTAGATTTTTGGTTTGATGTCGCAATCCTTCCTAGAAATTCTCTATAAAAAATCAAAGATGTCTCTAACTCAACGCACCGCTCTGATTGTGGATGATAACCCCGAAGACCGTGAGATGTATCGACGGTATCTGCTGAGAGATCAAGAGTATCAGTATACGATCGTGACCGCAGGCTTAGGGCAAGAGGGGCTAGCGTTAAGTCAGCAGTACCAGCCAGATATTGTGTTGCTAGACTACCAGATGCCAGATCTCAATGGTCTAGAGTTTCTCGCCCAATTAAAAGCCCAGACTCAGCACGTCTTGCCTGTGATTATGGTGACCGGGAGAGGCGGCGAAGCGATCGCAGTTCAATCAATCAAACTAGGGGCACTAGACTATGTGGTGAAAGAGCAAATCACCCCAGAGAATCTGCGCTTGACGGTGAATGGAGCCATTGAGGTCGCACGGTTAAAAATCCAACTACAACAGCAGCTTGAATCAGAACAAGCAGCGCGGGCTGAAGCTGAAAAAGCTAATCGCGTCAAAGACGAGTTTCTGGCAGTCCTTTCGCATGAGTTGCGATCGCCCCTCAATCCCATTCTGGGCTGGGCAAAGCTCTTACAAAACGGCAAACTCGACGAAGCCAAGACGACCTATGCGTTGTCAACGATCGAGCGCAATGCCAATCTGCAAGCTGAACTGATTGAAGACTTGCTCGATGTCTCGCGGATTCTGCAAGGTAAGCTCAATCTCAACCTTCGTCCAGTTAATTTGGCAGCAACGATTCGAGCCGCGATCGAAACCGTGCAAATGGTAGCCGAAGCGAAGTCGATCGAGATAGAAACAAACCTGGCAGATGAAATAGGACAGGTTTTGGGTGATGCGACTCGCTTGCAGCAGGTGATCTGGAATCTGCTCTCGAACGCGATCAAATTTATGCCTCAAGGCGGTCGAGTCACCGTGCAGGTAGAGTCAGTGGGCGATCAGGCACAAATCACCGTTGTTGATCGGGGCAAGGGCATTTCGGCTGACTTTCTGCCCTATGTTTTTGAGCATTTTCGCCAAGCAGATGTTTCGACGACGCGTCGATTTGGCGGGTTGGGGCTAGGTCTGGCGATCGTCCGGCAAATCATTGAGTTGCATGGCGGCACAGTGAGGGCGGAGAGTCGCGGTGAAGGACTGGGCGCTACATTTACGGTTAGTCTGCCGCTCATACCCACGCAGTCAGCGGTCAAACTAGACACTAATTTATCAACGCGATCGCCTAATCTGAGGGGGGTTCGAGTTCTAGCAGTGGACGATGAAGCCGACTCCCAGGAACTCATCGCGTTTGTCCTAGATCAGGCAGGTGCAAGCGTGATCACAGCCACAACGGCAGGCGAAGCCTTTGCTGCGTTCACCCAATCCCAGGCAGATATTCTATTGAGCGATATTAGAATGCCGGAGATGGATGGTTATATGCTAGTGCAGCAGATTCGAGCGTTACCGCCAGAGCAAGGGGGACAAATTCCGGCGATCGCCCTGACTGCCTATGCTGGAGAAGTTGACCAACAACAAGCACTATCTTCAGGTTTTCAGATACATCTGTCAAAACCGATCGACCCAGAGCAGCTTGTCAACGCAATTAGCGCTTTATATAACTCTAAAGAAACCGTGGAATTTACACAGACGGTCTAAGCTGAATCTTATCGAAGCGATCGACAATCACATCCGCGTTGGCTAGCTGATTTGGGTGAGTGCCTCCCCAAGTTACACCGATCGCGCCGATCGCGCCGCCTTGTTTTGCCAGTTCGATGTCAGCGCTAGAGTCTCCGATCACCAGAGTTGCGGCAGGAGACACGCTTAATTCGCGGCAAGCTAGATGCAGCAGTCGTCGATCGGGTTTGCTGAGTCCGTCACGGCTTCCCATTTGCAACTGAAAGTAAGCCGCAAGATCATGAAATTCGACAAAATCACGCACATTTTCTTCGGTGTCAGCCGAGAGAATGCCGACTTTGAGATCCGACCTTGCCAGGGATTGAAGCAACGGCAGTGCGCCATTAAAGAGTGGAGTCAGTTTGGCTTTTGGGGGGAGCGCTCGATCGGCATCCAGCAGTGCTGTGTGAGCGATCGTCTTTGCCTCGATCCAGTCGCGCCCTGTAGCGGCAATACAAGCAGCCGTCGCGATTTCGTCTTCTTGGCGAGTTGCAACTGCAATTAACCCGACGGGATTGACGCGTCCATCGACTAGCCCGAATGTCTTTAATAGAGACTCTTTAACTCCAGGCACTTGAGCCTCGACGAAGCTCGATCGTGCCAACACCAACGCGTGTAAAAAATCATGGCAGTCAGCTAACGTTCCATCTTTGTCAAAGAGGACAGCTTCAACGGCTTGAAACGTTTTTGTACCACAGTAAATTGTTGCCATACACGCCTCAATGATTTCTGCCTAATAAAAAAGAGGGATGGCTCCCTCTTTAAATAACTCAGTTGGTTTGGCTGCGATTATTCGTCGATCGCCGGAACCAATTCAGGAGCCGCGACTGCTTCCTCTTCTTCAGGAGCCGCCGTTTCCTCTTCAGAAGCAACTGCCTCCACTTCTTCAGGAGCGACTGCTTCCACCTCTTCAGGAGCAGCTGCTTCCACTTCTTCAGGAGCAACTGCTTCTTCTTCAGCAGAAGGAATTTCGATTTCCTCCTTGATCGCGTCTGCAACGGCTGCTGGAGCAGCACCCTGCTGATTGATCTGCATCTGCTCACGATACTTCGCTGCCATTTCTTCAGCTTTCTCGTAAACCACTTCAGGGTTCTTCACCATGTCGCCCGGTTCAGGCTCTAGCTGCTTGGTTGAGAGCGAAATCCGACCGCGCTCGGCATCGAGGTCAATGATCATCACCTTCACTTCGTCGTTGACGTTAAAGACGCTGTGAGGAGTGTCGATGTGGTCGTGAGAAATCTCTGAGATGTGCAGCAGACCGCTCACGCCGCCGATGTCAATAAATGCACCGTAGGGCTTGATGCCGCGCACTGTGCCGATGACGACTTCGCCCACTTCTAGGCGGTTCATTTTGCGCTCAACCAGAGCACGACGATGACTAAGAACCAGACGGTTCCGCTCTTCATCAACTTCCAAAAACTTCAGAGGCAACTCTTCGCCCACTAATTCTTCCTTAGGCTTGCGAGTGCTGATGTGAGAACCGGGAATAAACCCGCGCAACCCTTCAATTCGCACCAGTGCGCCACCTCGGTTGGTGGCAAAGACCAGCGATCGCACCGTTGCATCTTCAGCCTGAAGCTGACGCACCCGCTCCCAAGCGCGCATATATTCAATGCGGCGAATCGAAAGCGTCAACTGACCGTCTTCATTCTCATCTGCCAAGATGAAGAACTCGCGTGTTTCGTTAGACTGCAACACTTCTTCAGGGTTGTCAATGCGGTTGATTGACATTTCCTGAATGGGAATGTAGGCAGCAGTTTTGGCACCGATGTCGATCAGAGCGCCTCTTGGTTCTAGACTAAATACCGTCCCAGCGACGACATCACCAGGGCTGAAGTGGTAGTCATATTTGTCGAGCAGCGCTGCAAAATCTTCGTGAGTAAAGCCGACATCCATCGTTAAAGTGTTCTGATTGACCATGCTAATAGTTTCCCAGTGGTATCTCCGTAAGGGTTCGCCTCCTGTCGATGCGTATGCACAACGTTGTTGTGTGCAGCCTACACCTTCACCTCTCCACCATTGTAAGAGATTTGCCTTAGACAAGTTAAGAGTTCAGAAGCCTTATCATAACGCAACCGGGTTCTCTCTTCACACTTGATATTCTAGATATTTTGAGTGGGTTTTGCCCCTAGATCTCTTGCCTAGACAACTTACGGAAACCGATGAATTTGTCTGGGTTTAGAAGGATTGAGCATAATTTTTCTAGCTCTGCTGTCTTACGAGATCGCTCCACAATTACAGTTCTAGCTAAAATTGTCGGATTAAAGTCAGTATCGATGTAAGTTTTGCATGAAGTCGATCGTAGATTTACCCAGGTTTCTCAGGAGGCGGCTTATACTCAATGCGTCCGTAGTCGCCAACTGTGATCTACACAGTTGATGCAACCAGCCTCATTTATAGCTTGATACACTAATGCTGTTTGATTGTTGCGATGGGTTTCTATGAAACAGATCTTACTCATTGGCAGTTCTGGACAACTCGGACGCGAACTTCAGCAAACGTTGCCTTCAGACGCGTTGGTGAGTGTGGCGCGAGATACGCTCGATTTATCTCAGCCCGATCGGATTCGTCAACTCATTTTAGAGATTCATCCCCATGTGATCATCAATGCGGCTGCCTATACTGCCGTTGACAAAGCTGAAACCGAGACAGAACTCGCTTATGCAATTAACGCGATCGCGCCTGCAATCATGGCTAAAGCCGCTAATCATATTGGGGCTACCTTGATCCACATTTCGACAGACTATGTGTTTAACGGACGCAAAGGAACCTTTTATCAAGAAGATGACGACCCGAATCCATTAAATGTCTATGGCGCGTCTAAGCTTGCAGGTGAAGAAAATATTCGGCAAGGCTGCGATCGACACCTCATTCTCAGAACCTCGTGGGTTTATGGTGTGCACGGTAAAGGCAATTTTGTCAAAACGATGCTGAGAGTCGGGGCAGACCGACCAGAGGTGCGGGTCGTTGCGGATCAAGTGGGCACTCCGACCTCGGCACGGTCGATCGCGGAGGTGATCACGCAGTTAATTCCCTCCTTAGAAACTTCGGAGGCGATGGGCACCTATCACTTTACGCAAAGCGGGGTGGCTAGCTGGTACGATTTTGCCGTGGCGATCTTTGAGGAAGCGAGGCGGCTCGACTTCCCGTTAGAGGTTGAGCGAGTTGCTCCGATCGCCACCGCTGACTATCCCACCCCAGCACAGCGTCCGCTCTATTCGGTGCTGTCTACACAGAAACTCTCGACGTGGATGGCGACCTCGTTTCCTCACTGGCGGCAAGAACTCCGGCAAATGCTGCGAGATCTCAAAGAATCGGCTTGAATCGTTCGCAACTCCATGCAGTTTTTTTGAGACACTATGAAAGCACTCATTCTCAGTGGCGGCAAAGGCACTCGGCTTCGACCCTTGACTTACACGGGGGCAAAGCAACTGGTGCCCGTGGCAAATAAGCCGATTCTTTGGTATGGCATCGAAGCGATCGTCGCAACGGGCATCACCGATATTGGCATTGTGATCAGCCCAGAAACGGGCGCAGAAGTGCAGTCACAAACGGGCAATGGCGATCGCTTTGGGGCAACCATTACTTATATCGTGCAAGACCAACCTGCTGGGCTGGCTCATGCGGTCAAGATTGCCCGTCCATTTTTGGGTGATGCCTCGTTTGTGATGTTTTTAGGCGACAACCTGATTCAAGATAACTTGTGTCAGTTTTTGGCAGACTTTGAGGCAAAGGCGGCGGCAGCGCTGATTTTATTACGTCCGGTGCAAAACCCGTCAGCGTTTGGGGTTGCCACGGTAGATGATCAAGGGCAAGTGCTAAAACTGGTTGAGAAGCCCAAAGAGCCGCAGTCAAATTTGGCGCTAGTGGGAATCTACTTCTTTTCAAATCTGATTCAGAAAGCGATCGACGAGATTCAGCCCTCTGCCCGTGGAGAATTGGAAATCACCGACGCAATTCAGCAGTTGATTGATCAACGTCAGTCAGTCGAGGCGCGTCAGCTTACAGGCTGGTGGCTCGACACTGGGAAAAAAGATGATCTGCTAGAAGCCAATCGGATTATTTTAGACACTTGTTTAGAATCGGATGGGCTGGGGCATCTGCACAAAACGAGCAAAGTAATCGGGCGGGTGCAGATTGGGGCGCGATCGCAGGTGATTAACTGCACGATTCGCGGTCCGGTGACGATCGGAGACGATTGCTATTTAGAAAACTGTTTTATCGGACCTTACAGCAGCATTGGCGATCGGGTCACTTTGATCGAAGCCGATTTAGAACACAGTGTCATTTTGCAAGAGACTAAAATTACTGGAATTCATCAGCGCATTGTCGATAGCGTGATTGGACAACGAGTGCAGTTGACGAATGCGCTGCATCGCCCCAAAGCGCTGAGATTTATGATTGGAGACGATTGCCAAATCGAGGTGACATGACATTAAATCAACGAGTTCCTAAACGAATTTTGATCACAGGTGGCGCAGGGTTTATTGGATCAAATTTTGTGCATTCCTGGTTCAATAACTATTCGGGCGATCGCATCGTTATTTTGGATGCCCTCACCTATGCAGGCAATCTGGCAAACCTGAGTGATTTAAAGGAGCAGGAAACGGTTCGCTTTGTGCAGGGCGACATTGGCGATCGGGCATTAGTCGATTCGGTGTTGCAAACAGAAGAGATTGACACCGTGGCGCATTTTGCCGCAGAGTCTCACGTCGATCGTTCTATCACCGATCCCGATTGCTTTGTTCGCACTAATGTAAATGGGACGTTTGCGTTATTAGAATCATTCCGTCAGCATTGGCAACAGCGATCGCGTCCTGTTAGAGATCGATTCCTACACGTTTCGACTGATGAGGTCTACGGCAGTTTAGAACCGGACGATCCAGCCTTCACTGAGACAACAGCGTATGCACCCAATAGCCCATATTCTGCGTCAAAAGCAGGCAGCGATCACCTTGTTCGGGCATATCATCACACCTATGGGTTGCCGACGCTGACCACGAATTGTTCCAACAACTACGGCGCATTTCACTATCCAGAAAAGTTGATTCCTCTGACCTGCATCAACATCTTGATGGGCAAACCGTTGCCCGTGTATGGAGATGGGCAAAATGTCCGAGATTGGCTCTACGTGGGCGATCACTGTCGGGCACTAGATATTGTCATTCATCAAGGAAAACCAGGGGAAACGTATAATATTGGCGGCAACAACGAGGTCAAGAATATCGATTTAGTTCATCTACTGTGTGACTTGATGGATGAATTGTCGCCCGATCTTCCGGTGCGTCCGAGTCGAGAGTTGATCACCTTTGTCACCGATCGACCGGGGCACGATCGTCGCTATGCGATCGATGCGACTAAGATTAAACGCGAGTTGGGATGGATGCCCACTGAGACGATTTCCACCGGACTCCGAAAAACTGTGGAATGGTATCTTACTTACGAAGACTGGTGGCAACCGCTTCGATAGGTAGCCTAGTGAGTTTTGCGGCGCTGCTGAATCGATCTATGAAGCACAGATTTTACCCTCACCCTAGCCCTCTCCCCAGGGAGAGGGGACAAGAGTTTTGTCTCCCTTCTCCCTGGGGAGAAGGGTTGGCGAGGGCTTCGCCCCACTTCGTGAGGAGGGCATTTCACATCTGCATTCAGCAACGCCAGTCTTGCTTCTCACGATGGTTTAAGATGACTGCTTATTGTTGATAAAACTCATGCTGGAATACATTACGCTGCCTGATCAAATCCTTCCTCCTCTTGGTCCGTTTTGTCATGCTGTTCGGGCGGGCGATTTGCTGTTCGTCACCGGACAGTTAGCTGAAGATCCTGAAACAGGTGACATGAGGATAGGCACGATCGAGCAGCAAACTACCCAAGTGATGGAGAATCTCAAACTTGTCCTGACTCACGCCGGGACAGGGTTCGATCGGGTCGTTATGTCACGGGTTTTTATTACTGATTTGCGGTATCTGCAAGCCGTAAACGAAATCTATGCGTCCTACTTTGATCGTCACCGTCGGTCTGCGAGAACGACGATCGGGGTGGCGGGTTTAGCAGGTTTAGGCGATGTTGAAATCGATCTCATTGTCTACTGCGGAGACTGAACTCTCTTTTATAGACTTGTTCTATTGGCTGGACGATCGCCCAATCAGGTTCAGGCTCCGAACGGCTAAGAAGGGTAATCGGATGTCCTACCCGCACGATCGCCCGTTCCCCCAGAAGGGTTTGCAGATATCTGGATGAGCGATCGCTCAGACCTGCATGAGAAATGCCTTCTGGTGCTATTTCAACTAACTCTCCATTGAGTAATTCGACAGGCTGATTGTCAAATATGCCAGCCTAGATCGCGTGGTGATAGTGCCCGATCGTCCATTTGTAGGGTGTGATGATCAGTGGCGTGTTCTCCAAAGTTTGCGCTAATCGCTCCCCTTATCTACCTGCGTTCAAAATTTGTTCAGCCGTTAGCTGCAAGTCTGGGAATGTGGGAGAGACAATAGCCGCCTGCCCCATAAAGGACTGCTCTTGATAGGAGTGTTCCAACAGCGTCAGCACCACGACTACAGACCGACTCGGATCAATCAGCCAGTATTCGAGAATGCCTCGCGCTGCATATTCTTGCCGTTTCTCAACGTAGTCTCGATCGTAGTTCCTCGTTCCAGGGTTGCCTGGTGAAACCACTTCGATCACCAATAACGGGTTGGGCATATCTAAGCGGAGTAATGCCTGTTGCTGGGTCAAAATTGCGGCGGCTGATGCCTCAGAATGAACGGTCAAATCAGGTTCTCGCGCTGTTGCCATAGAAGATGTGACAGCAATCTGCTGCTTATCTCCCACACGCTCGATCGAGGTTCCCATCTGGACAAAGTAGACCAGCAGAAATCTGGCAATCAGGGCATTAATCGGGCTTTCAGTCGGCAATTCGATTAACTCTCCGTCAACCAGTTCGCAACGAGTATCAGTCCCGTCGTCATAGTTGAGATATTCCTCGATCGTTCTGAAGCGTGGCTTAGATTGGGTCATTGGCGAGATTCTCCGTTATTTGGTGTCCATCCAATTCTGACCAGCGTGAATTTCGACGAGCAGTGGCACGCTCAACTCAACAGCGGTTTCCATCTGAGACTTGATTTGGGGCTGCAATTCTTCCCAGGCATCAGGGGCGACTTCAAACACGAGTTCGTCATGCACTTGCAGCAATAAACGCGCGTCATATCGCTTGAGTAACTCGTGCAGCGTCACCATCGCAATTTTGATGATGTCGGCACTCGAACCCTGAATCGGAGCATTCGCGGCGGCTCTTAGAAGCTGTGCGTCGAATTGGTCGCGCAGTTTGATCTTGCCCAGGTCGATCGAGTCGGGCTTCACGCCGCGCAACTGCTTGAGGGAGTCGCTGGCAAAGTTAAAATAGCGCCGCCGACCGCGAATCGTCTCGACATAGCCATTGGCGATCGCTTCTCGCTGCATTTGTTGGAGATAGGCAAAGACGCGGGAGTAGCGATCGTTAAACTTCTCGATAAATTCTTTGGCAACGGACGATCTGACTCCGGCTTCTCTAGCAAAGCGTTGGGCACCCATTCCATAAATCACGCCGAAGTTGATGATTTTTGCGAGTCGGCGTTCTTCAGAACTGATATCGTCTTTTTCGAGCAGTAATTTAGCCGTCAGGGTGTGTACGTCCTGGTTATTGCGATACGTCTCAAGCAAGACGGGTTCTTGACTGAGGTGTGCGAGAATTCTCAACTCGATTTGTGAATAGTCTGCTGCCACCATCAGCCAGCCTTCTGCCGGAATAAATGCCTTGCGAATCTGACGACTAAACGCTGTTCTGATCGGAATGTTTTGCAGGTTGGGGTTAGACGACGACAACCGACCTGTTGAAGTCGCGGCTTGGTTGAAGTCGGTGTGAACTCGATGCGTATCGGAGCGTACCAGGTTGGGCAGCGCATCGACGTAAGTAGACTTTAGTTTTGAGAGGGTGCGATGTTCGAGAATTAAATCGACGACGGGGTGATCGCCTTGCAGTTTCTCTAGCGTTGCCGCGTCTGTTGAGAATCCGGTTTTAATTTTGCGCGATTTCTTGCGATCAAGTCCTAACCGATCAAACAGCAGTTCACTCAACTGTTTGGGTGAACCGAGACTAAATGTTTCGTTTGCGGCTTCATACGCGCGTTTCTCTAGCGATTGTAGGTCGCGTTCTAAATTTTTTGAGAAGTCATTCAAATATTGCTCATCGATTCGGACTCCGCAGGCTTCGGCTTCGGCTAAAACGGGTTCGAGGGGCTGTTCAACTTCTAATAACAAACGGAGTAGTTGCGGAGCTTCTTCGAGCAGCGATCGCAGCTTGGGCACGAGATGAAATGTGCTGTAGACATCCATGCCGCAATAGTCAGCGACCGCAGCAATGTCGATGTCTGCCAAGAGTTTGCCTTTGGGCACGAGGTCGGTGTAGTCGAGCGCTCGGATGCCCAAATAAGTTTGGCTCAAGTCGCCGAGTTTGTGACTGCCTTCGGGGTTGATGATGTAACTGGCAAGCATCGTGTCGAAAGCCACGCCCGCGAGGTGAATGCCCTGAAATCGCAGCACTAAGCGATCGAACTTGGCATTCTGCAATGATTTGGGATAGTCGGCGCTTTCTAAGATTGGACGCAGCGTGTCTAATACGAATGCTTTGTCTAGATTTGTGCCGGATGAGTGCCCGATCGGAATGTAGGCGATCGTGTCTTTTTCGGGTGCCCAGCAGCAGCCGATGCCGACTAGATCTGCGTCTCGTGGCTCTAGCGCGGTGGTTTCGGTGTCCCACGCGACGGGGATTTGGGGATCGGTGCAGGTTTGAAGGATGGCAACCAGTTCGCGGAGTTTTTCGGGAGTGTCGATGATCCGAGGCGAGAGAATCACGGGCTGGATTTTCTCAGCATTCGCGGTGTCTTCGGCGCTGAAAAACCACAGATCGTCACTGTCGCCATAGCGAGGAACTGCTTTTTGAACGGGCTGGTCGGTTTGAAGAGCGGTCTCCGTGCCTTCATCCGATAACTCGGTGCCGTCGCTGGTGAGTTGAGAACGCCACTTCTTGACTTTGTTGAGGAACGATCGGAACTCAAACTTCTCTAGCAGTGCAGTGACCTGTTCTTCGTCAAAGCCCTGAAGTTTGCAGTCGGCGGGATCGATCTCGATCGGCACATCTAGATGAATCTGCGCCATCCACTGCGAATGACACGCCGCGTCGCGTCCGTCTTCGAGTTTTTTCTTGACAGCCCCTTTGATTGCGTCGATCGATTCGTAAACCTTCTCTAACGATCCGTAAGTCGCAAGCAGTTGGATGGCAGTCTTTTCGCCAATGCCTTTTACGCCAGGAATATTGTCGGACGGGTCGCCACACAGCGCTTTAAAGTCCACAACCTGCGACGGCAACACGCCCATTTTGTCTTTGACTTCCTGCACCCCAAATTCTCTAGGCGGCTGAGTGCCTCTGCCATAGACGGTACTCATGTAGAGAATCTTGATGTGATTTTCGGCATCGACTAGCTGAAATAAGTCTCGATCGCCGCTCAAAATCTTGACATCAAAGCCTTCTCGCCGCGCTTTGAGTGCCAGAGTGCCGATCACGTCATCCGCCTCATAGCCCGGAGTCACCACGATCGGCAAGTTCATCGCTCTGAGCAACTCTTGAAGATTTTCTAAGTCGGGCATGAAATCTTCGGGCGTTTCGGGGCGATCGGCTTTATAAGTGTCGTCTGCCTCGTGGCGAAAGGTCGGACCGCCCAAGTCAAACGCGATCGCGACATATTCTGGCTTTTCTAACTCGACCGTTTCTAACAGCGCTTTGAGAAACCCGTAAGAGACGCTCGTCGGAACGCCCGTTGAGGTGCGAAGCCCGCCGTCTCGCCCTTTGGCAAACGCAAAGTAGGAGCGAAACGCTAGAGAATGACCATCAACGAGAACGATTTTTGGGGGGTTTGTAACAGTCAAAGTAGGCACGATCGGGTGAGGAGAACAGACCCTCATTGTAGCGACTCTAGGGTATGCCCATAGCGGTGCTCGATCGGTCGCCTCTGAGACTTGACTGTATGCGGTTAGGTTGGCGAAGAGATGTCAGAAGTCATGAGAGAGGTGCAACAACTCCCGCTCAAGGGGCAAAGACGCATCAACCACGTATGGAAACTCGCGAACCGAGCGCCATGTACCTATGCGCCAGATGCAAAGACTCGTGGGAGACACTCAAAGACTCGTGGGAGACAATCAAAGACTCATGCGCCAGATGCAAAGGCTCGTGGGAGACACTCAAAGACTCATGCGCCAGATGCAAAGACTCGTGAGTGAGAAGATCTTTCTCGCCGAGGAGGGGTGATTCCTGATCTGCACGATGGTCTACCTACAGATCCTCTAATGGGTCATCGCATGGGCGATCGAGAACAGACTCGGCAGGACTCAGATCGCGTCACGCAGGCTGAAAGTAGAACGCCGCCGCCAAAATCACATAAGTTGCTAACAAGAGAATTCCTTCTAGCCAGTTCGATCGTCCGTCTAAGCTGATCAGATTTGCAACAATGACTGCAACGGCGACCGCCACCACTTCAAAGGGGTTAAAACTCAGATCCATTGGTTGCCCGATCGCTTGCCCCACTAATACCAACATCGGTGCCATCAGCAACGCAACGAGCAAACTAGAACCCATCGCGACAGAAACCGACAGATCCATATTATTTTTAACAGCAACGCCAACTGCTGTCACATACTCCGCCGCCCCGCCCACCAATGGCAAGAGAATTACCCCGGTGAATAGAGGTGTTAATCCTAATCCTTTAGTCGCTTCCTCGACCACGCCCACAAAAATCTCAGACTCGTAGGCGACTGCCACGGTCGAGGCAAGCAAAACTCCAAGCCAGAGCGAGAGGTTCGGTTTATGTTCAGGCTCGTCGCTATCTGCAAGCTCAGAGATGCCGACTTCGTATAAATAGTTATGGGTTTTGAGCGAGAAAATTAGCGTCATGATATAGACCACGATTAGCACAACAGCGACCGTAATTGAGAGTTCTTTAACGGGCAGCGTTTCGACTTCTCCCGCAAAATGAAACGCCATTGAGGGCAGCAAAATTGCAATCACCGCCAGCGTCATTGACGAGCCGTTGACTCGCGCCACGATCGGCTTAAATTCTTGCTCTTTAAACCGCAGTCCCCCAAAAAACATTGACATCCCCATCGCCAACAGCAAGTTGCTAATAATGGTTCCGGTAATACTGGCTTTCACAATGTCAATCAGTCCGGCTCTAAGCGCAACTAGACCGATAATCAATTCTGTCGCGTTGCCAAACACAGCATTCAGCAAGCCACCGACTGACGGACCTGTGACCACTGCGACTTCTTCAGTCGCCGTGCTTAACCAAATTGCCAGCGGCACGATCGCCAACGCCGAAGTCACGAAAACCGTCATCGTGCCCCACTCTAGCTTTTCGGCTGCGATCGAGATCGGCACGAAGATGAGTAGCCCGATCGACAAAATCTTTTTGATAGACATGGCAAATCGCTTAAGGTCAAAAACAATCCTATGTCAACCCAGTAAAAATAGCTGAGAAACTATCACGGCACTCAGGCAAAACTTAAGAGCCAAACATTAGACGCGTTCTTTGATGCTTGGCGCTCACAAAGGAATGGTTTGCTAACTCTCTACCATCGCTTTTGGGCGTTGCTGAATGCAAGTATAAATTCCCCTCCTCACGAAGTGGGGCAAGCCCTCGCTAACCCCTCTCCCTGGGGAGAAAGGAGCCAGAAATCCTGTCCCCTCTCCCAAAAGGAGAGGGCTAGGGTGAGGGCAAATCTGACAATTCATATCTGGCTTTAGCAACGCCCGCTTTTGCAGGGGCACCCGACAAGCGATCGCCCGTTGTCGCATCAAACCAGTGAATCGACTCGATCGAAAACCCCAATTTCACAGAGCTACCGCTGCTAACCCGCTCGCCCATTCCCATCAACGCTCGCAGCTTCATTGGTTCTTGAACGCTGTCAACCTGGATGCTCACCAGATTGTGCATCCCCAAGTTTTCGACTAAGAACACCTGACCGTGAATCGTGGGTTCGTTCTCAGAATTTGCCAGATGAACGTGTTCTGGGCGGATTCCTAACACCACTTCTGTAGGGGCAGTGACTCCGTGAGGCAGGGGGATGAGACTATTGCCGACGATCGCGCTTTTTCCATCACACAAAACGCGCAAAAAATTCATCTGGGGGCTGCCAATAAACCCAGCCACAAACTGATTAGCAGGATTGCCATAAATGCCCTCTGGAGTGTCTAGCTGCTGCAAAAAGCCGTTATTGAGCAGCGCCACTTTAGTCGAGAGTGTCATCGCTTCAGTTTGGTCATGAGTGACATACACCACTGGGGCATTTTGTGACTGAAATAGTTGCTTGAGTTCTGCCCGGACGTGTTCTCTCAGCAGAGCATCCAAATTACTCAGCGGCTCGTCTAGCAGAAACACATCGGGGCGACGCACTAGCGTTCGAGCCACAGCGACTCGTTGGCGTTGTCCTCCCGATAGCTGTCCGGGTTTGCGATTCATCAACTCATGCAAGCCCAGAAAATCGGCGACCTCGTGAATGCGCTGCTGGATTTCTCCGGGCGGCGTTTTTCTGAGTTTCAACCCAGAGGCGATGTTTTCACGCACCGTCATGTGCGGGTAGAGCGCATAGCTTTGAAACACCATTGCAATGTTGCGATCGCCCGGACCCAATCGACTTACATCTCGCCCGTCAATCAAAATTTTGCCGCTGGTCGGCTGCTCTAACCCCGCAATCATTCGCAAAATCGTTGACTTGCCACAGCCCGACGGACCCAAAAGCGTCAGAAATTCTCCCTGCTTAACTGTCAGGCTCACGTCTTTAACAGGAATGATCTGCGGAGTATAGGCTTTACGCAAATCGACAAGCTCAAGTTGTTTATCCATAACCACTTAAAAAGAATAAGGAATGATTAGCCTTTGACAGCCCCTGCGGTCAGCCCTTGCACGATCCGACGTTGGAAAAAGAGCACGAGTAAAACCAGGGGAATCGTACCTAAAACGGTTGCCGCTGCGATCGGACCATAAGGAACCTCAAACGGGGAAGCTCCTCCAAGCTGTGCCCCTGCAACTGGAACGGTTTTCATATCCTCACGGGTGATGAACGTGAGGGCAAAAATAAACTCGTTCCAGGCAGAAATAAAGGTGAGAATTCCGGTTGTGACGAGGGCTGGAATTGTTATCGGCAACACGATTTCTAGCAGCATTCTTCCGGTGTTATAGCCATCGACTCTGGCAGCGTCTTCCAAATCTTTGGGCAACTGCTGGAAGAAACTCCGCATTACCAAAATCGTTAACGGTAAGTTAATCGCGGTGTAGGGAATGATCAGTGCCAAATAGTTATTGCCAAGTTGTAAATATCGAATTACTTCGAGCAATCCCAAAAACAATAGGATTGGAGGAAATAGAGTCACCAATAGAATAGTGGCTAACAGAATGCGTTCACCCTGAAGTTTTAATCGTGCCAGCGCATAGGCAGCAGGCGCGCCCAATCCTAAAGCCAGGATTGTGGACGCGATCGAGACAATGGCACTATTGAGAATGTAGTTAAAAAACGGACGACGCTCAAACAAAGCTCGATAGTGATCTAGCGTATATCGACTTGGAATATAAACGTTAGGAATCGCAGCAATGTCCGCGTCTACTTTAAAGGAAGTCAGCAACTGCCACAGAATTGGAGCAAGACAGAAGATGACAGTCAACGCTGCTGAGATTGGTAAAATTAATCGTTTCACGATCGAGTCACCTGACCTTTTTAGAGCGTCCCGATCAATGTCTTCTGGAGAAACAGTAGTCATGATTAAACACTTCCCGATGTAGCTCTAGACCGATTTAGAAAATAACTCGCGATCGCAACGATTAGCACCAACAGCAAAAAAGTCACCGTCACTAGAGCAGCTCCATAGCCAAAATCTAAATAACGCATAATCGTCGCATAGATATATAGCGATACCGTCTCAGTCGCGCCACCGGGACCGCCACCTGTCATCACTGCGATCAGGTCAAAAATTCCGAAGGCTTGGGCAAACCGAAACAGCAGCGCGATCACGATTTGCGGTAATAGCAACGGCAGCGTGATTTATTGGAAACTCTGCCAGGGAGTTGCACCGTCGATCGCTTGAGCCTCATATAAGTCACTCGGAATCGATTGCAATCCGGCTAACAATAGAATGCTGATGAAAGGAGTTGTCTTCCAAACATCTGCCACAATCACAGACACCATTGCTAACGTCGGATTCCCTAACCAGTTAATTCCAGTTTGAATAATTCCCAATCGCAGCAGAATGTCGTTAACAACGCCGTATTGATCATTAAAAATCCACGTCCACGCCAGGGCAATTAACGCAGTTGGCAACGCCCAGGGAAGAATCGCGATCGTCCGAACAATGCCTCGCCCCTTAAACGTCTGGTTCAATACCAGGGCGATGCCCAACCCTAAAATAAACTCCAGCAGCACTGAGAAGACCGTAAAAACCGCTGAGTTCCCCAAACTTTGCCAAAATCGCCCATCTTGCGCCATGCGGGCAAGATTCGCAAATCCTGAAAACTCTGACTGAAGTTGAGTTCCTAAGTTTTGGGTAAAAAAGCTTTGCCAAAAGGCTCTGACGATCGGGTAAACAAACACCAGCGCTAACATCAACAACGCCGGAATCGTAAGCGCCCACCCCGTTCGTCGCTCTCGTTGATGAATGACATCTTCCATAATGGCAAACTAGGCTCCTAGCAGCGTTCGAGTTTCTTTTGCGGCTGACTGCATCGCATCTTCTGCATTGATTCGTCCCGATAGGGCAGCGCTGAGATAGCGTTGCAAAATGTCAGATGCCTGAGCATATTGAGCGATCGGAGGGCGCAACGCTGGAGTTTCTAACGCTTTCAGCACCAGGGGAAAGAAATCGTATTTTGCTAGCAAGTCTCGATCGTCATAAAGAGCGCGACGACTTGGCAAATAACCCGTCCCCAAAATCAGCTTCTTTTGAGTTTCGAGACTGGTAAAAAACTGCACGGCTTTCCAAGCTTCTTGAGGATGCTGGCTTGTGCTAGCAATGCCCCAACCCCAGCCCCCCAAACAAGAGGCACTGCTTAAACCAGGTGCGTGAATCATCGTCTGAATGCCCACCTTCCCCTTGACTGGAGAATCGTCCGCGTTCAGTAATTTCCACGCATACGGCCAATTTCGCATAAAGGCGGTGTTGCCACTTTGAAACAGACGACGGGCATCATCTTCCATATAGTTGACGACCCCACCCGGTGAGACATTTTGTTGAATAGTACTTTGCAGGAATTTGAGAGCCGCGATCGCCTTCAGTTGGTCTAAGCCCACTTGCTTTGTTTGAGGGTCAACCCAAAAGCCGCCATTGCCTTGCAGCACTTCGACAAACATTGCAGAAATGCCTTCATATTGTCGTCCTTGCCAAACATAGCCCCACTGGACAGCTTTTTTGTCCTGCAAAGTTTTAGAGGTTTGCATCAAATCAGCAAACGTTTCGGGAGGTTTTAGCCCTGCCCGATCGAGCAAATCAGTCCGATAATACAGAACCGCCGCATCAGTGCGCCAGGGAAGCCGATAGAGTTTGTCTTGATAGCGACTACCATTAATATCACCCGGCAAAAACTGCGAGAGTTCCTCTTGAGAAATCAGCCCCGTCAAATCTTTTAACCACCCTGCTGCCGCAAATTTGGGCACCCAGGTGACATCCATATTGATCAGATCGTAGGGAGACCCGCCTAACAGAAACGAAGAAGTATTCAAATCCTCAATCAAGTTTGAGGCATTTGGACCTTCAACCATATTGATGCGAATACCCGGATTTTTTTGCTCAAATTCTCGAATAATCGGTCGAAACGGAGGCACTTCCGGGGCATTCATCAAGAAGGTTAAAACGACGGGCTGCGATCGCACGGGCAGCACAATCAGCAGCGCACCCAATGTAAAAGCAGTGACTAAACTAAGGCTGCGAAACCAACGCGATCGTCGCCATAACTGGGTCAGATTTCTTCTGATTAATTCTAAAATTTCCATAGTCAATATTGAGACAATCGTAATTTGGGGATCGCCTTTTCCTTAAAGCTTTAAGGTTTTAGGATATGTTAAATTCAACTCGTGATTCATTGAAAATAATTACATCAAGTTGCTCGGAATGTTTCCGTCTCAACTACTGCAAAATTTATCATATGAATCGGTTAAAGAAGCTCTCATCTTCTTTAAGGGGTAGAAAATGAGAGGTAATGTTAACTTAAATTAAGTTATGAACGACGTTCATAACTTAATTTAAGTTAACATTACCCTGTGAATCGCTAGTTGAGTTGTGTTTTCAGCCCTCGCATTTGAGTGGTTGTATAAGGATCGCTCAATCAATTTCTAGAGGCTTTTTTATATCAAGGCACAATTTAATCGATTAACGCGTCACCTTCTACCACCAGTCGCTCCTCACTGAGTCATTTCACCTGGTTTCCTGATAAGGTCAATACTAATGAAGTCTGTTTACTCAACCACTTACCCTAGTTCTTCAGGTCAAACGCCTATGCTGCTCAGAGGATTTTCGATGCGACGTGTTGTGTCAACCTTAGCGATCGCAGGCTGCCTTGTCGCAGGGCTTCCGATCGTGGCATTCTCTCAAGGCTTGCCGGGTCTCACCCTCTTTAGTGGTGTGAAGAGCGAAAACCAGCTCAACTATCGGCTAGACTTTGGCGGCAACACCAACTCCTGGGATCGCTACCGGATGAGAATTGAGCGCAAAAGAATGAAGGTTGCAGTGGCTCAGTTCTCGATCGACTATCCCGATTATTACAAAGGCACCTTCGATCCCAAAAGTGTCGAACTGATGGTTAACGATAAAAAAGTTGCCATTCAAGAAGTCAAGTGGGAAAAAGAAAACTATGTGATTGAGGTTTTCCCCAAAGATCCCGTTCCCGCAGGGTCGAATGTGGAGCTAATCTTCTCAAATGTCAAAAACCCCAGCAATGGCGGTATGTTCTACTTCAACTGCCGAGTTTTGTCTCCTGGAGACGTGCCCCTGCTGCGTGACATCGGCACCTGGATTGTGACCATCAGCTAATCGTTTGGGCAGAGAGTTGAGTTGGGGCGGATGTCATTCGTCCCAGCTTTTTGATCGCCTCAGGGTTTGTCTATTTGACTCACTAAACATAGTGCTATATTTATAAACTGTGGCTTTCCCACGGTCTTTTTTACATCTCAACTAGCGGAAACAACGACAATGACCAAGCGAACTCTAGAAGGAACCAGCCGTAAAAGAAGAAGAAAATCTGGCTTTCGTGCCCGAATGCGGACTGCAACAGGTCGGAGAGTGATCACGGCTCGTCGCAAAAAAGGACGCGCTCGGCTGAGCGTTTCTGGCTAAGAGACGTGAGTGGGTCAGGCACGATCGGCGGTGAGGTTTGCTTTGGCATTGTCTAAACCCAATCGACTAAAGCATCGCAAAGATTTTAACGGGGTCTACCAGCGCGGGCTTCGACGCAACTCAGCCCATTTGACTCTAAGAGCTTTACACTACTCAAAGCTTTCTAAGCAATCTCCTGAGCTAGAGAAACTTTTAGAATCACCTCCTTCTCAAATCGGCATCTCAATTAGCAAAAAAGTCAGTAAGCGGGCGGTGATTCGTAATCGGATCAAGCGGCAGATCCGATCGGCGCTGAGGCACCTGTTACCTCGGTTGGCTTCTGGATGGAAACTCGTGATCATCGTACGTCCGCAGGCAGTTGAGTGCGATTATTTTCAATTTCTGCAAGAATTAGAGCAGTTATTGATCAGTGCTGAGGTATTGAATGGCGATTAAGGAAGAGGTGTATTACGAAGGCGGACCTCACATTGGGGATCTGATCATCGGCATACTTTTGGCACCGACGGTCATTTGCTTGCCATTGACGATCGGCTCAATTGTCCGGGCGCTGTGGCTACGCTACCGAATAACGGATCGGCGGGTCGGAGTCACGGGTGGTTGGATGGGTCGCGATCAGGTTGATATCATTTATTCCGATATCACTAAAGTGGTCACTGTTCCCCGTGGGCTTGGCATGTGGGGAGATATGGTGCTGACCCTTAGAGATGGCAGCCGAATCGAAATGCGATCGGTTCCCAAATTTCGAGAAACCTATGACTTCATCAACGAGAAGCTTTCTGAACGAGCGAAAAAAGCAAGTGGCGCATTGGGTACTCAGAGTTAAACCGTTCGGATATCCCGACCTTTCGGCTTGATTTCTCGATCGTTTAACAAGCGAACTACAGGCTACACTGAAACTTGTTCTGACCAACGTGCAAGATTCTTGTACGCAGGCTTGGCAAATTGAATTCAGCAAACTCAGACTTTTAGGTAGAGACGTAAGGCGAATGGACTTCGGTATAAGCTTTCTTTCCAACAATGTAATGCTGCCGATCATCGATTTCTTCTATGGAATCGTGCCCAGCTACGGTTTGGCGATCGTGGCTCTGACTTTGGTAATTCGCTTTGCGCTTTACCCTCTTAGCGCTGGCTCTATTCGCAGTATGCGTCGCATGAAGGTGTCTCAACCCGCGATGCAAAAGCGAGTAAAGGAGCTTCAGGAGCGCTACAAAGATGACCCTGCCAAGCAGCAGCAAGAGATGAGCGCGGTTTACAAAGAGTTTGGTAATCCGCTGGCGGGGTGCCTGCCCGTTGTGATGCAAATGCCCGTTCTGTTTGCGCTGTTTGCGACGCTGCGAGGTTCACCCTTTTCTGATGTGCCTTACTCGGTGAATCTTCAAATTCTGCCCAGAGAGCAGATTGAGCAGATTCAGCCCCAGGCGTTTGTCACGCCTGCTCAAAATATCTATTTGTCAGATAGCGTTCACACTAAAATTGCCGCTGTCGCACCCAGCGGAACGCGTCTCGCGGTCGGCGAGAAAACCAAGATTGAATTTCAGACGACCGAAGGTAAGCCGTTTGATGCCCTAGCAACTGAGTATCCCGACAGTGATTTAACTCCTAAGTTTAAGGTGGTCAGTGGGGAAGAACGGATTCAGATCAAAGACGATGGCACGATCGAGGCTCTCCAGCCCGGTGATGTCACCCTTCAGGCGATCGTGCCTGGATTAGCGGCGAATAAAGGATTTCTATTTATTGACGCGTTGGGACGGGTGGGAGCGATCGATCCCGATGGCGCTCTCCACTGGGACATCATCGGCATGGTGGTCTTCTTTGGTCTTAGCCTCTACGTGAATCAACTGCTCTCTGGTCAAAGTGGAGCCAGCGGCAACCCTCAGCAAGACACAGTAAACAAAATTACTCCAGTTCTCTTTTCTGGGATGTTCTTGTTCTTCCCTCTTCCTGCCGGGGTGCTGATGTACATGGTGATCGGCAACGTTTTCCAGACAGCGCAGACGTTCTTTTTGTCGAAAGAGCCACTTCCTGAGAATCTGCAAAAGATTGTCGATGCTGAAGAAGCTAAAAGTGGAGACGCGAAAGGCGGAGAGACGACTCTCCCGTTTGAACCTGGTCGCAAAAAGAAGGTTTAACTAAAGACTATGAGCGATCGTCAAGAACAACTGGGTCAGCAGTGGCTAGAAGAATTTTTGAAGCTGGCAAATTTGCCTGCACCGATCACAACTGAGATGAAGGAAACCTTCTCAGAAGCTAGTTGCTGGTTGACGATCGACGACTCAGCTCTAAAGCCTGACCAAATCGACTCCTTGATCGGAACTCAAGGAGTCGCACTGGACTCGATTCAGTATTTGGCAAACTCTACGCTTAATTTAGGTAAAGCCGACGACCAGCAGGGTGCTTACACCATTGAGTTAGCGGGATATCGTCAACGCCGCCAGCAAGAACTGTTAGAAATCGCGAACCAAGCTGCTGAAGAAGTTCGGCAAACGAGCAAAGAAATTGAGATTAAATCGCTTTCTTCAGCCGAGCGGCGACAAATTCACACCATTCTCAAAGAAAGTGCTGATTTGGCAACCTATAGTCGAGGGCAAGAACCCGATCGTCGTTTAGTGGTTCAGCCTGCCAGTTTAGATGGAGAATCTGCTTGATCGCTAGAATATTAAAGTGTAAAGAATGCCTGTACTGAAAACGTGCAGGCTTCTCAGTTTTTAGGAGGGTCGCTCCGAAGATGAAACCAATCCATATTCCTCAAATCGCCCAAGCGCACGAGCGCACTGAAACGATCGAGTTCAAAGAAAACCTGAAGGGCATTGAGACGCTTACTCCAGTACAAGGGGTTTTGAACGTCACTCACCAGGGAAATTATCTTGAGGTCTCAGCACAGGCGGACGCGATCGTGACTCTGGTTTGTCATCGCTGTCTACAGCAGTTCAATCACCGACTATCGGTTGCCGCGTCAGAACTGATCTGGCTCACAGATGCCGAAGATGACTCAGGAATGCTGCCCATTGACCAAGATCTCTCCGTCGATGATTTGGTTGAAAGCCTGCCACCAGACGGGTTCTTCAGACCTACAGATTGGCTTTACGAGCAGTTGTGTTTAGCGATTCCTCAAAAGCAGTTGTGTGACAAGCAGTGCACTGGGATTGAAGTCTCAGATGCCGTGCTGAATCCTGGAGTCGATCGGCGTTGGGCATCCTTAGAAGCTTTAAAAGGTCAGCTTCCTTCATAGAGAGGGATGTTGAGAACGCTGCATCGTGTACGGTTAAAAGGAGGCGCTTACGGCTTCAGCGATCCGTCCCCACTGCCACACCTTTGCTATGAGCTTCAGCAACGAGTTTAATCTGCTGTTAAGGGCGCGCTACCCGATTATTTACGTTCCTACCCGTGAAGAAGAGCGAGTTGAGGCGGCGATCGTGCAGTGCGCTAAAAGTCAGGGCGATCGCGCCGTCTATGTCTGGGATTTTGTCGATGGTTATCAAGGAAATCCCAATGATGTCGGGTTTGGCAAGCGCAATCCCCTCCAGGCACTAGAGTTGGTCGAAAAGCTTCCGGCGAGTGCCCCGGCGATCTTTGTTTTAAGAGATTTCCATCGGTTTCTAGACGATATTTCAGTGTCGCGTAAACTTCGCAACTTGGCGCGGCTCCTCAAATCTCAGCCAAAAAATCTCGTGTTGCTATCTCCTCAGATTTCGATTCCTGATGATCTCAGCGAAGCGATGACCGTGCTGGAGTTTCCCCTGCCGAATGGGGCTGAAATCAAGATTGAGATTGAGCGACTACTGGGTGCGACGGGGCAACGGCTGGATGCAAAAGTTTTGGATGAGTTAGTTCGATCGTGCCAAGGGCTATCGACCGAGCGAATCCGACGAGTTTTAGCACGGGCGATCGCGCTGCACGGTGAAATCCAGCCCGATGATGTTGATTTAATTCTTGAAGAAAAACGTCAAACGATTCGCCAAACTCAAATCCTAGACTTTTATCCTGCGACTGAAAATATTGCTGATATCGGCGGACTGGACAATCTTAAGGACTGGCTATTTCGGCGAGGCGGTTCTTTTTCTGAGCAAGCGCGGCAATATGGGTTGCCCCATCCACGAGGTTTACTCTTAGTCGGCATTCAGGGCACGGGCAAATCGCTGACTGCAAAAGCGATCGCTCACCATTGGCACCTGCCACTATTGCGGCTGGATGTCGGTCGCCTGTTTGCAGGATTGGTCGGCGAGTCAGAATCTCGAACTCGCCAAATGATTCAGCTATCTGAGGCACTGGCTCCCTGCATTCTCTGGATCGACGAAATTGATAAAGCTTTTGCTGGCTTAGATAGTCGAGGCGATGCCGGAACGACCAGCCGCGTGTTTGGCACATTTATCACCTGGCTAGCCGAAAAAAAGTCTCCGGTCTTTGTGGTTGCCACTGCGAATAATATTCAGTCTTTGCCCGCAGAAATGCTGCGAAAAGGACGATTTGACGAAATCTTTTTTGTGGGTCTGCCCACTCAAGAAGAGCGACGCGCCATCTTTGCCGTCCATCTGTCTCGCCTGCGTCCTCATAACCTCAAGTACTATGATTTAGAACGCCTTGCCTACGAAACCCCTGATTTCTCTGGGGCAGAAATCGAGCAAACCTTGATCGAGGCGATGCACCTCGGCTTTAGCCAGAATCGAGATTTCACGACAGACGACATTCTAGAAGCGGCAAGCCAAACTGTCCCCCTTGCCCAGACTGCAAAAGAACAGATCGACTTCTTGCAAGAATGGGCAGCCGCAGGAAAGGCACGACTCGCCTCCAAGCACAGTAGTTTGAGCGATCGGATTCAGCGCCAACTTCAACAGCCTGAATAACCGGCAGATCGGCAAAATTCCCCGTGCTTCTGTGCTGACAGATGCTAAGATTCTCCTTGCTTCGCCGTTCTTGGGGAAATTACCATGAGTTGGTCGGGTTTATTGAAAGTCTTTACAGGATTGTTTTTGGCGATCGCGCTCTTGGCGGGGGGCGGTTTTGTGGCGGCTCAATTCTTCATCGCCAAGTTAAGCACTCCACCACCCAGACCTGCCTTTCCCAACGACAAGCCATCTTCGCCGACTAAAACGGCAGCGAAACCTAAAGCGGTTTCCACCAATCAGCCCGATGCAGTTGATGCGTCTCCCTCTCCTAAACCTCTGCCATCAGGCGCTTATGAAGGGCGAGTCAGTCAATCGATCGGGCTAATTCTTCGTGACGCGCCGGGTCGAGAGTCAGGGCAAATCGGTGGCATCGAATACAACGATAAGGTAACTGTGTTAGAAACTAGCTCTGATGGTGACTGGCAGAAGGTGAGACTGCAACCCAGCGATCGCGAAGGCTGGGTAAAAGCGGGAAATATTGAGAAGAACAGCCAGTAAAGTTAACCAGCGTCTCCATCTATTCCCAAGAAGACTTTTGAGCAAAGTAGGATTCCACGTCAAGGTATAGGCACTCAGTAGGTGATAAGGCTAAGATGTTGGTCAAGGAAAAGTAAAAAGCCTTTTATACTAGCCTCGCCAAATAACCCCTGCCTGAAGACTATGGAAACCCTTGCTTATTTGCATTTAGCGTGTGCTAACGAGTTGCCTGATGACGATCGACCCGTTGCACAACCTCGCTTTATCCCTTCATTAAATGGGCTAAACTGGCAAAAATTTTCCAGTGCAGCATGGGTTAAGTTTCTGAGCATTGCAGTTAGCTTGACGATTTTGAGCATTGCCAGCTCTGCGATGGCGCTTTTGCAGCAGGGAGATCGTGGCGCTGAGGTTTCTGACCTGCAAAGTCGGCTAGCGGCGGCTGGTTGCTATCGGGGTTCTGCTGATGGCGTTTTTGGTTCTGTGACAAAGGCAGCGGTTATTGAATGTCAGCAGCGCAGTGGACTTAATCCTGATGGGGTTGTAGGACCTGCTACAGAAGCGGCACTGTCAAGAGGTAACCAAACTGTTAGCCAAGGCTTCAATACCTCTGACCAAAATTTTAGCAATGGCACCTATGGCGGAGTTCTTCGGCAGGGCGATCGAGGAAGTGCTGTCAGTGATTTGCAGCGTCGTTTGAGTTCAGCAGGTTATTATAACGGCGCGATCGACGGTGTATTTGGGCAACAGACTGAAGATGCGGTGCTCAGACTCCAGCGAGACCGAGGGCTAACGGCAGATGGAATTGCGGGCTATCAGGTGACGCAGGCTCTTTCAGGTTCTACGACCATCCCTGACACTAGCTACAACCCGTCGGGTCGGCAGTTAACGATCGGAAATAGTGGTTCTGATGTCATAGATCTTCAGCGTCGTCTCCAAAACCTTGGCTACTTTAGCGGGACAGCAACAGGCTACTTTGGAACTCAAACCAGTGACGCGGTTCAACGCTTTCAGCAGGATAGACGACTCCCGGTGACAGGCATTGCCGATGCACGAACGCTAACGGCATTGGGAAGTACCACAGATGGAAACAACTACGATCGTGTGAACCGCTATATCGTCGTCGTTCCCAAACAGGATTACAACACGCTATTCAAGGTCAGACAAGTAGTTCCAAGTGCATTTGAGGCAAAGTCTAAGCTTGGCGATTATGTGTTGGCAGGGGCTTATCCCAATCAAAACGGAGCCGAGAAGCAATCGAGCTTGCTGCGATCGCGCGGTCTAGACGCTAGGGTCGCTTATCGCTAACTGGGCAGCAGCGATCTTTGGCAGGTTGGGCAAACAGCGTGGATGGTCAACTGACAGTCGAGCAGGTGATAGCCTTCTCTCTGTGCCGCTTTAGTACCGATTTTGAGAATAGGGTCACTTTTGAACTCGATCGTTTTACTGCACCGCACGCAGATCAGATGATGGTGATGATAGGGGTGAGGCTGATTGATCTCATAGTGTTTGTGCCCTTCAGCAAGCTCTAACTCCCGCAAGATTCCCATTCGCGCCATCATTTTAAGGGTGCGATAAATTGTGGATAGACTAATGCCTTCCCCATCGGCTTGCAGCGCGTCGTAGAGGTCTTCTGCACTCAGATGGTTTCCTTCAGGCAAGTTTTGAAAGACCTGCAGGATGGTTTCGCGCTGTGGAGTTAAACGCCAACCTTTTTCGTTTAGTTCAGCTTTTAGAGAAGCTGCGGTGTATACAGAAGCATTCATATTCTCAACAAAGCCTCCTTTCTTGAGAATATAGCATATAAAAAAACAAGGTAATTTGCAAGAAAGTCACCTTGTTGAGATGATACTCAAAGCCGGAGACTGTAAAGGGGATGCTTCTAACTCAGTGAGAGAGGGGGTTTAAGCTTCTTTCCCGAAAGAATGCCTTCACGTTGATTAGAGTGTTCTAGCTCAAAGATTCTAGATAGTCGCGGACACGATTGCGGCGTTTGGGCTGGCGCAGTTTTTGCAGTGCCTTCGCTTCAATTTGACGGACTCGCTCGCGTGACAGATCGAGCGCTCGACCGATTTCAGCGAGTGAGTAGGGGTGCCCATCACTGCCCAAACCAAAGCGCATCTGAATCACATCCCGCTCTCGGCTTGTCAGGTCTGCTAGCAGTTGCAGCAAATCGCGGCGAAGTGACTCTCGCATCAAGATTTCTTCAGGCGAGGTTTCTTCTGTCTCCAGCAAGTCACCCAGTTCGGTGTCTTTTTCTTTACCGACTTTCGTTTCTAAAGACACCGATCGCGGCACTCTCAGCAGCACTTCTCGCACTTGAGGAGCCGTCATCTCTAGCTCAACCGCGATGTCGTCGATTGTGGCAGTCCGCCCTTTCTCCTGAGCGATTTTGCGTTGAGCTTTCTTAATCTTATTAAGCTTTTCGGTGATGTGAACTGGGAGTCGAATCGTGCGGCTTTGAGTAGCGATCGCGCGGGTGATGCCTTGACGAATCCACCAGTAAGCATAGGTGCTGAATCGGTAGCCCTTTGTCGGATCGAACTTATCAACAGCGCGTTCTAGACCTAGTGTGCCTTCCTGAATCAAATCCAGCAGTTCTAGACCTCGATTTTGATATTTTTTGGCAACCGACACTACAAGGCGCAAATTCGCCTTGATCATGTGTTCTTTTGCTTTAAGTCCTTCAGTTTGAGTCTGTTCAAGTTCTTCGACCGACCGACCGACGAGCTTTGCCCAGTGCTGCTTGCCCTCTGCCACAATGGGCTTGAGATCGGAGACAGTGACACTGGCTTCAGCCGCCCAGCGCTCTAGAGAAGGACGATGCCCCAGACTAGAAGTTAGACGATCGCGGGCATCGATTAAATTCACATAGCGCTCGATCGAGGCGTTGCCTTTGAGAGCTTCTTCGTTCCGCTCTTCTAAAAGTCGCATATAGCGCTGCACTCTTTGAGCTTCTGAGACTTCCTCATCTCGACCTAGCAGCCTGACGCGACCAATTTCTTGAAGATATAGCCTCACCAAGTCTGTCGTTTGACGGACTGGTACGAGAAGTCCTGCGCGATCGACATACTCAACTTCGACATCCATCAGGTCATCAGAAGCTGGCTCTGTATCGCGATCGACATAACCTGCATCGTAACTCTGAGGACGAAAGCTCTCTAGAGAAGAGTTTCCGTATTCTGCATCAGCGTAAAAAGAGGTTGCTGGCATCATGGTCTTTCAGTTGCTCTCGGTAGAAATGGGGTCAGTCGGCTGTGTGATAGTATTCCCGTCTTCTGGGACTGGAGAACACTCGGTAGAGTTCCACAGCCTCGCGTTTAACTAAGTTGATCTGAGCGATCGACAGGTACCAATGTCTCCTACTCTCTACATCTCGGTTAGCGATCAATTCGGAAGGTTATGCAAGAAGCTGCCTTCTTAGCGCCAATTGGCTGAATCTGAACCGAACATAAAGAGAACTTTAATCAACAGGGTTTTGCTCAAATCAGTCAGTTGATCAAACTACATCACTTCTACGGCAATTTCCTGGTGTCTTTTCGGATGTCTGTGCATCTTCATCAAGGCTTCTAATGAGTGTGGAGTTTAATCATGAAGCGATAAAGTAATGCGTGAGGTGTGAGGCTTTGGTTCAGGGAATTTATGAATCTGTTCTAAATAACTAAAGACAGGTTGGCGGAGGATTTGTAAGTATAGTTTTGAGAGAGCCGAAGATAGCATCAAACTTTTTCTTGGCAGCATCAAATTCAGGAACACGCCAGTCAGGAGGCTGTGATTTTTCAAGCTGGGCGTTATCTAAATAGACGGGATATCGAACTTCGATTTGCAGTGCTTCGACTCCGGGCAGTTGACCATAATGTCGAGTGATATAACCTCCTGTAAAAACTTTATTTCTCACAACTTGATAGTCCGCTTCTAAAAAACTCTTCTCCACTATAGAGATCAAAAATTCTGAAGACGTTTCTCCGTTGCGATTGCCTAAACATATTTGGTCGGTGATCAGCCCCATAAAGCTGTGAAGATCGAGAAGATAGACTCTGCCAAAGCGATCGAGCTTTTCTTGCAAAATTGCTGCTAAACGATCGTGATAAGGCAAATAAAAGTCTCGAACCCGTCCTTCAATGTCTGACTGGCTAGGAATGGATTGATAAATCGGTTGTCCAAATGCCGTTTTTTCAGGAATCGCGGCTGTCCAAAAGTCGCCAAAAATGGGATCTTTAACCTGACGATTCAAATCGACGACATATCGGCTGTGAGTCGCTTGCAGAACTGTGATTCCTAACTTAGGAAGTGATGCGTAGAGTCGATCGAGATGCCAGTCGGTATTGGGGAGCGAGCGCAGATGGTCGGGTGTAAACTGCGCGGCGATCGCGCCCGGAACAAACATTCCACTGTGAGGAAGATTTGCCACGATCGGGGCTTCTGTTCCTTGGGGTTCGTGAAAATTAAAAAGATCCATTAAGTGTTGAGCGATCGCTGCTCTTGAATCCAACTCCGAAAGACTGCCAGCGCTTGAGCTAACCCAATTTTGTCGCTCTGATCTAAGAACTCTAACACTCGTTTTGATGGCAGAAACGGAAATGTCGGGCTTGCAAGACGCTGAACATATTCACCGTTTTGCAACTGATGGATCAGTAAATTTCCTTTGAGGACATTATCTCCGATCGTCGTCCAATATTGCCAAATTTCCGGCAGCCCCAACGTAGCGTAAATCCCCAGCGTGTTTAAAGCGCTTTTGGTGATGGCAACTTCAACGGCAATATCAGGAGGCGGGGCTTGACTGAGATCGAGTTCTGCTCGATTTGAGAGTCGGACTTTGTCAGTCAGGTAATAAGACGCATCGGGTTGAGCGACACATTCTAAATCTGCGCGCTTGAGCAGGACTGATCCCATTGAGTGAATCTGCACGTCTAGTTCATCGGCGATGACGAGAAGCAGTGACTCAATTAGGCGGCTACAGCGCTGATGTTCTTCGAGCGGAGTCATCATTTCGAGTTTGCCGCGATCGTAGGTTAGTCGCGCCGTGCGATGAGATCCTAACTCGTCTAACAGCGTCTCAAACTGTTGCCAACTGACCCCCGGTAGCACGATTCTTTTCTCAGTTGGAGCAGGTTTTTTCGCCATAGAATCAATTCCTTCTGCGACACTTTCAGATTTTACTGCGATCGATCAACCTTGAGAGTGTGAAGTTTTTCTAGCAGCTTGGATGCAGGGTACGATCGCACCGATAGGGTAATTTTAGAGTTTTGTCCACCCGTCATGAATCAAAAAATTTTCAAGCGACATTCTACTTTTCTAAAGCGGACTTTGCGATATGTTGTTGCGCCCATTGTGATCACCACAACCCTTCTCGGAGTTGGCTATGTCACGCCTAGAAGATGGGGAACGCCTGCCCACAGTTGCCAAACTCAACCGTTTAGAATCTATGCTGCAGGCGACTCAATGCACGTCAATTTGATTCTTCCGGTGCAGAATCAAGCGTTTGATTGGAGTCAGTTTTTGTCGCTTGATCAAGTTGGGCGAGATGCGCAACAAAACTATCGATATCTTAAATTTGGCTGGGGCGATCGGGACTTCTATATGAATACGCCCAGTTGGTCACAGGTCAAAATTCCCAATGTTCTCAGAAGTTTATTCATGCCTGGAAACCCGACTGCTTTATATGTAGAAGGCTATTCAGAATTACCGAACGAGCAAAATGTCGAACTGAAATGCGTGGGGGTGAACCAAAAAGATTATTTGCAATTAGTAAATTTTATTAAAGCCTCGTTTCAGCCTGACCCTCAAGGGCAGCCGATTCGCATTCAAGACTCCTCGATCGACACGAGCGGATTTTATGAAGCGATCGGACACTACTCTATTTTACGAACCTGTAATACTTGGGCAGCAGACGGGTTAGACGCAGCAAAGGTTAAAACCCCTATCTGGTCAGGGCTTGCCCCAGCAGTCATGAGGCAACTACACGATGACTGAAATTGTCATGCTGATGATGAACAATGACCGTCCTGAATCGGTTATGTTGAAACACGGCAAGCTATCTTTCAGCGTCCCTCAGAAGTGTGAATCTTCTGAATTAGAACCTACCCATAGAACATGCGTTTCTCGAAAATTCTGATTGCCAATCGGGGGGAAATCGCCCTCCGAATTCTTCGCACCTGTGAAGAAATGGGGATCGCCACCGTTGCGGTTCATTCCACGATTGATCGTCATTCGCTGCATGTGCAACTCGCAGATGAAGCCGTTTGCATTGGTGAACCCGCTAGCAGTAAAAGCTATCTCAATATTCCTAATATCATTGCGGCGGCGCTGACTCGCAACGCTACGGCGATTCATCCCGGCTATGGTTTCTTGGCAGAAAATGCTCGATTTGCAGAGATTTGTGCTGACCATCAAATTGTTTTTATCGGTCCTTCACCTGACTCGATTCGATCGATGGGTGACAAATCGACCGCCAAAAAAACGATGCAGCGCGTCGGAGTGCCGACCATTCCGGGCAGCAAAGGATTGGTAAAAGATGAAGAGGAAGCGAGGACAATCGCACGATCGATGGGCTATCCCGTAATTATTAAGGCGACCGCAGGCGGCGGTGGGCGAGGAATGCGGCTCGTCACAGCAGATGAAGACCTGGGCAGACTCTATATGGCAGCGCAAGGCGAGGCAGAAGCCGCCTTTGGAAACGGAGGCGTGTATGTCGAGAAGTATGTTCAAAATCCCCGACATATTGAGTTTCAGATTTTGGCAGACAGCCACGGCAACGTCGTTCACCTGGGCGAGCGGGAGTGTTCGATTCAGCGTCGTCACCAAAAGCTGTTAGAAGAAGCCCCTAGTTCTGCGCTGACCCCAGAGTTGCGCGAAAAAATGGGCAATGCTGCCGTTCTCGCGGCTAAGTCGATCAATTATGTAGGGGCAGGCACCGTTGAGTTTTTGCTCGACCAATCCGGCGATTTCTATTTTATGGAGATGAACACGCGGATTCAAGTCGAACATCCTGTGACTGAGATGATTACAGGGATCGATTTGATTGCCGAGCAGATCCGCATCGCTCAGGGTGAAGCGTTGAGTTTTACTCAAGATCAAGTGGTTTTGCGGGGACACGCGATCGAGTGTCGCGTCAATGCCGAAGATCCCGATTTTAACTTTCGTCCTAGCCCCGGACGCATTAGCGGCTATTTGCCACCGAGCGGACCCGGTGTGCGAATGGATTCTCACGTCTACACCGATTATGAGATTCCGCCCTACTATGATTCGCTGATCGGCAAACTGATTGTCTGGGCAAGCGATCGACCCTCTGCGATTCGCCGCATGAAGCGAGCGCTGCGAGAATGCGCCATTACGGGACTGCCGACGACGATCGCGTTTCATCAAAAAATCTTAGAAACGCCAGAGTTTCTAAGAGGCGAGATCTACACTAATTTTGTTGAAAAAGTGATGCAGCCAAAAGACGAGGGATAAGATTCCTCCCTTCGTCTCTCAGTTTAGTAGGGTCAAAAGCCCTTGCTGCCCAAGCAAGATTTCTCTTGCCAAGCTAAACAAGCCCACCCAGACGATCGGGGTAATGTCCACGCCGCCCATTGGCGGAATTAGCGTTCTCGTAATCGCCAAAAAGGGTTCGGTCGGAATCGCCACCAGACTAAAGGGAAATTTCTTTAATTCCACCTGCGGATACCAGGTGAGGACGATGCGGATGATAAACAGAAAAATCATCAGTCCGAGTAAGATGCTCAGAGTCAACGAGACGATGGTCGAAGAAATCATGGGGCATTTTATGAAAAGTTGAAGCGGTGCTGGCACGTCTCATCTAATTCTAGCGTTTGGTGGGTGCGAGTCCTCAACGAGTCGCGGGGTGGGCGATCGCGATCCCATTTTTCAAAGCTCTATACAACCGTGTGGCAACCGATTAAAATTATGGTGATTTGCTTGCTGTAGATAGAGGACGCTGAGACAGATGACACCTTCTTTAACAAATTTCTTGTTGAGCCTGCTGGCTGGCGTGGTGGTGGTGCTGGTTCCTGCCACGATCGGGCTGATCCTCATCAGTCAAAAAGACAAAATCCGACGTTCTTAACGTCAGGCAGCGACCCAATCAATCTTCTGGCTATGGTAAAACCTCCGCTGTAGTGGGGCAGTGGTTGAATTTGGTTCACTCTTCCTGCTAACGCTGAGGTTTCTGCTTTGGGGTGTAAAATTTGGGCTTTATCATATAGAGCATAAAAAACAATTGGTAGGTCTGAGCGAGCGGGTGCTTGCTACAGTGGAGATCTTAGGCATAACTCGCTATCATAAGGCTTACCTAGGAGACAGGGAATGGTTAACTTTCAGTTCAATCTAGCTAGTGTTTCTGGGATTATTTTGGCGGTCGGTGGAGCGGGGCTTTATGCGGTTCGATCGTTCCGTCCTGAATTGTCGAGAGATTCCGATATTTTCTTTTCTGCCGTCGGCTTGCTGTGTGGCTTGATTTTAATTTTTTATGGCTGGCGCTTTGACCCGATTATGCAGTTTGGTCAGGTGCTGCTAACGGGCGCTTCTATTTTCTTTGTGCTTGAGAATTTGCGTCTTCGTAAAGTTTCAACCGAGCAGGCAAAACGCAACACCCCGATCGTAGATTCCGATCGTCCGGTTAGCTCTCGCTATCGTCAAAGCGCTGAGTTTGAAGATCAGGACGTGATTGATGAGCGGGCGCGTCGTCCTCGAATTCAAGGCACCCCAGATGTCCGATCGACGCGTGGTAACTATGACGATCGCGCTGCTCGTCGCCCCTCAAATCGGACTCGCGACGAGCGGCTAAATCCTTCTGACAAAACTCGTAAACCACGCGCTCGTCCAGACTATCCTGTCATTGACGCAACCGTTGATAATGACTTTGACGATCGCCCTCGTAGCCGGAATGCTGCGCCGCGATCGGGCAATCCTTCGCAGGGATCTGCTGCGCCGAGACGACCTCGCCCAACCGATGAAGACATCGCCAACCGTCGCAGAAATGCAGAGGAGCCGTCTTCAGACTATGTCGATTATCGTCCCGTTGAGCCAAATGACGACGAGAATGACAACTGGGGTGGGTCTTAGTCTAACCGTTCAGGTTGTTTGAGCGCGTCGATCGTTAATCTCACCTGTCTTGATCCCCCCACTGCTTCTGATGTTGAGAGAAGTTGGGGGGATTCGTTATGAAATGGTGCTTGTGATGTGAAAAGTGAACTGCGATCGAGAATTAGTCTAATGGCTCAGTTGCTTTTGCTGGGTTCGATCGCCGCTTGCAGCCCTACAGGGGTCTCGCCGATCGGGTCAATGTCGCTCAACAGCCGCTACAACGATGAGCAACCTGCTCTGAGCGGCGATGGTCGCATTTTGGCGTTTGTGTCGAGCCGTGACGGCAGCCGCAACATCTTGCTGTATAACTTGGAGCAGCAGAAGTTTGTCAATCTGCAACGCCTCAATCGCCCCAGCGCGATCGCTGAAAATCCGAGTCTTAGCTACACGGGTCGCTATCTCGCTTATATTGCCAGCGATCGGGGCATTCCTGAGATTCGGCTCTACGATCGAGCCACTCAGCAATCGCAGGTGTTGATGTCTGCCTATCAAGGGTGGCTGCGTCGTCCGAGCATTAGCCCCGATGGGCGATATGTGGCCTTTGAGAGCAGCACGCGCGGACAGTGGGATATTGAAGTGCTCGATCGAGGTGCTTTTGTCGAGTTAGATATTCCTAACGATCGTCCGACTAACTCACCGACGACGGCTCCTTAGTTAGGTTTTGTGTGTGAAGCGTTTTGTTTTTTTGGGATTGGCTGCGATCGCTACCCTGCTGAATGGCTGTGCAGGGGCGCAGTTGCTGCCGTTTCCGTTTGATCCGGGAGGGCGAAGTCTGAATAGTCCATTTTCAGACGTGTCTCCGCGCATTGCAGGTCGTTATATTGTGTTTGCGTCCGATCGTCGAGGCAGTCAAGACATTTATCTATATGACACTATTGAGCAGCGGTTACTAGACTTGCCGGGGCTAAATTCTCTCGATTTGATGGCATCGAGTCCAGCGATCTCAGACAACGGGCGATACATTGTGTTTGCGGGAAGTCGGCAGGGAATCACAGGAATTTATCTGTACGATCGTGACTTTCGCCAATTACGCAACTTGACCGAGAATATCCGAGCCGAGGTGAGGAACCCAACGATTAGCGCTGATGGAGCCACGATCGCCTTTGAGTCGAACGCGAGAGGACAGTGGGATATTTTGCTCTACAACCGTGCCGGACAGCCACTAGGAGTGCCCACAGATCCACGATGATAGAGGATTTCATCTCAAGCCCAACCAGGTAAAGAAATCTTGACGGGTAAAGAATTCTAGAATTAACAGACTCACAAAGCCAATCATGGCAAAGCGTCCATTAATCTGCTCTGCGTAAGCTGTCCAACCAAAAGCGGGTTCGGGTCTATTTTGGTCTTCTGTCGGCGTTTCTGAAGTGGATGGGGAAGTCATAATTAATTCAGATGAGAGTGATTTTAAGATTGAGAATGGTTTGATTCTGCTTTGAATTTCTGGACGGATTCGATCAGCGATCGTACCTGTTTTGCCCCTTCAGACGGCTCAAACTTTGCCGGAAGCTTACCGTGACCCAACATTCGCAGCCCTAACGGGACAAGACTCATCAGTCCTTTAAGATCTTTAAGGCTATTGCCCACGACCTGCAAGCCAAACTGCCGTTCATCAATCCAGCCGCCTTGCTTAACCAGATCAATGAGGACTTTACGGTGACGAATCGATCGGCTCGTCTGCCCATCAGTCCGCGCCAAAATCTCGCTCTTAATTTTGCCAATCTGATCCATCGGCGCGACTTCCATCGGGCAGACGCTATTGCAAAGATAGCAGCGAGTGCAGCCCCAAACCCCATCGGTGCCTTGGTTATAGTGGTCTAGTCGGGCTTCGGTCTGGTCATCGCGAGAGTCTGCCACCATGCGATAAGCCTTGGCTAAGGCGTGAGGACCGACAAACCCAGGATTGACTTCACGGGCGTTGCACTCAGAATAGCAAGCCCCACACATGATGCAGTTTCCAGTCTGGTCGAGCTTCGATCGCTCTTCTGGAGTTTGCAGAAATTCTCGCTCTGGTATTTGCCGTGCTGCCGTGCTGACGTAGGGATCAACGGCTTTGAGATTTGCCCAAAAGCTCTGCATATCTACTACGAGGTCTTTAATCACGGGCATATTCCCCATTGGAGCGATCGTGATTTCTGGAATTTCAGTGGTTGAAAACCGAGCCACTTCACTGCCCACATTTTCTTTGCAAGCCAGCGTCGATCGACCGTTAATTCGCATTGAGCAACTGCCACAAATTGTATTGCGACAATTTTTTCGGAAGGCAAGGGTGCCGTCTTGCTCCCACTTAATTTGATTGAGACAGTCGAGAATGGTATTGCTCGATTCAACGTCAAGTGTGTAGGACTCAACTCTGGGTGAAGAATCTTGGTTTTGGCGGACAATTTTGAAAACAACTTGCATTCTAGAAACCAAAAACTGCAACTTTGAGGGTCTGAAGGATGCGAAATGAAAGAAACCGTAGCTAGAAGAGAGTGCTATTTCCTAAATAAATGGCTGCTAAAGTTAATAGCTTGTTACAGAAAAAACCGTCATTTGATTTGTGAATACAAAACTGCTTACAGTTACTAGAATCAGCACTTTTACAAGTCTTAGTCTAGCATCTCAGCTAAATTGATAGAGCCACCTGACACCCAAAAATGAGCTTTACTGCGAGAGATTTAGATCAGTTGTTTCATGCAATCTTTGATGAAGTTAGGGCGAGGTTAAAGTCAGCAGGTCAAAATTATCGGCTTCTAGCAACGATCGAGAAAAAATTATTGATCTAACACACACTCGGCAACTTAGACAAAAATGTTGTGCAAATAGAGCAGATTAGGGATATATTTTATTAGGTCAAACATTGACCATTGGCTCTATTTACCATTTCAGTAATCTAGGGATATTCTGTAGCAGATGACTGAAACTGCAACTGCCCCTTTAATAGGGAAAGCGTTACTTCAAAAAGTAAAAGAACTGTCACAATTGCCCCGTCGAGAAAGGGCGAAGCGTTGTGGCTATTACACGGTTACTAAAGATAGTCAAACTCGCGTCAACCTAACAGACTTCTATCATGCTGTGTTGGAGGCAAGAGGGGTTCCACTCAGTCCAGAAGGGTCAAAAGATGGTCGAGGGCGAGAGCCGACTTATCGCGTGAGTGTGCATCAAAATGGGCAAATTGTGATCGGTGCAGCCTACACCAAAGCAATGGGTTTAAAACCGGGCGATGAGTTTGAAATTAAGCTGGGCTACAAGCACATTCATCTCATTCAAATCGACGCAGATAAGACCGAGCAAACCAGTGTTGTTGAGGATGAAGAAGAATAAACTAGCCTAAAAGACGATCGCGAGATCGCTAACATTCTTCATTTTTAGCTTGTTTTATGCCTACCTTCTTCGATCGTGCTCATCCATTTTTTGCGGAAGCGCCGATGTTCTTAAAGGTAGGTGTTTTTTTTGCAGTTTGGATAGCGATTTGGCTCCCAATCGCGGTGCCTTTAGCGATCGCGCTCAAGTGGCACCCGTTTAAGCCTTTAGAAATTCGTCAAAAGCTGCCGCTCGTTGCATCACTTTATTTGCTGGCTCCGATCGTGCTTTGGGCAGCCGCCTGGGTTCAAAACGTTCCCTTCGCTCGCTATGGGCTGTCTTGGAATCTCGCTCTTCTCATCTCAGTCAGTCGCGGTTTGGCATTGGGAACGATCGGGTTATCCATTCTGTTTGGCGTTCAAACTCTACTGGGCTGGATCGAGTGGAAATCAGAGAACTGGAAGCAGTTGCGATCGGTGCTTCTGCCCACGTTGGGGTTAGGACTTTGGATTGGTGTCACCGAAGAACTGATTTTTCGAGGATTTTTGCTAGGGCAACTAGAGCAAGCCTATGGACTTTGGAGCAGCGCGATCGTCTCTAGTCTAATTTTCGCCCTGCTTCATCTAGTTTGGGAAGGACGAGAAAATATTCCTCAACTGCCGGGGCTGTGGCTGATGGGCATGGTGCTCTGTTTGGCGCGGCTCGTCGATCGCAATCAGCTAGGGCTTGCTTGGGGCTTACACGCAGGCTGGGTTTTTGGGATGGCAAGCCTAGACTCAGCCGACCTGATTCGCTATACGGGGCGCACGTCTGAATGGCTGACTGGTCTTAAAAAAAAGCCCCTGGCAGGGGCAATGGGCTTACTCTTTTTGCTGACAACAGCAGGCATGTTGTGGGCAGTCAATTTGTAGCGTCAAAACTCAAACGCTGCCCAATCAGGTTCTCGATAGTAGTGAGTCATGTCGTCGAATTTTTGAAGCTCGGCGCGATGCACCCAAAATTCTTGAGGCTGACCGTCTACCCACTGTTGATTAAAGTCGTTCAAGGCTTTGCTTAGTCGATCGGAGTCTACCCCCGCTTCAACATTGCCAAAATAGCCTAGCGTGATGTGCGGCGTAAAGTAGTATTGCTGCTCGATTCCAATCGCGATCACATCGGGGTTTTGGTAAATCGCTCGTCGCAGTTTAAGCGCTCGATCGTAAGACTCTTCATCTGTCGGAGCCAAACAAAGTCCGATCGCGCGTGGCATCACCATCAACCCCAACGCCTGAAAGCGAATCGGCTTATTTCGAGAAATCGCTTGGCTTTGTTGAAAACTGTCGGCGATACGATCGCGCAACTGCCCCTCAAAGTCAGGATTCTCGCTAGCATGGCGATAGGCACTGTCCCAGATCAAATCTGCCAGCGTCATATGAAAGCTTTTGGACGGCACTGCAAGCAGAAGTTCGCCTAACTGCCGCATCAACTGAGCTTGTAGCGGTTTCAAGCGATCGTAAAGAGCGGCATTTTCGCAATCGGCTCCTCCGCACGGGGTGATGACGGTATAGCCCGGAAAATTGGTAGGTTGCCACCCTTTGACGGGATGTTGTTGAAACTTGGGCGACTCCTGAATGTGCTGCACCTGCGACCTGTAGGTCTCTGGGAGCGTCATCCGCATCACCCGATTAAGGTAGGTCTGATAGTTTTCGTCCAATCTCGATCGCCTCGCGCTGTAAATCGATGTGTTTAGAAGTCCACCCTTAATCTAACGGCAAAGTGCCGCTTTGCTTTAGGGTCATCTCAGCATTTCTGCCCAACCCTTGTGGAGCGGGGATCATCTTAAAAAATCTTTAAGAATCAAAACTCTAGACGCTGGACTCTGATCAGTTTACAGTCTAAAGTCCAAGGTCTAAAGCGGGTGTATGGCAATTTACGTCTATTGGGGAGAAGATAGCTTCGCGATCGCTCAAGCCGTCAAAGCGCTTCAGAAAAAGGTGCTTGATCCAGCTTGGGAGAGTTTTAACATGGATAAGATTGCGCCTGATCATCCTGACTCAGTGATCCAAGGACTCAATCAGGCAATGACTCCGCCGTTTGGAGCGGGCGATCGCTTTGTGTGGCTCATCGATACAACGCTGGCTCAGCGCTGCTCAGAAAGTCTGCTGGTAGAGCTAGAACGGACGCTTCCCTCAATCCTGAAAACAACGACGTTACTATTCACTAGCCCTAGCAAGCCAGATGGACGGCTCAAATCGACGAAGCTGCTTCAGAAATACGCCTCTATTCAGGAATTTTCACCGATTCCGCCCTGGAAGACCGACTTGTTGATTGGGCAAGTGCGAAAAATTGCTCAAGAACTGGGAGTCAAGCTGACCTCAGACAGTGCCGAATTTTTGGCGGAGGCAGTTGGCAATAACACGCGGCAACTCTATAGCGATTTAGAAAAGATTCGGCTGTTGGGCAGTGAGTCAAGCCAGCCGCTGAGCGTAGACGCGATCGCCCCTCTGATCACCGCTAGCACTCAAAACAGCTTGCAGTTGGTTGCGGCAATTCTCGAAGGCAAGACCGATCGAGCGCTGGAACTGGTGACAGAGTTGCTGCGTCAAAACGAACCTGCCCTCAAAATTCTGGCGACTCTAATCGGACAGTTTCGTCAACGATTGTGGATCAAAGTCATGCTGGAGTCGGGAGAACGAGACGATCGCACGATCGCTCAAGCCGCCGAGCTCAACAATCCTAAAAAGCTTTATTTTCTGCAAAAAGAACTCGCTAAAATCTCTGTAAACCAGTTGCAGCAGACCTTACCGCTCCTCCTTGAGCTAGAATTTAGCCTCAAACGTGGAGCAGAAGAAACTTCGACCTTGCAGACGAAAGCGATCGAGCTGTGTCAACTCTTCAAACCATAAAAGATTTATGACAAAAGTCACTTGACGATCGAATTTAAAACCTTGCAGTTTTGTGGAACTTCTTGCCCATAAAATAATTCATGATCATTAACACTTACCCGTGTGCTAGTTTTCGGAATGTCACACTACCTATGATAAACTGCGTTTTTCATTTACCTGCTCGTTTGAACAAAATGCTGGCTCGATCGCTAGTATTAGGAACGCTCTCTACGTTAGGTCTTCTCTCTGGCTTCACGCCAAACCTATCCAGACAAACCTCTCATCTGTTTGATTCGGCTGCTTACGCTCAGTCTCAAGAATCTGTCTTTACCCGCTATGTCAGAGCCGCCTATGAGCTTGAAATCACCCGCAGACCCCTTGATGAAGAGGTTAAGAGACTGACGGGCGGCAATGCACCTAGCAATGTTTGCAGCAATGTTGACCAAGTTCAAGCCAATGTGCGCGATCAAGTCAGAGGCATCTGTGCCGGGTTTGCTACCCAGAGAAAAGCGATCGTGTATGACAAATATAAGCTCAGCCAAGACGAGTTTAACGGCTTTCAGCGCCAGATGATCGACCCCTCCACTCGGTCTGAGATGGAAGCCAAGGTCAACGCAGAGCTAAAGCGCCTAGCTTTGATTAAATAAGCGATCGATTCCTCACACCAAAAAGTGCTTATCAATACTCAATTAGTTCTCCCAATTCTGTAAATCCTTAAGGTAGGCACATTACACTACAAGCTTTGGGAGATTGAATATGAGTGGATTGGGTGGACTCAACAAATCGCCAGATGGAGTCGTTTTAGGGCTTGTGCAGCTTCAGTTGCCGACTGTGGCGACTGCGAATGATCTGGCAATGCAGACACAGCGCATTTGCGGCATGGTTGCTAAAGCTCGACGCAACTCGCCCTCAATGGATTTGGTCGTGTTTCCAGAATATTCTCTGCATGGGTTATCGATGGATACCAACCCAGAGATTATGTGTCGGCTTGACGGTGCCGAAGTTGCAGCATTTAAAGCCGCCTGTCAACAAAACCGAATTTGGGGTTGTTTCTCGATCATGGAACACAACCCCCACGGCAACCCCTACAACAGTGGGATTATTATTGACGATCGAGGAGACCTCAAACTCTACTATCGCAAGCTCCATCCCTGGGTGCCTGTCGAGCCGTGGGAGCCAGGAAATCTGGGCATTCCAGTTTGTGAAGGTCCCAACGGCAGCACGCTGGCGCTGATTATCTGTCACGATGGGATGTTTCCTGAAGTGGCGAGAGAATGCGCTTATAAGGGAGCCGATATCATGATTCGCACGGCAGGCTACACCGCCCCGATTCGTCACGCCTGGAACATCACAAATCAGGCAAACGCATTCTGTAATCTGATTTACACCGCGTCGGTCTGCATGTGTGGCAGCGACGGCACCTTTGACTCAATGGGCGAAGGGACGATCGTCAATTTTGATGGCACTCCTCTCGTGACGGGCAACGGTCGCCCCGACGAAATCATTACTGGAGAGGTGCGCCCCAAGCTGGTGCAAGAAGCCCGTCGCGTTTGGGCAGTTGAGAATAATATCTACCAGTTTGGGCATCGTGGTTATGTTGCGGTTAAGGGCGGCGCTCAGGATTGCCCCTACACCTACATGCAAGATATGGTAGAAGGCGGTTATCGCTTGCCTTGGGAAGATGAAGTGGTTCACACAGACGGAACCGCGTGTGGATTTTCTGAACCGACTCGTTCCTATGAAGGCACTCCCTTGGCGAGCGGAGTTCAGTCGTGATGGAGGTGGCTTGTGGGATGTTATGTAGAGGCAGATCCGTATCCCTATCCGTTTAACGGGGATTTGCGCCCACAGAATACGGTGATTTTGGTGATCGATATGCAAACCGATTTTTGTGGAATCGGGGGCTATGTCGATCGCATGGGGTATGACTTGTCGCTGACACGGGCACCGATCGAGCCAATCAAAACGTTGCTCTCGGTGGCTCGTGCAAAGGGTTTTCACATTATGCATACTCGCGAGGGGCATCGACCCGACTTAGCAGATCTGCCCGAAAACAAACAGTGGCGCAGTCGGCAAATCGGCGCAGGCATTGGCGATTCCGGTCCATGCGGCAAGATTTTAGTGAGAGGTGAACCAGGCTGGGAGATCATCCCTGATTTGGCACCGCTGCCCGGAGAAGCCGTGATCGACAAACCGGGCAAAGGTTCTTTTTATGCTACCGATCTGGATTTGCTGCTGAAGCGTCAAGGCATTCAAAACATTGTGCTGGCGGGCATTACAACCGATGTTTGTGTGCATACGACCATGCGAGATGCCAACGATCGAGGCTATGAATGCCTCTTACTTTCTGACTGCACAGGCGCAACCGACTACGGCAACCATCTTGCTGCTTTAAAGATGGTCACAATGCAGGGTGGCGTATTTGGGGCGGTTTCTGATTCAGCCGCTTTGATCAAAACGATGAATATTTATTACTAAATTTCGGGCTACCAAACTATCAATAAAATTTCTATTAAACTTTGAATTCATACTAGAAATAATCCCTGAATTTTAAGACAGATCTATATGAAGTGTTCGTTGAAAAACTTTGGTAGTCAGAAATACCGTGTAAATTTGCGATTGGATTTGGTGAATCAGTTGAGATGCGTAGTGATCCCGATCGCTGTGTCAAAAGACGCGTTGTAAAACTCATCTTCAATTTTTCACGCATCATTCTTTTTGTATTTCAAACGACATCAACACGTTAAAACATCATTAGAAAACTCAACCAATCCGAGTATCTCTGCTACGACTTGGGTAACGCAATTCCACACGATCTTTGATGGATTGGAGATACACGAATGGATTTTTTGTCTGATACCGTTACGCTGTCTCGGATACAGTTTGCGCTGACCGCCATCTTTCACGTTATTTTTCCCATTCTCACCACCGGGATGGGAATTTATCTCGTCGTTATTGAAGGACTGTGGCTCAAAACTCGTAATCCTGACTACTATCTCCATGCTCGATTTTGGGCAAAGTTTTATGTCCTCAATTTTGGGGTCGGAGTCGCGACTGGAATTCCCTTAGAATTTCAGTTTGGGACGAATTGGGCACCCTTCTCAGATGCGGTCGGCAACTTTTTTGGCAGCGTCTTGGGGTTTGAGGCATCTTGGGCATTCATGCTCGAAGCCGCTTTTTTAGGCATCATGCTGTTTGGCTGGGAGCGCGTCAACCCCGCCATTCACTATTTGTCTACGATTTTGGTCGCTGTCGGTGCAAATCTGTCCGTCGTCTTTATTTTGACGGCAAACTCTTGGATGGTGACTCCAGCCGGAGGCGACTTGGTAGACGGCAAATTTATGGTGACCGACTACTTTCAGGCACTCTTTAATCCATCGGCAGCGACGAGCATCACCCATATGTTTTTCGCCACGTTCGAGACTTCGCTGTTTGTGATCGGCGGCATAAGCGCCTGGTATATTTTGAACGATCTCCACGCCGCCTTCTTTGCCAAAACGCTCAAGCTCGTCCTCGCAATCACGTTAATCGTGGCTCCTCTGCAAATCTACATGGGTCACGTCAGCGCCGAACTGGTCTATCGCTATCAACCCGCTAAACTTGCCGCAATGGAGGCACAGTGGGAAACCTCACCCGCTGGAAGACCTGCTGACTGGACGCTTCTTGCCCTTCCCAACAAAAAAACCGAGAAAAATGACTGGGAAATCCGTGTTCCTGGAGCGTTGGGCTACATTTTGGAATTCAAGAAAAATCTGTCTGAACCCGTTCTCGGCTTAAAGGAGTGGAAGCCAGAAAACCGTCCTCAAGCGTTAGGACTGATCTACTACTCGTTTCGCATCATGATCGGGATTGGCTTTTTCTTGGCAGCTATGACGCTGCTCACCGCCGTTCAGTGGCTGCGCGGCAAACTATCAGATGAAAACATTGCCAAACAGCGCTGGCTGATGCGCGCCTGGATGTTTTCGGCTCCGCTTGGCTATATTGCGGTCGAGACAGGCTGGATTGTGCGCTGCACAGGTCGTCAGCCGTGGACACTCTATAACAAAATTCGCACTGTAGACTCTGCTTCGCTGGTGCCAGCCAGTAATGTTTTAACATCGCTGATCTGTTTTGCTGCCGTGTATGCGCTGCTGTTTGTGTCTTATCTTTACTTTGGCAGTCGCATTGTTCGCAAAGGTCCCAATTTTGACTTGCCCATTCCAGGAGTCAATGTGAACCAACCCGCGATCGACACCACTCCCGGCGAATTTGTGCCCGATGAGCGTCCTGTAGAAGCCCAACAGTAGGAACGTAAATGGAAACGCTGAAGTATTTTTTGCCGCAGGTCTGGTTTGGCGTGTTGGGTCTGTTTCTCTTTCTCTACGTCATGCTTGATGGCTTTGATTTAGGAGTTGGCATCTTGTCATTAACCTCTGATGACGACGATCGACGCGGACTGTTGATGACCAGCCTTAGCAACATTTGGGACGCAAACGAAACCTGGCTAGTGTTGATGGGAGGCGGCTTATTTGGGGCGTTTCCTCGCGCTTATGGAACGATTCTGAGTGCCCTCTACATCCCGATTTTTATCATGGTGTTTGGATTTATTTTTCGGGGGGTGGCGTTTGAGTTTCGCGAGCAGTCAACCCGCAAGTTCTTTTGGAATTTTGCGTTTGGTGCGGGGAGTTTTGCGGCGGCTCTCGGTCAAGGATTTGCGCTCGGTGCTGTTCTATTTGGGATCAAAGTCGATGAAAAAGGCTACTTTATCGGCGGCACTTGGGACTGGCTCACCTGGCAATCGGTGCTGGTGGCATTGACGCTGATTCAGGCTTATGTGTTGATTGGCTCAACCTATCTGATTTGGAAAACCGAAGGAGAGTTGCAGACAACTCATTATCAAAGCGCCAAACTTTCCGCCTGGACAACTTTGGTGGGGGCAATTTTCATCACTGTTAGCACGCCGATCTTTTACGAAAGTGCGCGGACTAAATTGTTTGAGCCACCCTTGCTGTATGTGTTTGCCGTGATTCCCTTTTTGGGGATTTTCTTGATTTGGCGATTGTTGAAAAGTCTCGATCGCAAACAAGAACGCGCCCCTTTTATCTGGACAATTCTTTTATTCGTTCTCACCTTTCTAGGATTAGCGTTAGTGGTGTTTCCCTACATCATTCCCACTCAGATCACCATTTATGAGGCATCCGCCGATCCCAGTTCGTTAGTGATCATGATCATTTTTGTGGGCACTCTCATTCCCGTGATGTTGTTTTACAACCTCTATTCCTATGTTGTGTTTCGGGGCAAGGTGGCTGGAAATTCTTATGAGTAGTGACTGGTAGGGACAAATTCCTATTATTTATCCCTACCAATCGCTATTTTGACTGCAACACCATGTTCATTTGGGTTTCGGTGCCGACTGTTATCGCCTTAGACATTCCCGGCATGGCTGATTGAATCTGAGCCGCCGATGTCAATGAAAGCGTGGCGATCGAGGGAAGCAAGCGATCGAGGCGCACCGTCATTTGTCCCTGTCCCGTTGTGTTTAACGACTTAAGCGTCACATCCACTCCTTTCGGTATTCCTGTCATAGCAATCTTTTGACCCTGTGCCTGTTGCTCAACGCCCACTTTGAGAGTGGCAACCCCGTCTTTCAAACTCACTAGCTCGTAGGTTCCCGTTTGGTTGAGGTTAATTCCATAGAGCTTGACGGGCATCAACGTCCTCCATTTGGCACCGATTCCAACGGCTGCTTCGGGCAGAGGGGCAGAAAGCTGATCGAGCGATCGGAACGATTGCTCTAACATTTGGCGAGTCGTGGCATCTACCTCTTTGGGGATCGATAGACTCGTCGATTTTGTGGTTCCCCGATTGTCCATCACAAATAAACCGCTCACGCCGACCATCTTCTTTACCTCAGTTTGTGCCGCTTTGAGCACAGCAGCCGGAATCGAGGCATCGCCCGTTATGTCTGCGTCGGTGTAGCGAAACTTATAGTGAATGTCACCATTGGGATCGATCTTCGTGACGATCGTCTCCATTGTCATTTTGGTCGAGGGCAATTTGATCGATTGGGGTGTGCCCGCCATACCCGGACTTGATGATTTCACAGCAATATTTAGGCTGATGGTGCTTGTCTCAGTTGTATTCACCACAGGTTTAAAGCGCAGAACTTGTTGAGGTTGCGCGCCTGCGTTCAATAGTTCGACTTTGGGCTGAGACACACGAGCAGCAGGAGATTGAGTCAGGTTAACAACCTGCTTTGCGACTGTTTGAGACACGATCGGTTTCAGTCCCAATCCAGCGCTGAACAGCAGCAGAGAGCCGATAAACAACGTTTTCTTCATAATTACCTTAAATGGGAACGCGGATTTTTAGCGAGGCACAGGGGCAGATACAATCCCGCGTGTCTCTAGTTCAGAAGCGACTCGTAGAACAAGAGCCTCGTTGTAAGGAGCCGCGATGATCTGCACCCCTAATGGCAACTGACCCGATCGCTGAACAGGCACCGAAATAATCGGTAAGCCAACAAACGAGAGCGGTTGCGTAAACATTCCCAGGTTTGGGCGAGTCAGCACGTTGACCCCGTTTAGGGTCATCTGCTCCTGACCGATGAGCGGTGCAGAACAGGGCGTAGTCGGAGCCAGAATGATATCAACGTGTTGAAAAATCTCACGAACGCGATCACGATACCAACTGCGAAATCGTTGCGCTTGCACATACCAATGACCCGGAACAAGACAGCCTGCTAGAAAGCGATCGCGGGTTGCCGGATCAAAATCTTGAGGTCGAGTCTTTAAATCTGCAAAGTGCAAATTTGCCCCCTCGCACGAGGTGATCACAAACGCTGCCGCACGAGCGCGATGCGTTTCTGGAATAATGACTTTCTGACTTACGTTCAGCGCCTTGGCGACCTGTTCGACCGCTTCAAACACTTCGGGTTCTGCCCCTTCTGCAAAATAGCCACCCGCGATCGCGATCCGCAGTCCCTCAGATCCTCTATGGAGTTCTGGGGCGCAAAGTTGAGGCGGACGCTGAGTGCAAACCGGATCAGTCGGATCAGATCCCTGTAGTACATCGAAGACCGTGGCGATATCGCGAGTCGATCGAGCAAACGCGCCCAAATGATCCAAACTGCTTGAGAACAGGTAAGCGCCCGATCGAGAAAGTCGTCCGTAGGTCGGTTTTAAGCCAAAAATTCCGCACAGGGCTGAGGGGACTCGAATCGAGCCATTGGTATCTGAACCGAGCGTGATGGGCACCAAACCAGCGGCGATCGCTGCCGCCGATCCGCCGGATGAGCCGCCCGTGATTCGACTCCCATCATGGGGGTTGTGCGATGCTCCATAGTGAGCGTTTTCGGTGGTGAATCCATAGGCATATTCGTCCATGTTGAGCGCCCCCACCAACACGGCTCCGGCTTGTTTGAGTCGAGTCACCAACACTGCGTCCTTTGATGCAGGTGGCTGTTCAGCCTCGATTTTAGACCCTGCTAACGTGGTCACTCCTTGAATGTCGAACAAATCTTTGACCGCAAACGGCACTCCTGCCAGCGCACCCGGATCTTCACCTGCGGCGATCGCCTGATCAATCCGATCGGCATCCGTCAACGCTGAATCAGCCAGAACCGTGGTGAAACAGTTGTAGGTCTGGTCTTGTTCGGCGATTCGAGCCAAGGACGCTGCAACGACCGATCGAGCAGACACCGCTTGTCCTCGAATGGTTTCTGCAATCTGAGTTGCATCGGGATAAGACTGGTTCATGGCTCAAATACAGGGGCGGCTTTGATCGTATCAGGAAGAGGAAACTCCATCACGAGTTGCGCGATCGCTTGAATTCGCTCGAAGTTCGTCGCCACTCCCAGACGATGTTCAGGGTCAAGCGGCAAGCCGATGAGTGCAGCGATGTGATCGACGCATTTAGCCGAATCTATGTGATCTGTCATTCCGACTCCTAAAAACTAAACGCACTGTCTCGAAAGTTAATTTTTTGTGATTTCACGAATATACGATCGCCATCCACCAAATTGAGTAATCTCTCGCTTTCCTTCACAGAGAAACGGTTCTCCCAGCACGCCTAAAACTTCTTCCCCGTCTGATAGCCGCACTTTGCCGATACACAGCCCAGCAGGTTCTAGCATCAACAAAGCGCTGACTCCACTAGCCGGAACCGCCCAAACTTCGACCGCGATCGCGACTCCTCCTTCCGCAACTTTCAGCATAGCGGGGTGACGATCGTCGATCGACCACAGCCGATACGCAGATTCGGTCGTCGTCTCTCGAAGGAAGGTTGCTCTGACGGAAACCAAATTCTTATTCAATTCCAGCCCTTGCATTAAAGTGCCGTTGACCGCTAAATGAACCGATTTTTCCATTAAAAAAGACGCTGCATTCAACGCCTCTATAGAGTAATAATTAGTTTGTATCGTTAGAACTGCTTGAGATAATTTACCAGCGCGTGTAGCCCCAATCGGTAGCTTTCGACACCGAAGCCGCTGATCTGCCCGATCGCCACCGCAGCAACATAAGAATGGTGACGGAATTCTTCGCGGCGATAAATATTGCTGAGATGAACCTCCACGGTTGGAAGATTGACCGCAGCGATCGCGTCTCGCAGCGCTACACTCGTGTGAGTATAGGCTCCAGCGTTGATTAAGATCCCCTCATGCTGACCTAACGCACCGTGGATCGCATCTATCAAAACACCTTCGTGATTGGACTGTAGCGCAACAGACTTGACCTGCAACACTTGCGATTCCCGCTCCAACATCTGATTTATTTCGTCCAGCGTAACGACTCCATAAACTCCAGGTTCTCGTTTACCCAGAAGATTAAGGTTCGGTCCGTGGAGAACCAAAATGCTTTGCAATCGATTACTAGAACAAGTTAACGACGACGCTGTGGGTCATTCACAGGCACCGGAATCGGCTCTGCTTCAGGCTGAACCTCTGGACCTAGCAGCGCCTCAATGAGTCTGCGTGTCCATTCTTGTAGCTTTTCCAGCACCTTTTCAATGTAATCCATTGAACAGACGGCTCCTTGAATATCACTTGGACGGTTTGCTGATCTATTTAAGCTTGGCTTATCTAGACCAAAACTTCACGAAAACCTAATTAGATACTAGCAGGGTGTAACTGGAAAACCAACTGTCACCCTGATCATTTTTCGTCACTCTCAAATGATAGCGAATTATACGCTTGGATCAAGGGGTTCATTCGTATATTAGGGGATCGCTGAGAAGTTTTCGACGCAGATGGTCGATCGCACTACAGGCGCTAACGTGTCTGACCCACTCGCGCCCTCGCTCCCCAAACTGGTGGGCAAAACTTGTGACTTGATCATCTGGACCCGCCAGCCCGATATACACCAGTCCTACTGGCTTTATCTCAGTGCCACCATCAGGACCTGCAACGCCCGTGATGCTAATTCCCCAAGTGGTGTTGAGGCGCGATCGGATACCAACTGCCATTTGCTGCGCCACGATCGCGCTGACGGCTCCATGCTGTGCCAAGGCTTCGGGATCGACCCCCAGCAGATTTTGTTTGACAGAATTGTCGTAGGAGATCACGCCGCCCCAAAAATAGCGAGAGCTGCCGGAAACACTCGTCAACATCTGTCCTAACCCGCCGCCTGTGCAGGATTCTGCAACACTAAGCGTTGTTTGAGTGATTGTGAGCAGTTCACCGATGACCGACGCGATCGTGTCTTCGTCACTGCCATAGCAATCCAACCCGCCGATTTGCCGAAGCTGTTCTTCAACGGGTGCAATGATTTGATAAGCCGCCTCTTCAGACGGAGCTTTCGCAGAAATGCGGAGTTTGACTTCCCCAAAATTGGCGTAAGGGGCAACGGTAGGATTTTGCAAATCAAAAAAGTCGGCTACTTTGTCCGCCAGACTCGACTCTGCTAAACCCCAAAACTTTAGGATTCGACTGACAATGATTTCCTGACCCCACCCTTGGCTTTTTAAGTAGGGAACAGCAATCTGTCGCCACATTTCCTTCATCTCGGTTGGCACCCCTGGAAATGTGAGAATCGTCACACCCGATCGAGGTTGCCAAATTATCCCCGGAGCGCTGCCCACCGGATTGTAGAGAATCTCTGCCCCTTGAGGAACCAACGCCTGTTTGCGGTTGTTGTCGGTCATTTCTCGCCCGCGTTGAGCAAACTTTTGAGTGATGTCTGCAACCACTTCTGAGTTTTCAACTAGAGGCGCGTTGAAAAAATCAGCGATCGTCTCAGTCGTCAAATCATCGGGCGTTGGACCTAACCCGCCTGTGAAAATCAAAATCTGAGACCGCTCAGACGCAACGGCGATCGCGCGTTTGAGGCGATCGGGGTTATCGCCCACCACCGTTTGATAATAGTGAGGAATGCCCAACTGAGCGAGTTGCTGCGCGATAAACTGAGCATTTGAGTTAAGAATATTGCCCAGCAACAACTCAGTGCCAACGCTGATAATCTCTGCGCTTGAACTCATAGAGAATAAAACTGAGGGACTGAATGTTTCATCATCGTGCAGTTCGCCACACTTGCCAACTCGTGAAACTGAGTAAAGCGGTCGCCCCGATCGCATAGGCTAAACCACTCGGCATTCCAGACACCGCGAGGGCTAGGCTGCCGACCCACAGCGTCAGCGAGTAGATAAACAGAACCGCTAATCGATGAGAGAGTCCGGCTTTAAGCAGACGGTGATGGAGGTGACGTTTGTCTGCGATAAAAGGAGACTTGCCGTGACGGAGACGATCGAGAATCACCGCTGACATATCAATAATCGGCACCGCCAGAATTACATAAGGCAATAAGACGGCGACCGTGGTGACACTTTTCACCAACCCAATCACGCCAACTCCTGCCAAGGTAAACCCAATAAAATAGGCTCCTCCATCCCCCATGAAAATTTGAGCTGGGTTGAAGTTATAGCGTAAAAATCCTAAAGTTCCACCTGCCAGAGCCGCCGCAATCAGAGCCGCCGCAGGCTGTTGCATAAACAGACAGGTGATCAGCATGACGATCGCAGCGATGCCAGAAACGCCTGCTGCTAGCCCGTCTAAGCCGTCGATCCAATTAACGGCGTTTGCCATTCCTACGAGCCAGATCACCGTGATCGGGAGGCTAATCCAGTCAGCGAGCGGAAACAAACCAGAGAGCGGATTGGTCAGAAACTCAATCTGCACCCCTGCTTTCCAGGCAAGGCTGGCGACGATGACTTGTAAGATTAATCGCGTTCTTGGAGACAAATTAAATAAATCGTCTGCGAGTCCGATCAAGAAGAAGGCAAGTCCTCCGATCGTCACTCCCCAGACCTCATATTCTTTACCGGGAGGCAAAACGCCAAATCCGCCCGTCCACCAAACGACGAGTAGAGCAGCAACGACCCCTAAAAAGATTGACACGCCTCCGAGCCGCACCATCGGACGGCTATGAACTTTACGACCTCCAGGGAGATCGACCCGTCCACTTTTGAGAGCAATCTTTTTGACGAGCGGGGTGCTCCAGAAGACGACCAGCACAGAAACTGTGAATGCAATGAAGTGATACAGATGAAAGGGCATCTGAAATATCAGTAAGGAGGACAGTAAGTTGTCAGGCAGAGTTTACTACATCTCAGATGATACTCAGCAAAGAATTATTAAGCGCAACCATTTTGGTAAAGTTGCAAAAAAATTTGCGTGAGAATCCCAGGTCTGAGTTGTCCTTCTATAAATGCAATACATAAAGTAGGACATTCTTGAATGAATGCCCTACCGCTATACTTCTTCCGTTCTTACTGAGTGCCCGGAGGAACGCTAAAATTTCGGCTCTTTTACCTAGACCAGTGCAGGAACAGACTGAGAAAGATGAGGATAGAGAGGGAACCGTTCGCAGAGGGCGGCAACTCGACGACGACAATCTTGAGCAACCGTCTCATTGTCAGGGCTGAGAAGACGATCGGCAATAATGTTTGCAATCTCAGTAAACTCAACCGTGCCCATGCCACGAGTCGTCATTGCAGGAGATCCCAATCTCAAACCGCTTGTGACAAACGGCGAGGCTGGATCGAACGGCACCGTGTTTTTGTTTGCCGTGATGTTGACTCCGCTCACCAACTGATCAGCAAGTTTGCCCGTCATGTCGATCGATCGCAGATCCACCAGCATTAGATGATTGTCGGTGCCACCCGAAACGATTTTGAACTGACGCTGCTGTAATTGTGCTGCCAGTACTTTCGCGTTTTCGATCACATGACCGCAGTAGGTTTTAAATTCTGGCTTGAGTGCTTCCCCAAACGCGACGGCTTTACCCGCAATGACGTGTTCTAACGGTCCACCTTGCGAACCGGGGAACACGGCTTTATCAAACTGCTTGCCTAAGTCAGCATCGCGAGTCAGAATCAATCCGCCTCTGGGTCCGCGCAGAGTTTTGTGAGTGGTGGTCGTCACGACATCACAATAGGGCACTGGATTGGGGTGAAGTCCGGTAGCGACGAGTCCGGCGATGTGGGCAATGTCGGCTAAGAGATAGGCACCGATTTCGTCGGCGATCGCCCGAAACTTATCAAACTGAATCACCCGTGGATAAGCAGAATATCCACAAATCAGCATTTTAGGACGATGCTTAAGCGCCAAATCGCGAATCTGATCGTAGTCAAGCTGTTCGGTTTCTTGACTCACGCCATAGTCAAAGACGTTAAACCACTTACCCGATACGTTGACTGGAGATCCGTGAGTCAGGTGTCCCCCGTGGGATAAATCCATGCCCATAATCGTGTCACCCGGCTTGAGCAGAGCCAGAAAAACCGCGAAGTTTGCCTGCGCTCCAGAGTGAGGCTGCACGTTGGCGTGAGCGGCTCCAAACAACTCTTTGGCACGATCGATAGCGAGTTGCTCGATGCGATCGACAAACTCACACCCTCCGTAATAGCGCTTGCCGGGTAGCCCTTCTGCGTATTTGTTGGTCAGCACTGAGCCTTGTGCTGCCATCACCGCAGGAGACGTAAAGTTTTCGCTTGCAATCAGTTCGAGGTGATCCTGTTGGCGATGTAGTTCCTGCTGAATCAGGTCGGCGATCGCGGGATCAGCGCTTGCCAGAAAGTCTGAATGGGTCTTAGTCACTGAGCAAAATCCTAAATTTAGAGGGTGAGAATAGGTCGAAGAAATCGATCATAGCGTCGATTGTTCAAGACTTTACAGGGCGATCGTGAAGTTCGTAGAAAATTCTCACCAGGCGATTTAAAGCGTTTGCCCAAATCTTTTTGGTGGTAATGGCTCACCTGACTTTAGAGCTGATACTAAGAGTTCTAAAACTTCTTGAGCATTCTTAAGCGCCTCATCGTAAGTGTCTCCATGTGTGACAGGCTGCATAATATCGGTGAATTCGGGCAATAGAACGACAAAGCACTGATCTTCGTCTGACCACTGAATTACGATCGTGTACTTCATTCTCTTGGCTCCTCTTTTAACCTTGCTAAGTCTTCTAACGCCTCATCGACTTGACTTTCCAAATAACGTTTAGCATCACTTCCATCCTTACCAGCGATCACGATTTTTTGGGATAGTTTCGGATGAGACCACTTGCTGTGACTAGCTTTTGCAGGTTCGTAGTCAAACCCTGCTGAAAGAAGTAAGCGTTTTAGTTCTCTAATTTTTTTAGGCAAACTGGGGCTTCCTCTCTTCTTAGTCTACGATCTCGACTTATCTTGCTGGGTGTTCACATTCTGGCTGGAAACAATGCCCAGACGCAAGGTATACTCCGTTGGAGTAAATAGACTGAGAGAACATGGTAGCGGTAGCAATCTTGGCGGCTGGGCGAGGGACGCGGATGAAATCGGACTTGCCAAAAGTCCTGCACTGCTTGGGAAGCCGATCGCTGGTTGAGCGAGTCTTAGACGGAGCGACTGAGATCAATCCTCTACGGCGGTTGGTGATTGTTGGCTATCGGGGCGAACTTGTCAAAGAGGAGATGACCCGTCAGGGCGATCGTTATGCCGACGTAGAGTTTGTTGAACAGACCGAGCAGTTGGGCACCGGACACGCGATTCAACAGTTGCTGCCGCATTTAAAAGGGTTTGAAGGAAGTTTGCTGGTTTTGAATGGTGACGTTCCGTTATTACGACCTGCTACGCTGCAACGATTGCTAGAGACGCATCGAGAACACAACAATGCAGCAACGATTCTAACGGCTCAAATCCTCAACCCTAAAGGATATGGACGAGTGTTTTGCGATGGCAATAATATTCTGACTCAGATTGTGGAAGACCGCGATTGCAGTCCTGCTCAGAAGCAAAATCGTCGTGTGAACGCTGGAATTTATTGCTTCCGATGGCAGGATTTAGAGGCGGTGTTGCCAAATCTGACCAGCAATAATGATCAGCAAGAATATTATTTGACTGATGCCGTGAATTATCTGAGTCCAGTCATGACGGTGGATGTTGACGATCATCAAGAGATTTTGGGCATCAACGATCGCCAGCAACTCGCCACCGCTTACGGGATTTTGCAAACGCGCATTAAAAATGATTGGATGGCGCAAGGGGTGACGCTGATTGACCCGGATAGCATCACGATCGAAGATACCGTAACCCTCGAAGCCGATGTAGTTATTGAGCCGCAGACTCATCTTCGGGGCAACACCCTGATTCAAACCAAGAGCCGGATCGGACCGGGCAGCTTGATCGAAAATAGTCAGATCGGGGAGAATGTCACCGTTCTCTTTTCGGTTGTGACCGATAGCATTGTCAAGTCTGGCTCTCGCATTGGACCTTATGCCCATCTGCGCGGTCATGCCGAAGTTGGCGCAGGTTGTCGAATTGGTAACTTTGTCGAGTTGAAAAATTCCACCTTGGGCGATCGCACCAATGCGTCTCACTTGTCTTATTTGGGAGATGCCACGATCGGAACTCAAGTCAATATCGGCGGCGGCACGATCACCGCCAATTATGATGGCGTGAAGAAGCATCGCACCACGATCGGCGATCGCAGCAAAACCGGAGTCAATAATGCGTTAATTGCACCGCTCACTATTGGCGAAGATGTGACGATCGCCGCAGGCTCAACGATTAGCGAAGACGTGCCTAATGACTGTTTAGCGATCGCTCGTGCGCGTCAGGTCGTGAAGCATGGATGGCGAATGAAGGCGCGATCGTCTGAGACGGAAACCTAGCTAAACTTTATACAGCTTGGTTCAATTCTAAGCATGGAAAGTCACGTAGAATCTCCAGTCTTTTGGAGGCGATCGCTACATCTCCCTAGAACACCTCATTTAGGACAACTGTTGAAGTGTGGAGAATGACCTCATCACTAGACCTAATGTTAGCTTGCCTTTGCTAAGGAGCGAACTGTTAAGATTTCGTCAGGGCGCAGAGCCTCTACTGTAGATAGTGGGACAGCAATCACAGTCAGAGATTCGCCAGTCGCATTAAATACTTCCAGAACACACCCCTCTTCACCACTACTGGGGTGAGAGACAAAATCAATCAACGTTACAATATCTCCTACTCTGAGTTCATGCTCTGGTAAATCGCGGGTTAAAGCAACTTCTTGGTACAGATCTAGGGGCATGTTTAAGTCTTCTTGAGAGGTTTGAGGGTTATAAACTGGAACTTTCCATCAATCTGTCGTTGTAGCCAAATTGTAACAGCAGATAGGGTTACACCGTTTACGCCAACCAGTTCTCCTATAACTTGATGAAAGACTCCATACTCACTGCTTCTATCTTCAACAGCCTCGCCTGCTTCTGCGATTGACTGGATAGCTGCTCTTAGAGCCTCTGGATCATCTGTTGTAAATCCAGCCTGTGCCAAAAACTTTGACTTATCATTCCTAGCTCTCTGCACAAGTAGGTAACGGGTTATCTTCTCGTCTGGGATAACCGCCTCTGCTGGAATCTTCACCCTGAAATCTCTCTGCATTTATGTCGATTATGCAACACAAAGGGTAAAGAGTTACGGATGGGATACTTTCTGACAAATCTCCGACTCCGCACCAATATCACTTAGCGATCGTAAGTTTCTCTAAAACAACCACAATCCAACCACAACCAAGCCCTGCGCCCCCACCTCCTGCACCTGCAATTGATTTGATTGACCAACCCTCAGCAAGGTAGCTTTCTACATGCTCTTGCACAATACCATGACTTTGTGCAGCCGTTCGCTTTCCTGGTATTAGACACCCTTCTTGGTTTAGATAAATCGTGACTAACTTCTGCATAGATGATTTCTCCGATTATAATCGCCATCTCAATCACCGCTTCATCTCAACCTATCCCTAACAGCACAGATATAGCACTCGAAGTTAAAATCTCAATGATTAAAAACATCATGAGGAACCCTATGGCTGTAACTAATCTAGTTCCTCCGCATCTTCTGAGAGCCTGACTTAAAGATTCTCCCGATAAGTTTAACCGTCGCAATTTACCAATTTTATTATATGTGTGTGAGTAATACCAACGATTTCCATAAACGCCGCAAATCATTGCGCCCGCAATACTAACGATAATACCTAAACCTGCTGGCGGCTCTTTAAAGAAGATGCGTTCAAGTATAGATTCAGTGATGATAATTCCATAAAAAATCAAAGTTGCTTTGTACATCTTTCTATAGGGCAACCAGAGACCAGGAAGCCAAAAACCAGCAACGTTAAAACCAGCCTCATGCCCTTCGCTAGACAACAGAGCAGACCACTTACTGAGATAGTAACCAGATTTTTTCCCAACAAACGCTCGGATTTCTTGTTCAGTAGGGGCTGACATTGTGTAACTTTGCCTCTGTAAGTTTGATATGGCTTAACAATAACCTAATTTAGATCGCGCTTAACCCCGTGCTCCATCTATATAAGCGCAGAGAATTAGGTCTATAATCCACAGCCCAATGGTTCGTTTAGAGGTATGGGCTGATAGCTTTGCAGTATATTTATTCTTTCGAGGGATTAAGCTAATAGATTCGCGGCATATCATTCTAAAACCATAGATAGACCGTATTCCTCGCAGTCTAAATACTAAAACAGAATAACAAGGCGTACTTTCTAAAAGCTTTGAGATTCAGAGTTTTTAGTTCTTCTTTCGGTGAGAAGGTTAAAGAACGGGCGGATTGAGGAGGTTGAATTCTCCAGAGTCGATCGCCCCTTCAAAAACTCAGGATTCCAAAAAACCAAAAACTCCTGTACGATACACCGCAGTGATGGAGTTATGCCCCGAAGCCTGATCGTCCAAATCAGACTCCGAGGACTTCCATCCCTAGTTATCGTAACTAACTCAGGAGGCGTTCATGATTGTACATCGTCAGCTTTGCTATGGGATCTTGAAAGGTTGGAATCAAGATCCTGCATATAGTTTTTCTCCATACCGAATATCTGAGCAATCACTGTTTTTGTCCTCTTTGAAGTAATCGAGAGGACAAAACAACATGGGAGTTAGGACGATCGTGCCTAGCTCGATTTCGTTCACCATTGAGTTGAATCTCTCGACGCAGAAACGATATCGAGCCAGCGTTACATTGGATTTGCAAGAGCGTTATATTTTCATATCATCTGGCATTTTTCTTGATGTGAGTGACAGCATCGAAGACTTCGTTTCACAACTGAGTGAGATTGCGTCTAATCAACTGGCATTACTCAAATGGGATGGCACGAGTGATTTGACGACTGAATATCAAATTGTTCGAGTATTGCCGGGATATCAAGTTAATCGATCGCTGATGAAGTTCAACATCGCGATCGGGACTGGTTCTCTCATTCAAATAGAGGAGTTGCACGACAAAAACACCATTCAACTCTAGGCTGGGCTTGAAAGCTTCCGATCCGGGGCGGGACGCGATCGCAGCGAAGAGAGGTCTCACATTGCCCTAAGAGAATGTCTGGAAAGGAGTCGTTGATAGCATGACCCGCCTGTGATTGAAAATCACGGTCTAACGGTGCGAAGTCCACTGAAGGGACTGGACGAGAGGTTAAGGCATTCAGTCCCTCAAGGGACTTCGCAAAGCTAGCCCCGTTGCCGAAGGCACTTGCGAAGCTACCTGCATTCCGGGGCGGGTGAGCAACGCAGCAAAGAGACGTTCCAGACATTCTCTCAGACATCATTGGATGCTGAACAAAGACTCAAGCGTGGAGATTTTGTCTGGTGACAACTAATCAGCCCTGCTAGGGAGAAGCGAGTTAAAGTCTTGTCCCCTCTCCTTGGGGAGAGGGCTAGGGTGAGGGCGAGAAGTTGCACTTTAATACATTCATGTTCCTCAGCAAATGCTTTGACGCTGGTAACAATCGCTTTGACGTTGGTAACAATGGCTTTGTTATCGGTAACAACTGCTTTGACACGGGTAACAATTGCTTTGACACGGGTAACAATTGCTTTGACACGGGTAACAATCGCTTTGACATTGATAACAAAGGCTTTGATGGAGGTAACAATCCCTTTGATGGTGTGAAGAAAACATCAAATTGTTAAAGCGTCATTGAATTCATACACAAAGATAGAATTCTGCGCTACAAGGAGAGTGCTGTTTTTTACATCCATAAATTATGTCAGATCCAATTACCGCTGCAACGATCGCAACTCTGCTGCTGATGAAGTTCACTGAGGGAACGGCGGGTGAGGCGGGCAAGAAGTTGGTGACGAGTTTGTGGGACAAGATCGCGGCTCGGTTTCAAGGCAATAAGCAGGTAGAACGAACCCTGGCAACGATCGAGACAGAGAAAACTCCGGAATCGGCTCAACCATTAGTGGTTTATCTAGGGGAGGAAATGAAATATGCGCCGGACTTTGCAGAAGAGATTCGGCAGCTTGCGATCGCGCTTCAAAACTCGAAGCCGCTTGGAAAGATGGAAATGGCGACAGATTTGAAAGTAAGGGGTAGTTTGGAAGCGAAGGATATGACGCAAAAATCTGCAGAACCCAGTGACATGACAATGCTAAAGGCTGTTGAAGCTGAAAATATTACGCTCGGCAACTTGACGCAAGAACAGTAATTCATCCCCCTACCGCTTTTCAACTTAGCCCTCTATGCCTGACAATCCTTCCCCTAGCATATCTGCGTTTTCTGATGTCACCGCGCAGACGATTACGGTGGGCAACATCACTCAGACGATCAATTATCAGCAACGACCAAAAGCACTCAGCACCGCTATCGATCGTGGATTGCCGCTGATTATCGAAGAGCGCTGGCAGACGCGATCTCAAGAAGCTGTCTTGAAAGGTTATTTTGCAGAGTCTCAGATTCGGTTGGTGGGCTTGTATGCAGCGGGTGGCTATGGCAAATCTGCACTGGCAGCGCGGGTCTATCAAGATGCAGCCGGATTTAAGCAAAAACTGTGGGCAAATTTTAAGGAACCTGCGCCGTTTGCCATTTTTGGACGGTGGTTGATTGAGACATTACTTGGAGTAGAAAAATATGCTCAAGTGCGGGAGTTATATGAACGAGATTCGCCTGATGAGTTGGTAATTAAATCGCTGAATTTGCTGAGAGAATCGCGCTATCTGCTGGTGTTGGATAATCTGGAGACGCTGTTTCAGTCTTCAGAACTTTGGCAGCCTTATGGTGCATTTTTGGCAGAGTGGTTGGGAAGTGGCGGCGGCGGCACAATTTTGCTCACCAGTCAGTATCAATTAGAGTTGCCGACGGCGACTTGGCGATGGGAATCGGTGCAGGGACTCACGATCGCTCAAGGGATAGCGTTGTTGCAGTCGCAGCAAATTGAAGGATCGGACGAAGATTTGAAAAAGTTTGTGCAGGCGGCGGATGGGCACCCGTTACTGTTGCAGTTGGCGGCGAGTTTGTTGAAGCGAGAGCATTTAGCGGATTATGAACCTGCCACGATTTATCGATTGCAGCAAGATGATGCGTCGATGCTCTATGAGGTGAAGGAACTGCACCGGGGTGATCCAGAAGCTTGTGTGGGGGCGATTTTAGATCGTAGTTTTGCCCAACTCGATCCACCGTGGTTGCAGTCGTTATTATGGCGATCGAGCGTGTTGCGGCATCGGTTTGGGCTAGACGTAGCGCAGGGGATGGTCGATGAGACGGTGACGCTGGCAGAGTTGCGGAAGCTGGCGCGATGGTCATTTTTGCAGGAATCGCGCCAGGGAGAGAGTGGGCGGTTTGAGTTTTTGCCATTGATTCAGCGATATTTGCAGCAGGGTGCACGAAAGCAGAAAGAGTTAGAGAGCGGGCATGAGAGAGCGATCGAGTTTTTCTGGAACAATCGTAAGCCTTGGACGGGCAACTTTGAAGACTGCCGCGAGCAACTAGAAGCCTTTTATCATCTCTGCGAACTGGGGCACTATGCCGAAGCGTATCGGGTAATGGCGACTTGTGTGGACATCTTGAATCGTCAGGGTTACTACACTAAACTTGTGCCCATCTATGAGCAACTGACTCAGCAGTGGCAAGCAAACAATGAGGAAGAAGTCAAAGATTTCGGATGGGCATGGACACGACTGGGCAACATCGATCGATCGTTGGGACAGTACGGAGCGGCGATCAAAGCTCACGAGCAGGCTCAACAATTATTTTTGCGAATTGGTGACCGGTGTGGAGAAGCTGCCTCCCTCGGCAATCTCGGCAATGCGTATCAATCCTTGGGGCAATATCAACGCGCGATCGAGCTTTATCAACAGTCCCTCGACATTGCCCTCGACATTGGTGACCGGGGTGGAGAAGCGAACTCCCTCGGTAGTCTCGGCAATGCGTATCAATCCTTGGGGCAATATCAACGCGCGATCGAGTTTCATCAGCAGTACGGTGACATTGCCCTCGACATTGGTGACCGGGGTGGAGAAGCGAACTCCCTCGGTAGTCTCGGCAATGCGTATCAATCCTTGGGGCAATATCAACGCGCGATCGAGTTTCATCAGCAGTACGGTGACATTGCCCGCGAAATTGGTGATCGGGGTGG
>NZ_LXYR01000001.1:0-9383 GCF_001650195.1 Phormidesmis priestleyi BC1401 | reverse complement strand
TTTTTTTTGGGGCAATATCAACGCGCGATCGAGTTTCATCAGCAGCACGGTGACATTGCCCGCGAAATTGGTGATCGGGGTGGAGAAGCGAAATCCCTCGGCAGTCTCGGCAATGCGTATCAGTCCTTGGGGCAATATCAACGCGCGATCGAGTTTCATCAACAGTCCCTCGACATCAAACGCGAAATTGGTGATCGGGGTGGAGAAGCGAAATCCCTCGGCAATCTCGGCAATGCGTATCAGTCCTTGGGGCAATATCAACGCGCGATCGAGTTTCATCAGCAGCACGGTGACATTGCCCGCGAAATTGGTGATCGGGGTGGAGAAGCGAAATCCCTCGGCAGTCTCGGCAATGCGTATCAGTCCTTGGGGCAATATCAACGCGCGATCGAGTTTCATCAACAGTCCCTCGACATCAAACGCGAAATTGGTGATCGGGGTGGAGAAGCGAAATCCCTCGGCAGTCTCGGCATTGCGTATGCTCGACTTAAACAGTACGGGAAAGCGATCAACTTACAGGAAAAATCCTTGGCAATCAAATGTGAATTAGGCGATCGTCATGGTGAAGCTCAATCTCTTCAATCTCTAGCCCAACTTTACCAAGCTTGTGGTCGAGTTAAAGAAGGCTTTGCAGCCGGACAAGCCGCAACCTTAATCTTTCAAGAACTCAATCTTCCTCTAGAAGCCTGGACGTTGCCTAGGTGGATAAAGTCTTTTGTCAAATTTGCCCAGCAAGGTAAATGGCAGCTTGTTATCTGCTTTGTTGCAGGCTTCTTCGCCTTTCCCTTTCTGCTAACTCTCCTGCTCACACTCACACTTTGGCGCTTCACGTTCGGTCGCTTCCGCCGCTAATTTCTGTACGTCTACAGTATTGAGGCGACGGCATTCATCACAATCATGGGCAAACTTATGCAGCGGCTGACAGCGATCGGCTCGCAACGACCATTCGATAATAGCTTTGCAGTTGGCGAGTTGCGGCTGACCAACTCCAGCGTTCGGCTTCTTGTCGAGCATTGCGACGCAACGTTTCTCGTTCTTCTTGATTCGATAGAAGATGTTGAGTTGCCACGATCGCGCCCTGTTCATCGTTCGGATCGAATAAATAGCCGTTTACTCCATCTTCTACAATGTCGGGAATGCCGCCCGATCGAGCCGCTACTACAGGACATCCTGCTGCCATTGCTTCTAATAAGACTAATCCCAATGTCTCGGTGCGAGAGGGAAAGACAAACGCATCCGCAGAGGCAAAGGCAGCCGCTAATTCTTGACCGCCTAGATAGCCGACAAAATGAGTGCGCGTCTCTGCAAAATATTTTTCTAACGTTTGGCGATTGGGTCCGTCACCAACGAGAGCGAGTCTGGCATTGGGAATGGCTTCTAAAATTGGCTTGATGCGCTCGATTTCTTTTTCTGCACCTAAGCGACCGACATAGAGCAATAGCGGATCTTCGGGATGCCCTAAACTGAGCCGATTTCTCATCTCCAGACTGGCAAGATCGGGCTGAAAGGTTTCAGTATCAACGCCGCGCTGCCATAGGTCAACTCGCTCAATTCCGTGCTCAGTGAGGGTTTGCACCATTGCGGTTGAAGTGCATAAATTTAACTCTGCCTGATTATGTCCTGCTTTGAGCAACTCCCAGAGCAGCCCTTCTAACGCGCCTAACCCATAGTGCTGAAGATATTGAGGAAGGTGAGTGTGATAGGAAGCCAGGAGAGGAATATTGAGAGTTTTGCCATAAAATAACCCAGCTAGACCGAGAATGGCAGGATTGACGACGTGAATAATGTCGGGTTGGAAGCGCTCAAGTTCTTCTCCGATCGCCGGACGAGGCAGCGCCAACTTCAACTCTGGATAAAGAGGCAGTGGAAACCCAGACACTCCGTAAATTCTGGCTCCTTTATGCTCGGTTAGCCCTCCATCTGGCGAGAAAATCAAGACTTCATCACCCAAGCGCTGAAGATGATCAACCGTGTGACGTAACCGAGTCACAATGCCATCAACTTTAGGAAGAAACGTCTCAGTAAATAAAGCGATTCGCATAAATGAAGATGATGAACAATAAAACGGTTACGGCTGCTTAGGGAGTGTGCATCCATGTACGCCGATCGCCACAATCACACCCCCGACTAAAACGCCTATTCCTTCTGCAAAACAGTTGATGCGGTGTCTCACTTCTGCCGACTCTGCGATCGACAGGTCTCGTATATTTGCACCCGTCGCGGCAAGTCTTTCATAGTTTCGATAGCTTTTATCTAATGCCGCCCACTCAGGAAACAGATAAAACGTGCTAATTGCCATCGCTCCTAATCCCGGTAGAACCGTTGTCAGCAGCAAGATCAAAACTCGAAGGTTCATGTGTTAGCGTTTCCACGTCACTTTAGGCAGGATTTGCGAATCATCGATGCGATCCTTATATTTAACTGCAAAATTCAGCAGTGAGTCTAACAGCGAGTCAGACAGGTAGTGAGGCTGTAATCCCAGATTTAACAAGTTTGTGTTTTTCGCGTTGAAATAGTGTTCTTCTTTCTCAACTCTAGGATTGTCGTAGCTCTTGACTTCAACGTTTAAACCGACTGTACTGCCAGCTTTTTGCACCATTGCCGCTAAGTCGCTAATGCTAAACAGTTCAGTAAATTGGTTGAAGACGCGAAACTCTCCAGCATTCGCGGGGGTGGCGATCGCCAGTTCAACACAGCGCACGGTGTCGCGAATGTCTAAAAATCCGCGGGTCTGCCCGCCTTTGCCGTAGACCGTGAGCGGATGCCCGATAGCGGCTTGAATGCAAAAACGGTTTAGCGCCGTGCCAAATATGCCATCGTAGTCGAGACGGTTAATCAGCAGTTCATCCATGCCTGTCTCTTCGGTGAGAACGCCGTAAACCACGCCCTGGTTGAGGTCTGTAGCGCGCAAGCCCCAGATTTTGCAGGCGAAGTGGATATTGTGCGAGTCATGCACCTTGCTAAGGTGATACATACTACCCGGCTGTTTGGGGTAGGGCAGCGTATCTTTGCGACCGTTATGCTCGATCGTGATGTAGCCTTCTTCGATATCGATGTTGGGCGTGCCATATTCGCCCATCGTCCCTAATTTGACCAGGTGACAATCGGGGAAGCTCTCTTTCATGATGTAGAGCAGATTCAGCGTGCCGACCACGTTGTTGACTTGGGTGAGAACGGCATGTTCACGATCGATCATGGAGAACGGAGCCGATCGCTGTTCTCCAAAGTGGACGATCGCCTCTGGCTCAAACTTGTGCAGCGCTTTGCTGAGAAATTCGTAGTTGGTGATGTCGCCGATAAACAGCTCGATCGATTTGCCTGTTATGCCGTGCCAACGCTGAAGCCGCTGCTGAATGGGCGCGATCGGGGTGAGGGTTTCAACGCACAGTTCCATGTCCCAGTGTCGCCGCACGAGACTGTCTAAGATTGCGACTTCATGACCTCGATTCGACAAATAGAGCGCTGTCGCCCAACCGCAATAGCCATCACCACCAATAACTAGGACTTTCATCTGCTATATCTTCGCGAATACTTTGCCAAATCTATCAGGTTTGGGGACTCTGTGGATTAAGAGTTTTGGGAACGGGGTTTAGGTGTCAGGGATTACGTTTCAGAGGCTGAAGAGCTTACAACTATCTAAAGGAATAATTCTTTAACCCTGACATTACCTAGATAACCCCTGCTCTTAACTTTTCACTTCATCGGCAAAACTTGCTCGTCGCACAAAATGAAAGGGTCCTGCGACAGAACCCCAGACCATCTCATCGGTTTCAGGGTCTCTGCCTCGATCGAGACTCAATAATCGCTGGTCATCGATCTCAAATTCGCTATCTAAATAAGTCGTCTGACCTTTGCGAACTACGATACAGGCTTTTCCTGGCTCCACTCGCCCTTTAAAGCTCTGCCCTGTCCATTCGACGATCATTCCACAGCCAGTCATTTTTTCAAGTTGGTCGATCGTCAGGGTTTGCAGACGTTCTGGGTCGCGAGACGAACCATAAAACTTCGCTTCATCTCGCACTTGATAATGCTCAATCTCAATGTGTCCATCCTTTTCGACAAACTTTAGAACGCGCATTCGATAGGGGTCATTGAGCATATAGTCATAGGCTTGTTCTAGAAAAAGACTGGCTCCTGACAATAGCTCGATCGGCAAAGGACGCATACAGACGCGAATGTGAGCATAAAAGGGCGGATTCTCAAAAGCTTGGTCTTGATTGCTAAAATCGGCTGCCATTAAGCGAAGCAAGGATGTAATGTCAGTGGAATGAGTCATGAATTAAATCGGGTGACTGGATAAAGTTGCACAGCGTTGAAAGTGTCTAAAAGTATTCTAAAGCGTGAGATTACGTCTTCCCTTTCAATTTAAAGAGCAAAAATTGAGTCACTTGCGTCAGAGGGTTGAAGTTATCATCGCTGACCAAGACAACACTTTGAGAACCATCGGGAAGGCGAGGTCCGATCGTCATTCCTTCCAGGTTATCTAATGAAAGGTCTAACTCGTTTAAGTCTTTTGCGAGTCTTTTGCGAATGGGGGCGATGCCTTTTGAGTCACGCAAACTCTCGATCGTCGAAATGTCGGTCGCTCCTCCGCTCACAGCTTGAAAAATCTTGATCTGAAATCCTTGCAGCCCAAACGATCGCTCTAAGCTGAGAAAATGTCCCGCTTGGTCGATCGCAACCATCTCACTCAATCCGTGCTCAATAGCGTAGGTAGGTTTAGGGTCTAACTGATAGAGATGTTCTGAAATCACAGTGGCACGATCGTTTTCAACTAAGTAATGCAGAAAACGATTTTTCGCTCCTTGTTTTGGGTCGGATAACTCCTGATCTTGTACAAGCGACGATTCGGTAGCCGTAAAGAGTCGAAATGGCTCAGACCCTTTCATACTTGCCGCTTGTGCATTCAGCGTCAGCGATTCAAACGCCAAGTTGTCTTGCACGCCTCGCGACTGAAGCGGGCTGTCGGTATCTGGCAAAAATGCTTCTGGAATTGGAAGTTTGCGCCGCAGTTGACCTGTTTTGAGGTCAAATTCTCCAATAAATGGCGGCACTCCATCATGAACGACTCCTTCACTAGAGATAAAAACGGATTCTCGTGACGAGAGGGCGATTCCTTCGGGGTCGATCGTGTTTTTTGCAAACGGCTGTCCATCTTCTTGCGTCAGAATCGTGACATCTTGCACCAAAACTTGCTTGAGCGACGGTTTAGCCGAGTCGAGTTCTAGCTTCAGCGTGTAAAAACGAGCGGGGGCACGATCGGAGCGATCATCCGAAACGGCGTAAAAGAGATCTTTTGGACGATCGTAAGTGAGTCCCGACAATCCCCCAACTAAGGTGTCTTTGAAGGTCGTCTTGGGCATCGTGTATGCCCCTAAAAACTCCAGCGATAAGGGCAAAAATAGCCGATCTTCTGCACTCACTTGCGGTAACTCACAGGCGGTCACCGATCCTAGTAATCCGATCGTGATCAATCCCAAAATCCAAGACCAAAATTTGTGCTTCACCGCTTTCTCCGCAAGCTTAGAATCTGAAGGCTATTCTATTCTGTCTTTCTTTCTTCTCGGCTCTCCTGACCAAAGATGATTAAATGTATGGGAGTCATTTATCCCACGAGTCCCTGTGTCTGAATCGTCCAAACCTTCTCGCTCTCTGGCAGGCATTGCCGGAATTGTGGCAATCGCCACTTTGATCAGTAAAGTTTTTGGATTGGTTCGTCAAGTCGCGATCGCGGCTGCCTTTGGCACAAAAGCGGCGTATGGAGCCTACCAATATTCCAGCATCATTCCGGGCTTTTTCCTGATTTTGCTGGGAGGAATTAATGGACCGTTTCACAGTGCGATGGTGAGTGCGCTGGCTAAACGAGATAAAGCAGAATCTGCGCCCCTAGTCGAAACGGTTTCGACGCTGGTCGGCGGCGTTCTGCTTGTAGTCACTTTAGTCTTAATGGCGCTTGCCCCTCAGTGCATTGACGCGATCGCGCCAGGACTGCACCAAACCGCCCACGGAATGGAAGTTCGAGACATCGCCATTCAGCAATTGCGGATCATGGCTCCGATCGTCTGGTTTGCAGGCATGATCGGCATCGGGTTTGGAACGCTCAATGCCGCAGATTTGTATTGGTTGCCGTCGGTGAGTCCGCTGCTGTCGAGTGTGACGATCGTCGTGGGAATCGGTGCCCTCGCGCTGACTTTAGGAGACAAGATTGGACAATCTGAATACGCGGCGCTTGGAGGGATTGTCTTAGCGTGGGCAGCTCTGATCGGCACAATTTTGCAGTGGCTAGTCCAAGTATGGGCACAGCATAAAGCGGGTTTAAGTAGACTGCGATTGGGATTTGACTTCAAACACTCTGGAGTTAAAGACGTGATGAAGGTCATGGCTCCCGCTCTATTTGCGTCTGGAATGCTGCAAATCAACGTCTACACAGATATGTTTTTCACGTCATTCTTACCCAATCCAGGTGCGGCGGTCTCGGCATTAGATTATGCAAATCTGCTCGTGCAAACGCCTCTCGGCATTCTCTCAAACATGATTTTGGTGCCGTTTTTGCCCGTCTTTTCTCGGCTGTCTGACCCTAGCGATTGGGCAGAATTGAAAACGCGTATTCGACAAGGATTGTTGTTGACTGCGATCGCTATGTTGCCGATAAGTGCTCTGATTATCGCGTTGGCAACTCCGATCGTGCGAGTCGTCTACGAGCGAGGCGAATTTAAATTAGGGGATTCTAATTTAGTCGCCGTGGTCTTGATGGCGTATGCGATCGGCATGTTTGTCTACCTCGGTCGCGATGTTTTGGTTCGTGTCTTCTACGCTCTAGGAGATGGAGAAACGCCGTTTCGCATTAGCATTGTCAACATCTTTCTCAACGCTCTTTTTGACTTTATTTTGATCAAGCCGCTAGGTCTACCAGGATTGGTTTTAGCCACGGTGTCTGTAAATGTCATCTCAATGATCGCGCTTTTGTGGTTTCTCGATCGCAAGTTGAATGGATTGCCTCTCAAAGAATGGGCGTTTCCATTAGCGGGATTAGCGATCGGAAGTGGGTTTGCAGGTCTTGCCAGTTGGGGTACTCTTCTCGCCTCTCAGAGATTTTTAGGAACGAATGGGCTACTCATTCTGATTGGGCAACTCAGCCTATCGGGTCTCGTCGGCTTGGGAGTCTTTGCACTCGTTGCCAGTCGTCTCAAACTACCCGAAGTGGATATCTTTGTGGGTCGTATCCGTCAGCGTTTTGTAAAGTAGAGAAAGATGAGATTTTTATCACCACCAAATGACTTACGCAGTAATCTATGACGGACAGTGCAACCTTTGCTCCAACCTGGTGCAGTTACTCGAAACTTTAGATAAGGGCGATCGCTTCCAATATCTCCCGATGCAGGATCAAGCGGGACTCGATCGCTACAGCATCACGGCTCAAGATTGTGAGATGGGCATGATTCTCATCGATAATGACCATCTCGATCACCGTTGGCAAGGCAGCAGCGCCGCCGAAGCAATTGGTCGCATCTTGCCATTTGGCGGAGTGTTTGTCACCGCTTACCAGAGTTTGCCCGGAGTTAAATGGATGGGCGATCGCGTTTATGAACAGGTCCGTGACAATCGATACGCTTTATTCGGGCGACGACCCAGCACTTATCAAACCGCCTATCCCGTCTGCGACACTGCCTGCGAGAAACATTTCTCTAAATGACTGACCAGCCTTGGCAGCAAGAATCTGTGATCCGTCACAGCCAGCGCTTAATCAAAAGTTTTCAACACTGGACAGAAACGCCGCTGATTACAGGTTCTGTTGAAGAACCAGCCCAATCGCTCTTTGAAGCTCCTTTTGTGGTGGTTTCTCACGGAACTGAATCTGATCCCATCTTCAACTATGGCAATGCTCAAGCTCTAGCGTTGTGGCAGTTTGACTGGGATTCTTTCACCCAACTGCCTTCTCGACGATCGGCAGAGCCTGTCGAACAGATCGAGCGCGATCGCCTCTTGTTAGAAGCCAAATCTCACGGTTATATCCGCAACTACCGAGGCATCCGCATCTCTAGCACTGGGCAACGTTTTTGGATCGAAGATGTGATCCTTTGGGATGTCTTAGACGAAAATTATCAGCGCTGCGGTCAAGCCGCTACCTTTTCTGATTGGAAATTAGTTGGAGACTTGCGCGAAACATAGAATCTCTCGCTGCATCGTCCGTGGATTTCGACTTTACTTAACCCACTATCTGAGAGTTGAAGCCTGAGCGAAGTCGAAGCTCGATCGGTCGGGACTCCAATTAAACCGCAATTTCCTTATGTCTTAAAATCTAGCTCGGATGGTTTGCGTCTCAAACTCGCCATATCCACCCCGCTAAACATAAAGGGCAGCAAGGGCAACCTTCGATTACGCTAAATTTGAAACCGGGCGATCAGCGCTCTGTTGAAGTAGATCTCCTCTACTCTTCCGACGCTATACCCCCTCAAATCCTTACCACTAAAACTCTAGGCAATTAACCGTGTCTGAATCCGCCAAAGTCTCTCCTTGGCTCTACTGGTCGATCGTTCCCATCCATCGTGCATTCATGCATCTCTACTTTGGAAAGATTACGATCATGGGTCGCGAAAATCTTCCCAAAATAGGCCCGGCTGTTTTCGCATCCAAGCATTTCAGCCGATGGGATTCTCTAATACTTGCTCTGTTAAGCACAGAACCTCTCAGATATATGTCTAGATCAGATCAGATGACGGGTATTCAAGGCTGGCTTCTTGGACATCTAGGAGGTTTTTCGGTTGACCCAGTGCGTCCTACGGTTTCCAGTATGCGTACAGCGATCAAGGTGCTCCACAACCACAAAAAGCTAGTCATCTTCCCTGAAGGCGGTATTGTCCGCGATCAGCCCCTACGTTCCCTTAAAACAGGGTTAGCTCGTTTAGTGCTGCAAGCCGAGGTAACCTCACCTCAACCAATTTCGATTATCCCAATCTCTCTTTACTACAGTCCTACCGCTTCTGCAAGATCTAACGTCTTTGTTTACATCAGTCCCTCTCTTCACACTGAACAGTACCGTCAGCCGACTGATAAGTTGACTGCCCAATCATTAACCGAAGCATTACAGGAATCGCTACTAAGCGGTCTAGACAGAGTGAAGCGAGTAAGTGAGGGAAAGACGAAAGATAAAAGCCCTAATCTCTTGAATCTTTGACAAGTCTGAAGGAGCTAATTTTTCTGAAGCCTTCTCACCATAAAGGCTTCGGAGGTTTTATAGAAAAAACTTGTCTTTAGGTGTTGACACCTTTCTCTCCGTACTGTTATATTCATTAAGCGGTGAAGGAGAGCGACGCGAAAGTGAAGCGAACTTTTCCGCCAGAACCAAGACAATTGCATAGTTTGGAAGTCATAATAGCACTTAA